>CAZDVQ010000032.1:0-49781 GCA_964508975.1 uncultured Saprospiraceae bacterium
ATTTTTTATAAAAAAATAATCGTGTAAAGCTAAAGGCGAGGGATGGTAGCGGGCGCCATAGGCGCTCCCGCAGCGCGTAGCGCAAGGGACAAGCTTGCGCAGCCGCGCACAGCCCGACGGCCGCTAGGCCGACGCGCCCAAAAAAATCAATTGCTATCAAACACGATGGTGGTGCCGTACTTTTTCGAAAGCTCAATCCTGAACGCATCAATTTTGGTCTTGATTTTTAGCTTTTCGTTTAACTCCTCGCTGCTAAGCGATTGCCAGTTTTCCAGCTCTTTTTTGATGCGAACCGCCCAGGCTTGCAATTTAACCAACTTGAAACGTTCTAGGCTGCTCAAGGTGTCTTTGATGTAATTCTCGTCGGGCATACGCGTGAACACATCCAATTTTTCCCAGTTTCGGGAATATACATAGTTGTCAATCAACATATTAATGGCAATATCGGCCACCTCATCGTCATCGTAGCTGGTCCAGAAACTGGTGTTTGGGTGCTTGCCATCTTGCAGCGTATCGATGTAAATTTTTACAATCTTGGCATAGCGCTCATTATCGAAACCCTCCAGCAGCTCGTCTATTTCGCCCAAAATATACCGGGCCACCGTGCTGTGTTCGTCTAGTTTGCGCTCGCCAAACTCAATGAGGATGCGCACCAGGTCTTTTTCCTGGAAAGCATCGTCGGCCTTGGTTTTAAGCGGCGGCTCGGGTGTGGACTGTACGTAAATCTCGCCATCGGGGCCAAACTCGGGCAATGGTGGCATGTCGCTGGCCGGGCGGCCTTGCGTATTTTGGTTGCTCAGCTTTTTGAGGTGATCGGCCACCATTTTGTTCGACTCTGTGACCAGCAACTGCTCGCTGATGTCCATCAAACGGGCACATTCCTTCACAAAAACCGAGCGTTTGATGGCATCGGGTATTTTGGAAATGGAGGCCACGATATCTTTAATCAAGTTGGCCCTTTTCACGGGGTCGCCTTGCGCTTCCGACAACAACAACTGGGTTTTGAACAGGATAAAGTCAACCGCTTTTTCCTGGATAAAAGTCCTGCAATCCTCGGTACCCACCTTGCGGATGTACGAATCGGGGTCCTCGCCGTCGGGTAAAAGCACCACCCGCACGTTCATGTCTTGTTCCAGCACCAGGTCGAGTCCACGCAGGGCGGCCTTGATACCCGCTGCATCACCGTCGTACAAAATCGTGATGTTCTTGGTAAAACGTTTAACCAGCGCAATTTGCCCCTCGGTTAAACTCGTGCCCGATGAAGCCACCACGTTCTCGATGCCCGATTGGTGCAGCGAAATCACGTCGGTATAACCTTCTACCATCAAACATTCATCCAGCTTGCTGATAGACGACTTGGCAAAGTTGAGCCCGAATAGGGTTTTACTCTTATTGTAAATTTCCGACTCCGGCGTGTTAATGTATTTTGGCTGCTTCTTGTCGTTCGTCATGATGCGGCCCGCAAAGCCAACCACCTTACCCGAGAGGTTATGGATAGTAAACATCACGCGGTTGCGGAAAAAATCGCGGCCCGATTGGCCCGTGAGCCCAGCTTTTTGTAAAATCTCGAGTTTATAGCCCTGGCTTGTAGCCGATTTAGTCAAGGCATCGCCGCTCTCGGGCGAAAAACCTAAGCCGAACTTGCGGATAATATCCTCGCGGAAACCACGGTCTTTGAAGTAACCCAGCCCGATGCTCCGGCCATAATCCGAGTTGAAAAGCTGGTCCTGGTAGTATTTCAGGGCATAATCGTTCACGATGTACAAGCCATCGCGCTCTAGGTTGGCTTGTTTAACCTCGGGTGTTAATTCCTCTTCTTCAACTTGTATTTTATATTTCCCGGCTAGGTGCCGAAGCGCCTCGGGGTAAGTCATGTTCTCGTGTTTCATCACGAAACTCAGCGGGTCGCCCGCTTCGCCGCAGCCAAAACACTTAAATATATTCTTGGCCGGAGATACCGAGAACGAGGGTGTTTTCTCGTTGTGGAAAGGGCACAGGCCCGTGAGGTTTGATCCACGGCGTTTCAGTTGCACGACCTCGCCAACCACATCTTCAATGCGGGCGGCGTCTAAAATGTCCTGTACCGTTTTCTTTGGAATCATACCACAAATATACAGCAATTTTGCTGCTGCCGTTTATTGGGATTATTTTTGACACTTTGCGTTATAATCACGCAAAATAAAAACGGGCTCCAGGTTTTACCCTGAAGCCCGTCGTTTATGCGTGTTGGAGCATTTACAAGCTACCAATCATTTTCTCGGGGCGTACCCACTCGTCAAATTCCTCGTTGGTCAAGTAAGCTAGTTTCAAGGCAGCTTCACGGAGGGTCAAGTTTTCCTTGTGTGCTTTTTTGGCTATTTCAGCGGCCTTGTCGTAACCAATTTTGGTATTCAAAGCCGTAACCAACATCAAAGAGTTTTCGAGGTGGCGTTTAATCAGCGGGATGTTTGGCTCGATACCCACGGCGCAGTGCTCCTCAAAACCAACGCACACATCGCCGATCAAGCGGGCCGAGTGCAAGAAGTTGGTAATCATCATCGGTTTGAACACGTTCAACTCGAAATGACCGTTCGAACCACCAATGTTGATGGCCACGTCGTTGCCCATAACCTGTGCCGCTACCATCGTGATAGCTTCAGATTGCGTTGGGTTAACTTTACCCGGCATGATACTAGAGCCTGGCTCGTTCTCGGGAATAATCAACTCGCCGATACCAGAACGTGGGCCCGACGACAACATGCGGATATCGTTACCAATTTTCATCAATGAAACGGCCACGGTTTTCAACGCACCGTGTGCTTCCACGATACCGTCGTGGGCAGCCAGGGCTTCAAATTTGTTGGGCGCCGTTACAAATGGCAAACCGGTGAGCGCCGAGATTTTCTCGGCCACAATTACGTCGTAGCCTTTAGGCACGTTGAGGCCAGTACCAACTGCCGAACCGCCCAGGGCCAATTCCGACAAGTGCGCTAGCGTATTCTTGATGGCGCGCAAACCGTGGTTTAGCTGTGCCACGTAACCGCTAAATTCCTGCCCGAGTGTTAATGGTGTAGCGTCCATAAAGTGGGTACGACCAATTTTAATCACGTCTTTCATGGCTTCAGACTTCGCCTGGAGCGTATCGCGTAGTTTTTCGATACCTGGGATGGTTACTTCAACCAGTATTTTGTAGGCTGCGATGTGCATGGCCGTGGGGAACGTATCGTTCGACGATTGAGATTTATTCACATCGTCGTTGGCGTGCAGCGATTTATGCTCGTCGGTCAACTGGCCGCCGTTCATCACGTGGCCGCGGTTAGCAATCACCTCGTTCACATTCATGTTCGACTGCGTACCCGAGCCTGTTTGCCAAACCACCAGCGGGAACTGGTCGTCGAGTTTACCGGCCAAAATCTCGTCGCAAACCTGGCCAATGAGCGCCGATTTATCGGCGGACAAAACGCCACAAGCCTCGTTGGCTTGCGCGGCAGCTTTTTTCAGGTAGGCAAAAGCACGGATCACCTCTATGGGCATCAGTTGGTTAGCCGTTTTGAAGTGGTGCATCGAGCGTTGGGTCTGTGCGGCCCAGTAAGCATTGGCAGGTACATCGATGTAGCCCATGCTATCTTTTTCCTTACGGTATTGCATGAAAGTGATTGTTTAAAATGCTCAAAAATTACGCCGCGAAGATAGGAAAAAAGCCAAACCTGTCCATGCTTTCAGCCACTATTGATGTATGCTTTTTGGGGCGCCCCGGCGCTGGAGCGCCGTCGCTACGTTACGCGGCTCGCTGTCGCTCGGCCCCTTCGGGTCTGGCGCGTTGCGCCACCGCTCCACATCGCTGGCGCGGGAACGGCAGTGAAACTGCCGTTTTTTAACGATGAAATATGAACGATGAACGATGAGCCGAAAATTGATGATTGGGCGGTTCCGGGGTTTTGTACCAATATGATAATTCTGTTCCCGCTGCCCAAAGGGCAGACCATATCGGTAGCCGCGGGTAAGCGAAGCGCAACCCGGGGTAAACAGCGTCCCCAAAGCCATTGGCGCGGCGGTAAGCGTTAAAAATGGTTCTCCACATCGCCCCGCCGCGCAAGGGTTCCGAGTTTTTTTACAATTTTTAATGGAAATTAAGGCTTTTTGCGCCTCCCCCCGGCGCGTTGCGCCGACCCCCTCCACTGCACCGACGCTGCGCGTCCGTTGGTAGCGGGGGTTGGGCCGAGCTTCGCTCGACCGGGTTACGTTACGGCTACCATTCCGTGGCGATTTCTGTATCGTACCTGTCCAAACGGCTTGCCGCCACGGGTTTCCTGTTGTCGCCCCGAACCCCGGGCTGCGCTTTATTCCCCTGGTTGCGCTTTGCTGACCCGCGGCTACCGATATGGCCTGCCCTTTGGGCAGGGTAGGCAAAAAATGTGTCCTAATCGTAGGCCCGGAGGGCAGGAAAAATATACACAAACCGTTAATATCTCCCCACATCCTCAGGTTACCCTGGATTGAAAATCACATAATTGGTTGGTTTTTTGTGAAAAAACTCCCGTTTTACCAACCAATTATGTGATTTTTGTGCCACCGCCCATTCGCATCCGGTACTCGCTGCGGAATGTATCATTCGATGAAGGTTTGTTGAATATCCCGCTGTTTTTGGCCGACTCAAGCAGCGATATGCTACATTGGCTTACAACTGAATAGCTACCCAAAGCGTTAAATGGTGCAACGTCGCGTGAGCCGACCGGAGCGTGGCCGCGCAGCGGCCAGTGCCGCAAGGCACCGAGCGAACAGCGAGCGCGGAGGGTGGCGACGGCGCAGCCCGGAGGGCAAGCCGGCACGCCCAAATAATCAACATAAATCATACAACAACATGAAATTTAAAACCAATATTAACTGCGGGAATTGCTTGCGTAGCGTTACGCCCGTGCTGGATGAACTGCTTGACGACAAGGGCGCTTGGAGCGTTGACCTGCAAGATCCCGACCGCCTGCTTGAGGTGCAAGCCGATGATTTGACCCCAGAACAAGTTCAAGAAGCCCTAGACGAGATTGGCTTTGAGGCCGAATTAATTTTTCCAGCATAGGCATTGCAGTTTTACGTAACTTTGCACGCCACATCCCCCCAACTCGTGACATGCAAAAAACCTTCTTAGAAAAAGCCGAGGAAAAGGCTTTCGATAAAAAACACCGCGAAACGATTCGCCATAATATAGCTCAGTACGACAAAAAGGTACCTGAGGCGAAAGCCCAGTTTAATAATCTGGAGAAAGCGCGACAGCTAGCGCACAAAACGAAGTGGTACGCCATTGAAAAATTGGCCAAGCACCTCGAATTGTTTGAACAACATTTTACCCGTAACGGCGGCAAAGTTATCTGGGCCGAAACCGCCGAACAGGCCGCCGAAGCCGTGCTACGCATTGCCAAGGAACACGAGGTGAGCAAGGTGGTTAAGTCAAAATCGATGGTGACCGAGGAGATTCACCTCAACAAACACCTTGAAAAAGCTGGCATCAGTGTATTGGAAACCGACTTGGGCGAGTATATCGTGCAGTTGGAAGACTCTACGCCCTACCATATCGTTACGCCTATCATGCACAAGTCGAGGCAAGATGTGGCCAAGCTGTTTAACGAGAAATTTGACCTGCCGGAGTCGAGCACGCCCGAGCAGATTGCCCGCTACGTACGCGAGAAGCTGCGCGAGCAGTTTGTACAGGCCGAGATGGGCATAACCGGCGCTAATTTCCTGATTGCCGATACGGGCGGCATCGCCCTGACCGAAAATGAA
Source organism: uncultured Saprospiraceae bacterium (assembly GCA_964508975.1). Classification (GTDB taxonomy): domain Bacteria; phylum Bacteroidota; class Bacteroidia; order Chitinophagales; family Saprospiraceae; genus CAZDVQ01. Next base: position 5,755 of record CAZDVQ010000032.1, read on the forward strand.
GGTAACGCCCGCATGACCACAACCTTCCCCAAGGTACACGTGGCTATTGCTGGGATAGAGAAAATATTGCCATCGTACCAGCACCTCGATTTATTTTGGCCCTTGTTGGCCAGCTACGGCACGGGGCAGTGGTTAACCGTGTACAATACCATACTGCACGGCCCAAAAGCTGCCGGCGAGAAAGACGGTCCCGAGCACATGTACGTGATTTTGCTGGACAATGGCCGCACCAACATTATTGCTAACCCACGCCAACGCGAATCGTTGTATTGTATTCGCTGTGGCGCCTGCCTCAATGCTTGTCCGGTATATAAAACCATTGGTGGGCACACCTACGACACCACCTACCAAGGTCCAATCGGCAAGGTGATCAGTCCGAATTTATACGGTAAAAAAGAGTTTGCCCATTTGAGCAACGCCTCGTCGTTGTGTGGAAACTGTACGGCAAACTGTCCGGTACACATCAACTTGCACGAGTTGATACTGGACAACCGGCACGAGGAAATGAAAGACGGCCTGAAACCGCGGGCAGAAACCTTCTCGTGGTCAATCTGGCAAAAGGTGATGTTGTCGCGGCAGATGATGAACCTGCCCTCGGGTTTCAAGAACTTTGGGATACGGTACTTCTTTAAATCGGCCTGGGGCGAGCGTCGGGAGATGCCTAAAGTTGCGCCCAAATCGTTCAACAAGATGTGGCGCGATGGGGAGTTGGGTTAGGGCTTCCGTTCTGCTACTTTTGCAAGTGCGTGTAGCTTCTTCATTTCTTCGAGCTCAAGTTGTTCTTTCTCGACGGCTTTTTTGAAATCGTCGATGATACATTGAGCATCCGCCTCTGCCCGACCAATTAATTTGTTCTTTCGGTATAGTTTATTGGTTAGATAGCTTACATAAATTAAAATAGCACCAAGAATTATACAGAGAATAGCCATAAAATTGGCGGCTTCAACGATTTGCTTTTCAACGGTTTTCTCAATGGTACCGTAAAAGATTTTTTCAATATCAACGTAGTTGCTAGGGTTATCCTCCTTTAGCTTTGCACCATATTCCTGAATACTTTGGCCGGTTAAATCTGTGAAAGACTTGCCCACATCTTCATAGACCATTTGTTTCATGTCATCATCTTTTGTCAAAAGATATGGACTACTCATGAGAAACAAGCCCAAACCGATACTAGCAATTCCAAGAAGGAGCATTACTAATCGTTGAATCAACAATAAAACAGATCCGAAACCCCGACTAGCTCTGGAAAGCGTTAAATCTCCTTCTAAGGTATTTAGGTTTTCTACACTGTGTTTTAATAAAGTTTGGCGCTCTGATTTTTTAGCGATAATTTCTTGTAGGCTATCCGCGATCATATGCAATTTTTTAAATCTTGTTTAATATTTTAAAAACCGCAGCAAGATAATCAAATATATTTAATTAGGGCGATTTGTTAATTGTTTTTCGCGCCGCCTATTAATCACCCCCCTTATCCAGGTAGGCACCACGATAGCCCCAACGAATAGGTAAATGTAATAGGTAAGCAGGCGCCATATTTGGCCTATGATGAGTAGAATACTATCTTGGTCGTCGTCAAATTCGAAAATATCCTTGTTGGATTCCTTGAAGGCTAGATCGGCCAGCCCAACACCACCGGGGGTTGGGGTAATTTCCATGACCATGTACAAGGTAACTTGTCGGGCATAGATGAGGCCTACCTGCTCAACTTTGTTCCGGCCATACATGGGGTTGTCGGGGTCTTGGCTGGGGCGGTCGAGGCCAATGAACGCCAGGATCAAGCAAATGATGACCGCGAACCTGCTACTCCAAGAACCAGCTGTAATTAACCAGAGTTTGATGAAAAAACTGCGGGGTTTTTGCTGTATTTCGGTAGAGGTTTGAACCATTTCATTGCCAAGTTTTACGGCGGCACGTTTAAATCGGTTCAATATTTTAATGCCTTTGGCCATGGCAAATAAGAAACGTTTCATCCGGGTTGGATTGACAAAAACGCCCCAAATAAGTAATAAGCCGTACGCTGACAATACCGAGAGTGCTAGGAAAAACGGATAGTATAAAGCAGGTTGCGCTCCGGGTCCCATGATGGTTTTGCCATAGACCAAGGCCAATATGCCCACGGTTGTCACGAAGAAAAAAGTATCAAGTATAATGGTTAGAATGACCAATGCCGTTGTTCGGCCAGCGGGAAGTTTTTCTTGAGCCAATGCAAACAATGCCACACCAGCTCCACCTGCACTTGTTGGCGTGATGGCAGAACTGAATTCCCAAATCAAAATTAAGGTAAAGCACTTGCGCCAGCTCAAGAAACCATCGGTGATGACACGGAGGCGCCACATGTAAAAAAAGTGCCTAAAACCTACCGCTACAACAGCTAGCGTTACAAACAGCATGCTGGTGCTGGTCCAGTGCGCATTAGCTAGTTCTTCAACTTTAAAATCGCGCCAAAATAAATAGCCTACCACGGCCAAGGCCAAGAAAATAGGCAGCATAACCCTGCTTATTTTAATGGATTTCAGCACCTCGTGGTACTGTTCCTCGGTTGCGTCCTCGGCTTGTTGGCGATTGTTTTTGTTCATGGGGTATTACGTACCTTACTTAAAGGTTCTTGGTGCGGCTAAAGTTTTAAAAATTATGAAAAATTAGGCGCCTCCCCCCGCCGCGTTGCGTCGACCCCCTCCACTGCACAGCCGCTGCGCGGCCGTTGGTAGCGGGGGTTGGGCGAGCGCAGCTCGCCGGGGTGCTCTGCTCTCAGCACTCAGCTCTCCTCATTCATTTGTGCCTCCCCCCGCCGCGTTGCGTCTACCCCCTCCACTGCACAGCCGCTGCGCGGCCGTTGGTAGAGCGCTGCTCGCCGGGCGTTCCTCTCTCCTATCTTCTCTCTCCTCACTCATTTTAAACTCTGACCACATCCAGCACGGAGAGTTGCCCGCCGAAGGTTTTGGAGATGTTGGCATCGGTGAAAGTTGTGTCCACGGGGCCGCAGGCTACAATGTGTTTGTTCACGAAGATAACGTGGTCAAAATACTGGCGCACTTTGGATAAATCGTGGTGAATGACGAGGATGGTTTTACCGGCATCGCGGAGTTGTTGGAGGAGCTCCACGATTTTTTCCTCGGTGGTAATGTCAACGCCCACGAAGGGTTCATCGAACAGGAAGATATCGGCTTGCTGGCAGAGGGCACGGGCAATGAACACGCGTTGTTGTTGCCCACCCGAGAGTTCGCCGATTTGCCGGTTTTTCAAATTACCGATGCCCATGTTGTCGAGGGCCTCAGCGGCGATGCGCTCGTCGTTGGCGTCAAGTTTTTCGTAAAATTTCTTGTGGGGGTAGCGGCCAATCATCACCACGTCGAGGACGGTGGCGGGAAACTGCCAGTCGACCTCGCCTTTTTGCGGGATGTAAGCGATGCGCTGGCGTTGTTGTTTCACGGGCTCGCCTTGCAGGGTGATGGTGCCCAGGTCGGGCTCCAGCAAGCCCAAAATGGCTTTGAACAGGGTTGATTTACCCACACCGTTAGGACCGAGCACGCCGTATAGTTTACCCGGCTGGATATCGAGAAATACATTGGCCAGCACAACCTTTTGGTCGTAAGCCACAGTCAATCCTTTAATGTTGATCATAGTTCCAAATTCAAGGCATTAAGTTACGTGTTTTTGGGAGAACATGCTAAACTTGGATGTTGGAGCTGGTCTTTTTTGTATTTTTTAGGGCGATATTTCGGCCTCCTGCGCAAGCTGGCCGGAGGGCGCCCGCGATAGCGGGCGGTGCGTAGCACGGAGCGAACAGCGAACCCCATAGGACAGCGACCCGAGCGCTCCGTCGCGAGGGATGCGCCCCAAAAAACATCCCCTCACAAGTGAGTTGATGTTGGTGAAAATGGGTGAAAGGGTAAAGATTGCTAAAGGGTAAAATTGGCCAAAAGCAATCTCCTATCTTCTCACTTCTATCTCATCTCTCCTATCTTCTATCTCATCTCTCCTATCTCCTCTCTCCTATCTGTTAATCGTATCGATCAAGCCAGGACTTGGTCAGCACCACCACGCGGTTATAATCATCGATACCGGCTTTCACGCCGTTCGATTTCAGGTAAATATCGTTCACGTTTTGTTGTAGACCAGCCACCAGATCGGGGTATTGCTGGTGTGCGGCATAAATGGCCGTCAAGTCGTTGCGCATGCCCTGCGGTATGGTTTTTCGGATGCGCTGCCAGTTCTCGGGGTTGATTTCCTTGTACGAGGCCATCACGAAGCGCCACCAGTTGAGTGCTGCGGCGTACTGGATCATCTCGTTGGGGTGATTGTTGCAAACCAGCCAGGCTAGGAAATTACAATCGGCCTCACCGCCAAAACCATAGCCGTGGGCCATTTCGTGTACCACCACGAAAGGCATCTCGATGGGGTGCAAGGCCCCGTCAACGTGCCCTTGGAACACGTAGGGGATGTATATGCCCGATATGCCCAGCCGCAACAAGCTGCCATTGGGGAGCTGCCATATTTTCACCTCGCCCGTGCTGGGATAATCCAGCATCTCGAGTTGTGTTTTGAGGTGTTTGCGCAGGTCGGGTTCAATGCTTTCAAAGGTCCAATCGGGTTCAAGGGCAAAGGTATCATTGCCCACCAGGTGCTGGCGCATTTGCACACAATCGGTGGTGGCACGGCGTACCTCTTGCTCCAGGTAAAGGCTGTCGGGCACATCGAGGGCAAGCCCGAGTTGGGTTTCCAAGGGAATTCTACTGTAATTAAAGCCCCAGAGTATCAGGAAAAAGGATACCGCGTAACCCAAAAAATTAAGCACGCCCTTGGCGCTATGCCCAAACACCAACCAGCTAAACCGGGGGCGTTTGCGGATATAACTGTACATCCGCTGCATTAAGTACAGCAGCAAGCCAAGGCCAAAAGCGTATACCAGCGGGAAAGGAATATGACTCGTCACGTAATCCATGCCTTGCCGCATCCAACCAAAAATGGAGCGGGCGTAAATCCACTCCCACGCGCTGGCGGGCACAAACACGCGCAGGCCAATCAACACGATGGCCAGCAGCAAACCTTTCGGAATCCAGGTATGGTATATTTTGAGCAGCATTATTCTTCTTTGGGTGCGCCGTGTATCAAGCGGTTGCGCAGTAAAAATTTGGTGGCGCCAAATTGTATAAAATCAATGGTATTCTTGGGGGTAAGCACCACGCTCATGGTTTTGGCCGGGAAATCTTTCAGCTCCATTTCAATCACGCGTAGTTTGGCTCCATTAGCACCCACGGTTTCAAATTCTTCAATTTTTTTCACGGTGTAGGTGGTTTCTGAAACCTCGTCGTCCTCGAATTCGTCTTTTGCCCGTTTGAAAAACTTGAAGCTTACGAAACGTTGTTTCTCCATTTTGCGACCGGTTTGCACTTCTTTCTCGGTAAAGCTGAACGATATGCTATCGCGGGGGTAAATGCGTTTTTTGTCTTGGTCAACTTGAAAATAAGGGTAAACGCTTTTCCCGAACAAGAACTGGCTGTTCGAGGCGTTCATATCGCTCACGTCGGTAAAGTATTTATCGTCGCGTTTAATGGTTTTGTCGGAGATAAGCGCCATGTAGTACACCACTTCCTTTTGCTCGCGCGAGGCTTTGAACACCAGGGCATCTACCTGGTTGTTTTTGTCCATGATAAATTTCAGGTGGCCTTGTATAGCTGGGTTGCGGGCGTTCATGAGCTCGGCCTTGAAACCGTACTCGGTGGGCTTAATCGAGGTCATGTTAAACGACGATTCGGTAGCGCCTTCCTTCACCATGAGGTAGCCGGGCACCATTTTGAACGACACTGCGCCGGGCAGCAGCTTATGCGTAATTTCTTCCTTCGGGTATGCTTCTTCCTCGGGGTAAAAGGTGTAATGCAGCAAATCATCGGGCGATTTGAAGCGGTAATCCGTCAGGTACGAGTGTTCAGGTTGTTGTGCATGGGCTATACCAAAGCCTAAAAAGCAGCAAAGCAACAGGTTTTTCAACATAAATGATGTGTTTGTGGTGTTTGGGGGCCTAAGTAACTTGCGTTAGCCAAAATTAGGCCTTTTTTCTAAACCCAGCACTTTTCCGTGTTTTGGGGCGATATTCTTTTGTTGTTTTTTGGGGCGCCCCGGCCTACGGCCGTCGGCGTGCTTCGGGGTTCGCTTTGCTCCGTGCTGCGCACCAGCGCCTGCGGCGCTGCCCTACGCATGCCTGGCGCGGAAAACATAGGCAGTATCTTTTTCGGCCTAAGGGCATTATGTGCTATAAAGCCTATTATGCAGTATTGGATCTTGTTTTTTGGTATTGTGGTACACTCGGTCGGTTTTGGGCAGGGCATGGTTTTAGACTCGGTCCACCAGCGCAATGTATATGTCGCGATCGACAATCATATTCGGTTTGAACCGAAAAACTGTACTTGCGCCGACGTTACGATAGCATCAGACTACGGCCAGGTTAGCCCGGTTTATAATTATAACGATAAATGTATCTTTCGGTATGCGCCGCCTAGCATTGGGCAAGGCTTTGTACGCATGCGTTTTACGGTGAAAGGCCAAGTCAGCGATACGGTTTTTACGCTATTGGCCCGACCTTGGCGAAGGCACATGGCCATTATTGGCAATGGTCAAAAAGTATTGATGTCAAAAGGTGAGTTCTTAGCCCACCTCGGTATACGGGTACCTATCGCTATGGGCGAAATTGATGGGGATATCCCAATTTTGTCGTACAACGTGGATATTTTTTACGCAGCTGTTGAACGGATAGATCGTTTTGAAAACCGTGGCGGCAGGTTTGAAAAACCTGTCCGGGAGCGGTTTGACCAACTCAAATCAGGCGATAGGGTTTACTTTAGCGGTATCACGGTGAAAATGCCCGGTGAAAGTAATATCACTATCCTTAACGATATTTCTATTACCATTTTTTGAGTGAGCTTTGTAAAGAAAACTCAAAAATCTTTACAAAGGAAAGTATCTATGTACAGAAAATCGAAAAATCTGTACAAAGGAAAGTATCTTTGTAAAGAAAATCGAAAAATCTGTACATATGGTTACTTGGGGGCCACAGCCTCTAATCCACCGGCTTAGCTGCCTGGAGGGCGCCGCCGCAGGCGGCGGTGCGCGTAGCGCACTAAGCGTTCAGCGCACCCGGAACGGCAGCGGCCCGCGTAGCGGGCAAGCCCCAAAAAAGAAAAAAAATCTAGCTTTTGGCCTGCTTATCGAGTAGGTCCATCTTGACCATAATCGCGATGGAAATGAAATAGAGCGAGCCAACCTTGTCGGACTCGATAAGGTCGTTGATGAGCAAAAAGGCATCTACGCCAACCACGGTGATGATAGCCATGGCTACCACGTCGCGCTTGCGAGGATCTTTAATGCGGTGGTATATATTCTCGCCGATAACGAGCGTGCCCACCGTGAACAATAGGAATATGACCAATCCGATGATGCCCTGGTCAACCAGGGTCATGAGGAAATAATTGTGTACGCCCGAGCGCTCGGGGTTGTTGCTCACGTAGGTGGTAAAGGTATTGAGCGTGTATTTTTTGTAAAAAAAGTAAAAATTGCCGGGGCCATATCCCATCCAGGGACGATCTTGAATCATTCTGCCGGCTGCAATCCAACGGTAGTAGCGCTCCATGGTAGAGGCATCTTCAAAGCTGGAAGTAGCAGCTACAATCTCGCTCAAATTACCGTGCGTGATGGTGCGCTCGCTGGGGGCATACTCCATGAATTGATTACCGCGAACCAAGAATACCACCGCACCAATGATTACGATGGCAGCACCGGCCAAGGCCAAGCGCATCAAGCGCAAACGAACCGCTACATAAGCAGCCCCTATCAACAATAGGGCAACATAAGCAGCCCGGGTGTAAGCCGTTAAAATGCCGAAAAACATAACTGCAATACCGAATAAAATGAACAACCAAGGCAAGCTGAAGCGTTTATACCGGAACAGGTAAGTAACGGCCCAAGGCATAACGAGCACCAGAATGGCCGAGTAGTTTACGTGGTTGCGAAAAAAGGGCTGTACCGCACTGTTGATTTCCATGAAACCAAAATCGTAGGTCCAGTGCACCAGTATAATCCTCGTTGTCACCAACACCAGCGGGGTAAATAACCACCAGAAAAACTGGGTAATATCGTCCTCGCTGCGGATGAGCAAGGCCGTGAGGAACACAAAAGTGAGGATATACCAGGTTTTGGCAATAGAGAATTTAAGCGATACAATGGGTTGGCCCGAGAAGAAAGTGCTGTAGAAAATCCAGGCTAAATGCAGCAGCAAGAGCAATATGACGGGATGAAACAAGAAACTTGTTTTCAACTCGGTCGGGTTTTTCAAGATATACAGGAGGTACACCAGCGTAAGGCCCACAATAAGCGGCTCGGAGGGGAGGTCGGTACCCAGGGTAGGCGAGAAATATACCTCCACCGAGATGGATAAACTAACCAGCATGAGCAGGTAAACCGGTCTGAAATTCATGACCGTGAAAAACCCAAACAGCAAGGCAAAGGGCAAAGCAAGGATAATCGGTTCTTCGAGGTACAAACCCGCCGAAAAACACAGTGCCGTCAACAAGCCTAGCGCTAGGAACAAAAAGCTTGGAACAGAAGATATTTCCTTGGCATTAATCACCTTTGAACACTTCTTTCCAGCTTACATTTTTGTACGACTCGAACAAGATGGCAGCAACCACGGCCAAGAACAAGGAGCCCATGAACGCACCAATAACGAACAAGGAGCGTTTTGGCCGCGATTTCATGCGGGGCTGCATCGGGCGCTCAGATACGATGAGGTATGATTCCTCGAGGTTTAAACTAGCCCGGAGTCTGTTATAATGATTGGTGTACTGATTTAACTCAGTCGCAACAGAAAAAAGTAACTGTTCGTTCTTAACGAATATTTCGCGACCTTTTTTATACCTGGAAGTGCTGTAAGAACTTGTACTTTGGGGAGAGACTAACGATTCATACTTCTTTTTCAAACCACTTACCTTGGCCTCGAATATCGCGAGGGTATCTCTGGGTATATCAGGCGAGGCCTTCATGGTTTCAAAGCTGGCTATGGCCTCGGTCAAATCACTCTCGGTGCTGAGGGATAGTGATGACAAGGCTTCGCCTTGGCCCACCACGTCGATTATACCGTATTCTTCCCGTAAAAAATTGAGGGTGTCCATCAAGCGGTTTTGGTATGCTTGACGTTCGGCAATAATTTTTTCAAAGCTCTTGATTGCTTGTATTTTCTTATGGTTTAAGGCCGATTTATACATGTAATCAATGCGATCCATGGCCTTGTTGATCATCTCGTAAGGGTACAAAATATCTTTATCCTCGATAGAAAGCTCGATAGCACCATACTCGTTTTTCAACAACTTGTAGTGGCTCATAAGCTTTTTACGGACTTTATCCAGGCCTCGGGCACTGGTAGAGTCTATATCGTAATGTTCATAAAGGTTAAACTCCTTGATGAGGTAATCGTACAAATCGCGCGACATGGCAAAGGTCATCATGCGCTCTACCTCGTCGGAAGCACCGATGATAGAAGGTGATTCCCCGCCGAACAATGCCTCGTGGGAAGTAGATTTCTCGCTCACCGGGAAAAAAGTAGCGTGCGATGCATAGTAATTAGGCATCAAAAGGCTTACACCTGCGGTCAGCAGGGTAACAACAATGACAAAAAAGGCTATTCTTTTTCTCCAGCGGTACAGTATTCCAATAATATCTAATAACGACTCTGGCGGCGTGATGGGCTGTTTGCTCATGTGTTTAACTTGTTTCTGAGAATCACAAAGGTAGCTTTTTTGCATGGAAATAGTTAAAATCTCACCGCTACAATTAAAATTGACTCAAATACCGTGCTTCCAACACTTGGCAATGCCTCAAATTATGGCCCACGGCATAGTAACCCAATACCCTTGGCGAGAACATAACGCCGTTGGCTTTGCCTTTAAAATCCAACATATCACCCTGCATGAACTTGAACAAAGCGATGGTTGTGTCGCGCAGGGCGGTGTATTCCGCAATCAGGTCCGACATATGGTAATCCAGCCCTTCCACCCGCTTGAGGTATTCATCAACGTCAAAGCCCGATAGTTCTGTCGCATCAAAACGCGAGAATCGAAAAGCACGGTAACTGTACACGTATTCACAGTCTATGATATGCCTAAACAGCTGCTTGATGGTCCATTTACCCTCGGCATAGGCAAAATTTTCCTGCTCTGGACTAATGCGACGCATCAAGTCGAGGGTGTATTGTTTACTGGCCTCCAACTCGGCGATAAGGTCTTGGCCTTGCACTAAATCGAGGAGTTCGTGGGTATATCCTGGAGCGTCGGTGTACGGTGGTGGAGTTATCATGGGTAGATGAAGATTTAAGGTGTATGCTTCCACAAATATACTTACAATCGCTAAACACGCAATACACGTCGCCAATACCAACTTATGCGAAAATCCAAAAACTAGCTTAAGGCTAAATGAGCTAAATTCTAAAAACCACTAAAAACGCTAATTATTTGGGGCTTGCCCGCTACGCGGGCCGCTCCCTTTCGGGGTTCGCTGCGCTCCGTGCTGCGCACCGCCGCCTACGGCGGCGCCCTCCAGGCAGCTAAGCCGATTGTTGTGCTGCTGGGGTAAAACGAATCCCAGACACCTAAACCTCTTGCGGCGGCAAAGTCTCCATTACACCCCCGTCAAGCGATCCCAAATTTCAACGTGCAAGCGCGTACACATCCGCACCGACTCCCGGATGCATATATCAGCTACCAGCTTGTTGGTTTGCATCAAGCTTTCGCGGCTATCAGCGGCGGCCATCAGCACAATTTGCTTTCGGTCAATCAAGCCTGTTTGTATAAAATCGCGGTTTATCTCGCTCCAGTCCGACTCGCTGCCAATCACAAACTTGCTCATGGTCTTTGGGTTTTGCGCAAACCAACGCAATACTGGCTCAAACACCCGCGAGGCTTCAGGCATACCCGAGTTTTGCAGCTTAGGCGATGTATTCCAGTACGACACCCGAGCGTCTAAATCGGTCAGTGGTATAATCGTGGCGTTGGTTTCAACCTCTATGGTAGGCCGCAGTTGGTACTGTTGCTCCAGCCATTCGAGCCAGTGTAGCAGCCTGTCCTGTTGCAGCAATGGCTCACCACCCGTGATTACCAGGTGTACACCAGCCTGGAGGCGCTGCACAAAGTCAAGCGATTCAATCAAAGTATCGGTCAGGTGTTCAAACGATTGTGTCTTACCTTCCAGCCAAACTTCAATCGTATCGCAGCGCCAGGTAGCACCATCGTGTAGTTTTCCATCTTTTTCGGTTCCTTGTCCACCACACATGAGGTTACAACCCGCAAGCCTGACAAATATGGCTGGGATGCCCATCGTGCGGCCTTCTCCTTGCAAACTGTAAAAATATTCGGCTACAGCCAACTTGTTTTTCATCAATTTTGGTGCTTTCAGCGGGAAAAAAAGATAGTCTATCGAAAACTATCGCAAAACTAATCAAGAATCCCTTATGTTTACATTCAAGTAATTGAGCAAATACATCAAACACCATGTCATCTGTCATCTCTATTCAAGATATCCGCAAGACCTACGTGATGGGTACCCAAGAAATTAACGCCTTGCAATCGGTAAGCCTTGATATCAAGGTTAACGAGTATGTAGCGCTCATGGGCCCTTCTGGTTCAGGTAAATCTACCTTGATGAATATCTTGGGCTGCCTCGACACACCCAGCGCAGGTAAATATATCCTCAACGGCTCTGATGTAAGCAGCATGAGCGACGATGAGTTGGCTGAAATTCGCAACAAGGAAATCGGTTTCATCTTTCAGACCTTCAACCTGCTACCCCGCTTGTCGGCACTCGAAAACGTGGCCCTACCCCTCGTGTATGCGGGTATTAAAAAATCGGTACGCCTCGAAAAAGCCCACAACGCACTGGTTTCGGTTGGTTTGGGCGACCGTGAGCTGCACAAGCCCAATGAGCTTTCGGGTGGCCAGCGCCAACGCGTGGCTATTGCCCGGGCCTTGGTCAACAGCCCTTCCATTATCCTAGCAGATGAACCCACCGGTAACCTCGACTCGAAAACATCCGTCGAAATCATGGGTATCCTCGAGGAAATTCATAAACAGGGCAATACCATCATCTTGGTTACGCACGAGCCCGACATCGCCGAGCACGCACACCGTATCGTGCGCCTACGCGACGGTAAAATTGAAAGCGATGAATTGAACCAACACGTGGTCTCCGCTTTCGACCCTAACCACCGCTACTTGCGTTAGAGTATGTTTGGATTTTGGGTTTTAGTCTTCTTCCGATTTACTGCTTTCCCCCTTTCCATTGTTGCGGCCGCCGCTCATCAAGCGAGGCCCCTTGATAACACCACGGGTCGACTTACGGATAAACTGTAAAATATCGTCGCGCTCTTCCGTTACCGATATATCGGCCTCGATGCGCTGTATCGCCTGTGTGGTGTTGTAGCCACGCACGTACAAAACCCGGTAAATATCTTGGATATGGTTAATCGTTTCGTTGCTAAAACCGCGACGACGTAAACCTATGGAGTTCACCCCGGCATAAGCCAATGGGTAACGCGCCGCCTTAATATATGGCGGAACATCCTTGCCCACCAACGAGCCACCACCAATAATCGCGTGCGCTCCAATTTTTACAAACTGGTGTACCGCCGACATGCCGCCGAGGATTGAATAATCGCCTAGTTCTATATGCCCAGCCAAGTTACAGCTGTTGGCTAAAATACAGTGTTTACCAATTTGGCAATCATGCGCCACGTGCACATAGGCCATGAGCAAGCTACCACTACCGATAGACGTTTTAAAATTGGCCGCTGTACCCCGGTTGATGGTGCAATACTCGCGTATCGTCACATTGTCGCCAATTTCCAACAAGGAATACTCGCCGTGGAACTTCAGGTCTTGTGGAATTGAGCCCACAATAGCGCCCGAGAATACCCGGCAGTTTTTGCCCAGGCGCGTGCCCGACATGATGGTAACGTGCGAGCCAATCCAGCAACCGTCGCCAATAACCACATCGTCCTCGATAGTCACGAAGGGGCGAATTTCAACATTTTCCCCAATTACAGCATTGGGGTGAATGTAGCAACTAGGATATTCTTTATGCATTTCTTTGTTCTCTGCGGATGATTTGTGCCAGAAGTTCGGCTTCTGATACCAGCTTGTTGCCCACGTAGGCAGTGCCTTGCATATGGCATAGGCCACGACGTATCGGGCTCAGCAACTCCAGGCGAATAATCAAGGTATCGCCGGGAGCAACCTTGTACTTGAATCGGGCATTATCAATCTTCAGGAAGTAGGTATCCCAGTTTTCTGGGTCTGATACCGACGATAAGACTAAAATTCCACCAGTTTGGGCCATCGCCTCAATCTGCAACACGCCCGGCATAACGGGGTTGCCGGGGAAGTGCCCTTGGAAAAACTCTTCGTTAAAGGTTACGTTTTTAACGCCAACCACGTAGTTTTCAGTCAGTTCTATAATTTTATCTACCAACAAGAAGGGGTAGCGGTGCGGCAACGCTGCCGCAATTTGTACCACGTCAAACAGCGGTGCTTTGTTGGGGTCGTACTTGGGTACATTCACCGCCTTGCGCTGTTGTTTGAGTACTTCTTTCAGTTTTTTGGCAAACTGTACATTCGAGGAGTGGCCAGGCTTGGTGGCCACCACCTTACCCTTGATAGGGCAACCCACCAGGGCGAGGTCGCCGATGAGGTCTAGCAGTTTATGGCGGGCCGGCTCGTTGCTGTAAAACAACTGGATGGTATTCAAGATACCGGCTTTATCCACCTTTACAGCGGGTTTGTTCAGTTTGGCCGCCAGGCGGTCTAGGTCTTCAGCGTTCATCACCCGGTCAACGATCACGATGGCGTTGTCGAGGTCGCCGCCTTTAATCAAATCGTTGGCTAGCAATTGCTCCAGCTCATGCAAAAACACGAAGGTACGGCAGCGGGCAATTTCCGAGGCATAATCCTCACCTTGTTCAAAGGATGCATATTGCATACCGATAACGGGCGAGTTAAAATCTATCATCGCCGTGGCGTGGAAATTATCGGCGGGTAGTACCATCAATTCCGTTCCGCTCACTTCGTCGCGGTACGAGATAGGCTCGGTAATTTCGAGGTACTCGCGTTCAGCGGCTTGTTCTTCAAAGCCAGCTTCCAAGATTTTTTCTACAAAAATGCGGGCCGAACCATCCATGATAGGTGTTTCGGGGCCGTCGATGTCAATCAGCACGTTATCCACGCCCATGCCCATAAAGGCCGAGAGCACGTGTTCAACGGTGCTCACCTGCGCACCTTTAATCTGGAGGGTGGTGCTGCGGTTGGTATTCACCACGTTGGCCACGTCGGCTGCAATAATCGGTTGCTCATCAAGGTCAACCCTTTTAAATTGAACGCCATGGTTGGCGGGTGCAGGGTGAAATGTCATGGTAACATACTTGCCAGTATGCAAACCGATGCCGCTAACGCTGACCGATTTCTGTATAGTTCGTTGATGTATCATGTTCCGGGTAGCTGGAGTTGCCTCTAGTTTATAGGAGTGCGATGGGTAAAATGAGTGCTTAAAACGTGCAAATATACATTTTTAGCCCGTAACCAAACCAACAGAATTATTTCCGCACGAAAAAAGCCCGCTAACGGCTTGTTTTTACAGGCTTTTGATTTGGGCGTTGCGCCGCTTCGTGGGGCGTATGGCATACGCCCCTACGGGCGCGCCGCCGCTGTCCTGCGGGGGTCGCGTTGCTCCGTGCTGCGCACCAGCCGCTACGCGGCTGCCCTCCGGCCAGCTAACGCGGACCCCGGCGGCGAAGCCGCCGTTTATAATGGTTAATGGTAAATGGTTAATTATTAATGATTTATATTTTTTTCTGCTTTGTTTAGCCATTCACTCGTCTGCCCCCCTGTCACTGCGCTGCGCTTGTGACATCCCCCACTCGCATGCGCTCGCATGGGGAACTTGATATTTTTACGGGCAGGTTTTAGCTGCAAGTTTTCAATGTTTAAAGGGTGTTAGGCTTAAAAATCTTCCTGTGGAGTCAAAGAAACAAGCTCCCCACGCAAGTGCTATGATTTTTGTGATGGCACACCCAAGTATGCCTTTCACATGAATCATAAAAATCACACAAATCAGGTTCAGACAATTTCGCCGAGCCCTCGCGCCAGGCATGCGTAGGGCAGCGCCGAAGGCGCTGGTGCGTAGCACGGAGCAAAGCGAACCCCGGAGCACGCCGACGGCGCATCGCGCCGGGGCGCCCAAAAAGAAAAAAGGATAAAACGAAGAAACGTTAAAAGGAATAATTACTTATGCTACTTTTGTGGTATTATAAATATTACATTATAAATACCGCCCCAAATGCAGCAATACCACGATTTGTTGAAACATGTCCTGGATCATGGCGTAGCTAAATCTGACCGAACTGGCACCGGGACCATCAGCGTTTTTGGCTACCAGATGCGCTTTGATTTGCAACAAGGCTTCCCCTTGCTGACTACCAAAAAACTACACCTGCGCTCTATTTTACACGAGTTGCTCTGGTTTTTGAAAGGCGAAACCAACATTGCTTACCTCAAGGAAAACAAGGTGAGTATCTGGGATGAATGGGCCGACGAGCAAGGTAACCTGGGTCCCGTGTACGGCAAACAATGGCGTAGCTGGGAAGGTGCCAACGGCGAAACCTACGACCAGATTAGCCAGGTGATTGAAACCTTGAAGAAAAATCCCGACTCGCGCCGCATGATCGTGAGCGCCTGGAACGTGGCCGATTTAGACCAGATGGCCCTGGCCCCCTGCCACTGTTTGTTCCAGTTTTACGTGGCCGATGGCAAACTGAGCTGCCAACTGTACCAACGCAGCGCCGATGTTTTCCTGGGTGTGCCCTTCAATATTGCATCGTACGCGATACTGACCATGATGATGGCTCAGGTAACCGGCCTGCAAGTCGGCGAATTTGTACACACCTTTGGCGATACACACTTGTATGTAAACCACTTGGATCAAGCTAGATTACAACTAACCCGCGATCTTAGGCCACTCCCTACCCTGCATATCAACCCCGAGGTGCAAAATATATTCGACTTCAAGTTTGAAGATTTTGAACTGCGCGATTATAATCCGCACCCGCATATCAAAGCCGAAGTGTCGGTGTAAGCGTTACAGTAAAATAAAAAGGCTGCCCAGCAAAATTGCCGGGCAGCCTTTTTTTATAGCGTTGCGCTATGATTACATCAAGCCAAAAGCTTTGGCAAATTTCATCATCTCGCTAAGGTTGCTGATTTTGAGTTTACCCATGAAAACCGCCATTTGGGCGTTAGCTTTGCCGGTAACGATATCAACGAAAAGATCAGAAGCAGCAGTAACTTTACATTTTGCATCACCGCTGAAGCCTTCGCTTACACTGCACTTGCCGTCTTTTACCTCGGCAGTGTACTGGCCACCGCCATCGCCGGTGATATCGAAGTGGAAGAGTGACTCTGCACCAGGAACGGCCTCTGGGTTGAATTTTTGAGGCAACATGAGCATAAATTCGCTAGCAGTCATTGAATTTGAGTTGTTTGGTTATTAAAATACTTGTTGGTAATGTTTTATTGTTGAAACGCGAACTCTATCAAGTTGGCACCCATGCGGAGTGCTTGTTGGCGTTTTTCTTCAGGGTCTTTGTGTACCTCGGGGTCTTCCCAGCCATCGCCGAGGTCGCACTCGTACGAGTAGTAGCACAGTAAACGGCCTTCAAATACTAAACCGAAGCCTTGGGCTGGTTTGCCGTCGTGCTCGTGTATTTTGGGCAAGCCTTTATCAAACTTGAAGGTTTGGCGGTACACGGGGTGGTCAAAGGGTAGCTCGATAAAATCAAGCTCGGGGAAAACCTTTTTCATGGCCGTACGCACGAAAGGATCCATGCCGTAATTATCGTCGATGTGCAAAAAACCGCCCCCGAGCAAATAGGTGCGCAGGTTTTCGGCTTCGGCATCGTCAAAAACCACGTTGCCGTGCCCGGTCATATGCACAAAGGCGTAGTTGAAAATCTCGGGGCTACCTACCTCAACGGTCGCGTAGTTGGGGTCGAAGTTGGTATTGATGCTTTGGTTACAAAACTTGGCCAAGTTAGGCAGGGCGGTTGGGTTCGAGTACCAGTCGCCGCCGCCGCGGTATTTCATCAGCGCGAGCTTAACCGAGGGCTTATCGGCCGGGCTAAAAGCGGTCAGGCCGAGCAACAGCAAGAGCAATAAAATGAAACGACTAGGCATGGGATGTACAAATAAGATGCAAATGAAACGTAAAAGTAACGTAAGAGTTTTACATGTCCAAGTACTAGGTTACACTTTCTCTTGTTTGTGCACGGGTGCTTCGAGCAAAATTTTAGATGGTTTTGGGGCTGCTTTTAGTTTTTGAGAGCTATACTGCCCGATATGCGCCACCACGGCCTCCACGTCGTCGGTAAAGAGTACCAGGTCAAGGTCCGATTCGTCGATGGCCTTGGCCGCGGCCAAGTGCTCTAGGTAATTCATCAGGTCTTTGTGGTACTCGGTACCCATGATAACGATGGGGAAGTTACTGATTTTTTTGGTCTGGATCAAGGTCAAGGTCTCGAACAGCTCGTCCATGGTGCCAAAGCCACCTGGCATCACGATAAACGCGAAGGAATACTTGCGGAGCAGCTCCTTGCGCACGAAAAACGAATCGAAGTTCACGTACTTGTCTAGGTACGGGTTCGACACTTGTTCCATCGGCAATACGATATTACAGCCTAGCGATAAGCCGCCGGCCTCGCGGGCGCCACGGTTTGCGGCCTCCATTAAACCGGGTCCACCACCGGTCATGATGGCAAAACCCATTTTCGACAAAGCTGCCGATACATCCACCGTGAGCTGGTAATAGGGGTGGTCTTCTTTGAAACGGGCCGAACCGAACACCGTTATACATGGTCCTACAAAATGCAAGGCCCTGAAGCCTTTTACAAATTGTACCACTACACTGAATACATATTTAAGTTCTTGCCAACGCGAGCGCGGGCCTTCCAGGAAACTACGTTCGTTGTTTTGCGGGGTATTCGACATGATCTTGAAGGGTTATTATTCCTTGGGTTTAGTTTTTTGTTTCTTTTTCCAGAGGTCTTTATAAAAACCTACCTGCCCTTTGAGGTCCAGGTCCTTTTTGTTCAGGTGGCGGTGGTACGAAACCAGGATGATGCTCACCATGTAATCAGGGTGCGGCACACCCAACTTGTTGAAATAGGCCGAAAGCCGCGAGCCTTCCACCAGGCTCCACTTGTGTTCAATCCATTTACCTAGGCTCAAGTGGGTACGGGCATCTACCTCGGTATCGGCAAAACCGATAAATTGAGCCTTTACTTCCTCGTCCATGAGTTTGTCGAGCTGTGCGAAACAATCGTACAAGTCCTTGGGAATGTAAACACCTTCAATCTCGGCCAATTTGACCCGAGCTTGGTATATGCTATCGGCGGTAGGGTTATTGATTTTACCCTTGCGGATTTCCGATTTTTTTTCTTTCTGCGCGGTCATCACGCTGCTGCTGCATAAAAGGGCCAGCAATAAAATCCAGTATTTCATAGGCTAGTGATTTTGAAGTGCTTTATCTAAAAACTGTACCAAACATACGCTTACTGTACGCGCCACATGAGTAAGGCACCAAAAACGAGTAAAATTAGGCCTGCAAAACGCTTAACCCAGTTCAAATATTGTGGTTTGAGGTAGGGGCTTATTTTTTTGGCCAGCATCAGCTTGCCCATGTCGGTAATAACCACCATGCCCAATACTGTACTAAACAATACAATTAAGCCGCTGGTTGTGGTGCCCTCGGCCACCGAGCTTGCCGTGAGGCTAAACCAAAACAGGATGGGAAATGGATTGATGGTATTGATCAAAAAGCCTTTGGCAAAATAGCCTGCATAATTGCTCGATTTTATGGTACTCCGGTTATCAACTTGTTCTTGTTTAAAGCTGGTGTACAACATACTAAGGCCAAACAGCATCAGCATAACGCCGCCAACGCTGCCTAGATATAGCTTAAACTCGGGTGATTCAAGGTAAGTGCCCAGCGATTGAGCGCCCCAGAACGCTAGACAAATGATTAAAAAATCGCTGAACCATTGTCCTGAGGCCAGCACGGCCCCGGCACGCAGCCCTTTTTCAAGCCCTTGTTGGATGAGCGTGAAGAAGATTGGCCCGGTGAGCACACTGAGCGATAAACCCAGCATGAAGCCTTTGAATATGATGGAGCTGATGGCCAACTAGGGTCGTTTTAGTTTAAAAAAATCGGTCATCATGCGGCCGCATTCCTCGGCCAGCACGCCGCCGTCAACTTGTGTTTTTGGGTGGAACAAACTTGGCGAGAACAAGTTGCAGCCCCGTTTATGGTCTGTAGCCCCATATACCACCCGCTCCAATTGGGCCCAGGCCAAGGCACCAGCGCACATGGGACAAGGCTCGAGGGTTACGTACAAGGTACATTTATCCAGGTATTTTGAGCCCAGGTGATTGGCTGCCGAGGTAAGGGCAAGCACTTCGGCGTGCGCGGTTACATCCTGTAGGCGTTCGGTTTGGTTGTGCGCCCGGGCAATAATCCGGTTGTCGCAAACCACCACGGCCCCCACGGGGATTTCGCCCTCGTCGGCGGCCAGTTGTGCCTGGCGGAGTGCCTCGCGCATGAAGTGCTCTTCGCTAAAAACGCTAAACATGGTGTACTGTATTGGTTGCAAGCGTAAAAGTAAGTTAACTAGGCTTTATGTGGTGGATTTTTTTAGGTAAAGGGGGTGAAGGGGTAAAAGGGTGAAGGTGGGTAAAAAGGTAAAAAGGGCTAAAATGGTAAAGGTGGGTAAAAAGGTAAAAATGGCTAAAGGGCAAAAAAATCACTTGCTCGCTTATTCCAAGAATCATTTTTCTTTTTTGGGGCTTTCCCACGCACATGCGGGGCGTATGCAATACGCCCCTACAGGCGTGGGCCGCTCCCTTTCGGGGTTCGCTGTTCGCTCCGTGCGCTACGCGCACCGCCGCCTGCGGCGGCGCCCTCCAGGCAGCTAAGCCGAGTTGTTTTCTGGCGAAATCAGCACATTAAATTGCTTGTTGATGGCTTTATGCTGGTTCTGCCCCCTGTTGCTTAATATAGGATTGGGGCACATTTACAAACATTCAAGGCAAGTAAAAGCGCCATAAATTCTTGGTGAAAAACTAACTGAGAGTATCATTTGTTTTATTATCTTTGCAAAGTGTTAAACTTTAAACACGTGCATAAGTCAATTGTCAAATTCAATAAACTTGTATAGGTAACAGTATGGGCGCAATGGAGGAAACGGAGTTGCGGCTATGTACTAATCTGGTAAAATCAAAAATAAAATATAACAATGAAGACAAATGCCATAATTGGAGAATTTGAAATAGGAGAAGTGATTACCATTTTTCTTACAAATGGATTGAAGGAAGAAGGTATTTTGATTGGAATAGCGGAAAATTCTATAAAGATAAAGACCCCTACTAAAACGCTTACAATTTTTGAAGATATTATAGGTGGTTGGGCTAAATACGAGCCAAATGAAATCTTTAAGAAAAAAAACACTGCAAATGATATTGATAATTCAATGGACGAGAAAAATGCTTCCCAATTAGCAACGATAACTATCGAAGAAATATTGAACGTGCCGCAGTTGGACATTTTGGAAACAGAATTAATGGACGAGCCATTGGAAGTTTTGCCTTCCGAATTTGAAGGAAAAAAAGAAACCGCAATAGATGAAAAACCGCTAAATGAATTTTTACCTTTTGAAATTGAACAAATACCATGGAAAGAAGATGGCTTGCCAGAAGAGGATATGTTTAAAGGTCGTGACGAATTACTTGAAGATTTAGTGAGACATTATCGTTCTACGGAAAGAAAGAAAACGTATGTATTATATGGACTAACAAGAACTGGGAAAAGTTCAATATTGAGATACTTTTCAGATGTAATTTTAAACAAAGAAATAAAAATTGACAGGATATATAAATTTATTCCTTTTTTATGGGATTTAAGTCGAGCAGCCGCCCAATCAAATGCAAAGGATATGTGGAATTATTTGCTACAAAAAAGTACGGCAGATAAAATAAATACCTATCGCACTAAAGGACAAGTTGCTTTGCCCGAAAATAACTTATTGCATTTGACAGAATATAGGATTAAGCATCTAAATGAGTTCATCGAGTACCTTAAAACAAATGGATATTTTCCAATTTTTTTGATTGATGAATTTAGTTATTATAAAGAACTTAATAAAACAGGCAAGGTAGATGCTTCATTCATTGCAAACTTTAGACAAATTTCATATAGCAACCTTGCTTGTTTCGTTTATGCTGGTACATATAATTTAAGACGACTAGTAAGCGACCCTACAATGTCAATAACAGGACAATTTGCTAACACGATTGAATTTGAAATTGGACAAATCGATGTTGAATCAGCAATTGAACTGATATTAGCATTTGGCGAGAAGGTAAAATTTGAAGAGGATGCTGTTCATCAAATCCTTCAACTGTCCAATCGTATTCCATATTTTATACAGATAATTTGTAAAAATGTGGCTTTCTATTGCTATGAAAATAGAATCAATAGAGTAAATTCAAACATATTAGAAGAAGTTGTAAAAATTTTAGTAGGTGATAAGCCTAAGAAACGAGGCAGTTACATCCAAAAAATTTCTGATGGCGCATTTGGAAACAACCAATATGACCCAACTGACACAAAAGGTATGGTTTTGCTTAGTTCAATATGTTTCCTAAGACAAGAATCTGAATTCATAGATGGAGTTGGTTATTCTGAAATTGCTACTTTATGGGCAAATAATGGACTTAAAAATCCAAATCAGATATTGCATGAAACAATGGAAGATTTAATAGAAAAAGGAATACTCCTGAAAAAAAATAACAAGGACTTTCCTGTTTATAACATTGGGGTTGATTTATTTAGGCGATGGTGGCAAAATGAAAAATCAAGTGATATTAAAATGGAAGTCAGTAAACTATTAGAAATTTGAGAATATGCAATCTTTCAATCCAAACGAATTAATTTTGAATCCCGAATTTCTTTTTGGTAGAAAAAGAGACTTGGAAATTATTGTCAATACAATTAAAAGTGGAACCAATAGACAAGTTCAAGCAGAAAAGAGGTTTGGAAAAACTTGTTTTTTGCACTGTGCTAAGTCAATTTTAGATAATGAACATGGTTTTGTTACAATTTATATCGATTGCAAAAAACTCAATCGTTTTAAAGGAACTGCCAACTTTTATAGAATATTAATTTCACTAACAGTTTCAGAATTAACAAAGAGAAAATTGTTGGATTGCTCTCATGAAATCAGGAAATTCAAAATAACTCCTTGTTCAGATTTTGAAGATATCTATGAACAATTATTAGATGTAAAAGACTTTAGAATAGAAAGCATATTTGAAGATATAATTCCTTATTACTCAGATTTGTTTGATACACGATTTGTTTTTTTATTTGACGAGTACGAGTACTTAATGAGTACAATATTAGATAATCCACAAGGGTTTATGTTGATAAGAACCTTATCCGATTTGCCAAAATCCAAAGGTATAAAACCGCTGACCTATATAATTTCAGGAAGTTGGTCTTGGTTAAAAATGTGCACTCTTACTGGTTCGCCTGAATTAAATAATCAAGGTGCAAGTATCCTTTATTTAGGAGCGATTGATTTTGAAGATTTCAAAACTATGATTGCTTACTGCTCAAACGATTCAGAACCTCCTTTAAAAACTAAAGCATTATTTGATTATTCAGGTGGAATACCTTATTATGCAAAAAAGATTGCTGAAACTGTCATATTAGGTGGCAGCCCACCTGATTTTACACTACTAAATGAGGATTTTGCAACTGTAATAAAAAACTTAGAACATAATGAAAAACTGTTGCTTCTTAACGCTATCAATAAAAAAGGGGGTAACAAATCTTTATCTGAAAGCCTTGTGCTTAGAGGAATCTTGAAAGAAAATGGATCAAAGTTTTCAATCAATAGTTACTTTTTTCAAGAGTATATTATCAATAATTTGAAAGTAGAGAATCAAGTTTCAGAAATTCTTTTTGAATTGGTAGAGAATATTTTTGAAAAAATAGAGAGGATAAATCTTAATTTTCGAAACAATGGACATGGTAACTATTTATTTGAGCCAATTACTGATGAACATACTATGCGTAACCAATTCCGTAAAGAATGTAAAGACCCTAACGATTTTCAAGTATTTGTGAATTCAGTTTACAGATGTGTTTTTGAGAGAACGGCAGCAAATAGAGATAATTTACATCGTATTCCCGCAAAGTTAAAAACCCATTATTTTAAAAAACATATTGATAGTTTTAGGCAAGTGCACATTCATCAATCTACAAGTGTTGAATTTAGACCTAATAAGAATCAATTAAATAGGCAAGACCTATATCTAATCTATTTAGGGAAAGTAAATGAACCAACAGGCAAGGAGTTTTATACCTTACAACGTAAGATTTTGGATAATTTTAATAATTTTCTTATTGATATTGAAAGTGAAATATCGTAAAATCACTGAACAAAGCATCTACGCCTATTTGCGGCAAACCCAACCTGCAAAGCCAACACAGCCGCAAATAGCACAGATGCAACCGTCCACAGAAGCTAAAAAGTAAAAAAATGAACATGGATACAAAACCCTTAGAAATTCAAGCAGAAGACCTGATAAAACACAAACTTTTAAAGTTTGATTTCTTAGTGGTGAAGCCTACTTTTGATAAAGAAGGTGCAGACCTTTTGATAATCAAGGATATTTCCCAAAAAGTCACCCCATTCGTAAAAATTCAATGCAAAGGTAGAACCATTGATAAAAATTCAAATGTAGCAATACCAAAGAGTTATGTCGAAGAAAATTTCATAATCTTCCTTTATGTGGAAATAAAAGAAACAAAGGAGGATTTTTTATACGTTTTTTTCAAAGAAGATATTGAAAAATGGAAGAACTTGGGTGACAACTTCCAACTAACTATTCCCAAGTCTTTCAATGAAAATAAAGATTTTAAAGAAAAAGCGTTCAATGAAAACATCGCCATTAGGATAGGAAAATTGCTACTGAAACAAGCAAATAACCATCTGATAAAATCTTATACCTCCATTGTGATTGACGGAATCTTTCTTGAAAAGGCGGTAATAGAAACAAAGAGGTTTTACCAAGAACTCTACCCAGATAAAAAATTTAAGAACCCAAATATTGATGACTTAATAATCCAATTTTGTAGATACGGACATATTGATGTAGGTAGAGAATTGAACTGTTATTTCATTTATTCTGTTGATTTTGGATTAGAGCATATAGTTGAAATAGGAGATTTAACCGTAAATGACTTCTTGAATGGTGAAGTAGAAAAGTTGGTCGGGAAACACTACAATCTATATAAATTCAAAACAGATGATTTGATTTCTTTCAAAATAGAGGAACAATTGAATAGGCTTATCAATACAGAAAACGTTTTATTAGTGGCTGACGACCCTGCGTATATACCTTATTTAGAAGAATTAAAAGAAAAAGGAATTGAAATAAAGATTGCCCAGATGAAAGGCGATTTCGGTTCAAGAATGCATCACAAATTCAAATATGTAGATATAATGTACCCCATTGGAATTTCAATTGGCTTAGAGAGATTTGAATTATAAAACGACAAAAAACAAATAAAAGCAGCCAACAACGCATGGTCGCATATGGCAACGAAAGTCCAGCCCACAAACCCAACGCGCGGCGGCAAGCCACAACCCTCATACCCCATTGCACAAACCTGCCTAATCAAGTGAATAAATAAACCAGATACAAGAACAAAAAACACTTATCCTGACCAAAAAAGTCAAAATAGACTTGTTTGAATGCGTTTATTTCTACCATTGCCGTAGAAATAAAATTTTTGAAGCGTATTTTAAAGCTTAATCCGACAGAAAATAATAGAGCGTTTCTGCTATGAAAATGCAAGGTGGATAAATCATTAATAATTAACCATTTACAATTAACCATTATAAAACGGCGGCTATGCCGCCGTTTCCTGCGTTAGCTGGCCGGAGCGTGGCCGCGCAGCGGCCAGTGCCGTAGGCACCGACCGTCCAGGGAGCGCGTAGGACAGCGGCGACGCACACGCAAGGGCGTATGCCATACGCCCCGCGAAGCGGCGCAACGCCCCCCAAAAAAGATAAAATGGGGTAAAGGGTTAAAAAATGGGTAAAAGGATAAGCTAGAAAAACATTTCGGACTATAAAAGATAAAATAGTCCTCTATTTGCGGCCCCTAAAAATACCGAAGATTAGGTATTTTTGCTACTATTAATTAAGACTTAGTCTAAGTTACTTTGTAAAGTCAATATTGTCAAGCATTTTTGTACCGTGATTCTGGCGAAAGTGGCTTGAGCCCTCCATTTTAACTTACGATCAACTGTTCAAGGCTTTGACCCAAAATTGCAATAAAAGATAAATAAGTATTTTATTTACGCTAACCTTATCATCATGCATCGTTTAATTATAGCTTTATTCATCTTGCTCCCCAGCGCTGCTGTGCTTGCCCAAGATACTACCGAGTATTGTATTCCGGAGCAGGAATTACCCCAAACTACGGTTATTGCATCAAAAGACCGATTGCTTACATCCGTGCCGGGCTCGGCTACTTATGTGTCGCCCTTGCAAATGAAACGGATTCAACCTCTTTCGGGCAACGAGGTGTTCCGTAAAATACCCGGCGTACACGTTGTTGATGAAGAAGGCCTAGGCTTTAGGGCCAACATTGGTATCCGTGGTTTAAACCCCGACCGCAGCGCGAACGTGCTGGTTTTAGAAGACGGCATTCCCGTGCAGCTGAACCCTTACGGCGAACCCGAATTGTATTACACGCCTTCCATCGACCGGATGCAGGCCATCGAGGTGGTGAAAGGCAGCGGCCAGATTATGTTTGGCCCGCGTACCATCGGCGGGGTAATCAACTACATCACGCCCGATGCGCCCAAGCAACAACGCACCAACGTGAAGCTGAGTGCGGGTTCTGGTGGCTTTGTTGGCGCACAAATTGGCTACGGCAACACTTTTGGCCGTGCCGGTTTCCAGGTGAATTACAACTACAAACGCGCCGATATGCTGGGCACCGCGGCCTTCGATATCCACGACCTCAACGCGAAGGTGAATTTTAACTTGTCTGAAAAATCCTTGCTGGGCATAAAACTCCAGGTGTACGATGAAACCTCGAACTCGACCTATATCGGTTTAACCCAGCCCATGTACGATGCGGGTCAATACTACACCGTTATGGCCCCCGACGACCAGTTGAAAATTCGCCGTTATGCCCTTAGCGCTATCCACAAGCACTTTTTCAACAATAATTTGAAACTGACCAACGCGGCTTATTTGTATACGATTAGCCGTGACTGGCGCCGACAAAATTTCTCGTCTAGCCGCACTGCTAGCAACCAAACTGGCGTGGTTTGGGGCGACTCAACCATCAGCAACGGAGCCATATTTATGCAAGATGCTACCTTGCACCGTAACCGCAGCTATGAGGTGGGCGGGCTTGAGTCGAAATTAACTTGGAACTACAAGCTGCTGGGCCAAACCAGCCAGTTGGACGCGGGTATACGGGTACACACCGAGCGCGCCAGTGAGCACGAGATTGCAGGCTCTAGCCCTACAGCCCTATCAGGAACCTTGGTCAACGACGAGCGCCGTCCAGGCATGGCTTACAGCGGTTTTGTACAGAATAAATTCCAGGTATTGCCCAACCTGAGCATCCATGCCGGCCTGCGTGTAGAGCATTACCGATTTAAGCGCGAGGTGCTGCTGGTTTCGGTGGCTGGAACCCTGCAAGACACCCTCATCTCGGCGCCAAGCCAAGTGAGCGCTATTATTCCAGGTATTGGTTTTAGCTATCAACTCAACAAAAACGTAAACATATTTGGTGGCGTACACAAGGGTTTTGCCCCACCGCTCATCAAGAACTCCGTATCAAAAGCAGGCGAGGTATTCCAGCTTGATGCGCAAGAAAGCTGGAACTACGAGTTGGGCTCGCGCATGGCATTTGGCAAGGGCATCGAAGCCGAGTTGACCGGTTTTTGGATTGATTTCCAGAAACAAGTTATCCCTGTATCAGAATCTGCTGGAGGAACAGGTAGCGGTTTTGCCAACGCGGGTGCTACGGTACACCGTGGTGTTGAAACCAGCATCCGATTGGACCTTGGCGCTATGCTTGATTCCAAATACTCGATTTACTGGGAAGGTAACCTCACTTGGATCAACGCCATTTTTGATGAGGACCGTTTTATCGGTACCGACCGCGTGAACGTAAAAGGCAATGCCTTGCCTTATGCACCGTCTTGGTTAACGAACCACACGCTTGGTTTTGCCGCACCTTGGGGCCTCGACCTCCAGTTGAGCAGCACCTTTGTAAGCCAACAATTTGCCGATGAGCTAAACACCGAGGCGGCTAGCGCTAACGGTCGGAACGGGCTTATCCCAGCATATTTCGTGCTGGATGCATCGGCTCGATACACCTATAAACCTTGGAACACCAGTGTTTTTGTGAGTGCCAAAAACTTGACCAACGAGCGTTATATCGCATCGCGCAGGCCGCAGGGCATTCGTGTTGGTTTGCCTTTGACTATCATCGCCGGGGCGGAAGTTAATTTCTAAACACTTTTCAGGTATTGAATACCAGAGCAGGGCCATCGCGAGTAAGCGGTGGCCCTGTTTTTTTGTGGGGGGATATATTTGGGGCTTTCCCGCGCCTGTAGGGGCGTATGCAATACGCCCCTACAGGCGCGGGCCGCTCCCTTCCGGGGTTCGCTATTCGCTCCGTGCGCTACGCGCACCGCCGCCTGCGGCGGCGCCCTCCAGGCAGCTAAGCCGAGTAGTGGCCTGTTGGGGTAGTTTATTATAGGGTTTGGGACTTCATAAAGTTTACTTAATGGAGCAAATCAGTTATCCTATGTTTACTTTATTGGGCTTTATCATAAAATTTTGGCGTAATGCTTATGCCATATCCACCAGCTGCTTTACCAAATTGAAACTGGAACATATACTTGCGCCCGTCTGCCCCCCTGTCTTCACTTCGTTCAGACATCCCCCCACTCGCATGCGCTCGCGTGGGGAGCTTGTGTATTTTAACTCCACAGGAAAATTTACAAGCTCAACAACCCTAAAACCTTTGAAAATAGGCATTTAAAGCCTGTCAGTAAGCATATCAAGTTCCCCACGCGAGCGCATGCGAGTGGGGGGATGTCACTAGCGGAGCGTAGTGACAGGGGGGCAGACGAGCGGAAGGTTAGCTACATCAGAAAAATGGTATTATTAGTTCTTTATACATTCCATTAAAACCGCCGGGCCTGCGTGAGCGATTGATTGATTCTAGGTTAATGCATACAGCATTATTTTTTACCACCCCGTCTGCTGCGCTCCACGCTTCGCGTTCCGCTTGCATCCACCCCTCCTTTGCATGGAGGGGAATTTAGCTTATCTTATATTTAATTGATTATCAGCAATATAAAACAAGACCTAGACTCCCCTCCATGTAAAGGAGGGGTGGATGCGCAGGTGGCGTTTTACGCCACTTGGCGCAGACGGGGTGGTAAATCGCAATGAAAAAATAGAACCAATCAATCCTAGGGCCTGCGTGAGCGATGTGGAGCGGTGGGCGAAGCCCAGACCGCAACGCGGGCCGAGCGTCAGCGAGCCGCGCAACGTAGCGACGGCGCAGCATAGGGGCGTACCCCATACGCCCCCACGGCTGCGCCGGCACGCCCACAAAAATCTATTTATTCTGAATCTAAATAATTTTGCACCAAAAGCGAACAATTTATAAAAATAGGCGTTACCTTTGCAATACCAAATTTTAGGTAGATTTAATCTAAATAAATCACAGCCCTTCACCATGCAACTGACCAACGGCAAACGCCTTATATACCTCGACAATAACGCTACCACGCCTACCGACCCACGCGTGGTTGATACCATGTTGCCTTACTTTTACGAGAAACCAGGCAACGCTGCCAGCCGTAACCACCCTTTTGGCTGGGAAGCAGAAGATGCCGTTGATACCGCCCGCGAACAACTCGCCGCGCTGATTAACGCCGACCCCAAAGAAATTATCTTTACCTCCGGCTCTACCGAGGGTATAAACCTCGCGCTCAAAGGCGTGGCCGATATGTACTCCCGCAAAGGAAACCATATCATTACCACCAACATTGAGCATAAAGCGGTACTGGATACCTGCAAAAACTTGGAAAAACACGGCACCGAGGTAACTTACCTCAACGTGGATCTCCAAGGCCGTATTAACCTCGCCGAGTTGGAAGCGGCCATCCGCCCGACGACCATCTTGGTGTCGATCATGTTTGCCAACAACGAGATTGGCAACATCAACCCCATGCGCGAGATAGGTCAAATATGCGCCAAACACGGCGTGTTGTTCTTCTCGGATGCTACCCAAGCCGTGGGTAAAATCCCGGTCGACGTGAAAGACCTCGGTATTCATATCCTCTCGTTTACCAGCCACAAGATGTATGGCCCTAAGGGTATCGGCGCCTTGTATGTAAGTCGTAAAAATCCTCGCGTTAAGCTTACTGCGCAGATTGACGGTGGCGGCCACGAACGCGGTATGCGCTCGGGTACACTCAACGTGCCAGGTATCGTGGGTTTTGGCAAAGCCGCCGAACTTTGTCGCCTCGAAATGGCCGAAGAAACCCTGCGCCTCAGCAAATTGCGCGATAAACTAGAATCAAGCCTCACGCAGCTGGAAGAAACCGTGGTAAACGGCGATGTGACCAGCCGCTTGCCACACGTGGCCAACATCTCGTTTAAACACGTGGAAGGCGAAGGTTTGATGATGACTTTTAACCAGAACATCGCGCTGTCATCGGGTTCGGCTTGTACCTCGGCTTCTTTAGAGCCATCGTACGTGTTGAAAGCCTTGGGCTTGGGCGACGACCTTGCGCACTCTTCCCTCCGTTTTAGCCTTGGTCGCTTTACCACCGAGGAAGATATCGATTACGCTATCGAGGCTATCGCCAAAGGTGTAAACCACATGCGCGACTTGAGCCCTATCTGGGAAATGTACAAAGAAGGCATCGACCTCAACTCGGTTGAGTGGACAGAACATTAAATAAACTACTAAACATACACAATCATGGCATATTCTGATAAAGTTATCGACCATTTCAGCAATCCCCGCAACGTGGGAACCTTGGATAAAAGCAACAAGAACGTTGGTACTGGCCTCGTGGGTGCACCTGAGTGCGGCGACGTGATGCGCTTGCAAATTGAAGTTGACGAAGAAACCGGTATGATCAAGGACGCCAAGTTTAAAACCTTTGGTTGTGGCTCGGCTATCGCTTCGTCTTCATTGGCTACCGAATGGCTCAAGGGCAAATCGCTCGACGAGGCCATGAACATTGACAATATGGACATCGTGGAAGAATTGGCACTACCGCCCGTTAAAATCCACTGTTCTGTTTTGGCCGAAGACGCCATCAAGGCCGCTATCAAAGACTACCAAGTTAAAAACGGTATCGTGGTGAACGACACCGTAGAGGCTTAATTTGCCAACACCCCATTTATTTTAGCCATGCTTTACATTTCAGATACAGCTAAAACCCGTGTGCTTGAACTCATGGCCGAGAGTGGCATCAGCCCTGTTGACCACTTCATCCGTGTGTCGGTGACCAGCGGCGGCTGTTCAGGCCTAAGCTACAACATGGACTTTGACGATACGGACCAACCCAACGACCAGGTTTTTCATGATAAAGACCTGAAAATCGTGACCGATCTCAAAAGTTTCCTCTACTTGTTTGATACCACCCTCGATTTTTCGGGCGGTTTGAACGGCAAAGGCTTTTATTTCAACAATCCCAACGCGGCTCGTACTTGCGGCTGCGGTGAAAGCTTTGCCGTATAAGCGTAAAAACTTAGGGCATCCATAACCCATAAATCAAAAAAGGGCCGTCAATTTGACGGCCCTTTTTTTTTACATTATTTTTCTTTCAGGTTGACCAGCAGTGCCAACTCGTCCAGTTGTTCATCTTTGATCGGCGATGGTGCATCGAGCATTACGTCGCGGCCTTGGTTGTTTTTCGGGAATGCGATAAAGTCGCGGATAGTGTTCTGGCCCATCATGATGGCACACAAACGGTCGAAACCGAAAGCCAAACCACCGTGTGGCGGCGCACCGAACTCGAATGCACCGAGCAAGAAACCAAACTGCGCCTCGGCTTCTTCCGGGGTAAAGCCCAGCAAGTCGAAGTTGCGCGACTGTAAATCGCGGTTGTGGATACGGATAGAACCACCACCAATTTCAACACCGTTGATCACCATGTCGTAGGCATCGGCGCGCATGCTTTTCAGCACGGCGTTATCCTTAGAGGCCATTTTGGCGATATCGCCTTTTTTGGGCGAGGTGAAGGGGTGGTGCATCGCGAAGAAACGTTGTGCATCTTCATCCCATTCCAAGAGCGGGAAATCTACAACCCACAGCGGCCTAAACTCGTTAGGATTGCGCAAACCGAGGCGGTTACCCATTTCCAGGCGTAACTCACCCAATTGCTTGCGGGTTTTCTCGTCCTCTCCACTGAGCACGAGGAGCAAGTCGCTGGGTTGGGCACCACAGCTTTCCACCCAAGTTTTGAGGTCATCTTCGGTATAAAATTTATCTACCGACGATTTAACGCTGCCGTCGGTATTGTAACGAACGTAAACCAATCCTTTTGCACCAATTTGTGGGCGTTTTACCCACTCGGTGAGCTCGTCTAATTGTTTGCGGGTGTACTCGGCACAGCCTTCAGCACGGATAGCCAGTACCGATTCGGCGTCGTCGAACACGGGGAAACCTTTACCCTTGGCCAAGCTGCTCAAGTCCTTGAAACGCATGTCAAAACGCACGTCGGGTTTATCCGAGCCGTAGTCGCGCATGGCTTCGTCGTAGGTCATACGCGGGAAAGTGGGCAGCTCAATATCGCGGCAAGCCTTAAACAGGTGGCGGGTTAAGCCTTCAAAAGTGTTGAGGATATCTTCTTGCGTCACGAACGACATCTCGCAGTCGATTTGCGTGAACTCCGGCTGACGGTCGGCCCGTAGGTCTTCATCGCGGAAACACTTCACGATTTGGAAGTATTTGTCGAAGCCCGAAACCATCAACAATTGCTTGAAGGTTTGTGGCGATTGTGGCAAAGCGTAAAACTGGCCTGGGTTCATACGGCTAGGCACCACGAAGTCGCGGGCACCTTCAGGCGTACTCTTGATCAAAACGGGCGTTTCCACCTCGATAAAACCCTGGTCGGCCAAGTATTTGCGGGTCTCGATGGCCACGGCACTGCGGAAGAACAAGCTTTGTTGAACGGGCTTGCGGCGCAAGTCGAGGTAGCGGTATTTCATGCGAATATCGTCGCCACCGTCCGTTTCGTCTTCCACGGTAAAGGGCGGAACTTTCGATTCGTTGAGGATTTCCATCGAGCTGATGATGACTTCAACCTCGCCCGTGGGGATATTCATGTTTTTACTGGCGCGTTCACGCACCTCGCCTTCCACGCGGAGTACAAACTCGCGGCCTAGCTTTTTGGCGGCGTCGTACAGGGCAGCATCGGCTTCTGGACTAAAATATAGCTGCGTGATACCGTAGCGGTCGCGAAGGTCCACGAAAAGCATGGCGCCAAGGTCGCGCGTTTTTGATACCCAACCCGAAAGGGTTACTTTTTGGCCAACGTTGGCCATGCGTAGTTCACCACAATTGTGCGTGCGATACATTATTAACTATGAATTATGAACGATGAAGTATTACTATGATGTATGAACGATGAACTATGAATAATTCAGCTTTCCACTCAAAAAACGCTTTTATCAAATTCAGCTATTTTAAGCTTTTCACCCAAAAACAGCTTTCCGCAAAAACAGCCTTTAGCTAATTTTAGGGGCCCCCGGCTCGCGTTGCTCGCCGTCGCTATGTTCCGGCGCTCGCTGTTCGCTCGGCCCTGCGCCGCCCCACCTAGCAGCGGAGACTTTTCCAGAAACGGCTCTACAGGGGCGGCTTGGTCTGGCGCTACGCGCCACGCCTACACAGCGCTGGTGCTAGGGAAAACAAATTTCAGCTTTTATCGAAGCCCTATTTACCCTACTTTTAGAGCGAGCTTATGGCTTGGCGACAGAAATGCTAACTAGAATAATTGTCGTTTAATCAATTACTCATTTACTCGTTAATGCCCTTTCAAGGCTTCACGCGAGATAACCAGTTTCTGGATTTCAGAAGTACCTTCACCGATGGTGCAGAGTTTAGAGTCGCGGTAAAATTTCTCCACGGGGAAATCCTTGGTGTAGCCATAACCACCGTGAATTTGGATAGCGTCGGTCGAGATTTCTACACAAATTTCAGAAGCGTAGTATTTCGCGATGGCCGATTCCTTGGTCATTTTCTGGTGGGCATCCTTGAGGTGACCAGCGCGGCGGGTCAACAACTCGGCTGCTTCGATTTTGGTGCTCATATCGGCCAACTTGAAGCTAATCGCTTGGAAATTAGCGATAGCCTGACCAAACTGGTGGCGCTCCTTGGCATAGCGTACAGAGGCTTCGTAAGCACCCTTGGCAATACCCAACGACAAAGCCGCGATAGAGATACGGCCACCGTCCAAGATTTTCATGGCTTGAACAAAGCCGTCGCCTTCTTTGCCCAGCAATTGGCTTTTGTGTACACGGCAGTTGTCGAAAATCAACTCGGCCGTTTCAGAGGCACGCATGCCCAACTTGTTTTCTTTTTTACCAGCCGAGAAACCAGGCATACCGCGTTCAATGATGAAGGCGCTCATGCCGTGGCTGTCGAGTAGCTCACCCGTACGAACGATAACCACCAGAGTATCGGCAGAAATACCGTGTGTAATCCAGTTTTTCGTTCCGTTGATGATATAGTCATCGCCATCTTTAACGGCAACGCACTGCATACGGCCAGCATCAGAGCCGGTGTTGGCTTCGGTCAAGCCCCAACCAGCGATATGCTCGGCGGTGGCCAGTTTAGGCAAGTATTTCGCTTTTTGCTCCTCATTACCGAAAGTGAGGATATGGTTTGTACCCAAAGAGTTGTGTGCTGCCACCGACAAGCCGATAGAGCCACAAACTTTAGCCACCTCTTCAATGATGGTAATGTATTCTTGGTAGCCTAGTCCCGAACCACCCAGTTCTTCGGGTACCAAAACACCCATAAAGCCAAGATCACCCATCTTGCGGAATAACTCACGTGGGAAATATTGAGCTTCGTCCCATTCCATCACGTAAGGGCGAATGTTTTGTTCGGCAAAGTTGCGGGCGCTTTCGCGGATCAAGTCTAGATTTTCCATGGATAAAATTGCGTTACGGTTAGGTTTGGGAGGCGCAAAGATAGGATTATTTGGCCAGTGTTCCAAAAAATTAGGTCTAAGTATAATCTCAATCTGCTTGCTTTTGTTCACGGAAAAAGCTGATCCCATACAGCGGTATATTGACTAGCCAGCCTTCGTCGCGGAAAGGACTCATGGAGCAACGCCACGCTTTGGGCACACTGAACTTGTCTACAAAGCTTTTCAGGCTTTTAGCCTTCAGGTTTTCTTCGGCCTTAACTTCTAGGGGAATCACGTTAGTGCCTTGTTGAAAAACAAAATCCAGTTCGGCTGTAGCTTCAGACGACCAGTAAAATAATTCCGAGTTGCGTGTAGATTTTAGCGCTTGCAGCACGTATTGTTCGGTCAAGGCGCCTTTAAATTCTAGCATCATGCGGTTTTTTTCGAGCAGGTATTGTGGGGGCACCTGACCAAGCGCCGACAATAAGCCAACATCGAGAAAAAATAGCTTGAAGGCATCGTAATCGGCGTAGGCGTTTAAGGGGATGCTGCCTTTGTGTACTCTGTTTACCTTAATCACCAGGCCTGCATCGGCTAACCAGTTGATGGCCGATTCAAAGTCTTTAGCCCTAGAACCTTTATTGACTTGCCCATAGATGTATTTACGGTTTTCTTTGGCTAATTGGCTTAGTATGGAATGCCAAACCATCCGAATGCGGGGTACAATCTCGCTGGGGGCATGTTTGGCAAAATCGTGTTCGTAACCCAGCAGTATGTTGCTTTGTAGGCTTCGGATTTGGGTTAAATCTTGTTCATCCACGTAGCTGCCCACCACCTCGGGCATACCGCCAACGAAATAATACAAGCGAAGCAGTTCTACCAGTTTATCGTGGAAAAGCGCGATGGTACTCCATTGTTGTTGTTGCAGGAGCTCCACCAGTTGTTTTTCGCCCAAGGCCAGTAAAAACTCATGGAACGACAGTGGGTTTAGCTGTATAAAATCAACCTTGCCAACGGGGAACGAGTGTTGTTTTTGCATTGAAATCCCAAGCAATGAGCCTGCCGCCATGATATGTATGTGTGGAGCTTGTTCGTAAAAGTACTTCAAGGCAGTTAAACCACGCTCGGCCTCTTGTACCTCGTCCCAAATGAGCAAGCATTTGCTGGGGTCAATCTTTAGCCCAAGCTCAACTTCTATACTTGTCAAAATCCTATTTATATCGTAGTCGGGAACAAACAGGCCTCTTAGGCGGGGGTTAGACTCAAAGTTGAGGTACACCACCTGCTCGTAAGTTTGGGCACCAAACTGCTTCATCAACCAAGTTTTACCCACCTGCCGGGCACCTTGAATGATTAATGGTTTACGCAAGGAACTGTCCTTCCATTGCCTCAGTGCCTCCATCGCCAATCGTTCCATATGGGTAATTTTGAGCAAAAATACACTTTTTCCTTAGGAAAAAATGTATTCCAACACACTTTTTCCTTAGGAAAAAATGTATGCTGTCTCATGGAATACGTTGACACATTTAATGTGGAAAACTTTCCTAAATTTGAGCAAAATGCAGAAGATTATGACTCCAGAGGAAAGGAGAAAGCGTCGATTCTCCGAGGAGTTCCGGAAGGAACAAGTCAAGTTGATAGAGAGTGGGGAAGCCACGATAGCGGAGGTAAGCCGTCGCTACGAGGTGAGGCCGAACAACGTTTCGAAGTGGCTTGACAAGTATGGCAAGAACCGGGACAAGAGCCCTGGGCTGGTGGTTGCCAGCAGCAAGGATTTCGACCGCCTGGCACAGCTTGAAAAGGAAAATGCCGAGTTGCTCAGGCTGTTCGGCGAGCAACAGGTGAAGCTTGTCTACATGTCCAAGCTCTTGGAGCTCGCCAAGCGGGAACTCGGGGAGGACTTCGAAAAAAAAGCCTAGTCCGGCTGCTATTGGAACTCAGGGACAGCCGGGAGGTACACGGGATAAAGATGGAACGGTTCTACGGGTTGGCAAAGATTAGCCGCCAAGGCTTCTACCGGGCGCTTGCCCGGAGGTTGGCGGCCAAGGATTTGCTGGAGGCGGTGAAGCCGCTGGTCAACGATTACCGGTCGAAGAAAGATCGCCGGGCCGGGTCTAGAACGTTGTACTACAACCTTGACGTCAAGGGGAAGTTCGGGCTCGGGGTGAACGCCTTCGAGCGGTTGATGTCGAGCGGTGGGCTTACCCTGGCCAAGTTCAAGTCCAAGGTGATTACCACCCGTTCATGCGAACAGTCCAAATCCTTTAAAAACTTGACCAAGGGGTTGGTAATCAACGGTGTAAACCAGCTGGTGGTGGGCGACCTGACCTACCTGATGTCCGACAAGGAGGTTTTCTACCTTTTCCTGTTGACGGACGTTTACAGCGCCAGGATAGTCGGGTACATGCTCGGCGACAGGATGAGGGCGGTCGAGGCCGCCGTCGCGCTGGACAACTGGGCAATGCTGAGGGGCGGGAAAGCCGCGCTGGAGGGTTGCATCCACCACACCGACGGCGGCGGGCAGTACTTCTCGAAGCTCTACATGGGCAAGTCTAAGAAGCTGGGGCTGAATACCAGCGTTGCAGATGGCTGCCTGGAGAACGGCTTCGCGGAGCAGCGCAACGGGCTGTTCAAGCAGCACCTGCTACCGACCACGGGCGACTTTAACCTGCGGTCGTTGTCTAGAAAACTGGAAGAAGTTTTCTACTTTTACAACCACGAGCGGAAACAAATGGCACTCGGCTGGTTATCACCCGCAGAGTTCGAGGAAAGGTGGGCGGGACAGCCGGAACCGCCCCTGATGAAAATCTACGACCGCGACGCGGGTACCCGCACGCGGCGGTTTGGGTTTTTAGAGGCATCGGGCGACGAGAATGGTCATTAAAAAGGCGGCACCCCAAAACCCGGAAGGGGTATAGATGCCGCCGGGCCGTTCAAGCCGCGGGGGACTATTCCTCGGTGGGTTGCTCCCCAGCAGAGCCCACCTCCGCTTCGTCCCGTGGAGCAAAGCTAAAATCCTCCATTTTTTATTCACCAATAAGTTTTCCACATTTTTTGGGGTATGGGGGGAATACCTGTCAACCTATATTATGAGGTATCAGTAAAACTCCTAACTCCTAACTCCTATCTCCTATCTCATTTTTGCACCATCCACATGCCTAGTGCGAGGCTCAACATACAGGCCAACAGGCTAGCGACTATATTAATCGCAAATAAGCCATACTGTTGCGTTTGAAACAGTTGATAGCTTTCCAGCGTGAAGGTGGAGAAAGTACTGAAGCCACCGCAGAAGCCCGTGGCCAGGAGCAAGTAAGCGTGGTTCCATTGTTGTTTCCAGCCAAGGCCTACCACTATGCCTAGCACGAGGCAGCTCATCACGTTGGCGCTCAGGGTAGCCCAAGGAAAACCGTGCAGGCTGGGTTTAAGCATCAGCGACAAAGCGTAGCGGGCCATGCTACCCAAACCACCCCCGATGAAAATATAGGCAAAAGTCATAGGCTAAAAATGTGTGTAGGTTTAGCAAAGGTAGGGAATAGGGCTATGCAAACAGCTTACATTTTGCATAAAAAACAAGCATCTAAAACTTACGCCACATTATTTTCCCTAGCTTTGTACAAGCACTCCATGGCCCGGTTAAGTGCAAAATAAAAGAGCTAATACCCCCCTTGCGCCAGGCATGTGGAGCGTGGCCGCACAGCGGCCAGCCCGAAGGGCCGAGCGTCCAGCGAGCGCGGAACACGCCGACGGCGCGCAGCGCCGGGGCGCCCAAAAGCAAACCCCCAAAAACTACATATGGTGCTCGTACCAGCGTTGGAAAAAGATGAGCGCCCATACTTTTTTGTTGAGGTAAGTAGCGCCGCCCTTGAACTCGGCCACCAGTTTTTGAACCTCGGCGGGGTTAAAAATGCCCTGCTGCTTAATTTTTTGAGGATCTAGGCTTTGCTCCAACACGGGTGCCATATCATTGAGCAACCATTGGCCCATAGGCGCGGGGAAACCCCATTTGGTTCGGTAAATTAGCTCCTTGGGCAGGTAATCTTCCAGTATTTCTTTCAGCAATATTTTGCGGTTGGGGCCTTGTGCCCGGTAATCTTGCGGTAGCGATATAGCTTTTTCAACCACGCGGTAATCGAGCAGTGGCACACGCACCTCCAGGGCCGACGCCATGGAGGCGATGTCCATTTTGTACAGGAGGTTGTCGGCCAGGTAGTGGCGCATATCGAACAGCGATATTTTTTCCCAAGGCTTGAGGTCCATCGCGTTGATGCGTTGCCAATCAGGCAGTAGCGTGCTGTGGCGCCAGGTGCCTCCCATGAGTTTGCTAACCTCGGCCTCGGTAAACATTTGCTGCTCCTGCGACCACACGTGAATCCAAGCGCTGGCAAAATCGGGATATTCTAGTATCGAGGCGGCGCGTTTACCGCGGTTGCCTAGCATTTTCATCACTTGAGCGGCTAGCATGGTACCGGGTTTACCGCCAAACTGGTGAATCCGCTGCACGCGGTCGTGCCAGTTGTAATAGCCGTAGCCCATGAACAGCTCGTCGCCACCGTCGCCGCTCAAGGCCACGGTAATGTGTTCGCGGGCTTTGGCGCACACCAACATGCTAGGAAAAGCCGAGGAAGCCGCGAAGGGCTCATCGTAATGTGCGATTACTTTATCCAGCAGCCCGATGGCGTCCTGCTCGTTGGTAGGAATGAGGTGGTGTTCTAGGTTTAGGGCCTTGGCCACTTGCGTGGCGTAGCCGCTTTCGTCGTGGCTACCCACGTTAAAACCGATGGTGTAAGCCTTGAGGGGTTTATCGCTCACGTGCTGGTACAAGGCGCTGATGAGCGAGGAATCGGTGCCGCCCGAGAGGAAGGCACCCAGCGGTACATCGGCGATGTTGCGCAAGCGGATGCTGTCGATGAGCAGTTCCTTAAGCTCGGCCTTGGCTTGCGCATGGCTCACGGTGGCTTGGCCCAGGCTTTTCTCCAGCAAATCGTAATAGGGATATACTTGAATCTGGCCTGTTTCGTCAATTTCAAGCCAGTGGCCTGGGGCTAGGCGTTTTACCCCTTTGAAGGCCGAGCGTTCGCCGGGCACGTATTCCAAGAACAGGAAATCCTTGATACTCTCCTCGTCAAGGCCCAAGCTGGGGATAAGTTTTTTAAGCGCCTTGCTCTCAGAAGCAAAGGCAAAATTTTGCCCATCGTGGTAATAAAACAAGGGTTTAACCCCGATGCGGTCGCGGCAGAGGTAAAGTTTGCGGGTTTCTTTATCCCACACGGCAATAGCGAACATGCCGTTAAAATCGTGTACACACTCGGGGCCTTTGCGCACGAACATTTCCAATACGACCTCGGTATCCGAGCTGGTTTTGGTGGGGACGTTGTACTGCTTGGCCACGGCCTGGTAATTAAACACCTCGCCGTTGAACACCATGACGTAGCGCCCTGATTGGCTGTAAAAGGGCTGGTTGGCCGCCTCCGACAAGTCGATAATGCTCAACCTCCGGTGCCCAAGCCCAATGCCCGAACTGTCTTCATGGTAATATCCCTCGGCATCTGGGCCACGATGCTGGATGGCCCGGTTCATGGACTGGAGTTGCTCGAAGCTATATTTTTTCGACAAGAAGCCGCTGATGCCGCACATGTTTGAAGTGTTTTGTGGGGGTAAAGTTAAAGAACTATACCCGATAAGGTATATTTGTATAGTACAAGTTTAAGATTATACCCCATCGGGTATATTGGAGTGGTCTTTTGTATAATGTACTTGCATTTTCCGAACGCGCCGGGCAATGCGATCACGCAGCGATTGCGGGGCCAGCACCTCCATATCCTCGCCAAAGCCTAATATTTCGCGCTCTAGTTCAAAGTTGAGCACCAGGTCAAGCCGGATAATGGTTTCCGTGGCATCAGCTTTCAACACCTGCTGCGAGTCGTGTATTGGCTTAGTCAGTACATAAGGGGCCACTTGCTCCGATAGTCGCAGAATGACCCGTCGGGCGCGCTCGCGCTCGTTTTTGGTCACGCCCAAGGCATCGCTGTAATAGCGTTCAAAGTCAACCCCTTGATAGGCTTGAAAGGGTTCCTCGGGCAAGGTTTGCACCGACTCCATGCGGTCGAGCGCCAGGGTATCCAGGTGTTTGCCCTTCTTCGAGCGGCAAATTAAAAACCAGCGGTTGCGGTACTCTTTGAGCAGATAGGGGTACACAATCTTCTGGCTGGCCTCGCGCGCCTTGAACGATTTATATTCCAGCAGCAAACTTTGCTGCGCGGCGGCGGCCTGGTACAGCGGCCCCAGCAGCTCGATGCCTTTGAGCAAGCGGTTTTTCTCGAATTGTACCAGATCAGGGCCTTGCTCGGTACTGCTTTTCAATTGGCTTTCGAGCTTGGTAATCATCTCGCTCATGTCGTCGAAGTACGAAAACCCGTTCAGTTGTTTCAGCACCCCGATAATTTCCTTCATCTTATCCACATCGGCGCCTTTGATAGGCGTTTTATGGATGCTAAAATCCGGGTCCTCGTAGCTATAATACTTCCGTTCGCGCACCACGATGGGCGCGTTATAACCCAGTTTATCCGATCGCATGAGCTGGATATCGGCTTGCACCGT
Source organism: uncultured Saprospiraceae bacterium (assembly GCA_964508975.1). Lineage (GTDB taxonomy): Bacteria > Bacteroidota > Bacteroidia > Chitinophagales > Saprospiraceae > CAZDVQ01. Next base: position 46,699 of record CAZDVQ010000032.1, read on the forward strand.
GCGGCGGCTCACCCCTGTGCGGATGCCCTCGTACTCGTAAATCGCGTCGGACACCTGCTCGATAAGGTCTTCTAGCGACCATTTCCGGTAGCGATTCTGTAAGCATTTATCAATGCGCTGGTAACGGATTAAGGCCAATTTATTGAGCGACATACGGGGTGTTTCTTTAGAGTCAAAACATACGCTTACTTGGTAAAAGTATGGAAAAGCCCGCTTAGGCTACATACAAAAATGCAAAAAATTAAAATACGCAAAACGCAGTGGGTGCTTTCCCTGATATACTAGGCCGGAGACGCCCAGATTGGGCGTCTCTACAAACAAAAATGCTAAAACGGCAAAACGCTGTCATTTACGCCTTAATCAATTACTCATTTTATCTTTTTGGGCGCCCCGGCGCGTTGCGCCGTCGCTACGTTGCGCGGCTCGCTGTTCGCTCGGCCCTGCGCCCTGCGGGCTTGGTCTGGCCCTTCGGGCCACCGCTCCACATCGCTGGCGCAAGGGCAGTTAAAGTGCAATGCCGCAAGCCTACGTTTTCAACTTTGTAGCAAAACGTGCCGAGCAAGAAGCGCCGATTAAAAAGTTATTCTTGCGGTAACCACTGTCCACTTTGAATAGAGCATCTTGGCTATTGAACCATCGGCCTTCAAGCCTGAATAATATATTGGACACCGGAGCGTAATCAAGGTTTAACGAGCTGCCCAATACCTTGAATCCATCAGCGTTTACCGTGGGGATAATTACGGCGTTGGGGTCGCTGTAATACTCCACACGGGCAGCCATATTACATTTGCGGCTCAAGGCTACTTGGCCAATGAGCACAGGGCTGTACCAAAGGTAGTACGTAGCACTTTGTTTTGCTTTTTGTTGAAGGCCTACATCAAAGCCCAACACCATCGATACTTGCTCAGCCACTTGTATTTGGCTATAAAAATTATTGAAAACCCGTATTTGTCGGGTACTGTCAGGCGTGTCCGAGCCTACGAACGAACTCCAGTTTAAGCTAAATTTATCGCTGGGCGTATAGGTAATCTGCGTGCCGAACGAAGGCAATGAATTACCCTGGAGCCTTTGTATGCGCTGCCAGCCGTTGAGCAGCAACACCGATAACTTTAGGTTTTGAATGCCTTCATAGCTCAGTTTTATACCCGACTGGAAATACGGTGAATTTTCGGCCAACAAGGAACGGCCCATCGTTTTATTGTCGAATGAAATGGCGCTTTCAAAACCAATATGCGATGGCATGATGCCCATGTCCAGCCATAAGGTATTGCGCCGGTTGAGGGCAATACCCACATTGGCTTCCAGCACGGCTTTCAACAAGCCTGGCTCTGCCGCGTAATTATCGTTTGCATAGGAGCCCGCCTGCAAGGCCAAGTTCGCCCTGTACTTGGCCTGCTCAACGCCAAACTTTAAATAAGCCAGGTTTACATTCAGCTCGTTATGTCGGTTGTGGTTATACAAAAAGGCTTGTCGATAGTTGGTTGCTGGTTGATTAAAATCATACACGTAAAAAGTTTCTACCTGCCCTTGTATATGTATAATCGGCTTTGCCTGCCAGCTTGAGTCATCCTGACCGGTTAAGGATAAGCCAATTAAAAGCAGGCAAAAAATGCTGCTACAATGCCAAATCTGTCTCATGTTGTGCTTTGTTTTTATGGTTTTTACGTGCCAAAAATGCCAGGCCGATATTTAATAACCCAACCCTGCCTACAAACATCACAAAGATAATAATCACTTTGCCCATGAAGGTTAAACTCCCGGTAATGCCTGTACTTAAACCTACGGTACCAATGGCTGAGGTCACCTCGAATAATATTTTATCCAATGCAAATGTATCGGTTAACGACAGCAGCAAGGTGGCCACAAAGATAGTACCCGCATAAAGGATAAAAACCGATGTAGCCACGTCTAAGCGGTCCTTGGGGATAACCCGCCCTAGCGATGTAACCTTTGGGCTATTGGTCATTCGGCTCCACATGATAGCCACCAAAGCGGTAAGCGTGGTTGTTTTCATACCACCACCTGTACCCGATGGCGATGCCCCGACGTACATCAGGAAATTAATCACCAACAAGGCTGCCAAGGATAATGGCGCAATCGGTATAGTATTAAAGCCCACGGTGGTTAGTGCCGTCATCGATTGGAAAAACGATACCATGAGCCGGTTTTGGTCCATCTGTTGTATGGTTGGTTCAAAATAATACAACATCACCGTACCAAAGGCCAACAACAAGGCCGTTACCCCAACAATGATTTTAGAAGTATAGGTTACTTCTTTTGTCCTGCCGCTGAGCCTTTGCCAAAAATCAGTAACCACGATAAAGCCCATGGAGCCTAAAATTGACAACACGGAAATGATTGCATTGAGAAATCCATTGCCTGCAAAATTTTCAAAACTGTTGTTGTACAAGCTAAAACCAGCAGTACAAAACGAAGACACACTGTGGAAAATACTACTCCACAAAGCAAAATTATGCTCTACGCCAGCCGAGGTAAATGCTATGTAAAACAATAATGCGCCAATGGCTTCAACGACCAAGGTGAAGATAATGACTGCCTTGATAAAGTCTCTTACTTCAAATCCTTGTGGCAGCGGGAACTCTGCTTTTAATATACTCTGGTGCCAGTTGGGCAACCTGCTCTTACTCGACAAAATCAAGAAGGAGGTAAGGGTCATGTAGCCAATACCACCTACTTGAATCAATAGCATGACTACGATTTGCCCAAACAAGGTATAGGTGTCAAAAACGCTCATCGTTGCCAAGCCCGTGGTTGAAATAGCCGAGACCGCCGTGAACAAATGGTCGATAAAAGGCATCTGTTGTTTTTGCGCAAAAGGTAAACACAACATTAACCAACCAATGATGGTATAGGTCGAAAACCCAAATAATAAATGCTGTTGTGGGCTAACCCTCAGCAGGAGCCTACGGTAAAAATTGATAATCATTTTTAAGTTGTTGAATTTTATCTAGTGTAGTTTTTAATTGTTCCAATAATGGCTGTAGCGCATGTAAGACCTCTGTTGACTTGGGTTGTTGTACAAGCGCATCTACCTCAGCGATAAAGGCCGCTAGGTTTCGGTT
>CAZDVQ010000033.1:0-48872 GCA_964508975.1 uncultured Saprospiraceae bacterium
CATTAACCATTAATAACTAACCATTAACCATTAATAACTAACCATTAACCATTAATAACTAACCATTAACCATTAATAACTAACCATTAACCATTAATAACTAACCATTAACCATTAAAAAAGGTGGCTTCGCCGCCTTTTACAGCGTTAGGCATGCGGAGCGTGGCCGCATCGCGGCCAGCCCGAAGGGCCGACCGTTTAGGGAGCGCGTAGCACGCCGGCGACGCGCTAGCGGCGCAACGCCCAAATTAATTAGCACATTAATCATCCTCGCCGGGGATGAAGAAGGTGATAATGGCCGCGATGATGAACAAAACGCCGCCTAACATAACTGCTGTAACCTGGCTGTTGCCCAACACGTTTTTCATGATGTAACCGAAAGTAAGCGCTGCTATAATCTCGGGGATAACGATGAAAAAGTTGAAAATTCCCATGTAGATACCCGTTTTACCGCGTGGCAAAGCCGGGGCTAGCATGGCATAAGGCATCGACAAGATTGAGGCCCAGGCAATACCGACGCCAAACATGGAGATCAGCACGAGGTTGGCATTGGTCCATACCCCCATGAGCAAAAGGCCAATAGCGCCTGCTGTTAAGCAAACGATGTGCGTGAATTTTTTACCGATTTTGCCCGCGATAAACGGTAAGGCAAACGCAAAGGCAAAGGTAATAGCATCCTTGAAGGCATAGCTCATACCGGCCCACTCGTTGGCTTGTTGGTAAACGGGGTCTTTGGCATCTACGGCACCCATAACTTGGTATGCCAGCGTGTCGTTGAAATAGAACCACATGAGGAAAAGCCCTGGCCAGGTAAAGAACTGAACCGCGGCGAGGTATTTCATCTTTTTGGGCATGTTCATGATAGAACCGATGATTTCGGAGAAACCATTGCTGTAGAGTTTACCTTCCTCGGGTTTATCGGCCTCGAATGCTTTGAGTTGCTCCGGGCTGTACTCTTTAGTTTTGAGAATGGTGTACAACACCGCACCCAAGAAAGCTACACCACCAATGTAAAAGGATAGTTTAACCGACAGTGGGATGGCGCCCTCGTTACCCTCGTTGGTAACGCCAAACCAGTTGGTCATCATCCAAGGCAACATCGAGGCGATTACAGCTCCAAGGCCAATGAACACCGACTGCATGGTGAAACCACGGGTTTGCTGCTTCTCGGGCAACATATCGGATACAAAGGCGCGGAAAGGCTCCATGGAGATGTTGATAGACGCATCTAATATCCAGAGTAAGCCCGCTGCCATCCAGAGTGCCGATGAGTTAGGCATGACGAACAAGGCCAGGGACGATAGGATAGCACCTACCAGGAAGTATGGTTTACGGCGGCCAAGTGGTGTCCAGGTTTTATCGCTGAAATAACCGATGATAGGTTGAACCAACAAGCCCGTGAGCGGGGCAGCTAACCAGAGCATCGGAATCTCGTCGGGCTTAGCACCCAAGTAATTGTAGATGGAACTCATGTTGGCCATCTGTAAGCCCCAGCCGAATTGGATACCCAAGAAGCCGAAGCTCATATTCCATATTTGCCAGAAACTGAGTTCGGGCTTAGTTTGTGTATTCATAATTAATAGATAGAAGTGAGGAGAGAGGAGCGAGGAGACGGGAGAGAGGAGCGAGGGGAGAGGAATAATCTCCTCTCTTCTATCTCCTCTTTCATATCTCTCCTAAAACCTAACCAATAAGGTATAAGACCAAGGCTCCAACTGGGTAGAGAAATCATCGCCAACGGTGATTTTAGTGTCTGCGTCGAAGTCAGTCCATTCGCCTTTAAAGATAGGATCTTTGAGTGATACCTTCACCGCTTCTTTTGAAAGGTTGAAGATACCCACGAGCGCTTGTTTGTCGTTGGCGCGTTTGAAGGCGTAGATTTTGGTATCGTCGTTACTAGGAATGCGCACCGAAGGCACACCAGCTTTACCATTGCCCAGCGGGGCAAGGTTATGTTTCAAAGCAAGGCGTTTTTTGAAAAAAGCCGTGCGCTCGTAGTTTTTCCAATCGATTGGGTCCTTTTCGAAGAAAGCCAATCGGCGGTCGAGGTTAGATTCTTGACCGTTATAGATAAGTGGCATACCGTCGAGGGTAGCGGCGAGGGTAAAGAAGAAATCGGCATGGTCGCCAAAGAGTTCTTTCTCGGTACCGTTCCACGAGTTTTCATCGTGGTTATTGGTGAAATGCATCTTGTAGTAGCCAGGGATATAAGCCTTGCGTTCGCGTTGCAAGTATGCCTCGATGGTGTTGGCGTTGGCTATTTCAGGCTCGTCGTTGTGTTTCTCGCCTTTGTAGATTTTCTTCATCACGTGGTGGAATTCCCAGCCGTAGCACATGTCGAAGCCCGACACGAAAAGCTCAGGTTTTTCCCACTCGGCGAGCATGAAGATATTTTTAACCTTGCGAAGTTGTGCGAGACAATCCGTCCAGAAATCATCTGGAACAAAACCAGCCACATCGCAGCGGAAGCCGTCGATATCGGCCTCGGTGAGCCAGAACTTCATGGCATCAACCATGGCAGCACGCATTTCGGTGTTGCTGTAGTTGAGGTCGGCCACATCATACCAGTCGGTGAGTTTACCGTCGTTATCGGCAGGGTGCGAGATGGTATCGCCCACCTTGGTGTACCACTCAGGGTGTTCGGTAATCCATGGGTTGTCCCATCCGGTGTGGTTAGGCACCCAGTCGAGGATGATGAACATACCATTTTTGTGTACTTCTTGGACCAGCTGTTTGAAGTCTTCCATGGTACCGTAATCAGGGTTGGTGGCTTTATAATCGCCTACAGCGTAGTGGCTACCTACCCCACCCTTGCGCTTGATTTTAGAGATGGGGTGAATAGGCATGAGCCAAAGGATATCTACACCCATCTCGCGCAGGCGAGGCAGTTGGTCTTGCAAGCCTTTAAAACTACCTTCCGGCGAGAATTGACGCACGTTTACTTCGTAAATGTTGGCCGAGGCCAGGCGTTCGCGAATATCGTCAGATACGGGTTTTACGGCTTGAGCGTCTTTTTTAGGGCCACAAGACACGAGGGCTAGCATCAAGAAACTGCACATGGCTAGGTACTTCATAGCGTTATTTGATTACGGTTAGAATTGAATTTGTTGGTCGAGGGGTAAAGATAAAACAGAAAAATTTACTTAGTGTAGATTTTACAATATTTTATAGTTTAGTTGATAGTTGGTAGTTGATAGTTGGTAGTTGGAATCCCTAAGCACACTACCAGATACATGATTCCAAGATTAGGAAAAGCTGATGTATAAATTCTATGAACTACCAACTACCAACCCCGAACTACCAACTATAAACTCAGAACTATCAACTATCAACTACATATATAATTATCTCTATGCTTGCAAAAAAGAATTGTTTTGCTATCTTTGCGCGTTCAAAGCGGCTGAACTAGCGAAGATTCGCTCCGTGACAGTCGTTAAAATTCATGGAAACCTTAAAATTAAACTTATAACCTATTTATGGAACAACTCGTTTACATACTCCCTGTATTTGGAGTAATCGCGTTGGCTTACATGGCGTTCTTGGCCGCATGGGTCAACAAACAAGACGCTGGTGAAAGCAAAATGGCAGAAATTGCAAGCCACATCCGCGAGGGTGCATTGGCCTTTTTGAAAGCAGAATACCGCATCTTGGCCGTTTTCGTGGTCATTGCCGGTATCTTGTTGGGCGTCGTATCAACGATTGTTCCTTCATCACACTGGTTCATCGTGGTAGCCTTCGTTATCGGTGCCGTATTCTCTGCCTTAGCAGGTAATATCGGTATGCGTATCGCTACAGCTTCAAACGTACGTACAACTCAAGCTGCACGGACTAGCATCGCGCAAGCCTTGAAAGTGTCGTTCACCGGTGGTACCGTAATGGGCCTTGGTGTTGCGGGCCTGGCCGTATTTGGCTTGAGCTTGTTGTTCATCATCTTGTTCCAATGGTTCATGGGTGGCGTGTGGACAAACCACCACGACATGACCATGGTACTTGAATCACTCGCTGGCTTCTCGCTTGGCGCTGAATCTATCGCCTTGTTTGCCCGTGTTGGTGGTGGTATCTATACCAAAGCAGCCGACGTAGGTGCTGACCTCGTGGGTAAAGTTGAAGCAGGTATCCCTGAAGACGATCCTCGTAACCCTGCTACTATCGCCGACAACGTTGGTGACAACGTAGGTGACGTGGCCGGTATGGGTGCCGACTTGTTTGGCTCTTACGTGGCTACCGTTTTGGCGGCCATGGTATTGGGTAACTACGTTATCCGCGATAACGGTGTTGACCTCGAAGACGGATTTGGTGGTCTTGGCCCTATCCTCTTGCCAATGTTGATTGCCGGTTTGGGTATTATCTTCTCTATCCTCGGTACCTTCTTCGTACGCGTGAAAGACGGTGCTAAAGAAGCCCAAGTACAAGCTGCCTTGAACATGGGTAACTGGTCGTCAATCGCAATGACAGCAGTTGCTTCGTTCTTCATCATCCAGTGGATGTTGCCAGAGTCTATCAACATGATGGTATTCTCTGACGGTAGTATGGTTCAAATCACCACATCTTCCATGAACGTGTTCTACTCGGTATTGGTCGGTTTGTTCGTAGGTGCGGCCATCTCGTTCATGACAGAATATTACACTGCATTGGGTAAAAAACCTATCTTAGATATCGTTCAAAAATCAGCTACAGGTGCTGCAACCAACATCATCGCTGGTTTGGGCACAGGTATGATTTCAACTGCTGGTCCAATCATCTTGTTTGCCGGTGCTATCTGGGGAACATTTGAATTGGCTGGTTTCTATGGTGTTGCTATCGCTGCATCTGCCATGATGGCCACAACCGCTATGCAGTTGGCTATCGACGCGTTTGGCCCTATCGCCGACAACGCTGGTGGTATCGCCGAGATGAGCGAGTTGCCTAAAGAAGTACGCGAGCGTACCGACGTGTTGGACTCTGTGGGTAATACCACTGCGGCCATCGGTAAAGGTTTCGCCATTGCTTCGGCTGCCTTGACTGCCTTGGCTTTGTTTGCTGCTTACGTTACCTTCACCGGTATCGACGGTATCAACATTTTCAACGCGAAAGTATTGGCTGCCTTGTTCGTGGGTGGTATGATTCCCGTGGTGTTCTCGGCCTTGGCCATGAACTCTGTAGGTAAAGCCGCTATGGATATGGTGAAAGAAGTTCGTCGTCAGTTCCGCGAAATTCCAGGTATCATGGAAGGCACAGGCAAGCCAGAATATGCTAAATGTGTTGATATTTCTACACAAGCGGCCCTTCGCGAAATGATGTTGCCAGGTGCTATTACCATCATCATGCCTTTGATTATCGGTTTTGGTATGGGTGCAGAATCACTCGGTGCTTACATGGCCGGTGTTGCGGTATCTGGTGTACTTTGGGCTATTTTCCAGAACAACGCTGGTGGTGCTTGGGACAACGCTAAAAAATCATTTGAAGCTGGCGTTATGATCGACGGTGTCATGACTTTCAAAGGTTCAGATGCGCACAAAGCGGCTGTAACTGGTGATACAGTTGGCGACCCTTTCAAAGATACTTCTGGTCCATCTATGAACATCTTGATCAAATTAACTTGTTTGGTAGGCTTGGTGATTGCCCCAATTTTGGGTCAAATCAGCGGTAAAGGTGCTGACCACGGCACTACTGGCGACAGCCACCAAATTGAAGTTCCTGCTGACAAGGAAACAACTACCAATAGTGATACACTCCGCGTGGGCGAATAATCCTAGCTGAGCTATACCAAAAAGCCACTCGTATTAATACGGGTGGCTTTTTTTTGTGGGTATAATATTTTTGGGGATTGTTTTTGGGGCGCCCCGGCTACGCCGTCGCTACGCTACGCAGCTCGCTATTCGCTCGGCCCGCGTTGCGGTCTGGCCCTGCGGGCCACTGCTTCGCATCGCTGGCGCTGGGGGGAGTGACAAGTTAACAGATGGAACACTCAGAATAAAAAGTTACCGAAAAATGCGTCGATATATCTTTTTCCTTAGCTTTGCAAAGGCGATATTAAATTGTTTAGGCATTAAAACGTATAAGCAATTGATTAACACAACCAAAAGGGATCCGATAGTGCTTATAGACGCAATATGCTTAGCGGAGTTGTGGATATAGGCTGATTGTAACACATTAAACAAAAGTAAAAGTGATTAAGACATTTGTACTGGGTCTTATATTTTCAACTTTAACAGGTTCTGTAATTGCTCAAGGCTTGAGAACTGATGTTGAATATGCATGGGGTAACGTGACAAACATTGTACTTTTTTATTCCCCAGATAACGAAGGATATTGCAATATGGAAAAGATAATTGCAATGGTAAGCGATAGCACTCTTACAAGGCCTTGCAATTGGACAGGCTTATTGGAACTTGTCAAGGACTGGAATAAAGAAGGTCATGATGTTATATTAGAGAGACAATGTATTGCCATTGAAGTTGACTTTGGGGCGGAAAAGATTGTGTTTGCTGTATTTTTAGAACAAGGAGTATTGTTCGATTTGACAGAGAATACATTTCAGTACTTAAATATTCCTGATAAGGTGAAATTCAAAGAGCTAATTGAAAAATCAATAAAATAAAACGTGGGGTATATATTGAGTTACATATGGGAATATAATTAGTCCTGTAAACTAATTACATTCGTATCAAGATCAATACAGAATTTCAATTTCCTAAGAAAGTCTAGACCTAAAACCCCTTGATAATTATTTTCTGGGTCATCGAAAATATAGGATGTAACCTCAAAATTTTCTTTGGTAATGCCAAGACTTTCAATGTGTGTAATATTGAATCTATTAGCGTAAATTATTCCGTTAGCGGTTTCAACAGGAACAAGTCCTTTAGTATCACCTACTCGATAACCTTCTTTGATAAGGACACCAAAGTTGATAAATGTATGTGAGGCCCCTGTATCAAGCACTAGGTCAAGCACGCTATTACCAATACGAGCCGTAACGATAATTAAATCGTCTTCGGTTTCTCTTGTAAAATGGTAGATTTCAGCCATTTGCGGTTTTTACTAGCTTCGCCTGTGAATAGAATAGTGGTCACGATATTTTTTGCGATTTCGCTGGCTTTATAGCAAAGTTCTAAATAGTCTTTACTGTGCAACAAAACACTACCGCTTTCTGGCCGTTTCAGAACATCGCTATTGTCCAAGGCAAGCAATACCCATTCATCAGGGTACTGCATTTTGATTTCTTCTATGGTCAATATTTCTCGCATAGTTTCTAAGGTTTGGATTACAAAGATATACAAGTCCTTGCAAAAAGACAAGCTAACCAAATCAAATAACGCCTAGCGGCGTAATTTAGTTCTATGGCTTAACCATTATAAATCGCTACCCTTTCCCGCGTTAGCTGGCTGTAGGGCGCCCGCGATAGCGGGCGGTGCGTAGCACGGAGCAAAGCGAACCCCGAAAGACAGCGGCGACGCACATGCGGCGCAACGCCCAAATAAACAAATCATAATAAACTATGCATGATGCGCAATGAACTAGGAATGAGGCTTAGCTTTGTACAAATTTTAGCGTTCAGCCATACTTAGCTAAAAAATCAAACTTAGCCGTAAAACACCATGCCCAAGCTATTATTACTAACCTTGCCCATACTAATTTGCCTAGCCTGTAATAAACCTACTCCAAAAGCAGTGAAAGTGCCCCAACGCATAACGGTTGAAGGTACTAGCTGTAGTATGATGCCCCCTGATGGATTTGTGCCAGCCCAACACTTCAAAGGGTTTGAGCATGACTCGCTGGGTGCAACGATTCATATACTTGAATTGAAAGCGCCTTACGAGCTCATGGCTGCTGGTTTTACGAATGAAATCCTACTATCAAGCGGGATGACCTTGACCGAAAAAGATACGTTCCAGTTTCAGGGCATGGATGCTACCTATGCCAAAGCCTGGCAAGAGGTTGAAGCCAATACCTACATGAAACAACATTTGGTCCTCAAAACCGGCGCAGAAACATCGGTAATGATCATGGCGGTTTACCCGTATACGGCTGAGGAATGGTCTGAGCCCATCAAGGCGAGTTTGATGTCGGTTGAAATTAAAAACCGATAAATACTATTTAATCTTACGCAAAAGCCTCTTTAGCTACCTTCATGGGGATGCTGATACATTTTTTCTCCATGTACAGCATCATGCGTTCAACGAGTTCGCGAGCATCGTCGTCCAGGTGGGCCAAATCTGCGGCAAACACCTCGGTAATGGCTTTTTCGCGGATAGCTTTAATTTGTGTAGGAACACCGCTCAGGGCAAGTGTTACTTGACGGGCCTTAAACTCTTCAGCGAATGTATCTACTTGTACTTCAAGCAGTTGTTTGGCTTTACTGACTTCCAACATACGGAAGTCAAGATTTTCGCGGGCTAATAAACGCAAGCCTTCTACCTCGATATAGGTCATAGGGTACTGATGCGTTACTTCCCGGTCAACGTTATTCGGAATCGACAGGTCGATGACCGTTTTATGATTGGTATCGCCATTCAGAAGTTGCTGGTACAAGCTGGGGGTAATCACAGCTTGTGTGGCACCTGTGCAAACGATTAAAATATCAAAACCTTCTTTGAAGTTGGGCAATTGATCTAACGCAAAGGCTTTACCTTCAAGCGCTAGGGCCAATTGCAAGGCTTTATCTAGGCTACGATTAAACACCGTGAAGTTGGTAAAACCGTGCTTTTTCAAGAATTTGGAAACCAAGAGGTTGGTTTGACCAGCACCTACCATTAATATCTTAGCCGATTTGTTGGGTTTCAAAGCCAACAATGACTGTACCGCTAGGGAAACGATAGATACAGGCTTCTCGCCGATACGAGTATGTGAATAAACTTCTTTGGCTGCTTCAACGGCAACACGCATAGCCACCCGAATATGATCGCCGGTTAAGCCAAGTTGCTGTGCTTTATCGTATGCCTCGCGCAGCTGGCGCAAGATTTCGCGCTCACCCACCACCAAGGAATCAATAGAAGCCGAAACCTCAAACAAGTGCTGAATGGCTTCACGGCCCTCAAATACACGAGCGTTGTGCTGGGCAAAATCAATATCGGCAAAGTCAATATCCGGGCGGATACTGCTGAAAAAGGAAGCCACGAATTGATCGTCGATTTTGGCATCCGTAACGAAGAAATATAATACTCGGTTACAGGTGGTCAAATACATCATCTCCTCGAAGTTAAACTGCTCCTTGATAAGTTGGAGGCGTGCTTGGAGCAATTCATCCGTATCCACTTGGTCAAGTACATAGCGACCAATTTGGTGCACCTTTGCCTCGCGGTGGGTTAATGTGATGATTTTGTATTGCTCTAAAGTCTTCATAGATGTATTTAACGACACAAAAGTAGAATACTAGTACTTAATTCATGTCAGCAAATTGTCATAAGGTGTGAATGCTACCTATTTAGACAAAGTCTAATTTTAAAGTAAAAATGTCATTACAAAGAACAAAGCAACCAACGGACAAAAGCATGCATCCGTTTAGCTAGATAAATGACCAAAATCTAGAATCATGTACAAATTACTCGCATTTTTGTTCAGTGTAAGTTTATTGGCCACCGCTTGCACCGATGATTGTGAACCAAGCACTTTAAGTACTTGCAGCGAAACACCGCCTACAAACGAATTGTGTCAAGCACAGTTTAACCGCTGGTTTTACAACGCTTCTACCAATACTTGTAGCCAAATCAGCTATACAGGTTGCTCCCAAAAAGGTTTTGCCACCCAAGCTGAATGTGAGGCTTGCGGTTGTGCCGAATAAGTAGCAACTATCTGCCATTTTTGTTGTTCTTTTGTTGCATGAAATATTTTATGCGACACTAGTTTTTTATGTTCCAAATCAACAAACTACACCAGTTTACAGGCCATCAGGCTGCCATTTATGCATTAAGCCCTGCCGATGCACCTGGCAAATTCTTAAGTGCCGCCGGCGATGGCCTTGTAGCTTGTTGGGATGTAGCAAAACCTGATGAAGCCGTGGCCTTAAGCAGGATAGAAGGCAACATCTTTTCCATGATGTACGATCCCGATATCAACCGTTTGGTGTTGGGCAACATGTACGGTGGTTTGCACTGGATAGACTTAAACCAAAAGCTGGATTATTACAATGTTTTACACCATCAAAAAGGGGTGTACTTTGTACAAAAACACGCTGATTACCTGTATAGCGGCGGTGCTGATGGTGTCATCACACGGTGGCACTATGACAACAACAAACCAGAACTGAGCATCCAGCTGAGCCATAGCAGTTTACGCTGCATGGTGATAGATACCGAAGGAGAAAAAATGGCTGTTGGGGCTAGCGACGGTAATATTTATGTACTTCGTTTAGAGGATTTAAGCTTAATTCAAACGCTTGAATCGGTGCACAGCAACTCGGTGTTTAGCCTGGCCTTTGAACCTGACGGGCAAAGTATTTGGTCGGGAGGTAGGGATGCACAACTTTGTTTGACGCGGCTTGACAGCGCTGAAACCTTGTTCAAGGCCCCGGCTCATTGGTATACGATCAATGCATTGGCAGTCAGTCCAGACCAGCATTTACTCATCAGTGCCAGCCGGGATAAAAGCATCAAAATATGGGATCGCGCTGAGCGTAAGTTGCTCAAAGTCATCGACATGAGTAAAACCCAAGCGCATTTCGGCTCGGTAAATTGCTTACTGTTCCTGGATAATCATCATTTTGTCAGTGCAGGCGATGACCGCCAAGCCATTGTTTGGAGATTTGAGCGGTAAGCGGCTACATCTTACTTGTGCCTCCCCCCGCCGCTGCGCGTCGACCCCCTCCACTGCACAGGCCGCTGCGCGTCCGTTGGTAGCGGGGGTTGGGCCGAGCTTGCTCGACCGGTGCTACACACTAGAGATGACAAGACAGCGTTCACATCTCAAATCTTACATATTACATCTTATTTCATCCTACTCAACCGCTCCACCTTCATATCAGGAGGGTCAGCGTAGAAATGCAGTTGCGCAAGGCCTGCACCGAAGATGGCCATAGCCACTATACTCGGTAAAATAGGACTCAACATTTCAGCAATGATAAACAACATGGCCATTGCGCCGCCTATCATCCCGGCAAACAAAGCTACAAAAAAGCCAGGTCTGGAAAACTTGCGAATGAGCAGGCTATACGGCGAATAATTGATGAGCATGAACACCATCCCCGACAAAGCAGCTAACACTATCGCATGTAGTGAAGCATTGGAACCTAAAAAGGGTTTTAAAAGGTCAAAACCATAGGCGAAGACAAATCCAGCGACCACGGTGGCAAATACACTGCTGATGGTAATGAGGATAATGGCCAAAAACTTAGGTAAACCTATATATTTACTGTTGGCAGATACCAAGGCAATACCAAAAAATGCAGCAATAAGGGGGAAGTTGAATTTTGAATCACCTCCCAGGTTACCGAGTAAAAAAGCACCACCAAATCCGGCAAAAGCACAGCCCATGATGCTGGCAAATAATGGAATGCTACTGTATTTTTCGGTATTGGTCATGATGGCGATTTAACTTGCGGGGAATTCCACGTAATTACGGGGTGTTTCGTATAGTCGTACGCTAAGGTCGAATTTTTCTGGCAATTGTGCCTTTAAAATTTCCCAAATGTAAATACAAATATGCTCTGCCGTAGGGTTCACCGTTTGGAAATGCTCGATTTCAATGTTCAGGTTCTTATGATCGAGGTGTAATTCAACATGCTCGTGAATAATATCGGAAAGCACTTTCAAATCGATGAGATAACCAGTATCAGGGTCTATTTCACCACTTACTTTTACTTCAAGTTCGTAGTTGTGGCCGTGGTAGTATTTATTGTTGCAGAGCCCGTAAACCGCTTCGTTTTGAGCGTCGCTCCAGTTGGGGTTGTGCAAACGGTGTGCGGCGTTGAAGTGGGCTTTACGGAAGGCTGAGATTCTCATGGATAAATCGTTTGAAGCATAAACATAGAAACGGGTCCAATGTTTTGTTGGGGATTATTTTCGGCCAAAATCGGCTGGAATTTCACCCCAGTGCTCGGTATCCCACTTGTATATTTCGGTATCGTAACTGTTTGATTTCAACCAAGCCTCTGCTCGGGCCACCATTTCCATCAGTTCTCGGTTCTTGGGCGTAAGGCTCAAGGTAGTTTTGGCCTTTTTATTCCTGATCCAAGCCAAAGCGGTCATGGAGTCGGTATACAAAGGCATCTTGATATTTTGCTTTTTGAGCAAGGCCAAGCCGTGCACTAAAGCCAAGAACTCACCGATATTATTGGTGCCTTCTGGGAAAGGGCCTTGCCGGAACACTTCTTGTTTGGTCTTGGTCCAAACGCCACGGTATTCCATCACGCCTGGATTACCACTGCAAGCAGCGTCAACCGCTAAACTGTCGAGAATAGGTTTTGAACCGCCATGATTGGCCGTGGCGCCTGCTTTTTTAAAGCTACCTGGCTGTTTTTTAAACGCTTCAGCAGCCTCGGGTAAGCTCGGGTAACTTTTATACCGAGCGTTTTCCAAGCCATCAATCTGCGCCTTGGCCTCGGGCCAATTGTCGTAAACACCGGGTTTCCTACCTACCCAAACCACATAGAATTTTTGCGTTGCCATGTGGTAAAGGTAAGCGCTTATGTTTAAAATGCCAAGAGAGTGACGCCAATATTTATCGGATTCAAGGCCGGACCTTGATTTTGACGGAACATCGGCGTAAAACTATAGTCGACAAAGAAAGTCACTGGGCCAAAACCAAGTTGTGCCATCATCCCCCATTTAAACTTGTTCATATTAAAATCGTCGCGTATTTGGTACACATCCCCATTGGCTTCGCGTCGTTTGTAGTTAGATACCAGCATCATTTCGCCATAAAGCCCTACACTCATGTGTACAGATTGTTTAGGTTTGTTGGGTGCACTTTCAAAGTTCAAGTACAAGGGAATACGAGCGGAACCCACAAATAAACGGTTATTCTTCAAGTCGCTCAAAGTATCAAATCGCACCTGCGCTTCCCGTGGCCTTATAATGGTACCGTTCTGGAAGTTGTAATGCTGAGCGTTCCAAGTTAAGCCATGATATAGGCTGGTGTATGGACTCCAAAGGCGTATGCGCTGTTTATAAAGATGGAACTGCCAGTTTAGTGATTGGCCAAGTCGTTGCTCCATTGCCGACAAGCCTGTGGGCAAGGCAAAGCCCCCATCATGCATATAACTTGATATACCTGCATCGAGCATGAACCATCGAGTTTTAACGAGTTTTTTATTAGCCTTAGAAGGCGTAAAAGGCTTTATACCTACATTAAGTTTAAGGTTATTGTCTTTATCAGTTGTCTTAGTGGTATCTGTTGTAGGCGATACTTCAACCGCTGCACTATCTACTTGTGCGTTTATAACGCTTGCAGAAGCAAGGCAAATAATAAGATACAATAGTTTTAAAGGGTTCATATGGCTAATGATTTAAAAAGTTCTTTCGTCAAAAATGGTATGAATTGAGTCATAAGTTGCACGCAGAATCTTACAACTCACATCTCACATCTCCATAGGCTATTCTTCTTCGTTAAAAGTAACTTTCAACTTGGGTAAATTAAGCTTAGGGCGTTTTAGCGGGGCCGCTAAAGATCCTGTTTCCGAGGCAACTGTCTCTGGCAGAACGGCTTCTTTCCAATTGGCCAAGCTCAAGTTTAAGTAAATCAAACCATCGTTTTCGTCGTTAGATGCATAAAGCGTCATATCTTCTGCATCCACAAATTGGGCCTTAGTTTGAATCTTACCAAGCTGGCTTGTCCGCTCAATTTTGGCATCTTTTGCATTCAATGGGGTAGCTTCTAGGATTTGTCCTTGACGAATGTTCTCTTCCAAGGCAAATTTCATGGTATCAAGCTCAGGTAAAGTTGTCGCTTCTATAAATTGTTTCAATTGAAGTGTAGGACTTACAACTGGTGCTGGTGTAATTTTTTGCTCAATAATTGGTGTTGATTTTAGCTTTTGATTCAAATTCGTTTCAGGTGATACTGTACGAATAGCCGATTGCTTCAGTTTAGTAGTATCTTTTTGTGGGACTACAGCGTGACCGGTATTTTCCACAATTTCTGTCGAAACATCCTTAGTTGTGACATATTTATCGGCTGTTTTTACTTGGCCTAGCCACCAAATTCCAGCTACACTCGTTCCAAACAATAGCGGTATTAAGGCAATCAACCAACGTTTACGGGCTACCGGCTTACGGTAAAGTTTAGCTTTATCTGGGTACACTATTTGCGTATCGGGTACTAGGACAAAGCTCGACAATTGCTCTATTTCATGCTTGATTGTAGGGTGCTTTTCCAGGAAGTCCTGCATCTCGGCATGCGTTTCGGCATCTAGCGTACCTTCTAGGTAGTCTAGCGCGAACTCGTCGTAATTGTTCAGGCTAATTTTTGCTCGCATATTCGCTTAATGTTGTACGGTAAGTAGTTGTTGCATCTTCTGGCGCGCCCTGAAAATGTACACTTTTACCTGTGATTCGTTGAGTTGTGTCATATCGGCTATTTCCTGGTAGTTATAACCTTCATAATCGCGCAGCAATAGCACAGACCGCTGAATTTCAGACAGTTGGGCCAAGCACTTGTCCAACATTTCTTTCAGTTCATCGTTGTGCGATTGCGGCTGATAACCCTGTTCTGGGAGCACCTCTTCATAGCTAGTCCGTTTGTTTTTGCGGAACATATCTATAATAAAGTTGTGGGCGGTCGAGAACAAGTAACTTTTCACCTTGCTAGGGTCAACCTTATCGCGATTTAACCAAAGGCGTTCAAAGCAGTGCTGCACCACGTCGTGGGCGTCAGCTTCTTGCCTAACCGTCTTGATCGCGTAGCGAAAAAGATTGTCCGACAAGGCATCAACAATGCTATTGTAGTCTTTAGTATTCAAGGTTTTCTAAGTTTTCCGACTGCATGACGCTGCAAGGTATTTAAAAGTTACAGGCTGCACAAAAAAAATTTAATTTTTACAAAAGACGCCCATCAACTACTACTGTCAAGCTCTTTTTGAGCAGTTTTTTACACTATTCTTGTTTTATATTTTTTGGGCGCGTCCGCCCTATCGGGCGGTCGTGCCGTTCTGTGCTCGCTATCGCTCGGTGCTAACGCACCAGCCGCCTTTGGCGGCTGCACGCCACGCCACTCGCGCGGTTTTGTGAACTGTTTTTCATCGCTTTTAAAAGGCTTGCAACCTTTTTGGTGATTACGCTATCTTGGTAGTAACCCCTTTTAGATTTTTTTTATTTTTTGTGACTTCCAGTTATCCCCCCTATATGAAGTATTGTACCCCAATACTTGGTATCATGTTTATCTTTATGTTTGGGTTTAGCCTTGACGCTCAAGTAACTAAGAAAACACTGCACCAAGTCATCCCTTCTGACAATCTCCGTCAGATTGTATTGGACATTTCCGAAAGTGATACTAAATTCGTTCCCGTGCCTGGTACAAGGGCCTCTGTGGAGATTATCGTTGAAGTTGAAAACCTAGACCCTACCCTACTAGATATGATTTTCCAGGTGGGTGAAAATAAATTAGCCCTCGATATGGTTGACGGCACTGGTCATGCTACGCTGAGCGATAGAAACATGAATAACCTAGTTTTTGTGAAAGGTAGCGAATACCACCTCCGGTATAGTTACATTATCTATCTACCGGAGGGGGTAAGCGCAACGTACGAGAATTAATTCATCCCAGGGAAGTTATCTACTTTCTTCACCTTGATGTCAGGGAATGAAGTAACCACTTGTACCTTAAAGTCTGGAAAATTATCAACAGTTTGCCACTCGCCACAATCATCTGGAAAGTTGCTCACAAACTTCACTTTGATATCAGGGAAGTTATCCACGTATTGAATTTTAATGTCAGGGAAAGAGGTCACGAACATAACTTTACCATATAGCTTGATGCCTTTATAGGTACAGTCACCGTTAATCATGGCCGTAATAGCCTCGGCTTTTTCAGTTTCGGTCAAATCTGCAAAGGTTAAGGGGTTGCCATTGTCAGCACTAGCCACTTGGGCAGATGCTGCAAAAGAGCCTAAAAGCAAGAAACTCAATAGAAGGTTTTTCATAAAAGCTGTAATTAAAGTGTTGAGAATTATACAAATATACGGTATTTGTCGGTATTGGTTGAAAGCAAGTAAACAACTTTTTGTTGCTTCTCGTTAGCGTTGTGACCAAGGCCAACGAGGTAAAGTTTTGTACAAGCCAAAAATGCCGTGAAACGGCACCATGTCTTAGCGATGGGAGAGGGAGTGCCGCGGGCACGACCGGAACCCATCGAGAGATGCGGTTAAAGATTGAGTCCTGAAAGGACGATACAATATATAAAATACCTTTTTGTAATATCGCCCTTTCAGGGCTCAATCTTTTTGGGGTACTTTCCGATGGGTTCCAGTCGTGCCTGTAGCACTCCCTCACCCATCGCTGATAGCTTTAGCCGCGTTGCGGCATTTTAAGGCTATATCTCATAATTAAAATGCGCTAGTGATGCGCAGGCGTGGCCAAAGGCCAGACCGCGAAGCGGGCCGAGCGATAGCGAGCGCCGAAGCGTAACGGCGACCGCAACGCGGGCGCAGCGCCCAAATGATTAAAAAAACTTATCTTTGCAAGGCTAATATACCATGGAGCCATGTTAAATTTTATCCTCAAATTTTTCCGGAAAAAGAACCCAAACGATGACCTATATGCATCGTACTATGCCGTTTTGGACGAAATCCGTTCAGCGGAAACCCAAAACGATACCAAGCTAATTCAACACCTTGAGGAAAAAGCCGAGCGATTGCTGAAACGCATCAACGCTATTGAACGTGCCGAACGCCAAGAGTCGGGCACGCGCCGCAAACGACGCTAAAATGAGTTACTCAAAGTCAGGATAGAGCAAATACCGCTTTCTAATGACTTTAAACGCTTCTACATCAGCCTGATACGATGCTCTAATCGTTTCGTTATCCTGGCCAGCTTCAATCAGGGTACGAATGTTTGGCTGCCCACTCAACTTATCAAAAAAACCATTAGCCAAAAAGAAGGTCTGGCTTTTCATGTTTTGGTAAAACTGGATGATATAGCTAAAGTCCAACTGCCTTTTTTGGAATAATTCGGCCTCCGTTGATTTGGCCAAAAACAATCCATGGCAAAGCTGCCCTTCCAGTTTAGGTTGTGCAGCGCCCGGTTTCGTCCGTGGAATATAACTGGTATCGCCTGCCGTAAACGCCGGGTGGCCAATTAAGGCAAATGGGCTTCCAGTGCCACGGCCCTCGCTCACCACGGTCCCTTCAAACAAACAAGTAGAGGGGTAGAGGTAAATACTTTTCATATCGGGTAAGTTAGGCGATGGCGCAATGGGCAATCGATACTGACTCGTGTGGCTATAGTTTTCACACTTAACCACCTGTAACTGACAAGTATCGGTTGTGTTTAGCCATCCTTCGCCATTTACCATCAGGCCGTACTCACCTATGCTCATGCCGTACACGATGGGCACGGGATGCATACCCACAAAGGATTGACAACAAGCCGTTTGAAGTACAGGACCATCAACATAATGCCCGTTGGGATTCGGCCTATCGAGCACGATGAGCGGCTTTTTCAACTCGGCACAAGCTTCCATCACATAACTCAAAGTACTGATATAGGTATAGAACCTAGCCCCAACATCTTGAATATCAAAGAGTACGATATCGCATTCGGCCAGCTGTGCGGCTTGCGGCTTCTTGTGTTTACCGTGAAGCGAATAGATAGGTAAACCCGTCTTGGCATCCTTACCATCCTTTATCTGCTCTCCAGCTGAAGCATCGCCTCTAAAGCCGTGTTCGGGCGCAAAAAGCACCCGCACATCAATATCCAAAGTCAATAGAGAATCAAGCAGGTGTGTATTGCCAATAAAAGAAGTGTGGTTAAGCACCAAGGCTACCCGTTTGCCCTGCAATTGCGGCAAGTACTGCTGTGTTTGGTATGCTCCGGGGAGAATTACAGCGGAGTCAATCAACAGACTATCTCGGCGCATCGGGGCGGGCTCGGCCACATCAACAGGACGATTTTGTGTTTTGCAGCCACTGCTCAAGGCTAGGCTACAGAGTATACAGATACTAATTCTAATCGTCCTGTTGATGAAGTGCTTGTTCAAGTTAATCGTATTTGTAGAGTTTGTATCGTTTTATCAAGCTAATGAGCTTGTTGGCGTACTGGCTACCCGTGGCATAACCACCATGTTGCAAAGCCCAGGCCCACTGTTCGTAGCTGCGTTTGTTGCGCACCTTGCCCCTGTAACGGGGTTTGTTCACAAATGCACTATGAGCCCTGAAGCATGCTTCTGGCGATGCGAAGTTAAGAAAGAAATCTTTGTGGTGATCATCTGAATAGTTAACGCAGTGACCGTGGCCACATTGCTTTGAAAAACATTTGATTCCAAAATGGTTGTTCAACTCACGGGCTAACTTGCTGTTACCCGAGCTGCTTTCTAATATCCCTTGGGCTAAGGTGATACTCGCTGGTACACCTGAACGGCGCATCTCTTGCTGGGCCAATCCTGCATATTTTTTGATATATGCATCAGGGCTTAACTTAGGGCCTTTGCCCAATTCCATAGGGTTCCCTGGCTGACTAGGGCTTTTTTGAGCCACTGTTTTCTGTTTAACGGGTGCCTTGGCCGCTGGTTTGGTCTTGGGCTTGGTTTTGACCGGTGCAGGGCTCGATTCCTCCGCTTGAGGTGCGAAGTCTTCTGTAGTGCTAGGGGCATCGTAGTTTTCAGTTGAAACCATACTGCTTTCTTGGGCAATGTTCAACTTGAAGTCAAAACCTGGTCCCATGAGCAAGTAGCTGATAAGTACCATAGTCAGCACCTTCATGGGGACAGATAGTTTCAAAAACTTAAGCCGAATAGCGTTGAAAAATGCTTGCACTAAATTCATCCAAGGTAAAGCTTGACCTTTGGATTGCTGTACCAATTGACCGTTTCTTTGCATGCGGATGATGCTAAATGAATCGTTTGAATTTTTTTTGTCCATGACAGTAGTATTACTTAACCAATTTGTTGTATTTTTATGCCATCAAGCAAGTGTGCTACAAATGACACTGCAAATATAAAACATTTTGTTTTATAAAAGTTCCTTTTAAAACAAATAATTTATTTATTTTTCAAAAAATTACGTTTCATGGGCAAGTTTTCAGATAATATCGTCAACCAGCGCTTCAAAATCGTGTACGACAAACTGCTCGCAGAGCGTCGTATCAAGGGCAAATCTGACTTGGCGAATTACCTTGAGTCTTACAACCACGTGATCAATAGTATCTTACAGGGCAACCGCAATGTAACCGTTGACCAGATTAATGCCCTGTGCGACCATTTCGGTGTAAACGCCAACTATATATTCGGCGTTAGCGATGCCATTTACTTGGATGGTGCCGGCTCTGACATCCCCACCCGCTCTATAAACGATCTAGATTATGCTGGCCGGAATAATATTACCCTGGTGCCTCAAAAAGCCGTAGCTGGCTATACCGTTAGTTTAGGTACAGGCTCGTTCATGAACGAATTGCAGCAATTCAGTATCCCCGGCGTTGATGGCCGCCTTACCGCTTTTGAAATTGAAGGCGACAGCATGCTGCCTAACCTTACCAGCGGCGACATGGTCGTGTGCGAGCCCGTTGAACCCAACGCTCGCTTAAAAGAAAATGCTATTTATATTATCGTAACCGATACCGTTGTTGCCAAACGCATCCAACAAATTAAAGACGGCAACGAGGTTTCCCAACTCTTACTCATCTCGGATAACGACACCACCTACAAACCCTACAAGGTTGATATCGAGGAAGTTCGCCAAATCCTTCAAGTAAAAATGCGCTTGACCAAGTATGGCATTATGTAAGAGTGCAGAGAGCAGAGAGCAGAGATCAGAATATTTTAGGACTATATTTTCTGTTTTACAGTTAAAATACTGCTGTTTAGCATTTTTAGCACCTGAGATGCAATATTGGTAAGCTTATCATATTCTATTACTGTAATATGTTCAGTTTTTAAAAGTAAATCTAGCCAATAAATGGTTTCTGCACACTCCTTCCTGGCAATGTACAATTTGTGGATAAAATCCTTAGGGCTTTCTCCATGTTGAGCTTCTATAATCAATGCACCGACAGCAGTGCCACTTCTTAGCAACTGCTTGCTCAACACATAGTGATTATTGCTGTTCAGCGTTTCGCACAAAGCGATAATGTCTAGTGCCATGTCAAATGACATGGTCTTTAATGGTCCGTTTTTCATAAAATGTGATTTATAAAGAATAAAAGCACATTCCGAAACGACTATGTATAAATGAAGTGAAGTTAAAACGCTCTCTTATCTAAACTCTGCTCTCTGCCCTCTGCTCTCTTATCTAAACTCTGCCCTCTGCTCTCTTATCTGCACTCAGCTCTCTGCACTCTGCTCTCTGCTCTAAATAAGCCCTTCCTCTTTCGCCTCTTCAACAGGGCCGTGGAGCTGAACAGGAGCAGCTTTTTTGCGCAATCGCAAATTTAGCATCTCAACGCCCAAAGAGAAGAAGATAGCAAAGTAGATATAACCCTTAGGTACTACTTCTTCGCCTTCTTTACCTGGAATTAAGTGCGCTTGGTGCGCACCCTCGGCTATCAACATGAAACCAATCAGGATTAAGAAGGCTAAACCCAACATTTGGACGGTAGGGCGGTCGTTTACAAAATTACCAATAGGCGCTGCAAACAACATCATGATAATCATCGATATTACTACACCCAATATCATTATAATTAGGTAGGGGGTCAAACCTACAGCAGTCAAAATTGAGTCAAAGGAAAAGACTATATTAAGCAAGACGATCTGCAAAACTATTTGGCTCAAAGTAGCTTTTTTACTATTTTTTTGGGCCTCAGGGCTAGCACCCTCCAACTTGTGGTGAATTTCAGTGGTACTCTTGTACATCAAGAATAACCCACCGCCTATTAAAATTAAACTTTGTCCAGTAAAAGCACCATGCAAGCCCAAGAAGTTAATCTCGAACAAAGGCTCCGACATTTTCACGATCCAGAAAATACCAAACAACAACACAATACGCATCAACATCGCTAAAAACAATCCGATATTGCGGGCTTTGCGCTGGTCTTCCTTAGCTAGCTTATTGGCTACAATTGTAATGAAGATAATGTTGTCTATACCAAGTATAACCTCCATGAAGGTCAACATGAGCAAACTCATCCAAGCATCAGCGGTAGCGAAAATACTAAAGTCAAACATTGTTTTTGTGTTTTAAGGCCGCAAAATTGCGCTTTATTTGTGAAATCAAATGCTATTTCTTCTGTTTTTTATAATACCAGAATAAAACGGCAAACAGTAATAAGGGTACTGCTATCAAGGCTAAACGTATTAAGAAACCCATACCCAAGTTGTTTTGTTTTTAAAAAGAGATTTTTTTTATATCGTGAGGCCGCCGTCTACCGTGTAAACAGCACCCGTACAATAAGCTGAAGCATCTGAAGCCAAGAACAAAGCCAAGCCTACAAGGTCTTCCACCTGACCTATGCGTTGAATAGGCTGGTGTTTTATCACGTTATCCAACACAAAATCGTTCGTCCAGAGCGGCTCGCTGAACTTCGTTTGGATTAAACCCGGACAAATGACGTTGCAGCGCACCGAGCCAGCGGCCCATTCCCTGGCCAAAACCTTGGTCAGCGAAATCAACGCGGCTTTACTCACGCTGTATATACCCAACTGCGGCTCAGGCCTAATGCCTCCTACTGAGCTGATGTTCAAAATCGATCCACCGCCATTTTTTATCATGTAAGGGTACACCTGCTTGGCTAGCTCAAACGGCCCTTTGACGTTCACCGCCATAATTTTGTCAAAAGCATCACTGTCCGTGTATTCAACAGGGCCAAAAGCAGGGTTGGTGGCGGCGTTGTTCACCAAAATGTCCACACGGCCATAGTGTGCCACGGTTTGTTCAACCAGTTGAGCAATGCTTTGCATATCGCCCATGTGGCAAGCTATACCAATGGCGTCGTAGCCTTTAGCCTTTAGCTCGGCAGCTACTTCATCCACTTTTTCTTGTTTGCGGCTCGACACCACAACCTTGGCGCCCGCGGCAGCCAAAACGCCTGCAATTCCAGCGCCAATGCCTTTACTGGCTCCAGTTACAATGGCTACTTTACCGATAAGGTTAAACAATTGATTGGCATCCATGGTGTATAGCTCTTTTAATTTTTAAGTTTATTTTTTTTGGGCGTTCCCGCCGGCTGCGCCGTCGGTCGCTACGCTTTGCAGCTCGCTATTCGCTCGGCCCTGCGCCCTGCGGGCTTGGTCTGTCCAAGCTACGCTTGGCCACTGCGTCGCATCGCTAACGCAAGCCAGCCTTACTGCCGATGCTTATTTTACCTGCTTGAGGCACTCAAACTGCCGTGTAAAAAAGTCGATATTCAACACGTTGTACTTTTGCTTGCCTTGGGTCCAACGCCATTCAACATAATCTAAAGGACTACGTTTCAAGTATTTAGCCGATTTTTTATCAACCTGGAATGTAACGTTATAGAGGGTCTGTTTGTTTACAACGGTTCCTTTATCTGTCTTATCGATGAAAAGTTGAACCGCTTCTTGGTTCAACATTACAAATACGCAAGCAGCTCCAGCTTCAAGTGAGCCGTACTCTGCACGCCCCGTCGGTCCGTCAACGATTAATTTTACCGAGAGATAAGTCTTTCTGCCTTTTTTGAACAAGTGGGCGTTACCAACTAGGTAAGGCTCTCCTTTCATGAACTCCACATACGAATCTGGCGTGGCTTCAAACAAGGTTTCGCTGCTCAAGCCCCGTTCTTTTTCCTGCGTCATCTCGTTCACACGCTCGTAAGCAACGTTGCAAACATCGCGCTGGGTAGGGTGTAAAAGTGTCTTGGCTGCTTTTTTCGAATTCTTCTTGGTACTAAAACGTTCCGGATTAGGTATTTCCCAAGGATTTTGCTGAACTGTAACCGTAGTTATTAAAGGACTGTCTTCTACTTCTGCTAATTGGGGCATTGGTGTGCCGGCCACTGTGTCGGTAGTAGGTTGGTCGGTTTCAAGTACAGGCCTGTTGTCTACAGGCATATTGCCGGGTTTTTCTGTCTTCTTGGGCTTAGGTGCTTTCACCTTTTCAGCTTTGGGCTCTTTCATCTTTTCAGCTTTCGGCTCTTTCACCTTTTCAGCTTTTGGCACCTTTACCTTTTCAGCTTTGGGCTCCTTTACCTTTTCTGGTTTTGGCTCTTTTACCTTTTCAGCTTTCGGCTCCTTTACCTTTTCTGGTTTTGGCTCCTTTGTGCTTGCTGGTTTCGGCTCTTTCACCTTTTCCCCATTTTTACCTTTTTTACCTTTTCCTGGTTTGGCCTGTTCGGCTGCAATTGCAGCCAAACTATCTTTAGTTTTCATGTTGCTGATTTCAAAAGGCTCAGCCAGTCGCTTGTAGCCATCAGAGTACTGCACGTAATATCTTCCGTCGGCGTCTAAAACAATCACTTGGGCGTTTATTTTAGCAATTCCGACGAATAATAACGCGGCAACTAGTAAGAAGCATTTTTTTCTAAGCAAACATGTCATACCTTTGTTTATTGTAGTTTTGTAGCACAAAAGTAACGAATACCCTTAACTTTTGATAAATCATTCCGTCATGAAAACATTATTTCCGTACAAGCTGTTGATTTTCGGGCTAGTCGTATTTGCGGCTGCTTGCTCAAACAACGCAAAGAAGAACACTAAAAACCCAGTTATCAAAGTGGATTACCCTAAAGTGAGCAAAGGTAATGTGGTCGATACCTTTTTCGGTGTGACCGTTGCCGACCCTTACCGTTGGCTAGAAGATGCCAACAGTGCCGAAACAAAAGCATTTGTTGAAGCCCAAAATAAAGTGAGCTTTGGCTACCTCGCTCAAATTCCTTTTTTGAAAGATATTAAAGAACGCCTGACGGAGCTTTTCAACTACGAAAGGTTTTCGGCTCCATTCAAAGAAGGTGGTAAATACTACTATTACCGCAATGATGGTCTACAAAATCAAAGCGTACTTTACGTTCAAGATAAACTTGATGGCGAAGCTAAGGTTGTACTAGACCCCAACACTTTTTCAAAAGACGGTACAGTTTCTCTAGGCAGTGCAGACTTTTCGAAGGATGGCCGTTTCTTGGCTTACGGTACTTCTGATGGCGGTTCCGACTGGCGCGATATTTATGTAAAAGACTTGCAAACGGGCCAAAATTTGATTGATACCGTACGCTGGGTTAAATTCTCGGCCATTTCATGGCAGGGCAATGGTTTCTATTATAGCAAGTATGCCAATGCAGAATCGGTCGACAAACTTTCTGGCGAGAATAAAAACCACCAAGTTTGGTACCACATCCTAGGCACTAAACAGTCGGAAGATAAATTGGTATTTGAAGACAAACAAAATCCCAATCGTTTGTTCGGAGCTACCGTTACTGATGATGAGCGTTTCTTGATTTTGACTGGCTCCGAATCAACCAGCGGTAACTCCTTGTACTTTAACGATTTAAAAGGTAAAAGCCCTGTATTTACACCAGTGGTTACCGGTTTTGAAGATGACTTCAATGTAGTTGATACCGACGGCGACAACCTTATCGTGTTGACCAACAACAAAGCCCCAAACAAGCGCCTTATCCGCATTAATACGCAAAAACCTCAGCCTGAAAACTGGACAGAAATCATCCCAGAAGGCAAGGCCGTATTAGAATCCGTTTCGGCCATCGGTGGTAAATTGATAGCTAAATTCATCGTGGATGCCAAAAGCAAAGCAGTTGTTTACAACCGCGATGGCTCTGTTCAATTCGAGCTACCTTTACCTGGTATTGGTACAATTGGTGGATTTTCAGGTAAACGAGAAGAAGCGGAAGCATTTTTCACCTTCGCTAGTTTTAACCGCCCAACGAGCATTTACAAGTTTAACGTAAACAAAAAAGACGTTGAACTTTACCGTGCACCAAAGCTTAGCTTTAACCCTGACGATTACGAAATCAAGCAAGTGTTCTATCCATCAAAAGACGGTACCAAAGTCCCCATGTTCATCACCATGAAAAAAGGCTTGGTATTGGATAATGCTCGCCCTACCCTACTCTACGGCTACGGTGGCTTTGATATCAGTGTGATGCCTGGATATAAAGAGCAAATTATTGCCCTGTTGGAGCAAGGCGGTGTATATGCCGTAGCCAACATTCGTGGTGGTGGTGAATATGGTCGTGCATGGCATGAAGGCGGTACCTTGTTGAACAAGCAAAACGTTTTTGATGACTTTATCGCAGCCGGTGAATACTTGATAGCCAACAACTACACCGCCAAGGACAAATTGGCCATCGAAGGTCGTTCAAATGGTGGTTTGTTGGTAGGTGCCTGTATGACCCAACGCCCTGATTTATTCGCAGTAGCTTTCCCTGGTGTTGGCGTTTTAGATATGTTGCGTTACCACTTGTTTACTATCGGCCGCCACTGGAGTACCGACTACGGTATGGTTGACGATAGCGAAGCCATGTTCAAGTACTTGTACAAATACTCGCCAGTACACAACTGTAAACCAGCCGCTTACCCGGCTACCCTGGTAACCACTGCCGACCACGATGACCGTGTTGTGCCAGCCCACTCGTACAAGTTCATTGCCGCTTTGCAGGCAGCACATACCGGCCCTAACCCAGTATTGATTCGCATCGACACGCGCGCTGGCCACGGCGCAGGCAAGCCTACGTCTATGCGCATTGAAGAAGAAGCAGATAAACTAGGATTCATGTTGTACAACATGAACGAAACGTTTTCTAAAAAATAGCGGATGTTCCTATTCCAGTTTGGATTTTTAGATATCACCTTTTGGGATATCTTGGATGTAACTATTGTTGGCTATCTACTTTTCAGGATCTACAAACTCCTGAAAGGTAGTTTAGCCTTCAGTATTTTCATTGGGGTAGGTATATTGTACGTGCTGTGGTGGGTGGTTAAAGCCCTGGGCATGTCCTTGCTGTCGGAGATATTGACCCAAGTCGTTAACGTTGGGGTACTAGCCCTGGTGGTGGTATTCCAACCAGAAATCAGGCGATTCTTGATTTACCTAGGTCGTGGTACTTTTGCCCGACAATTTGGTATGTTGCAGCAATGGTTTAGGGGCAAAGCCGACAACTCGCCGGAGAAAGAACGTCAAATCAGGGCTATCTTGCGGGCGGTGGAGCAATTATCGAAAACGAAGACTGGCGCTTTGATGGTGTTTACCGTAAACCCCAATTTACAGGAGTTTAACGAATCGGGGACCATGCTCAACGCCAGCATAGCTGCGCCATTATTGATTAGTATATTCAACAAGGAAAGTCCGCTGCATGATGGCGCCGTAATCATATCTGACGGTAAGATTATAGCTGCTAGTTGTGTTTTGCCGGTAAGCCATAACCCTGATATTCCCGCCAGGGCGGGTTTAAGGCACCGGGCTAGCGTGGGTATTACCGAGGGTACAGATGCATTTAGCCTAATCGTATCGGAAGAAACCGGTGGGATATCCTATGCCAAAGAAGGGCAATTACATATGGATGTACAAATCGAAGATATCCGCAAATTATTAAGTGATATTTTTGCAGCCTTCTACTAAACGTATGCCCATCGCGCCAGGTGCCCGGAAGGCGCCGCGTAGCGGCGGTGCGCAGCACGGAGCGAACAGCGAACCCTGGAGGGGACCGACGGCCGAAGGCCGTGGCGCCCAAAAAAATAATGGGTAAAAGAGGCTTAAGGGTAAAAATGGTAAAAGGAAAACGAAAGTCTAAATAGCCCCGATTTTTAGCATCAAAGATTAATAAAACGCATATACAGTGTCGAAAAAAGCTGCAAAACCGAACTTGAGCCAGCAACTTTACAATTTGGAAGTTGAATGGGGCACGCCCGAATACGACCAAGTTATAGACTTGAGAACCATGGTGTTACGCATACCATTAGGCTTGGAATTCTCGACTGAGGAACTCGAAAAAGAGTATCAAGACAAGCATTTTGGCTGTTACCATACCGAAACTCAGGCACTAGTAGGCTGTATGAAATTGAGTGTATCCGCAGAGGCTCCTCAAACTGCCCGCATGAAACAAGTGGCCGTGTTGCCTAGCTTTCAAGGCATGGGTGTAGGGCAATTCATGGTGGCCTATTTTGAACAATATTGCATGGTACACGGCTTTAGCGATATTGCCTTACATGCACGCGCTGAAGCTGCACCGTTTTACGAAAAGCTGGGTTACAAAACCATTGGAGCACCGTTTACGGAGGTTGGCATCAAGCATTTCGCCATGGAGAAAGCCTTATAAAGCAGGCTATTGGCCGAATATTAAGGGCTAGTATTAGCTGAAATATATTAATAATTTGTATTTTTGCGTTAGTCATATTATAGCATATGACGATATCGAATTTATTTGATTAAACTTAAGCTGTAGTTTTCCGTATTTAACAGGGAGATAGTAGTATATACGGGTATTTCGGAACGTTCTTTGTTTACGAAGAACGGATGGAAAACGACAAAATAATCACTATGAAGAAATTAATCCTTGCCATCGGGTTATGTATTATATCGGTGTGTGCTTTAACGGGTCAAGACAATGACTTACAAAATGCATTGACGAATTACCAGACTTTAAAGTATTACGATCAAGCTATACCGTATTTCAGCAAATACCTAAAGAATAACCCAAAAGATACCGAACATAGGGCTATGCTGGCCGACTGCTACCGTTTGTGCAATAAACTGAAGGAAGCAGAGGCAGAGTATTACGCTGCATTTAGAGACAATGCCAACCTTCCTGCCATCCACCTCTTGCGCTATGGACAAGTGCTGAAATCAATAGGTAGATTCAAAGAAGCCCGCACTTATTTTCAACTCTATGAACGTGTTGAACCCAAGCTAGGTAAACACCAAGTGAAGTCTTGTGATTTTGCATCAGAAAATGCTGCAAAGCCCAGCAACGAATGGAACCTGATTATTGAGCAGGTCAACACCATTCACGCCGATTTTGCCCCGACTTTTTACAAGGACATGCTGGTGTTTGGCTCGTTCCGTAAAGCAAACACAAAGGATAGGTTAAACACCAGGTTGTACACTGCCGAAATATCGCCTTCGGGCAAACTAAGCTTGCTCAATGTGGTGAAAACGCGCTTTGAAGCCGGTGAACCTAGCCCAGCGATGTTTGACAAAAAATATGACCAAGTAGCGGTTACTGAACACAGCTATCGCGATGGCGTACGTATGATTCCTGATGCTGAAGCTAGCCTCACGCTCTTGCTCGGCGAGATCAATGCTCTCGACGACTGGGCGGAATTGATAAGCTACCCTTATAACTCATTTGGCGGTTCAACGGGCCAAGCTTGCTTTAGCCCCGATGGCAAAGCCGTGTATTTTACATCGAACAGCGCCAACGGATACGGAGGGTTTGACCTTTATGTATCGCGCAAAGTTGCCGGAGCATGGACCTTGCCTGAAAACCTTGGACCAGAAGTGAACACCCCTGGCAATGAAATGACGCCGTATTTAACGGCCAAGACTTTATATTTCTCCTCTGATTACCACTATGGCCTTGGCGGTATGGATATGTTCAGCGCCAAGTTGGTGAATGAAAAATGGACCCAGGTAAAAAATCTCGGTGCGCCTATTAACTCGCCCTACGATGATTTTTACATGATCATGAACGAGGCAGAAACCCGTGGCTATATTACATCAAATCGTCCTGGAGGACTAGGCGCCGAGGATATCTACCGCATAGAGCGCAACCCAAATGCCATCTCGCAAGCGATTGACGTTCCCAAAAGTTACGAAAACGTAAAAAGTGCGGCACCAGCCACAGTTGATAAAACGAAAGTAGTGACCAATGCCAAGCCACCAACAGCTACCACGCCAGCACCCGTTAAATCGGCTACGAGTAAGCAGTACATCGGTGTAATACTGGATGAAAAGACGAATTTACCCCTAGCAGATGTGATGGTCAAAACCGCCGGTGCTGAAGCCATCAGCAACAAAAAAGGTGAATATACCTTAATGCTAGAGCCAGATGTATATTATACCATCAGTTTCTCGAAAGCCGGGTACAAGGTCCTCAACCAGAATGTGCAAGCCAAGGTGGGCCAAGCCAACCTAGGAACTTTCAAAATGGCTAGTGTGTACCCAAGCGGTGATTTTACAATCAAAGGCGATGTACCTGATGCCGAGCTTTCTACCGATATGCCTGCAACGGTGTACAAAATCCAATTAGGTAAATTTGCGAACCCTGCACCAGGTTTGTTCGACCCCCTAAAACCCTTGGGCAACCTAGTTGAAGAAAATCAAGGCACCTTCACCCTGTATAGCCTAGGTTATTATGCTGAACGCAGCCAAACAGATGTGGCTTTGGGTAAAGTCAAAAAATCGTTTGGGGATGCTTTTGTCAAACCCGTGGATATGACAACGCTCAAACTGAACGAAAAACTGAAAATAGCGCCGCTGATTATTTATCCAAGTAATAAAACGCCTGCGCCTGCTGTGCCTAAACCTGCTGCCGAAACAGCACCAGTCGCATCTAGCTATAAAAACGATTACACGGTTAAAGGAAGCGGTGGGGGCGTTGGTACAGGACCATCCGGAAGCCCCAATAAAACTACAGGGAATAAACCCGATTACGTTCCGGCAATCCTGCAGAGTAATACGAAAGAGAAGACTAGCCCTGCCCCAGTAAAAGTTGAAGAAGCCTTAGCGCTACCGCCTGCACAGGCGGAATTACCCGTGGCAGAGGAAGCCATTACTGAGGTTATAGACGTTAAAAAAGCTGATGTAGCCCCAGTATTCCGAATTCAACTAGGTGCTTACAAAGATCCTAGCATTGCACGTTTTAAAGACCTTGAATCCATCGGTAAAATAGAAGCCATTACAGATAGTAAAGGCGTAACCGTATTCTACCTGGGTAGTTATACCAAGCTAGCCGATGCTCGTAAAGCATTGGATAAAACTACAGCCATAAAAGGAAGTGGTCCTTTTATCGTGGCATTCAAAGGCGATAAGAAAATAACGCTTAGCGAGGCACTGCAATAGGGCTATACACTTTTACGGCTTCTTTCAAGATCGTGGCTTTATCAAAAGAAATTGGCTTGGTTTCCAAGTTCATGTATAACTCGTTTTGCGATTTATACGCTGGATCTCCTACACTTGTTGCGTAAGGCGATAAAGTGCGCACCTCGGCTTGGCCTTGTTTGTCGTAAGCCGCAAACATGATGTACGAATCGCCGTGCGTTACTTTGTACTCGCCTTTCAACTTGGAGAAATACGTGGCGCTCAAAAGATCTGGGAAGCCACGTACACTATATTTTTGATTGTTTTTATGAAACTTGAATACATCTTTTATGGGGACTTTTATAGTGCCAAACTTATCCATGAGGTATTTTTGGGCATAGCGACAACCATCAATATATAAGGTTTCAGATACATTTAGGCCCGTAATGAACTCAGCATCACCTAGTTTTTTGACATCCCAGATGTAGTCCAAAATTAGCCCCGCTAGGCAACCCGTGGTACTTTCTGGCGAGGCGTTGCCATCCCAGTGGTTCATTTGAATTAGTACATCGGATAGTTCTGGGTATCGGTCAGGATCCATGTTGAGGTAAGGTTCAATTGCCTTGAGCATGGGGCTTTCAAAACTGTAATACTCATCGAATTTCATAGCCTTGAACTCCTCGAAAGTAAAACTGGTTTGGGCTTCGAGTTGATCTTTCAGCCGGATAGCCCGGTTATTATCGCCTGGGCGTTCATCAACCCAGCTTGGAAGGCTATTTTGTTGTAAACGGTTCCAATCGCAGCTTGCATGGAAAGGTGAATTATTGGTATTGAACACGTAGCCACAATCAGGGTTAAACTGGTGTGGTAAACTATCCAAGGGGTAACAAGACTCCCAGAGTGTTTCCGATGTATTACCTGGCAATGTTCCGTCCCAATCATATCCACGATGGCGCTGCGGCATCAAACCATTTGAAACATAATAAATATTACCAGTTTTATCGGCATAAACGAGGTTGAACATGGCTAGTTGTTGCATATCGAGCGCTTCACGGAAGCTCTTCCAGTCGGTCGCCTTGTTCATGAGGTACAGCTGCTCCCCAGTCTTGAAAGCATCCATCGATGGCGCTCGGATAGAGAAAAACTGCCCATCGGGTGCAAGGTAGGTAGGGCCGTATACCGAGAAGTAAAACTTCTTGGGTACAGGGATAACGAATTTGCCCACTTTTACCTTTAACCAGTAGATTTTAACCTGCAATTTCTTCCAATTACCGTCAAACTCGTACTGTAGCTTTTTCTTGGGATGCATCTTAAGTTGGTACACATCGCAGCGATCAAAATGGTTCCAGGTATGCGACCAAGCGATATTGGGGTTAGCACCAATCACAAAAGTATTAGCTCCGTGGAAGAAAACGCCAACGGTGTTTAAACCTTCTTCCGTCATCATGTGTGCCTCGTAAAACGAAAAAGGGCCATCTACTTGGAAGTGTGGGTTACCACAGATATAAGTCCTCCCGTCTTCCGTTTTGCTGGGGGCCAAAGCGTATGCGTTGGAGCCGAGCGGTTGGTCTTTTTGTTTACTGACCTTACCACTCATAATATTTGAAACATGCTCAGGAACACCACTCAATGCCGTGGATGAAACCGTGTACATCATAACGATATCCAAAGGCTTAACCGGGAAAATAGCCTTGCTGGCTACTTTGTCGGGAAATGCCTTGGCGTAGGCATTGATGCCTTGGCAATAGCCGCCTAGGTACTTTTTATAATCTTCCGACAACTCGTTGAAATGTGCCTTTGCTTTTTTCTTGGCATCGATGGACAAGACAAAAAAATCGGTTTCAGCGCCTTTAGGCCCTGTAATCCTACCTGATATGCCCTTTACCGCAATGATGGTTTCTTGCATCAAATCAAAAGCATCTTCGGCGTTGGCCCAGGCTAGGCCGTAAGCCGCCTCGGGGTTGGTCTTAGCGATGATGTGTGCCATCCCCCACTGGTCGCGCGCAATAGTGATTTGACTAGGGTCAATTTCAAGCTGCGCTAGGCTAGTTTGGGCAAAAAGCAGCAAGAGGCCAACTACTTGGCCAATCTTCAAAAAGTTCATGTAAATTAAGTGTTTGCGCTAAGATATATAATTAAACTTAAAATAAGCGCATCCTTACCAATCCTTATTTTTTGGACTGGTATAAAGGGTGAAAACTAAACAGGGTTTCACGTAAAAAAGCGGTTTGTAAGTGCGTGTAAATTTCGGTGGTCGTGATGGATTCATGCCCCAGCAAATCCTGGACAACTTTCAAATCGGCCCCGCCTTCAATCAAGTGGGTGGCAAACGAATGCCGGAAAGTATGCGGGCTGAGCTTAGTTTCAATGCCAGCCTGTTCGGCCGTTTGCTTTACAATGAGGAAAACCATCATACGGGTTAGCTGGCGGCCACGGCGACTTAAAAACACGAAATCCTCATGCCCTTTCACAATCTTGAGTTGCTTCCTGTCGTAGTCGAGGTACAGTTTAATGGCCTCCACGGCTGTTTCCCCAATCGGAATCCAACGTTCTTTATTACCTTTACCCATTACCCGGATAATACCGTCTTGAAGATACAACTTACTCATTTGCAAGTTAATAAGCTCACTTACACGCAAGCCACAAGCATACAGCGTTTCTAAAATAGCCAAGTTCCGGTGCCCTTCTGGTTTCGACAAATCTACAGCTGCCATCATGGCATCTACCTCCTCAATGCTGAGCACGCTGGGCAAGTAGCGCTTTCCTTTGGGCGCTTCCAGCAGGTCGCAAGGGTCATGTTGGAGGTACGATTCAATCAACAGCCACGAGGTATAGGCTTTCAAGCCGCTGATGATCCTTGCTTGGGAAGAAGTGGCCAGTCCAATATCGTTCAAGCGCTGCAAAAAACCTTGAAGGTTAACCAGATTAATGGCGGCCAAAGTAGGCGGTATACTTTCCAGTTCAAAATAATCGTAAAGCTTCTGCACATCCTTGGTATAGGCTTCAATTGAGTTTTTACTCAAGCCTTTTTCAAGCATCAAGAACGATTGAAAACCTTTGATATAACTGGGGGTATTGGACAAAATTAGGGGATTGAAGATTTAGGCTAGCATCACAAAAATAAGAATTATTGATTGTTGATTATGGGTTATTGATTGTGGATTATTGATTATATTCATTTCATCATTTTCTCATTTCATCATTTTCTCATTTTCTCATTTTGGGCGCTGCGCCCGCTGGAGCGGGCGCCGAGCTATTTGCAGGAGCAAATAGTTCGCTAGCTACAAATGTGAATTTAGCACATTTGTTTTTGCTAAGCAAAACCGCTACGCTCATGTTGCGCGGCTCGCTGTTCGCTCAGCCCTTCTGGCTGTAGTAGATACGTTTCTAGAAACGTACCTCCGGGGCGGCTCGGTCTGGCGGCTTACGCCGCCACCGCTCCACATCACTAGTGCGAAACTCAGCGGCAAAAGTACGCAACTGCTCGCATATCTGCGTTAGCTGCTTGGAGGGCAGCCGCGTTAGCGGCTGGTGCGTAGCACGGAGCGCAGCGAACCCCGAAAAGGAGCGGCGACGCCACAGGCGGCGCAACGCCACAATAATAACGAAGAATTATGAACTATGAACTATCAACAATCAACTTTGAACTATCAACTACCCAGAAAGTCTTTATCTTTGCAGCATTCACCACCACCACAGCTTGAAGAAGAAAGAAAATATTATCCGACCAGGCAAGTTACTCATTGCCGAGCCCTTCATGGAAGACCCAACTTTCAAGAAGGCGGTTATACTTATTTGCGACCATCAACACGACGGTAGTTTTGGCTTTATCATCAATAAAAAGCTAGACCTTAAACTGAACGACCTACTCGCAGATTTCCCCGAAATTGACCTCCCGGTATATTATGGTGGCCCGGTGGACAATGAAACGACCCTGCATTTTTTGCACACCAAGGGCGATTTAATTGAAGACAGCGTGGAAATCATCAACGGTGTTTACTGGGGTGGCAACTTTGAACAGCTCCGCTTCCTGGTGGACACTAAGTTGATTGGCCCTGATGATATTCGTTTTTACTTAGGCTATTCGGGTTGGGATCCAGGCCAAATTAAAGATGAGCTCAAGGTAAAATCTTGGATCGTTGACGAGGCATTCCCCAATTACGTGTACGCCCGCCAGCCCGAAAAATTATGGCAGGAGGTCCTACAACGCAAAGGCGACCAATACGCTATCCTCTCAGAAGTACCCGAGCAAATATTGATGAACTAGAACACTATGCCTACCCGCACATTGTTGCGGATAAATATGCGTTCGTAATAGGACGCACTACCATCCCACCAGTTTTCTTGCATGGTCCTGTTGTGCGTAATTTGATAGCCAATATCAAATGTAAAATGCGTTTTGTATTTAGAGGCCGTGCGGAAACCGATACTGCCACCATAAGTTGGCCCACCTATATTTAAAGTAAAACTAGAGGTCAAGGGCGGCCCAAACGCATAACCACCTTGCAACTGCACATAAGGACTGAAAGATTTGTTCAGGAAATACATCCTGTAATGCGCGTTGATAGGGATGGTAAATACGTCGTTGTGCGATTGAAAGCCAACCATGGCCCCTACATTCACAAAACGGTTAAAACTATAGCCAAAGCCATATTCCAATCCACCGCCACGCGCAGGGATGCCAGGCACATATTCGGCGCCGAACAACAAGTTAAGGGTAGCTTGGTTATAAAAACCTTTGCCGGGTACATGCTTAGGCCCTTTCACTGTTCTATCCTTGGCCGGTTTTGATTGAGGCCCGCTCGTCAAGTTGTCAAAATCCAAGCGTTCTAATTCGGTCCAGTTGATATTAAAAACAAGGCCGTTAGTGCGCTTAATCGACAAGGCTTTTCCAAGCTCGTACGAAATGAGTTGTCCTTTCAAAATACTGCCGTCCTTCAAGATAACGGTAACCAGTTGCTGGTCTCCCTGTGCTGCAACTGGTACAGCAAACAGGGAAACCAACAAGATGATTTGGATGATTTTAGCAATCATATAGGCTATTATTGAACCACTGGGATTAAGCTAAGTTGTTCCGGAGCGCTAGGTGTAGTTACGTCGAACTGGTATAAACCATTCTCGCCGATCAACACCACGATGTCCGTATTCGGTAATTTAATGGCATCGTAAGCGTGGAAGCCAGTAACATGCGCCAAGCGATTGCTTTCAACGGTATTAGGGTTGCTTACATCGTAAATTTTGAAGCCATCACGACCATCGCAAAGGTACACGAGGTTGTTTGAAACCGACAAGCCGTGAGGGTTGGTCATCTGGGTAGTTGAGATCAAGGTTGGGTTATCAATGTTGCTGATGTCAACGATATCCATTTGGTTGTTGAAGTTAAAGCAAGACACACCGTCGCGAAGGGTTACATAAGCACGGTTACCTTCTACAACCACGGGGTCGCAAGCTTGTGCATGGCTAAAGGTACTGCGGTAAACAGGGTTCAAAGCGTTGGTTTTGTCGTAAATCAACATACCGTTTTGTGAACCGATAAACAAGAAGTTACCGAATGGGTAAATAGTCTCGATATCACTCCAGCCAATGTTCATTTCGGTAGCCAAGCTTGGGCTAATTGGCGCACTGATATCAAAGATGTGCATGTTGCTGTGGTCAATGATGTACAAGGCATCGTCAACAACGGCAAAGCGAGCCATCGAGCCAGCTATGTTGCTACTTGGAGCACGACCGCTAGCATCAGAAGCAACACCAACAACGGTGGCTTGGCCAGTTTCAGCGTTATTTTGGAACACTTGGCCGTCTTCAATCCAAACGCCGCCCATGCTCATATCCCATTGGTTACAAGCCACTTTCTCGGTTACCCACTCTTCGTCGTAGGCTACAATTACGTTGCCGTTCTCGTCGGTACCGTAGTTGGGGAACACGTTTTGAACACGGTTCATCAAACGGGCCTCGGTAGGATTTGAAATATCGATGGCGAGGAGGTCAGTATAGTTGTCGGCGTACAAGATATTACCGCGAACAGCCATGTCAACGTTACCGATGATGCTGATGAAGCTCACGGCTTGTGGCGAACGCGGGTCAGTATTATCAATGATGTGGATACCTTTGCGGGGTTCGTTCACGAGGATATAGTTACCAGCCACGTAAATTTTACCAGCAGATTCCAAGGCCCTTCCGGCTTGGTTTTCAATATCAACGCGGTATTCGCTTGGCGAAAGTGCAATTGGGGTGCGTTTCAAATAAGTCAATTCGCGGTCGCATTTGTCTTTAAAACAGCTACTTAAAGTAGTTGTCATCAGCAAGAGTACAGCTGCGGCGTAAAGGAAATTTGTTTTCATGCTTCAAATTTTTGATCAATAATGGGTATCAAAGTTAAGAATAAATTCTGAGTTTGCGTTTATTGGGGCGTGTCCCTCGTTTTTTAGGCATATAGATATGCCTAAAACTACTCGGGCCGCTGTCCTACGGGTGCGCTGGACGCTTATACCGCTTCGCGGTACGGCCCTTTCGGGCCGCCCTCCGGCCAGCTCACGCGACAGGCCAAACTGGCTTGCCTTTGCACTTTTGCTTTGGCTACTTTGCATAACGCATGGCAAAAAAAAAGGGTTGGGGAGAACTTATGCTATTTGATTTCTATGATATAAACCCGTGCCATATCCTTGAGCCGTTGGGCATCAGGTTCTATGCCAAGCGTATCTATACCATCATGGTCAATACCTGAAACAGTTTCGGCAAAACGCCCATTAGGAATAACCATGTAATACAGGGTATCGCGGCCTGGTTTAACGCAGCGGAATACATCCTCGGTATAGCTGGAGCAGCCCGCACAATCTGGGTCAGCATCCTCGGTTGTACTGGAAACCAACTCTATGAGCCCCCGATGCGGCATAACGGACACAACCTTGTTGCCTTTTAACCAGCCATAAGTACAACAAGAATTCTCGGCCGAGTGGAAGGTAAAGGAATCTCCCAACGCAAACACGTTGAGTGTATCAGTACGCAAAGCCGGCAGGTTTGCAGATGCAGGCTCGTTGTTGCATGAATACAAGCCTAGGGCAGCCATTAGTACAAATGCGAATGCTGCCTTTGGGTAAATATGGGTTGAGGTTGGTAAAGGGTAAAATGCGGGTAGTTTCATGGTATTGGCCTTTGTTGGTTCGAGTGTTTAACGTAAAAATAAGGGGATTTTGTGTGTTTTGCGCTAGTGATGTGCAGGCGTGGCGGCGCCAGCCGCCAGACCAAGCCGCCCCATAGAGCCGTTTCAGGAGACTTCTCCGCCACTGCCAAGGCGGGGCGGCGCAGGGCCGAGCGACAGCGAGCGCCGAACCCCGAAGGGCACCGCAAAGGAACGAAGTGACTGAGCGAAACGTAACGGCGACCGCCAAAGGCGGGCGCAGCGCCCAAAATAATCCTTAAATAATTATCGCAAATACAACTAAATACCCCTAAACACAATATTTTGGCTCGTTGAACGTAAAATCATTATTTTTGCTAAAACGAGCTGGTATGAAATTTATAATATGTTGCATAATTGCCTGTATATCAATATTAAACGTTGATGCCCAGGTCAATACCGATAGCCTGGAGGCCCTCCTGCCCAAAACCAAGGCCGATACCAGCCGCATTAAACTACTGGCCGACCTGTGTTGGGAACTCAAATTTACGGATAGCACCAAGTCGTTCCGTTATGGCCGAGAAGCCCTGCAACTGGCACAAAAGCTCAAAGAACCCAAATGGGAGGCCCAAGCCCTAAACGACCTAGGCACGGTGTACCTTGTGTACAATCAACTTGAAACATCTACTAAGCTGTATATCAATGCTTTAGAAATTAGAACCACGCTCAAGGACACCATGGGCATGGCAGCGCTCTACAATAAAATTGGGGCTCTGTACCAAAAACAAGGCGCCTATTACAAAAGTCTAGATTACCAGTTGAAAGCCGCCCAGATATATGAGGACATGGAACATGCCTACAACTTGGGGCAATCATACAACAATATCGGTATCGTATTTAAAAACCTGAACCAGAACGAAAAGGCCCTCGAATACTACGAAAAATCAATTCGGTGGAAAGAAATAGCCAATGACAAACAAGGCATTTGTGGTACTTACAACAACATGAGCGAACCACTGCTCATCTTGGGCGATACAGCCAAAGCGATTGCATTACTCCTTAAAGCGGAAGCTATTGGACTGGAAATCAAGGATAAAGCATATATACCCTCGATCGTAAGCGTCATTGGCGAGGTATATACTTCCATGGGGAAATATACCGAAGCGGAGCGTTACCTAAACCGTGCCGTAACCCTGCGCAATGCAGCTAATGATGATGTTGGCCTAGCGAATACCATCATCGGCTTAGCAACGCTTTACCGCCTAACCAAGCGTTATGCAGAGGCTCAAGCTCAGATTACCTTGGCAGAGCCAATTGTCATGAAATACAATCAACGGCTCCAAGTCGAGAATTTTTATCATGAGCGTTATGAACTCAGTAAAGCCTTAGGTAACAGCAGCGATGCGCTTAAATGGCTGGAAATGAGCAAACAAGTACACGATAGTTTGCTTAATGAACAAACGCTAAATCGTATTGCAGGCCTACAAACCGAGTTTGAAACGGTGCAGAAAGAAAAAACTATTAGTCGCCTAAACGAGGAAAAAGCCCTGGCCGACTTGAAACTTTCCAAGCAACGCAACTGGATTATCATCCTATTTAGTGCCATTTTAGCCATCATTGGCCTGACCGCTTTTTACAACTATAAGAAAAAATTGCAATTTGAAAGTACCCTGCAAAAAGCGCAAATTGCGGAACAACAGCGTGGCTTGGAAGCCGTGATCAGCGCAACCGAAGAAGAGCGAAAACGTATCGCCAAGGACCTTCACGACGGGGTTGGACAGGTGCTTTCAGGCTTGAAAATGTCCTTCGATCGCATTTCGAAGCTCAGTGTGGAGCAGTTGCCGCAACATGAAAAAGCATATGCCGACATTAGCGGGCTCATTGACGAAGCAAGCCGCGACGTGCGCACCATCTCACACCAGATGATGCCCCGAACCTTACAAGAAAGTGGTTTAGTGCCAGCACTCGAGGAAATGTTGCGCCGTAGCTTAGGCCAATCCAACCTGGTGTACCACTTTGACCACATGGGCGCTGAACAACGCTTCGCGGAGAATATCGAGATTAGCCTCTACCGCATCGCGCAGGAGTTGGTCAACAACATCATCAAGCATTCTGGTGCCACTGAGCTGTCGGTACAGTTGTTCAAAAACCTGAACTTCCTGATTTTAATCGTGGAAGACAACGGCAAGGGTATGCCCGCCAATGCACAAACCGAAAAGGGCATCGGGCTACACAATATCTCGAGTCGTGTGACCACCATCCACGGTGAAATGAACTTTGAACCTGGCCCTGAAAGCGGCACGGTGGCAACCATTCGAGTACCATTGCTCGTCTAGACTTAAATCCATTACGCTACACCACCCCCTATGTATAGAATACTCATAGCCGACGACCACCAGATTGTCATCGACGGACTTTCGGCCATATTAAAAGATAACGGCTTCGACGACATCGTGTACGCGCACGACGGCCGCGAGGCTATGGAGCGGGTAAACCAGTTCAACCCGCAGCTCATTTTCATGGACATCGACATGCCCAACATGAACGGGCTAGAAGCTACTCGGAATATTAAATTACGCCATCACGATATAAAAATCCTCATCCTTTCCATGCACGAGGAAGGCCCGGTTATCAAGAAAGCCCTAGCCACTGGTGCAGATGGCTACCTGATTAAAAACGCTGGGCAAGATACCCTGTTGGAGGCTATCAAAGCCGTGATGTCGGGTAAGAGTTACCTCTCGCCTGAAGCACAAGCAGCCATTGAACCACACGCCAAGCATCACGATTTCAGCACACAGCCCTCAGATACATTGCTCTTGGCTAGCCTTACCGAACGCGAGATTGAAATCATCAAATGCATTGCTAAAGGCATGACCAACAAGGAGATAGGTGATTCGCTGTTTATCTCACACCGTACAGTAGATACCCATCGCACCAATGTGATGCGCAAGTTAGACGTGAACAATATTGCGGGGATTATCCGTTTTGCCTTCAAACACGGCTTAACGGAGTAGTTTCTACTTAGCGTATGTTTGGATTTTGGGTTTCGAGGGAAAACCGAGCTATTTTTTGTTGAGATTGATTAAAAAAATAGGCGCATAGTTGGGGCTACGTAACTATTTTTTAAAGCAAAAATCATCGGAAAAGAGCTGTTTTTTCGCCGGAAGCTAAAGTCCAAACATACGCTTAGAGGCTTGCTCGGTTTTATCCGAGGTGGTGATACGGCGGTTGAGCTCGGTCAGTTCGTCGGCCGTTAAATCACGCCATTTGCCTATGGGTAGCTCGCCCAGGTGGATATGCATAATACGGGTGCGTTTTAGGCTGGTTACCTCATAGCCTAGGGCCTCACACATACGCCTGATCTGGCGATTAAGGCCCTGTTTCAATATAATTTTAAAAGTATGTTTGCCCGTTTGGTATATCTCGCAAGGTAGCGTCACGGTATCCAGAATTTGAACACCGTTGGCCATGCGGAATAAAAACTTATCGGTAATAGGGCGGTCAACTTTCACCACGTATTCCTTGTCGTGCCCATTGCCAGCCCGTAGGATTTTGTTGATGATATCACCGTCGTTGGTCAACAAAATCAAGCCTTCAGAAGGCTTATCGAGCCGCCCGATAGGAAAAATACGCTGCGGGTGATTCACAAATTCAATGATATTCCCTTTAATTTTCAGCTCGGTGGTACAAGTAATCCCCACGGGTTTATTCAGGGCAATATACACGTTGGGTTCCTTGGCTATCACTGGTTTACCATCCAGTAGCACCTCGTCGCCAGGCTGCACACGGTTGCCCGTTTTGGCTACCTGCCCATTGAGCAACACACGGCCCAGCTTGATAAATTCATCGGCTTCACGGCGCGAGCAAATGCCCGTTTGGCTGATAAATTTATTTAAACTTACGGACTGGTCGTTGGTGGGGAGCATCTTAGGAGTTAGAAGTTAGGAGTTAGGAGTTAGGAGTTAGGATAAACTATGAATACTTTTTTACAAACGAAATGAACGAATTTTTTTTAGAAATTTTCGGGCGGTTCCCTCGGCTTCCAGCCTCGGGTCGCTACGTTGCGCGGCTCGCTGTTCGCTCGGCCCTTCGCTGCCCCGCTTTACGGCAGTTGAGAAGATTCCAGGAATGTCTCAACGGGGCAGCTCGGTCTGGCGGCTGTGCCGCCACCGCTCCACATCGCTACCGCAGAAAACGCTCCTCTCTCCTCGCTCCTATCTCTTTTTAATTTGCTGATTTCCAGGCCGAGAGGAATACCAAACGAGAGATACGCTCCAATAAAGCATAATCAATCTTGTCTTCGGTATCTTCGGTTGTATAGGTATCGATGTTGTGGCCACCGTAGAACAAGACAGACGGTACAGCGCTTTCTTCAAAAACGGCGGCGTCGCTACGGGCAAAAAACGCGTTGGGGTCAACCACATCGTTGTAGGTGTAGTCAATGTTTATACCGAGGTATTGTTGAGCAGCAGTTTCGATATCGCTGAACATCGTGTTATCAGTGGCCTCAGCTTTGAGCAAGTAAACATAGTTGTTTTGCTCGCGGTAACGGTTATCCACCCGACCAATTTGATTTAGGTGATAATGAGCCACCACTTGGTTCATAGCGCCATAAGGCGTTGATTCAAGGTAAAATTTAGCACCGGCATGATTGGCTTCTGTACCTGTAAATGAGACAAAAACAAGCGTACGCTGTGCTGCTTGTCCATCGAGTTTAGCCTTGTAGAAGGCTTTTGCAATTTCGAGCATGGCAGCTACACCTGTTGCATTGGCATTAGCCCCTGGATAAAAAGTTGAATCAGTGGCTTTG
The DNA here is from genome assembly GCA_964508975.1 of uncultured Saprospiraceae bacterium. Classification (GTDB taxonomy): domain Bacteria; phylum Bacteroidota; class Bacteroidia; order Chitinophagales; family Saprospiraceae; genus CAZDVQ01. The sequence continues at coordinate 41,911 of CAZDVQ010000033.1, forward strand.
CCAAGGTGATCATGATTCGCTGAAATCATAACGATTTCGTTCTTCTTGCTTGTACCAGGAATAACCGCTACAACGTTATAGCCGTTCACTTCAAACTCTTGCTTTTTGTAATCGATACCAGTATAGGTTTGTTTATGTGTAAAACCTTTGGCCTTGCCCGATTTCATGATTTTAGCTTTGTACTGGTCGATTTTTTTAACCTTTGAACCAAAGATTTCCTCTGCAACCCGCATGGATATGCGCATGTTGGGTAAGTACTCATTGGCTGTTTCGTCGTTGTACAAGCGTACAGCGTACGACTCCAACATCAAGCGGTTGGTATTGATAAAGTTGAGCGCTTTAGAATCGATAATGAGGACTACACTAGCGCCTTTTTTCTTGGCGGCCTTGAGTTTCTTGCGCCAGTCGGTCGACCATTCTGAAGGATAACGGCTACCCGTAACAACGTATTCGCCGCCTTCCATTTTGGGTTCGCCATCTAGGATAACCACAATTTTACCTTTCACTTTTAGGCCTTTGTAATCGCTGTATTTTTTGTCGTCAACACCATAGCCTGCAAACACCACATCAAAGCTTTTGACCATTTTGCGGAACTTATTGATTTCCTTAGCCGCATAATAACCTTTCAAATAAGGTTGTTCTTTGCTATTGATGCTTAAGGTGATATTTTGCCAGCGTTCTTGAATCATCGGAACCTTCTGGATGAAACCTGTATCGCCTAGGCTGAAGGGGAATTTAGCGTGGTAAAACTCGTTGGCCACATAACGTCCAGCGCGGTAACCACCCGTGTAAGTAGCTCTACGGCCTTGGAAATAAGTACCAGCAAGGGAATCCACGTGTACTTTAAGCCTTGCAGCAACGATTTCGGCAGCATATTGGGCGGCTTTATCGCCTTGTGGCAGCGCTTTAGGTGCTGTTTTTTCTTCCGGCATGCTATCCACTGGCATGACGAAAAGCGGCATATCGTAATAATGTTTCTGAACAGGCTTTTTTTGTGCAAAGGCAGCTACGCTGGACGAAACGATACAGATTAAAGTAAGTGCGAGAGAAGGAACTAAACGCATGTATAGAGATTGAAGGTTATGCAATAAAGGCGGCACGGGTCAGCCGATCGTTGATGGCCTTGCCGAGACCATGATCGGGCACTTTGCTCGCGATGATAAAATCTACCGCTTGCTGATCGAGGGTGCGTAGATAGCCGAATAAATTACGTGCTGCTTCTGAAAGGTCACCCGAGGGCGACAAATCTAATACGTAATTCATTTCATTTTGTTGAACCAAATGATTGAACGTTAATATACCCAATTTATTTCCTTGGAAATTGTTCAACAGGGTATCAATATCGCCGAGGTAAAGTCTTTTGCGCGGGGCGTAATGGCTATGCAACATGCCGGGTGCTTCTGGCCTAGAACTAGACTGTGCCATGACTTTAACTGGCCCGATCAGAGATTCAATAGCTTCAACACTAAGGCCTCCCTTGCGGTATACCACTGGGATGTTGTCTTCCATGCCAACGATAGTAGATTCAAGGCCTACCTGGCATGGGCCACCATCCAAAATGTAAGGCACAGCTTGGCCGAGTTGATCTTGGACATGTTGTGCCGTAGTAGGACTGATATAGCCAAAAGGGTTCGCACTGGGTGCTGCCAGTGGAAAATCGAAGGCTTGAAGCAATGCCAAGGTTAATGGGTGATTCGGTATGCGTATGGCCACACGCTCAGAGCCCGATGTAACCAAGTCTGGGACAAGCGCTTTTTTAGGCAAAAGCAAGGTTAGCGGGCCAGGCCAAAACTGTTGGGCCAATTGCATGAGTGGCTCCGGTGTAGATAGCACCAGGCTATCCAGCGCATTGATATCGGCAATATGGACGATTAGCGGATCGAAGCTCGGCCTGTTTTTTACTTCAAAAACACGGGTAACAGCGTTGATATCCAAGGCATTAGCAGCTAAACCATATACCGTTTCGGTAGGAATAGCCACAACTGCCCCTTGACTCAAATACTGTATTGCCGCTTGGATGTCAGTGCCGATCACCTTATTTTTTTTTGTGGGAGGCAAAGATAGCATAAATTTAACTATGAACTGGGAACGATGAACGATGAACTTTTTAAGCAATTTAAGGCACCCCGGCACGCGTTGCGCGCCGGCGCTACGTTACGCAGTTCGCGCAGTCGCTACGCTTCTTTGCGGAGCACTTCGTGGTTCGTGCGGTCGCTTCGCTTCTTTGCGGAGCACTTCGTGGTTCGCGCAGTCGCTACGCTTCTTTGCGGAGCACTTCGTGGTTCGTGCGGTCGCTACGCTCCCTTGCCGCCGATTTATAATGGTTAATGATATATGGTTAATTATTAATGAATTAGCATTTTTTTTATCAATATTTCGGTAGAATTTGTACCCGATGAGTGAGGTCGTAGAGACGCAATATTTGTTGCGTGTCGCAGAGTTGGGAAATACATATGTGACTCAAAGTTGTTTATTCATGGTTATCAAGTGCCGCACCGCGGCAAAAGCTGTCAGCGATGGGTGAGGGAGTGCTGAAGGCACGACCGGAACCCATCGAAAAGTGCCCTCCTATAATGGAGCCCTGAAGGGGCGATACTACAAACCGTTTATTTGTACTACATAACGTCCTTTCAGGACTCAATTTCTAATCGCATCTGTCGATGGGTTCCGGTCGTGCCTGCGGCACTCCCTCACCCATCGCTAAGATATGGTGCCGTTTCACGGCATTTTTAGGTTGTGCAAAACTATCTGTCTTTGACATGTACACAACGCTAATGTCACGCGACAGATTTAATCCACAACCTTCAGCACCACATTTCCGATTTTCTGGCCTGATTCTACATATTTGTAGGCGGCTACAATTTCTTCCAGTTTGTATTGTCGGTCGATGAGCGGTTTAAATGCTCCTGATTCAGCTAGTTCTTTGATAAAAATGACTTCTTGTTGGCTTATTGATGGAATGGGGAACATTACTTTTTTGCCGCCTTTTACGGTACCCCATAGGGCCAAAAACACGTTCTCGGCGTTTCGGCCTAACTCCGTTGAGATATAAATACCATTATCCCTGAGCAAGGGTTTGCATACACCAAACGAACTCTTCCCAACTGCATCAAAGATGAAGTGAAACTTTTGGTCAATTTTGGTAAAATCATCCTTTTGGTAATCAATCACAACATCAGCGCCTAGCGACTTGACTAGCTCCAAGTGTGCCGTACCACACACTGCCGTTACGTTTGCCCCAAAGTGTTTCAGCAATTGAACAGCAGCGGAGCCAATGGCACCAGTCGCGCCATTTACTAGTACGTTTTGTCCTTTTTCAACCTTGGCAGCCTTGATATCATTTAAAGCATAATGTGCACCTTCGGTAAGTACTGCCGATTCTACAAAGTTTAAATTCTGGGGCATGTGCGCAATGGCGTCATCTTGGCCAAATGTAAGATATTCCGCATGGCAACCCAAGGTTTTTTCGCTAAATCCAAAAACGGAATCGCCGATATTGAATTTTGTGACTTTTGCGCCAACAGCTTCTACAGTCCCGGCGAACTCACAACCAAATACTTTGTATTTGGGTCGAAGCAAACCCGTAAAGAACCTAGAAATAAAGTACGAAGCACTGCGTAAGCCAGCATCTGTTCGGTTTACCGTTGCTGCATGGATTTTAACGAGCACTTGATCTTCTTTGGGTGTAGGTTTTTCTAATTCAACCAGTTGTGCTACTTCAGGTGGACCGTAGGTATTACATATTACTGCTTTCATGTATTGTTTTTTTTGGGGTGTAGTCTTAGATATTAATGAATACTAGGATCATTATTTGGACTTATGGAAAACAGCTTTTTGCTTGTTTTAGTTTCAATTGGGGGTTTTGCACCTGCAGCAGCGTTGCTTATGGTGCCTCACCCCGTCACGAGCTAGCGCTCGTGCCACCCCTCTCCTCGGGCACACGCTGCGCGTGTTGTGGAGAGGGAATTTTATATACCCGTCAGGGTTTCATAACCCTCTCCACACGCGAGTTTACGAGCGTTTCAGGGGAGAGGGTCGGCGCAGAGCGCCGGGGTGAGGCACAAAATAACGATGAACTTTGAATGATGAACAATGAATTTGGCTAACGGGCAGCAACGGCAATGTGTGTCCTAATCGTAGCCATGCAAAGGAGGGGTGGATGCAAACGCAACGCGTGAAGCGCAGCAGACGGTGTGGTAAAATCCGCGTGAGCTGCCCGGAGGGCGCCCGCGCATGCGGGCGGTGCGTAGCACTAAGCGATCAGCGCACCCGAAGGGGAGCGACCCCAAGCGCAGCGCTGGGGGCACGCCCAAATAAGATGTAAGATGTAAGTGGTAAAGCACAAAATCTTACAGCTTACATCTCACATCTCACAACTATAAACTTACCCGCAGCCCATTGGTGAGATTATAAATGCGATTAGGGCCATTACCGGGCGGCAACGCATCGTACATATACCGGAAACGCACCGTGAAGGCCAGCCACTTAAGGATAGAAAAAGCCAACTCGGTATCATTGGAGAGCCTGAAATCACTGAACTGGTCAAAACTTGGCTGATAGTAGGTTGTTGAGGTAATTTTGATGGTTTTGAGGGGCAGGATGGTAAAGCTCAAATAAGCATCTAGGCGGTGTTGCTGCAAGTAAACCTGCTCGGTAGAGCGTTCCCACTCGGCCATGTACAAAGTGCCGAGGTAAACCCGGGCAAAGGTGGTATCCACCAGTTTAAACCTTGGGCCAGTGCCTGCCAGTATACGAGATTCAAGGCCAGCAACCCTATTGTATTGCACCTGGCCAAATGCCTCCCAACGCATCCAATGGTTGAGTTTGTAATTGTAGCGCAAATGCCCAAAAGCCTGATTATTAAAGTTTTGGCCATCTGCCCGCGAGAAAACAGACTCGCCCAACAGCAAGGCTAAATGTCGCTTGTACTTGTACTGGGTGTGGGCGTTGGCGTTAAACGTAATCAATTGCCGACCGTTTTCGGAGATAGAGAAGGCTAGCCCGAGCGTACCGGCCCAGCCTTCTTTACCCGATTTTATGCGTTCGGCCTCGATGTTGACGACTTGTGCCGAGGCGCTAAACGCCCAGATAAACACAAGCCAAAGGGTGCATGCAAAACGTTTATTCAAGGGTTCCTTGTGCTTTGAAATACTTGATAACCAGGTCGCGCACATCGTTACGGCAGTTGGGCAACTCAGGTTTGGTTGATTTAATATTCTTAAGGTAGCCGAGGTTTGCTTCACCACCGCCAGCCACGTATTCGGTTAAGGCTACTTTATAAGTGTTTCCTTTGTCGATAGGCACGCCCTTTACTTGCCAGCCGCCGTTGGCTTCTTGGGCGTGGAGCAACTGGTGGTAACCACCGTCGTTTTTATTCTTGTAAGTCACCGTGTTGAGGAAATCAATAAGCTCGGCACCATTCATGTCTACAATCACAAAACCGCCACCAAAGGGGTAAGTGCGCAGCACATCGTACTCGGTAATTTCGCCAGCAATCTTATCGTCGATGCGCATGCTACCACCGTTCAAAGCGTAAACATCCATGTTGGGGTACTCTGCTTCGAAGGCTTGCAAAGTATAGCGACCATAGTTGGTTTGGAAATTACGCACGTGCGCCTCAAGCCCGTCGAGTGGGCTTTTAGCAATGGCCACTACCCTACCCGCTTCATAACCATCTTTTTCGAGGCTGCGGTTTACCTTGGCTTGCCAGCTTTCAACCTCTTTTTTCACCTCGGGGTCTTCGGCAATTTTATCGTCGATGGTAACCAAGGTAGATTTAATACGGGTCAACTTGGTATTTGGGTCGAAAGTTACGCGATGTACATAAGCTGTTTTGGCATTGGCATCCGCTTTCAAAATGGCCGTTTGCTCTACGTAGCGACTCAAGTTCTCGTGCTCGTGGCCGCCCATGAACAAGGGAATGCCGGGAACCGCGGCAGCGAGCTGCATGTCCTCTGCCACGCTAAGGTGTGTCATAGCGATAACCAAGTCGGATACCTTCTGGGCATTTTGATAGCCATTTTTAAAGGACTCAACCACAGGCAAATACTTTAAATAGGACTTCTGCGTAAAGGGAATCACAACACCAAGTATAGACACCTTGATATCCTGGCCCATATGTTTGAAGGTATGCGTTTGGAAATCAGGAATGGCTTGGCCAAATTGTGTAAAATTGATTTCCTGGCCATCTTTAAGTCGACGAACATTGGTACAAGCAAACTTGAACTGACATTGGTCGATGCGTTTTTGCAGCAAATCTGGGTCGCTGAGGTCAAACTCGTGGTTGCCAAAGGTTACATAATCAATCCCAACGGCGTTCATGGTGCTGATCATCTGGAGGCCAGCAATCTTCTCGCCAGTTTCCATTTTGAGGGTACCCATAAACGAGGGGCTCAGAAAATCGCCAGAAAGTACGGCAATGGTATTGGGGTTTTCGGCTTCGAGTTGGCGCAACAGCGTGGCTACCCGAGCCATACCGCCTACTTTACCACCTTCGAGCGGGGCGATTTCGTACACATCGTTCAGCTGTAAAATAGTGAATTCAAAGGGCTTGGCAGCCGAGTTTTGGGTAGATTGCTTGGTACCTGCACATGCGCTAAACAGCAGTACAACAAGCAGTAGTAGAGTCTTTTGCATCTTATTTTAGGTTCTTGGTTAAAGAATTTCAAAGCAAAAGTACTTAAAAATTTGTTTTTGGGCGTTGCGCCGCGTGCGCGTCGCCGCTGTCCTTCGGGCTCGCTGTTCGCTCGGCCCTTCGCCGCCCCGCTGACAGGTGAGAGACAGTTTCCAGAAACGTTAGTGGGGCGGCTCGGTCTGCGGCTTCGCCGCACCCTCCGGCCAGCTAACGCGAATTATTGAGCTGGTGGGGGGGGGGAAACGGCAGCTCCGCTGCTGTTTTTAGCGATTATTATGGTTTGACCAAGGCTTTTTTAGAATTTTTTACGACGTTGATGTATAATAAT
>CAZDVQ010000034.1:0-47234 GCA_964508975.1 uncultured Saprospiraceae bacterium
TGCGGGAGGCCGCGCCAAGCACCGAGGAAGATGCTTACTTGATATACCCCAACCCAGCGCGGGATTACTTGAACATACAGTTGCAGAGCAAGTACAGGGTCTTGCAGCACCTGCTAGTGCGTAGCATAGACGGCCAGTTGGTTTGGCAGCAGCGTTTTGCGGGTACTCGTGAGCTGCTAGAAATACCCTGCGAGGCCTGGCGAAGCGGCTTGTACTTGGTGGAAGGCTACTGTGCCGACGGGAGTACCTTTGCTGATAAATTGTTGATTATTAAATAGTTGAATCATGAAATACACGTTTTTTATTTGTATGCTGCTGGGCCTGTTGGGCAAAGCACAGAATTTAGTGCAAAATGGTAGTTTTGAGGAGATAACCGCTTGTCCAGAATTAAATAGTGACTACCCTATGTCTAGTACTTGGGATCAAGTAACCAAAGCAAATGGCTGGTCTAGCTTTTTGAATAGTCCGGATCTTTTTTCGCCTTGTGGCTACGTAAATGGTATTTTTGATGCGAGAGCTCCGATGAATACTTTCGGGTATCAAAATGCTCGTACAGGGAATAATTATGGGGGGGTTGGGATATGGCATTTACATAAATAATTTGGCTTATTACGAATACATTGGCAATACCTTAAAGAACTTAATCATAAAAGACGAGGTTTATGAAGTTTTTTTGTACGTTTCACTCGCTGATAACTCAACAAATTATTCAAATAATATTGGAGTAGTTTTTTTGAATTCAATATACAATTCCTTAACAAATCCTATGGGAATTCAAGGTCAAGCTGACGTGAAAGTAGATACAATGATAGGAGATACGACAAATTGGGTATTGATACGTGGAGCTTTTTCAATAGACATAAATTCTAGTTATTTGGTAATCGGTAATCACTATTTATACAATGATATTGAATTTAATACCCCACCAACAAGTTTTGGATGGCCTCCATACTACTACATAGACGACGTATGTGTGGTACCCCTTGGGGGGGATTGCAGCATAGCAGCGGGAAGGATGCGCATAGAGTCTAGCGAGCAGCAGTTGTTGTTCGCGGCCACGCCCGTGGGGCAGCAGGAATACCAATCGTTTTGGCTGCGTAACCCCGGCCTTGATACCTTGCACGTCAGCGGCTTTTCAACGCAAAACCCGGTTTTCATAGCGCCCACGGGGCAATATAGTGTGCCCCCGGGCGACAGCGTGTTGTTGAGCGTGGGCTTCGCGCCCACGGCGGTTCAGAACTACCAGGACAGCCTTTACATCACGCACGATGCTCCCCGCTCGAGGTACAAAGTAGCGCTGGAAGGCGAGGGTTTACCCGTTGGGGTTAGAGGTTATGCTAAAGCAGCGTTCTCGGTATTCCCGAACCCGGCCAGGGGGCTCGCCTACCTGGTGAGCAAGGATGCTAGCGAGATAGTACAGGTAAAGTTATACAACCAACTGGGCCAAGCAATCTTGCTACAACAAACGCAGTCGGTTCAAGTTGAGCTAGACCTCGCGGGCTTAGCACCAGGCCTCTACCTCGTGGAGTTGGTACTGGCGGATGGAAGAAGGGGCATTTCCAAGTTATTAGTTATTAATTATTAGGTTGTAGGGGCGCACCTGCGTGTGCGCCTAATGTAGGGCCTGAAAATTTTCAGCCCAGGGTTAGGCACGCCAGAACACTATTCGGCCTAGCAGCCTGGAGGGCAGCCGCGTAGCGGCTGGTGCGAAGCACCGAGGCGAACAGCCGAGCCCGGAAGGGTGCGGCGGCGACCATCGGGAGACGCAGGCCCCCCAAAAAAAGGGGTGAAAATGGGTAAAGGGGTAAAAAGGGGTAAAAATGGATTTTTTTTACCCACTTAAGCTATTTTTATCCATATTTACCAAATTTCACCCATCTTCACCCAATTTCACCAACCTTTACCCAATTCAAACAGCTTTCCCTACCTTTGCACCACAATACTTATCAAAAAAAACGACCGTAAAAATGGAAACTAAACAAGACATCGTAAAAAACTGGTTGCCGCGCTACACGGGTATGCCGCTTGAGGCTTTTGGCCAGTACATTATCCTCGTGAACTTTAGCAAGTACGTGAACATGTTTGCCGAGTGGCACAAGGTGGGCATTTATGGCCTCGACCGAACCATGCAGGCCGCTACCTTCGACAACATCACCATCATCAACTTCGGGATGGGGAGTGCCAACGCTGCGACCATTTGCGACCTGCTATCGGCCATCCAGCCCAAGGGCATCGTGTTCCTGGGTAAATGTGGCGGACTAAAACGCAAAAACAATGTGGGCGACCTTATCCTGCCCATCGCAGGGATTCGCGGCGAGGGTACCTCGAACGATTATTTCCCGCCGGAAGTGCCCGCACTACCCGCTTTCGCGCTGCAAAAGGCCATCTCTACCACCATCCGCGAGTATAACCTCGATTACTGGACCGGTACCGTTTACACCACCAACCGCCGCGTATGGGAACACGACCAGAAGTTTAAAGATTACCTGCACGATGTTCGCGCCATGGCTATCGACATGGAAACGGCCACCATCTTCTCGGTAGCCTTCCGCAACGAGATCCCCGCCGGGGCTCTGCTGCTGGTTTCAGATACGCCCATGGTACCAGAAGGCGTGAAAACCGAGGAGAGCGATAAGAAAGTAACCACCAGCTTTGTGGATAACCACCTTAAAATTGGTATAGATTCTTTGCGCCAGCTCATCAACCAATCGCAAACCATCAAGCACTTGAAATTCTAAAACATTCAGTTTCAAGAAAAAAAATAATCAAAAGCGCGCTGAAATAAAAAATATGTCTATCTTTGCGCCTCTGTAAATGAACCCATCGTATTCTGTTTAATTATACCGCATCATGCAAAGTGTTGTTGTCGAAGGTGTTAAGCGCACCGAATTAGGAAAAACTGCTACCGCGATTTTCCGTAAAAATGCCCAAACGCCTGCAGTTGTTTATGCAGCCGGAAAAGAAAATTTACATTTCTTAGCCGATGAGCGCGTTATTGCTAGCCTCGTTTTCACCGATAAGTTCCTTATCGCTGAGATTACAGTTGACGGCCAAACACGCAAAGCCATCGTTAAAGAAGTTCAGTTCCACCCAGTAACTGATAAAATCCAACACGTTGACTTCTTGGAATTGGTTCCAGGTGTTGCTGTAAAAGCTGACGTTCCACTTCGCTTGACCGGTCTTGCAGAAGGTGTACGCGTGGGTGGTAAATTGATGCAAAAAGTACGTAAAGTACGTATCAAAGCAACCCCAGAAACGATGGTTGACGAAATTACCCTCGACGTGACGCCACTCGGTTTGGGTAAATCTATCCGTGTTCGCGACATCCTCTTGACTGAAGGTGTTGAAATCTTGAGCTCTCCTGCACTTCCGTTGGCATCTGTGGAAATCCCACGTGCACTTCGTTCTGCACAGGCGAAAGACGGAAAATAATACGCATTCCATTTTGCTATGCATATTTTGTAAAAACGCAGCGAAGCTATTCGCTGCGTTTTTTTTGTTTAATCCTATACGCCGTGAAATACTTAATCGTTGGCCTGGGTAATCCCGGAGCAGAGTACAGCAATACCCGACACAATATCGGTTTCCAAATCCTCGATACTTTTGCCAAGCAAGAGAACCTGAGCTTCGTGGACGACCGCCTGGGTGCCGTGTGCGAGTGGCGCCATAAAGGCCGTATTTTCACTTTCCTTAAACCTTCTACCTACATGAACTTGAGCGGCAAGGCCATCAAGTACTGGATGGAGAAAAAAGGTGTTGAAAAAGATAATGTCCTGGTTGTGCTCGACGACCTGAGTATCGATTTTGGCAAGCTGCGCATCAAGGCCAAAGGCTCGGATGGCGGCCACAACGGTTTGAAACATATACAAGAAACCTTGGGCACCGTAGAGTACCCGCGGATGCGCTTCGGCATCGGTAGCGATTTTGCCAAAGGCCGCCAGGTGGAGTTCGTGCTCGGCAACTGGACCGCCGATGAACAAGCCAAGATGCCCGAGATCGTGAACAAGGCTTGTGCCGCTATCAAAAATTTTGGCCTAGCTGGTTTGCAACATACCATGAACCACTTTAACGGCTAAACCCATGTTCACACTCGATACTTACCCGCAGTGGGGAACAAATTTTGTACGTGTATCCAATGAACAAACAGGGCAATCTATGACGATTGTACCGGCCTTTGGAGCCTTACTGCAAAGCCTTATCCTGCAAGATACCGAGCTGATTGAAGGCTACCCCGATGAGGCGCACCTGCAATCGCTGCACTATGGGCGCAGCATATTTTTATGTCCCTTCCCCAATCGCCTCGATAAAGGCCAATACCAGTTTGATGGGCAAACATACCAGTTCCCGCTCAACATGGCGCCCAACGAACAAAATGCTATTCACGGTTTTTGCCAGGATAAAGCCTTTGAACTGTCGGAAAGTAACCTGACAGATGCCATGGCTAGCCTAAGCTTTACCTACCAGTACGAAGGTGATAACCCTGCTTACCCGTTTCCTTTCGCAGTAAGCATCAAGCACCAACTCGATGCTGAAGGCTACACTTGTACTACTACCATAAAAAACCTTGCTCCAAAGGCCATCCCGATGGGTATGGGTTGGCACCCTTACTTCAAGCTTGCCGATAGCTTGGAACAGTGTAGCTTCCAATTACCACCAAACCAAGGTATCGAAGTGGCTGGAGCTTTGATTCCAACCGGCACTTTGCTGCCGGGGTCATTTGAACAACTGCAAGCCATTGACCCTAGTTTCAACATCGACAATGGTTTTATGTTATCGGACAGCGGGAAGGCTTGGTGTGTGTTGCAATCCCCCCATCAAACCTTAAAGTACTGGCAGGAAACTGGCGAGGGCAAATTTAACTTCTTACAAGTGTTCATTCCGCCTTGGCGGGGCGGCATCGCTTTCGAGCCGATGAGCTGTGCGGCCAATGCGTTCAATAATGGCCTTGGCCTTACGCCGCTACAAGCTGGAGCATCGATGCAAGCCAGCTGGGGCATACAACTAGATACCAACGCATGATAGCCAACTTCATCACAGACTACCCCTTGTTTTATGGGCAAGATGCCTGGACAGGGTTTAAGCATTGGCTCGGCCAGGCTGCTTACAGCCAGGTGCTGGTGCTCTGTGATGAACATACCCGTGTACACTGTTGGCCAATTGTACAAGCCGAACTTGACCTGGCAGAAACGCAGTGTATCACGATTCCTGCGGGGGAAGTCCATAAAAATATAGAAACCTGCCAGTATATCTGGTCGGAAATGGCCGAGCTGCAGCTCGATCGCAAGGCATTACTCCTCAACTTGGGCGGTGGCGTAATTGGTGATATGGGCGGATTTTGTGCCGTAACCTGGAAGCGCGGTATCGATTTCGTGCAAATACCCACCACCTTGCTGTCTATGGTGGATGCCTCGGTTGGCGGCAAGCTGGGTGTAGATTTTAAGCATTTAAAAAACATGTTGGGTCTGTTTCAGCACCCGGCAGCCATTGTACTTGAGCCCCAGTTTTTACGAACCTTGTCGCTGCGCGAGCGCATGAGTGGTTTTGCCGAGATGCTCAAGCATGCTTTGCTGGATAGTCCAGCGCATTTTGATAGCTTATTGCAACTTGATTTGAATCAGCTCCGCACGGAGCAGATATTGGCTTCTATCGCCGTGAAACAAGGCATTGTAGCCCAAGATCCACATGAGAGCGGCCTGCGTAAAGCCTTAAACCTAGGCCATACCGTAGGCCACGCCATAGAGAGCTATTATCTATCGCAAGGGCGTGACCTACTACATGGCGAGGCCGTGGCTTGGGGTTTGGTTGCGGAGTTGTATATCGCTGTGCAGCACCTTGGTTTCCCGGAGGCCGACTGGATTAAAATAAAGGATTACGTGCAGGTTCATTATCCCGCCTTGCAAGATATCCCCGCGCAGCCCATTCTTGACTTTGCAAAGCAAGACAAGAAAAACAGTCAAGGTCAAATTCGGGCGGCATTGCTCCGAGCAATAGGTCATGTCACCTGGGATGAGGTGCTCGACGACAAAACACTCCGAGCTAGCCTCGGCATTATTACTGCAATTTAAAACGAACTGGCAGGTTCATTTCTACGGCTACTGCTTTGCCATTTTTAGGGCAAAAAAAAATGGGTAAGCCGCATTTTCATGCAACTTACCCATTTAGTGTTGTTCTTAGAACCTTAAAACAGCATCACTGCTGTATCAAGCTTGACTAGTAACGATTACGGTTGTAGCCACCGCCACCGCCGCCGCCGTTGTTACGGTCTTCGCGTGGTTGTGCTTTAGACACAACGATGTTCCTACCGTCCAAGTCGCTGTCGTTCAAAGCATTGATAGCGCTTTGAGCTTCAGAATCGTCCTCCATTTCAACAAAGCCGAAGCCTTTTGATTTGTTGGTCATCTTATCAATAATAACGCTAGCTGACTTAACATCACCGTATTGTTCGAATGCTGCGCGAAGTCCGTCAGAAGTTGTTGAAAAATTCAATTTGGCTACAAAAATGTTCATAAAAAGAAGTTAAAAAGAAGAAAGAATATGAGTTGGGCTAGCTTTCACAATGTCCACTTGAACCAACTCGGCTAGTTTAAGCGTACAAGGTAGGCATTTTTAAGCAGCTTGTACGATAATTGTGGTTATTTCAGCTCAAATAGTGCAAATTAATGTGTTTTTAACCTGTTTAAGCCCTATATAAGTGTTGTTCTGCGCTTTTGTGCTTTATTTTTTTTCTTTTTGGGCGCCTCGGCGCGGTGCGCCGCCGCTACGTTGCGCGGCTCGCTGTCGCTCGGCCCTTCGCCGCCCTGCCCGCCTGCGGCGGGAGGCGATGCATGCCTCGCCTCGACAATTAGGGCGGCTCGGTCTGGCGCGTCGCGCCACCGCTCCACATCGCTGGCGCTTTTTAATTATAAATGGTTAATTATTAATGGGTTAAGAGGGGTTAATGTTGGTGAAATTTGCATAAGATGGGTAAAAGGAGCTATCAAATAGATTTTTACGCAGCTCGCCTCAATTTTCACCAATTTTCACCAATCTTTACCTATCATCACCAATTTTCACCAATCACTACCCATCATCACCAATTTTCGCCAATTTCCCCCATTTTGCCAAATATTGGCTACCTTAGCAGCCATATTCACCATGAGCTCTATTCGTCATACCGACCCAGCTTCAAATTTAACCCTTTTGGAGCGCAGCCTGTACTTCCGCCAGTTACAGATCAACCGGCTATTGGAGGTAACCCAGGCCATCAACAACAACGTGTCGGCCAGCGATTTATACAAAATTTACAAGGACATCCTGAGCTGGGAGATGAAAATCAAAAAGCTCATGCTTTGGGTCCGCAAAGATGAAGGCTGGGTTTGTGCCATACACAATGGTATCGACGAAAGTTTACTGGTATATGATATCCGTGGCGAGTTTGACCAGATTAAGCGCCTAACTAACCTCGGCCAACAAACAAACCCTCTCATGGCCGAGTTCGATGTGGCCCTCCCCGTGCTACATAAGGAATATCCCATTGCTTATGCCTTCCTAGGTGGTTTTTCGGACGACGACGACCTATACGAGAAAATGCGCTTTATTTCGACCATCACCAATATCATCGCGGTGGCCATAGAAAATAAACGCCTGTTTAAGCAGCAGTTGCAACAAGAACGCTTCCGTAGCGAAATGCACCTGGCTGCCAAGGTTCAAACCTCCTTGATCCCCAGCGAGCTGCCCATTACCCCGCATTACGAACTCGGTAGCTACTACCTACCGCACGAGGGTATCGGCGGCGATTACTATGATTATATTCCTTTCGGCGAAACGTCCTTTTTCTTCTGTATGGCCGATATCTCCGGTAAAGGTGTAGCCGCAGCACTTTTGATGGCTAACTTCCAGGCCAACCTGCATGCCTTGATCAATGCCGACTTGGACCCTGACCTGTTTATTCAACGCCTCAACTCGGTGGTACTCAAAAGCACCCAAGGCGATAAGTTCATCACCTTGTTCGTGGGCAAATACGATACGCAAACCCGTCAGTTGCGTTATATCAATGCCGGTCATAACCCGCCTATCTTGTACCAAGGCGATAATATTGCTTGGTTAGATAAAGGTTGTACCATCCTAGGTACTTTCAAAAAAATACCCAAGGTTGAGATGGGCGAGCTCATCATCCCAGAGCAAGCCTTCATCGTGAGCTATACCGATGGACTAACAGAGCTCACCAATATGGATGGCGAATATTTTGGCGAAAACCGCTTGGTTGAATTTACCAAGGCCAACGCACAACTGAGCACCAAGCAGTACACCGAACGCCTGATTGAAGCCGTTAATGTGTTCAAGGGCGACAATGATTTCCCCGATGATATCTCGGTGCTCAGTTTAAAGATATTCTAAAGGCCTAGTCGCTTGGCGAGTTCCTCGGCTGCTTGACGACCTGTTTCTGCGGCACCATTCATGAAGCCTTGGTAATCTGAACTACAGTGGGAGCCAGCAAATAATACATTACCTACGGGCTTGCCTTCCCAGCCTGCAATAGAGCTCCACTGCCCCACGGTATAGCAGACATAACTACCTTTCATGTTGGGGTTGTTGGGCCAGAAGGCAGCTGCGTTGACATTAGCATAAGCTGCTTTTGAACCAGGGAAAACCTGGTCCAGTTCATTGAGGTAATCTGCCACAATATCTTCCGGGATACGATCGCGCAGGCCTGCGGCCGAAGCCGCTGTGGCCACTTTTAAGGAATCACGGCCGCCAAGGAATACGGTATAAGCCCCGGCTCCCTCGTTGTTACTTTGCATATGGGTATTGTCCCAGCCATTAAATATACGCTTGTGGAACAAGTACCCAGCACGGCTTGGGTTGGCCAAACGCCAGGGCCTTGATTGCAGGGCCAAAAACAGTTTACTGTTTTGTCCATAGCTGAGTTGTTGAATACAAGCTAGTTTTTTATCGGGCATCTCTTTCAGGTCCAGTTTTACGTTGCGCAGGATGGTGAAAGGGATACATAGTACCACGTAATCAACTGTAATGACTTCGGCATTGCCAAAGGTTAGGGTGTAAGTATTGTCGGCTTCTTGCACCACGGAGGCCAAGGTGTAGGAAAACCTAACTTGGTCTTTAACTTTATCGTACAGGGCGTCGGGGATACGTTGATTGCCGCCAACTACCTTGTAGCGTTCGTCGCTATCGCCGAAAGCTTTAAACTTTTCGGAATCTAATCCCACAAAACTGAGGAAGTTCAAGGACGATTGGTTGTCGGCATCAAGGCCGTATTCGCCTACATAGGCTGCGATGAGCATATCTTGCAGCCATGTGGCACATTGAAACCCACGTAGGTAGGTTTCGAGCGAGGTTAGATCAAAAGCCTTGGCGGCCTCAGTATCGTAATTCTCGCCGCAGATTAAGCGGTCGGATTCCAGTTGTGGGATAATCTTTTTAAATTCAGCAAGTACATCTTCTTCCGAGTAGTGTTTGCCATCGATGAAATAGCTGTTTACGATTAAATCCGGGTTTTTGAGTTTGTCTTGCTCTACATCAATCAGTTCAAAGCCGAATTCCTTGACTAGGGCATGCATCTCCTTATGGTCGGTATCGATAAATTCGGCGCCAAACTCCGTTACAAAGCCTGGGCCCATTATGTCTTTTTTGCTGAGTACCCGTCCGCCAGCACGCTTATCGGCTTCGTAAATGCTGGCTTTAATGCCTAGTTTCTGCAAGGTATAGGCACAGTTTAAGCCGGCTAGACCAGCACCGATGATGGCAATTCGGGCATCTTTGGCTTTTTTGCCACTGTTACATGCTGATAAAGGTATGAGGCTACTTAAGCCTATAAAAGCTCCAGTTTTTGAAACATCCTTGATGAACTTTCGGCGCGAGGCTTGGTTTACTTCAGGTGCTTGAGCTTGGTGTAATAATTGGATTAAACGAGCAAGTGTACTAGACTTTGGCTTTCTCATTTGGAAGGTATTTTTGGGTTGTATATATACTTTTGGTCAAACGATTATGCAATATAGGGACTTAACGTTAGAGTATGTTTGGATTTTAGCTGAATCAATTATTTTTAAGTGTCCTTTAGCGCAATGACCCCTTGATTGCGTTGTAACTATAGCAGTAAGCGCGGGATTAGGCTCACACAGCTATTTATACGAAACCTAATAGCTTATGTTTAGCCTGTGCCTGCACCAGCGCTGTATAAGCGTAGCGGTTTTGCGTAGCAAAAATGAATGTGCTTAATGCACATTCGTAGCAAGCGCACCATTTGCTCCTGCAAATGGCTCGTGGCGCAACCAAAGGGAGGCCAGCCCATCAATCGCACCAGCGCTGTGAAGGCGTGGCCGACCAAAGGGCGGCCAGCCCGCAGGGCCGAGCGAATAGCGAGCGCCGAAACCTAGCGACGGCGAGCAGCGCGAGCCGGGGTGCCCAAATCAACAATTTATTTTAAAAAAATACGGTGATGCAGCGTTTGCCGACTTATATTTACAACATGAAAAAGATTTTGATTTACATTTTTAGCCTGCTTTCATGGGCTTTGACCGCACAAGATGTCAAGCTTTCGGAAGAGATACTGCTGCGCAACAACGATCAATATTTGCTCACAGCGGGCTTTGGCGACTCTATTCACGTGTTCATGGACCTGAACGGCGATTATAAGATTTATACCTATAACCGGAATATGGAACTGGTTGGTACTAAGCCTGTTGACTTTGGCCGGAACCGTTCTTTTGTGCTGGGGGCAGGTACAGATAAAAACTGTTTTTACGTGTTCCATTACCGTTTTGAAGGAGGCAACACGAATTTATACGCCAGCCGGTTTAACCGTGCCGCAAAGCTTGATACCACTTTGTTGATTCATCCTTTTGTGGGCCGTGATGCCTTACCCGCTAGCAACTTGATCATGTCGGAAAATAACCGCTATCTCTTGGCTTTCCGCTCGGATGCTTATTTTAATATTGACCTAGTGGTGTATGACTTAAACAGCTTTAAATTGACGCTTGCGGCCAAAATAGAGAGTAATTACAGTGAATATTCACAGGATTTCCAGCAAGCCGTGGTCAGTAATAAGGCGGAGGCCTTCTTTGTTTTCATGTCGGATAACCGCAAGGCGCGTAAAGAAGAAGCCCATTTTAAGGTGACGATGGTCAATGCACAGGGCGTTAAGCCAGTGGCGGTGCCTACCTCGGGTAACCTCATCAACGGGGCTAAATTTGAATTTGATAATCTGAACCGAAAGCTAGTAGGAGCTGGTTTGTTTGGCCTTGATAACGTGAGCGATATGCAGGGCTCTTTTTACCTGTCCATGAACCCTGAAAACCCAGAGGCGGTGTTCAGTAAATTTGAGTTATTCCCGCTGGAGTTTGTGACAACGGCCACGGGTAAATCAGAAAAAAAGCACCGGGGGGCATTAAATGACCTCGTTATTACTGATATTTCCCTACGCCGTGACGGTGGTATCGTACTGGTTGCCGAACAATACAAAATGTTTGTGCGCCGCCTGGGCACTGGCCCTTCTTTTGGGGCGCAACCTGCCGGTGGCTGGACGGATAGCCAGCGCGATTACTATTACGAGGACCTTTTACTCATTAGCATGCATCCCTCTGGCGATGTACATTGGCGTAAAATTATGCCCAAGAGGCAACAATCGCAAGACGATGAGGGCCGATATTCTTCATACTTCCTCATGAAAGCGCCCCGAAGCCTACGTTTTATCTACAACAACGAGGTGAATACCAGCACCAACGTGAATGAATACATCGTTGATGGCAAAGGGGAAACCCAACGCCGCAGCATGTTTGACACGGAGCTGTTGAAAATTGTATTTGAACTACGCTACGGCTTGCAAACGGCCAGCAATGTCATTTATTTCTCGGCCATTAGGCGAGGCTACTTGAGGATTGCGAGGCTGGAGCTGTAATTAGCTGGTGAAAAACTCCTTGAACTTCTCGAAAAAGCCTTTGTCTTGTTTCGATGGGTTGGGTTCAAAGTTGGTGGCCCCCCTGAATTTTTCCAGGATAGCGCGTTCTTCGTTGCTGAGGTTACGTGGCGTCCAAACGTTTACATGGATCAAGAAATCGCCTTTGCCATAGCTTTGCAGGGCAGGTAGGCCTTTGTCCTTGAGGCGGAGTACCTTGCCCGACTGTGTGCCTGGTGGAATGGTAATTTTAACCTTACCTTCGAGGGTAGGTACTTCAACCTTGGCACCAAGGGCTGCATCGGCAAAATTCACGAACAGCTCGTACATGATGTTGTTGCCATCGCGGCTAAATTCCTCGTGTGCTTCTTCCTCGATGTATATGAGCAAGTCGCCTGCACGGCCTTTTTGCATACCGGCGTTACCTTTGCCGCCCATAGAGAGCTGCATGCCTTCTGCCACACCGGCTGGTATATCAATAGAGATGGTTTCCTCGCCATATACACGGCCTTCGCCGCGGCAAGAGGTACACTTGGCGGTAATTTCCTGACCAGAACCGTGGCAAGTTGGGCACTCGGCCGTAGTTTGCATTTGGCCCAGGAAGGTATTTTGAACCCTGCGCACATAGCCAGAGCCACGACAGGTATTACAAGTATTTACAGCACTTTTATCTTTTGCGCCGGAGCCGCCACAAGGCTCGCAAGGCACGTATTTTTTAACTTTAATCTTCTTGTTGGCACCGGTGGCAATTTCTTCCAGGGTCAATTTAACTTTTACCCGGAGGTTTGAGCCAGGTTGGCCAGTACCGCCACCTTGGCGGCGACCGCGGTTACCTTGCGCACCACCAAAGAACGATTCGAAGGGTGTTCCCCCGAAAATATCGGAAAACTGGTCGAAAATATCTTCCATGTTGGCACCTTGGTACTGTTGTCCAGCACCGCTTACGCCAGCATGGCCGTACTGATCGTAGCGACGGCGTTTATCATCGTCTGAGAGTACGTCGTAAGCTTCGGCAGCTTCTTTAAATTTTTCCTCGGCTTCCTTGTTGTCGGGATTCCGGTCGGGGTGGAATTCCATCGCCAACTTGCGGTAAGCTTTCTTGAGGTCGTCCTTGCTAGCGTTTTTAGCAACGCCCAGCACTTGGTAATAATCACGTTTCGCCATGGGGAGGCTTAATTTATAGGTTTATTTTCCAACTACCACCTTGGCGTAGCGGATAATCACGTCGTTTAAGAAATAGCCACTTTCAAGGGTATCGATAACCTTGCCTTTGAGGTCCTCGCTTGGGGCGGGGAATTCGGTCACGGCCTCGTGTAGTTCAACATCAAAGTTTTGGCCGGTTGATTCCATGGGGCTAAGGCCTTGGTTTTGCAGTATCTGGTAGAACTTGTTGATGATGAGTTCCAAGCCTTCGGGGATAGCTTCCTCGCTGCTTTCGGCTACTTTTTGGGCGCGTTTAAAGTCGTCGACCACGGGTAACATGGCCACCATGAGTTCACGTGAGGCTACCTTGCCTAGTTCCAAGCGTTCGCGCGAGGTACGGCGGCGGTAGTTGTCAAACTCGGCATAAAGGCGCAGGTATTTATCTTTCATCTCGGCCAAGTCTTTTTCAGCTTTAGCCAGTGGATCCATTTCGGTTTCGGCAGCGCTGTTATCGGCTTGCGCTTCGGTATTTTCTACAGTTTCGTCGGCGTTTTGATCCAAGGCTTCATCTTGGGGCTCAATCAGCTCTTCGTTATGTTGATCGCTCATGGTGAATATTTAAGGTATGGTGAAGTGTGTGGGCAATGCAATCCCTTAGAGTATGTTTGGACTTTAGCTTCCGGCGAAAAACAGCTCTTTTCCGATGATTTTTGCTTTAAAAAATAGTTACGTAGCTCCACTATGCGCCCATTTTTTAAATCAAGCTCATCAAAAAATAGCTCATTTTTCCTTCGAAACCCAAAATTCAAACATACTCTTAGCAAGATTGCTGCCATAACTGCCAAAAAGACATTTTGTCAGTTGTTTAAGATTTCAAGCGCTCTTTTAGCAGTTTTTCAAGCTGCCGCGTGTCAGGGTTGACAGCTATAATCAGCCCTTTTTCATTGAGCAGGTATTTGCTTGGTATTTCTTTCACGCCGTAGGCCTCTACGATGGGGTCGTTGAATCGCTCTAGGGTCGATACGTGCGTATCCCACAGCAGTCCATCTTTTTGGATGGCTGCAAGCCAGGCTTCTTTTTCGGTTTCAACGGCTATCGATATAATTTCAAAACCTTGGGCGTTGGCAAAACTAGCGTTGTGGTAAGTATTGTACAGCTTCACTAAGTCGGGGTTTTCGGCACGGCAGGGTGGGCACCAGCTACCCCAAAAATCGATGAGCACGAGTTTGCCCCTGAAATCTTGGAGTTGCAGCGTGCTACCATCGGGCTTGGTGCCGGTAAAGTTGGGCGCCTCGTAGCCATTGGCAAACTTGGGGGCTTGGTACCATTTTTTACCGAGCCAAAGCACCAGCAGCAAAAGCGGTAGGCCTAGCCAAAACAGTTTATTTTTATCCACGGTTTAAGTAGTTTAGACCGCGAAAGTACTCAAATCTTCAGACATAAAATTGCCGCGAGGGCTTAATACAAGGATACCTTCCGCAAGTCATTTCTTCCAACCGTCATTTTATCATTTAATCATTTTGGGCCTCCGCCGCGGTGCGGCGGCGAGCCAATTCTAGGACGAATTGGTTCACTTGCTATAATGGTGCATTAAGCACCATTATTTTTGCTTCGCAAAACCGCATCGTTCACGTTGCGCGGTTCGCGCAGTCGCTACGCTCCTTTGCGGAGCCCTTCGGGGTTCGCTGGCGCTCGGCCCGCGTTGCGGTCTGGCCCCGCGGGCCACCGCTTCACATCGCTAGGCCGATACTAGTTGGTAGTTGGTTGTAGGTTGGTCATCCATAAGTACCCTACAGGAAAAACATTAATACCCCTTCGGTAATTTATTTCTATTTCTTCCAAGGTTTTGTCATCATAAAAGCTTCCTTTTTCTTTTCTAAATTCCATTATTTCGTAGTCAATTTTTTCCATAGTTAGCTGATGGTCAAATCCTTGCCTTAGCTCACCATTTAGAAAATATGCATTTGTAAATATATCTTTTTCTGTTTTCAAAACTGGAATTGAAACTACATTGTAGTTCGTTTTGAGTCCAGTCCACTTATCAACAGTGAGGCTAAAAACGCCACACCGACTGCTATCTCTTTTTGATAGGGTTACGGCTACATCTTTCGCCGTAACTTTCTGAGCCTTTAACTTCGAAATAATGATATCCTTGCTTATATCACATTCAGATATATTATAGAACTTTGTATTGATGCAAGAAGTAATCATCAATAACGTCGCTAATAGTATAATTTGAACTTTAATCATTTTTCTACTCTTCTTATTTGTACTCTATCGGTGGCTTGATTCTAGGCCTAATTGTTGGTTTCAATCTCCTCCAATAAACTTAAGACTGTTTCTATAGGCAAACTGGTGAGTTCTACGATTTCGCTAACGTTTAGAAGGGGTAAAATAGCGAAAGAGAAAGGTAAATTTTGGCTGGGATGCAATGCAAAAATACTATAATCCATCTTTATGGGGCATATTTCGTATCATAATCAAATAAATACGTATCAAATCGTGTCATTTTGTATTTGAAAGTTATTTTTGAGTTGTTTGTCTAATATTCAATCCCAACTGATGTTGAAATTGAATGTAAGTGGTCAGGAGTCACAACTTTCATCCAAAGAAAAATTAATTTTTAATATAATTCAAAACAGGCCTAACATTCAGTCTGGAGAAATTTCTGAAAAATTGGCTATGCCGTTACCTACCGTAAAACGTCTGTTGGCCGTGTTAACCAATAAAGGAATGATTGAGAAAGAAGGAAGCGGACGCAACGTAAGCTATACAGTAAAATAAAGTCCGCCTTCGCGTGAGCTGCCCGGAGGGCGCCCGCCTAGCGGGCGGTGCGCAGCACGGAGCAACGCGACCCCCGGAGGGGAGCGACCCCAGCCGCAGGCGCAACCCTATGGGTGCGCATGCGGCTGGGGGCACGCCCAAAAAAATATAAACATCAAATTAAACCATCATGCTTCGCGATGGTCAAAGGATGGAACAAAGGCCAGAAGTTAAGCTTACCTAAACGCAAAAGAATGCTGAACCAGCCCGAAAATGAACGCGACATGCTAGCATTGCTTGCCCATGCCCACACTAAGGAGCAGGGGTTCAAGCGCTTGATGCAGGCGTATCAAGAGCGGGTTTATTGGCATGTGAGGCGCTTGGTTTTGACACATGAAAATGCCGACGACGTGGTGCAGAACACCTTTCTGAAAGCATGGCGTGCCATTGACCAATTTCAAGGCAACTCGAGTTTATTTACTTGGCTGTACCGGATTGGCACGAACGAAGCGCTGTCGTTCTTAGAAAAAGAATCTCGCTCGGCGAGTACCTTGGCCACGGCATCGGATAGCGATATCCAACTGAGTGCGGAACCTTACTTGGAGGGGGAGGCGATTGAACAATTGCTACAGCGGGCCATCGACCAGTTGCCGGCCAAACAAAAAGCCGTGTTCAACATGCGCTACTACGACGAACTGCCCTACGAGGAGATTGCCAGTATTACCGGTACCTCGGAAGGCGCGCTCAAGGCATCGTACCACCTGGCCGTGAAAAAAATTGAGCAGTTTGTGAAAAGTGCTATGCAACAACAATGATTAGACGATTAAGCTATGATACCAGAAGAAAAATTTAGTCCCGACATCCACGAAGCGCTCCAGAAACTGCGTCAGCAGCAGGATGTGCCCGCGGGATACTTTGCCAAGCTGCCGGAACAGGTCTTGGCCCAGGTTAAGGCAGAGCCGCGCAAAACCGCTACACGCTGGAGTGTTTGGCCTTTGCTGGCCGCCGCCAGCATTACAGGTTTGTTCTTTTTGCTAAGCCGAAACTTTAGTCCGGCCAGTAGCGATGCAGAAGCCTTGCTCAGCGGTATTGAACCGCAGGTGATTGAAGCCTACATTGATGCCAACATCGACGATTTTAGCCTAGAGCTTTTGGCCAGTGTAAACGATAGCCCCCAAGATATGCTGGAAGGTATCGACCCCGAAAGCCTAGACGCTTACTTGGAAGAAAGCCTAGACGAACTAGATGAAGAACATTTTAGCGACATTTTTTAACCCCTAGCCCTCAACGAAATATCATGCACAAGTTTCTATTATCCCTCAGCCTACTCCTATTAGCGAGTAACCTAGCCTTTGCGCAACACCCGGACCACGACGATGAAGACATTGACGGCCCAAACGGCGAAAAAATTGAAGCACTCCGGGCTGCTTACATCACCCAACAACTGGCCCTGACAACCAGTGAATCGCAAACCTTTTGGCCATTATACAACGAGATGCGCGACAAGGAAAAAGCCATGCGGAAGGCTGCTAGGCCCAACCTGAAAAAAAAGGTAGGTGAATTAACCGAGGCAGAAGCCGACGAGTTAATCAACAAGCATTTAGACCTTGAAACACAGATTGCCAATTTACATCGCGAGTACTACGCTAAGTTCAAGAAAGTATTATCGGCCAAAAAGTTGGTAAAACTACCAATGGCCGAGCGCGAATTTAAGCGCACGCTCTTGGAAAAAGTACGTGAACGCAGAGGCCGATAAAACGCCGTTGCATCTAAAACAAAAGCAGGGTTTGTCCTAGAAATAGAGACAAACCCTGCTTTTTTATGGCGTATCAGGTACTGCTTGCGAGCGATTAATTTTGCTCTATGCCAGAATGTAGCATGCACAAGGCCAGTGTTTGAGCCTGTTGCTCATTTTGCTGCTGGTAACTCCACGCGGGACAACCACAACCCTTTTTGCGTTTAGGACGACCGTAACGGCTACTGGTACAAGCCGATAAAGAAAGGCTTACGATTGCCAGCACGATAAGCGCGCGTGAAATTTTTCCGATTTGCATAGCTGAAATATTTTGATGATTCTCTGCAAAAATACGTATTTTGCTCATGCGCTTGATAGCGCTCTTCATATAAACGTAAAAAAATGCCCGATAGTATAGTTTTGGTTGCTGTTTTAAACTGGGGGCTTGGGCATGCTGCTAGAACGGTGCCCATTATAGAGGATTTGCTCAGTCAAGGCGCCAAGGTGGTTGTGGCTTCAGATGGGGATGCATTGGCCTTGCTACGCCGGGCATTCCCTGACTTACCCTACGAGGAATTACCTTCCTATAACGTGGTTTACCCCAAGCATGGTAGTATGTTTTTGTCTATGCTTTGGCAGGTACCCAAAATATGGCGGGCCATTCAAGCTGAACATAAACAACTAGACGATATCGTGTCGAGGCATCAAATAACGGCCATTATATCTGATCATCGTTATGGGGTTTACAGCCGTAGTTTGCCTTCCGTTTTTATGGCACACCAGTTAAATATTCCCTTGCGTTATGCCTGGTTGCGCTGGATGGGCAGGCAAGTTCATGCAAGTTTATTACGGCACTTTACGTCCATTTGGGTACCAGACTATGCTGATGTAAAGCAGCGTCTTAGCGGGGATATGTCGAGCATAAAGGGTTTAAACATCCGGTATATTGGGCCCTTGTCAAGGTTGAAAAAGGTAAACCGACCAGTGGTGTATAAAGTGCTGGCCATTTTATCGGGCATAGAGCCCCAACGCAGTATGTTGGAAGCTATATTGATGGAACAGTTTAAGCAACTGAACGAACCAGCGCTGATTGTGCGGGGCAAGCCAGCGGGGAGTGTGAGCATACAGCAGTATAGTCCTCAATTGAGCATGGTAGATTATCTTGATGCTGAGGCCTTAAGTCAAGTAATTGCCGAATCGGAATATATTGTAGCACGCTCAGGTTATAGTACCCTGATGGATTTAGCCAAGCTGGGCCGTACTGCGATTTGGATACCTACACCAGGGCAGCCAGAACAACTCTATCTAGCCCACAAACTGGCTGAAAATGGGGCTGTGGTGGGTTTTAAGCAAGACAAGCTTGATATAGTGCAATGTTTGGCCCAGGTATCGAAGCAAGCTACTGAACTTAGCAGGCCAGCCACAAATGATATACGCTTGACTGCCTTAAAGGAGTTATTGCAGGCCAAAATCTAGCCCAGCTAGGTTTATTGGGATGTTTTTTTGGGCGTTGCGGCCTTTGGCCGCCGCTGTGTTCCAGGGTTCGCTTTGCTCCGTGCGCGTTGCGCACCCGCACCTGCGGTGCGGCCTTCCACCCAGCTAACGCGGGCTACACAGCGAAGCTGTGTAGCCGATGCTTTGTTTTTAAGCCATATAAAAAACATGAGCCATACCCCTTGCAGGATATGACTCATGTGTATAAACTTTATGGAATAAAGTCTTATTGCAGTTTAAAGCGGACAGGGATGTTGAACTGTACGCGAACGTTACGGCCGCGCTGTCTTCCTGGTGTCCATTTTGGCATTGCGTTTACAATGCGGAGGGCTTCTTTACCGAGGCCACCACCTGGATCTTTCAAAATCTCTGGGTTGATAACCTTACCGTTTTCGTCGACAACGAAACGGATAACGGCAGTACCTTCAATACCACTCTCACGAGCGATAGCTGGGTATTGGATATTCTTTTGTACGAACTCCAACAGCTTTTTGTCGGCACAAGCTTTTTTCTCTTCATCGCTACCTGCTTTATCTTCGCACCCGGGGAAACGAGGCATTTGCTCTACCACGGTAAAGATTTCAGGTTCAGATGGTGGTGGTGGTGGCGGAGGCGGTGGGGGAGGAGGTGCAGTACCTGTACCACCGACAACACCAGTTACACCTGGAGGCGTCATAGAAACCTTGTCGTCTTTATCTAACGAGCGGTCTTCTTGTGGTGGTGGTGGTTCTTGCAACTCTTCCACTTCCTCAATCACTTGAGGTGGCGGTGGTGGTGGAGGGGGAGGAGGTGGTGGCGGTGGTTCCGCGGTACGTGGAATCTCAGTTTCGATAATTTCTTCAACTGGACCCATGTCAACCACAACCCTTTGCTGATACTCGTACTGAGTCCAACCGAGCAACACAAAGGTAATAACCATCGAGAAAGCCAATCCCGCCAACGTATATGTAGTACGGTTGCGTTCAATTTGCGCTTCAGGATATTTTTTTACCAATGTTGATGTTGCCTCTGGCTTACCAACATACTTGGCGCCTACATTTTGTTTAGACAAGCTGTTGAGCTTCATCTTGTACAAGAAGTAGTACACCACGAATGCGGCTATCGACAGTATGAATACCGCAAGTACTACGGTGCCTGTAAACTGCATAGCTTCGAGGTTTTAATGATTAAATCGTGAGCAAATGTATAAAGGTTCTTTCAAACTTTCAAATAAAATTATGATTGAGCTGTAAATAAGCGCGTCAACCATCTCCCCAAGGGGGTAAAAAGTATCAAGCTTCCAGTAGCGTTAGCCAAGGCATCTTGCCAATCGAAGTGTCGACTGGGTACGAATGTATCTTGGGCAAACTCCAACAAAACGCCGTAGAAAGAACATATGAGTACAACTTGGATAAGCTTTGGCTTGTTTATCGCAGTAGTTAAAAGTACTACTCGGGCAAACAAAACCGCCAAGATGGCATAAACACTGAAGTGGGCAATTTTGTCGGCCGACATGATATCGACCTTGGGTAAATCCCTGCCAGGAAGTAGTGATAGCACAGCTATCGTTACCGCCCAGCCCAGTGCAAGCAGCCAAGCTGTAGTTTTTGACTGCATTAATGGCTTACCAAGTTACTGTAAGCGGCTGCGTCTAGTAGTTGGTCAAGCTCTGCATTGTCGCCGATGCTGATTTTGATGATCCAACCTGCTCCGTAAGGATCACTGTTCACTGTTTCTGGATTGTCATTCAATTCCGCGTTTACTTCTAGGATTGTAGCAGAAACGGGCAAAAACAAATCCGAAACCGTTTTAACGGCCTCAACGGTACCAAACACATCGCCACGAGCTAGGGTGTAGCCTTTTTTGTCAACGTCGATGTAAACGATGTCACCCAATTCACTTTGTGCGAAGTCTGTGATACCTACATAAGCAACGTCACCTTCGATGCGCACCCATTCGTGTTCTTCGGTGTAGCGTAAGTTTTCTGGAAATTCCATGAAAGATTATGATTTTAAGTCTGAGTTAAAGCCCAAAGTTACTGTAATTTTCAAAAGTACAAGCCCTCAAACTGAATTTTCAACTTTCTTTCATGCCGTGCCTTTGCACGTTTGTACTAGAAAGATGCAGCGCTTTGTGCTTTTGGTGTGTGGGCCTGTAATTTTTTTTATTTTTTTGTCGCGACCTATCGCTAAGCCCTTGCGGTAGCGATGCGTAAGGGTGGCGCAAGGCGCCAGACCGCGCAGCGGGCCGAGCGTTAGCGAGCCCTGGAGCGTAGCGCCTGCCTTGGCCCATTGGGCCAAGGCAGGACCGCCCAAATATTTAGAGTATGTTTGGATTTTGGGTTTCGAGGGAAAAACGAGCTATTTTTTGATGAGGTTGCTTTAAAAAATGGGCGCATAGTGGGGCTACGTAACTATTTTTTAAAGCAAAAATCATCAGAAAAGAGCTGTTTTTCGCCGGAAGCTAAAGTCCAAACATACGCTTACTTAATCGTGTAGCTCGTCGTGTACATCATCGCAGTGGTAATGATGTTGCTCTTTTTTCTGTGGTTTTTGGGTATTGGCACCACCTGATTTCACGTCGATCATTTTACGGATGAGGCGCGCGCGTTCTTGCTCGATGAAGCTACGCTTGGCTTTATCTTGCTCTAGGTCGAAGAAAAGGATACCGTCAACGAAGGTTTTCTCGGCTTTGGCATACATAGAAAGCGGGTTGTCAGACCAGAGCACCAGGTCAGCATGTTTGCCAACCTTGATGCTACCTACTTTATCCTCCACGTGTAGCAGGATAGCAGGGTTTAGGGTAACCGTTTTCCAGGCAGCTTCTTCGCTCAACCCACCGTATTTAACCGCTTTGGCCGCTTCCTGGTTGAGGCGACGGGCCATTTCAGCGTCATCAGAGTTGATGGCAACCACCACGCCCATGTGTGTCATTAAGGCAGCGTTGTATGGGATGGCATCTTTCACTTCCATTTTGTAGGCCCACCAGTCGGCAAAAGTAGAGCCACCAGCGCCGTGTTCGGCCATTTTGTCGGCCACTTTGTAGCCTTCGAGGATGTGCGTAAAGGTATTGACTTTGAATCCATGGCGTTGGGCTACTTTCATCAACATGTTGATTTCGCTTTGTACGTACGAGTGGCAAGTAATGAAACGCTCGGCCTTCAAGATTTGAAGCAAAGCGTCTAGTTCTATATCACGGCGGCGTTTAGCGCCTTTGTTGTCGCCATATTCGCGGGCACGGGTGAAATGATCTTCAAACACTTGTTCCACACCCATACGGGTTTGTGGGAAGCGGATGGTATTATCCTCGCCCCAGTTGGATTGTTTTACGTTTTCGCCGAGGGCAAATTTGATAAAACCATCGGCCCCTTCAAATTTCATGGCCTCGGGTGCGTAGCCCCAGCGCAGTTTGATCAACTGCGACTGACCGCCGATTGGGTTGGCAGAACCGTGTAAAAGGTGACAAGTAGTTACGCCACCAGCAAGTTGGCGGTAAATATTCACATCATCTGAATTCACCACGTCGCCGATACGAACTTCGGCCGAGCTAGCTTGTGTGCCTTCGTTTACACCACGGCTAATGGCAATGTGAGAGTGTTCATCGATGATACCAGCCGTTAAATGTTTACCCGTAGCATCTATGATTGTAGCACCTGCGGCGGGAAGTTTATGCCCGATGGCTTCAATTTTACCATTTTTAACCAGTACGTCGGTCTCGGTCATGATACCGTCAGTCTCGTTGGTCCAAACGGTAGCATTTTTAATCAAGAATGCGCCTTTGCTGGGTAAACTAGTATTACCGTAACCATTAAATGGGTAAAGTATGCTAGCAGGTGTTTCCAGCGGCGTTTCTTTTTTCGATTTTTCTTTGGCTTCTTCTGCTTTGGTTGTTTGCACTTTTTTAGCATCCCAAGTTACCCAGCGGCCATCTTGGTTTTGGCCAGTACCGAACCAGCGGCCGTCTTCCACAACACCAGAAAGGCGGAATTGCTTCGCAGGGTTGTTCTTGTCAGGGTTGTAAACGATGGTGATGGATTTGTCGCTCAAGCTGTACTTAAGTTCTACAGCGGTGCTGTCGGTACCGTCTTTGATGACAGTCTTTTCAGCTGAACCCGTGGCGTAGATCGTGTAACGTACACTATCAACGTTCAGGAAATAAGTGCCCAGCAAGTTGGGTTTATCCATCTCGGCCAAGACGAATCGTTTACCAGATACCCAGTTTTGGAAAATCGTGCTACCGTCCTCGAAGATGTCACCAGAGCAGATTAAAAAGTTGGCCACTTTGCCTTTTTCGATGGAGCCAACCTGGCTGCTGAGGCCAACATAGCTGGCAGGGGTGAGGGTTAGCGCGCGGAGTGCCTCGTCTTTTGACAAGCCGTACTTGATGGTTTTGCGGACCAGTTTCAAGAAATCCTCGCGTTTTTTCAGGTCATCGGAGGTGAAAGCGAAGGGAATACCTGCTGCGGCTAAACGTGCAGGGTTGTATGGGGCGAGTTCCCAGTGCATCATATCGGCCAATGACACGATATCGGCATAGATTGGGTCTTCCACATC
This sequence comes from uncultured Saprospiraceae bacterium, assembly GCA_964508975.1. GTDB lineage: Bacteria > Bacteroidota > Bacteroidia > Chitinophagales > Saprospiraceae > CAZDVQ01. The sequence goes on from CAZDVQ010000034.1 coordinate 23,558, forward strand.
GTAAGCATCGGGGAAGGTTAAGGGCAGGATGAATTTAGCCCCGGTTGCTTTGAGTTCCTCGATGCGTTGGTATTCATCGCCTTCGCCGCGCATGATATACTGCACGTTAAACTCGTCGCCTATCTTGTCGGCACGCAAGGCTTCAAAGCGGTCGCGTACTTCGAAGAATAAAGGTAAATCGAGGGCTTGGTTCCACGCGGCTAGAGAAAGGTTTACTTCTTCTGTTTGCTCTTTGTACCAACGGCCATCGTAAAAGGTTTGACGGAGCAGCGCGATGGCGCCCATCAAACTTGATGGATAATCTTGGCTAGAGCTACCTTTTTTGAAAGAAAAATGCGCCGAGGCCCTTTCTTTCAAGATAAGTTCATGGGCAGCGCTTTCGCCTAGCAATACTGCCGTGCCTGTACCGCGCATGATACCATCGTGTTGGTGGCTTAGCGCTGCGCCAAAGCCTACTTTGCGTAATTCTTGGGCACGTTTAGCATCTGATTTAAACACTTCAACGGCGTTAAATTCAGGTTTTAAGGCTTGATTCCATGCATAAGCGCCTTCTTTGTTGCTGAGGAACTGTGGCCCGTGTCGGTGTCCGCCACCAGGTTTGAGTTCAGGCATGCCGTAATCGCTGTCCAGCTCTATGAAAGCTGGATATATAAATTTGCCTTTGAGGTCAATTTCGGTGCAGCCGGCTGGTATTTTTACATTTTTGCCTACTTGTTCAATTTTTCCTTGACGAATAATCAAGGTAGCATCCTCGATGGTTTTACCGGGCTCGGTAATGATGGTCGCATGGGTGAATGCATACCAATCTTGGCGTTCATCGAAAACACCGTTCTGGGGATGGGTTACTGGCTGGCTTAAAGCAATTGTGCAGTAAGCGCTCCAGCATAAAAGTGCAAGTGCAAAACGTTTCATCGGCTTAATTGGGTATTTTAGCCTGCAAAGTTGCATTTTTTTTCATAAACCTATATGGACTATGCACATACACGATTGAAATGGCTGTAATAATTTAACGAAAGAGGCCGCTACTGCTCGTTTGAACAATAGCGGCCCCCATATTTTAGCACCTATATTATTGCGCTGCGTTTTGAAGCGCTTGCTTTACACCTTCCAGTACAAGACGATAATTTTCATTCAACTCCGTATTGGTAATACCGAGTTGTTCGTCGAAGTTTTCTTTAAATTTAGGCAAGCTAAAAGTGCCTAGCAGCGTGGCGCCGTGTATCGGGAAACGGGTACGTGCAGCTTCCATGACGCCTAGTCCACCCCGTGGGCCAGGTGCCGTTGAAAGTAACAGCATAGCCTTGTGCTCGAACATTTTAAGCTGAAGCCTAGAGGTCCAATCGAAAAGATTTTTGAAAACACTGGTGTAAGTACCGTTGTGTTCAGCAAGCGAGATGATGATCAGATCAGCCGACTGGAGCTTGGCCAAAAAGGGATGCACCGGCGCTGGAATACCCTCGGCCTGTTCAAGGTCGGTGGTAAATAAAGGCAGTGGATAATCGTTCAAGTCGAGGATTTCAACCTCTGCTTGGTTAAATTGATGCGCCGTGTATGCGGCAAAAGTCTTGTTGATGGAGTTTTTGCTGGCGCTGGCGCCAAAAGCGATGATTTTCATAAGGGGTTTTTATTGCATTGGGACTTCCATGAGTAATATCTCGGCATCTTGCGATTTTGCCACCAGGTTTAGGGCTGTAATATCCCAGATGCCCATGCCGTCGCGGGTGTTCAGTAACTGGCCATCCACCTCAATATCACCTTTAAGTACAAAGGCGTATACGCCGTTGTTCGGGTTCTTCAAGGTGTATTCCGTCTTGAATCCCTCATCAAACTTACCCATGTGGAACCAGGCATCTTGGTGAATCCAAACACCTTCGTCGCTTGCGCTGGGCGATAAAACTTGCTGGAGCTTATTGTGCCTGTCTTGAACATTGAGGCTTATTTGGTCGTAGCGTGGGCTCACGTTGCGCTTGTTGGGGAACAACCAAATCTGTAGAAATTTAACCTGGCGGTCGTGGTTTTTATTTTGCTCGCTATGGGTAATACCGCTGCCAGCGCTCATGACCTGGATATCACCGTGTTTAATAACCGCCACGTTGCCCATGCTGTCTTTATGCGTTAGGTCGCCTTCCAGCGGGATACTGATAATTTCCATGTTGTCATGCGGGTGGGTACCAAACCCCATGCCGCCTGCCACCACGTCGTCGTTTAATACACGCAATACACCAAAGCGCATCCGTTCTGGGTTATGATAGTTTGCAAAGCTAAAGGTGTGGTGCGAGTCGAGCCATCCGTGGTTGGCATGCCCACGGGTATCTGCTTTGTGTAGTACTTTGTTTGACATGATGTTTGAGTTTGTGTTCGGAATATGGTTAAACCCAACGACATCTATAGGCAAGAGCTCATCGTTGTCGTTTTGGCTCAAAGCAGCTAGCGAGCCAGTTGAGGCCAAGACTACTGAACCTAAAAATCCATTCCGGAGAAAAGTTTTCCTATCCATGACGCGCCTGTTTTTGAGGTTTATCGGTGATTCAATTTTGCGTACTTAAACAATCATACAGGCCTATGGTTCGGTTGGCATTATGCTTGCAAACGATGGGATGAAAAATTGTATAGCCTCAATCCCAACTATACCTTAACTTTGAAGCCAGACAAAACTTTCACTATGAACCGCGTCAACATTATTGCAGCACTGACTTGTATAGCGTTTTGCTGCCAGGCCAAGTTGTTTGCGCTTAACCCATCGGCCAAGTACAAACAAACACCCGAGGATTTTAAGTTGCGATATGAAAGCCACGAAACCAAAACGAAAGACGGGGCCAAGCTAAAAATTTGGTATTTCCCCAACGATGAACCCAGTGGCAAACTCATTTTACTCTGCCACAACGGGGAAGGCAACATGTCTGATTACCTGCACCGGGTTGTCGAGTTCCAACACATCGGATACCATGTGGTTTGCTTTGATTACCGCGGTTTTGGCGAGAGCAGTCCTTTTTATATCGACCCTAGAATGTTTACTTATGCCGAGTTCGAGCTGGACGTGAAGGCCATGATCGATTTTTGCCGCAACGCTTTTGCCAAGCATTTTGATATTTACGGCTGGGGTGTTGGGGCCGGGCTGGCCTTGGGCATCGGTTGGAGCGAAACTGAAATCGTGCATATCATTGCCGATAGCCCTTACCTGAGCATGACCGACCTTCGCCTGCGCTTCAGGGATAAACAACTTAAATTACATGCACCTTTGATTGATTTTGAGCCTAAGTACGAGCCATTAAACGCCCTGGAGCAAGCCCCCAAAACATTGGGCAAAAACATGAAAAGCGTTTATCTGGTCATCGGCTCGCACGATCCTTTGTTCACCATCGATGATATGCGAGCCTTGCAAAATAAGCAACCGCTCCATTTCCCAATGCGTATCCTTGAGATTGAAAACCCTAATATGCTCGACAATTTTATGGTCGACCGCACGGCCTTCATGATCAAAGTCAAGGCATTTTTGGCCTTGAAATAAAAAAAGCCAGGCGCTGGGCCTGGCTTGTAAATCGAGCTGGAAAGCTTAATTTCCCTTTGCTGCCTTGCGATCGGCATGTTTTTCTTTTTGCATTTCCTTGAATTTTTTCAGCTGTTCAGGGTTGAGTACAGCTTTAATTTCGTCGCGGACTTGTTTTCTGATGGGCTGCATTTTTTCCTTGGCCTGGTCGCGAGTTAAGCTACCGTCCTGGCGGATAGCCTGCATTTGCGGCTTGTACTTTTCGTGGATAGCCTTGATGCTGTTCACCTGGGCTTGGCTCAAGTTGAGCTCGGCGGTCATTTCTTCCAGGCGGTCCTCGGCCATTTCTGCACGTTCGCCGCGTTTAGCGTGGTCAGGTTTCTGGGCAAATGCCACGCTGCCGATGGCCATTAAACAAACGAGGGCTACAAATTTCAATGTTTTCATCATGTGCTGCTTGATTGATAAGTGATTTGTTTTGTGTTTACGCTATCATAGACCAAGCATATGCGCCAAGGTTTAATTCATGGAGTATTTTTATTTTGGGCGTTGCGCCGCATGCGCGTCGCCGCTCCCTTTTGGGCTTCGCTGCGCTCGGTGCTTCGCACCGGGCCTTACGGCCCGCCCGCCAGGCAGCTAACGCGACGGCTGCGCAGCAGCCGTTTTTTAATGGTTAATGATAAAGGGTTAATGGTTAATGACGTGTAGGGGCGACCCTTGTGGTCGCCCAATGAATGGGTACGCCAGAACACAGTTCGGCCTAGCTTGTAGATTTGAGGATGTGAGGATGAATTTTATCAACTCTGCTCTCAGCCCTCTGCGCTCATAACTATCCAATGGCCTAGCGATGCGAAGGGCGGCCGTAGGCCGTACCGCAGGGGCGTAGCCCCCAGGTATGAGCGAACAGCGAACCCGTAGCGTAGCGCCGCCGTGCAGCGGCGAAGGCCCCAAAAGCATAAATGATAAAATGAGTAAAGGATAAAATGACTTTGGATTAGCGATTTTTGATTTTTGCGTTTTAGCATTTTGTAAATTTTGTTTATCTTTGGACAAACGAACGTTATGGCAGGAGGGTGCATCGTTGATCTTTGCCCCGTGGTTGCCGGCCCTGGTATTTACCTGGCCCGTAGTATTTATGCTAGCCAGGTTGATGAACTTTATACCGACGAGGAGGTTTGCATGGGGCAAGGTATACAATTGAGGGAGGGAAAAGATACCCTGGAGGAAGGCTATATACTTTATCCTATACCTGCGTGGAATACCTTGAGCGTACGTTCCCCTGAACCAGTTCAAGCTTACCGGATGCTAAACCACGTAGGGCAGGAAGTATCTCCCTACCAGGTACTTGCCGAAGCCTCCACTAGTTTTGAAATTGATCTGGGCAAGCAAGGAAATGGGCTTTACATACTTGAGTTACACCTTGAATCAGGTGCGTTAAAAAGCTTAAAGTTTATCATCGCTAAATAAGCATACAATGAAAAAGATTATAATGAACCTTATTGGGTTAATGACTTTATTACAAACCCTACAAGCCCAAAAACACGATGCTCACTGGATGTTTTACTCAGGAGGTACGTCTACTTTTGCGGCATCGTACTGTAGCACTTACCCACCCCAGCAACAAAATTACTATACCGCGGGGATGGGTGGCATTGATTTTAATACTAATTATGTGATAACACGTTGTGATAGCATGTACGATTTTGTGCTATTGTCGGGTTACGTGAGCATGAGCGATGAGGCTGGGAATTACATTTTTAGTACTGACGGTAAAAGGATAATAGACTCCACAGGTAACTTGATGCCAGGGGGGGATAGCCTGAGTTTCATGTACATGGAGGATTTTATGGTAGATACCATCCAGCAAACCGCCTGGGTTTACGCTTCGGGTAACATCATGGTGCTGCCCTGGCCTGGGCATCCAGGGCAATATATATACCTGGAGCAGGTGTTGGTGCCGTACTACGTGGCCTCGTTGGGCGGCTACGTGTTGCGCAACGCTGGCTTGCGGCAGCACTTGATTGATATGAACACGAACGGGGGGAGGGGCAGCGTGGTGGTGCGGGACAACGCGGTGGTAATGCCGATAGATACGCTTTCTGGCGGTGGATTGGCAGCCTGTCGACATGCGAACGGCCGAGACTGGTGGATAATACAACCCGGGTTTAATAATAACTGCTATTATCGTTTACTGCTGGACCCCACTGGTCTGCTGTACAACGGGAAACAATGCATTGGGGATTTTGTCAGTCATCCGTACCGTGAAGAGGAGTTTTTGCCCGTTTTTTCCCCTGATGGCCAATACTATGGCCGGGCTAACGCTATACCCCTGGGTAACAGTTTTGTCAGCCTGTTTAAATTTGATAGGGAGACGGGCTTGTTTGAATCGGAGATTAACTGGGTGCCAAACCTCGGGAATAACCCGCTGCCTGGGGCATTCGGCTTTGCCGCATCGAGCAGGGTATTTTACGTGGGCTCATCTGCTGGTTTACACCAGTACAAACTCAATCGTTTTGACCTCGGGAGTATAGAACAGACGGAGATTTTGATAGAGGATACCAGGACTAGTTACGGATACCAGCATCCTTTGTACGGGCTACAATACAACTATAATCTTTTCTATAAAATGAACTTAGGCCTAGATGACTGGTTGTATTTCCATCCTTCGAGTGGCTACGTTTTAAGTGCGTTGGAGTCGCCAGATAGCCTTGGTTCGGCTTGTAACCTGAACTGGTTATCGAGGTATTTGCCAGTTGTAACTGGAGTATCGTTGCCTAACCACCCCCACTACCGCCTGGGTGCATTAACGGGCAGCGTTTGCGACACGCTGGGTTTAAGCAGCCTGCAAAGTAATAGCTACTGGCTAGACTTTGGCCAGGTGGAGGCGGGCAGCAGTGCAACGCTGGGTATAGACGTGGTATCGCGGGTGGGTTACCCGGCCAGCCTGGATACCTTGCAGTACCGGCAGTCCACGGGTGTATTCAGCAGTAGCTTGGCCTTGCCTACCATGTTGCCCAAGTATGATACCTTGCACTACGATGTAACGTTCTCGCCCACGGCCTCTGGCTACGTGGAAGACACGCTTGAGCTACACAGCAACTACGGCGTGGTAAGGGTTCGTTTAACGGGCAATGGCATCAGCTCGGTAGGCACGGTGGCCAGCCAGCCTGTGTCGGTACAGTTGTACCCCAACCCGGCCAGCAACACGGTAACGGTGTACTCGCAAGGCGCGGAGATAGCTCAAGCCTCGTTGTATAGCAGTCGGGGCGAGTTGCTCAAAACACAAAGCATTGCCCAGTCAAAAGGCCAACTGGACCTCGCGGGCTTAGCGCCGGGCCTCTACCTCGTGGAGCTGGTACTGGCGGATGGAAGAAGGGGTATTTCCAAGTTATTAGTTATTAATTATTAGGTTGTAGGGGCGCACCTACGTGTGCGCCCACGGTAGGCAGGATTGATTGGTTCTAGTTTATTGCCAACAGCATTATTTTTTACCACCCCGTCTGCTGCGCTACACGCGTTGCGTTGCGCTTGCATCCACCCCTCCTTTGCATGGCTACGATTAGGACACATTTTTTGGCTGGTAGTTTAAGGGCATGTACAGGCAAAAGCTGCCCAAAGGGCAGCCCATGATGGTAGCCGCGGGTAAGCGCAGCGCAACCCGGGGATTAAAACGCAATGTTCACACAGCCCTGGCGCGGCGGTAAGCGCTAAAAATGGGTCTATACATTGCACCGCCGCGCAATGGGTACAAGTTTTTTTAAAAATTTTAATTGGAATTAAGGTCTTTTGCGCCTCCCCCCGGCGCTGCGCGCCGACCCCCTCCACTGCACAGACGCTGAGCGTCCGTTAGTAGCGGGGGTTGGGCCGAGCTACGCTCGACCGGATTTCGGTACGGCTACCGTTCCGTGGCGATTCCTGTACCGTACATGCTCAAACGGCTTGCCGCCACGGGTTTACTGATGTCGCCCTGAACCCCGGGTTGCGCTGCGCTGACCCGGGGCTATTAACATTAGACCCCTCTGGGGTCAGGCAATGCTGTACAAAAAATGTGTCCTAATCGTAGCCTTTGCATGGAGGGGAATTTAAATTATCTTATATTTAATTGATTATCAATGATATATAGCAAGACCTAGACTCCCCTCCATGCAAAGGAGGGGTGGATGCGCAAGTGGCGTTTAACGCCACGTAGCGCAGACGGGGTGGTAAATCACCATGAAAAGGGAACCAATTAAGGCAGGCCAGAACACTGTTCGGCCTAGCGATGCGGAGGGCGGCCGAAGGCCGTACCGCAGGGGCGTAGCCCCAAGGTATGAGCGAGCAGCGAACCCGTAGCGTAGCGCCCCGAGCAACGCGAGGGGAGGCCCCAAAAATTCATCTACAATAAAACCTATTCTTTCACCACCTTGCTGTACCAGCTTTGCTGGCCGCTGTGCAGGCTAACGATGTACATGCCTTTAGGCAAGTGACCTATGTTGATAGACTGGCTAGCCGATAAGCTCTCGTGCAGTAATAACTTGCCCGTTAAATCGAATACTTTGACTTGTGGAACCTCCGTACCGATGCTTTCGGGCACTTGGATGTTGAGCAGGCCCGTGCTAGGGTTGGGGTAAATTTGCAACGCTTGTAATTGTGTTGAGGTTTCAGTGTTTGCAATGGTAGAACAGCCATCAAAGCTGCTGTAGTTATCGCCGTAAAACTGTTGTAGCAAAGCAATGCGGGTCAACGCATTGTCGACCTGTGCCAAGGAGCCGAGGCTTTGATTCCAGTGGAAAGACAGGGCGTAAGTAAGCTCCACGGTTTTATTGGCTGGGTAGTGGGCTTCATAGGTCGACATCAATAGACGGTCGTCGTTGCTTGTATTGGCGACGTTTTGCATGGACCAGCCCTGTGGGTCAGACGGTGGGTCGGGGAACATGTGGTCGGTCCTTTGGCCATTGGGTGCATAACCGGTAGGGTCAGAATCGCTCAAATAGCTGTTGTCGCGCCATTGGCCCCGGAGGTAGTTATAATGATCCATCGCCAGGTTGGGGTTGCCTTGGATGGTTCCGTTGTTGTGGTACACCAAGCTTTTATCTACATTGCGGCTGAGCAAGGTAACGGCTTGTACGGGTGGGTTGGATCCGTATACGATGTTTTGGCCATCGCCGTCGTACCAATACATGGTGTTTTGTGTAGGGGCGGAGCCAATGAGCACGTCGCTGTCGATGCCCAACTCAGGGTCGGCCCAAAAGCCTAAAAACAAGCTATCGAAGGGTAGCCCAAGGTTGTTTTTGATGGTTCTACGGATGAAGATTGTGCTATCCAACAATGTTTGTGCGCCACAATCAAAGGAGTAGGCCATGTTGTGCACTTCGGTGAAAAGGGGTTCGCCCCTCACAATGGAGTCAACAAAGTAATCGTTTTCAATCCACCAGGCCATAGCGCTAGGAATAGCGAGGGGTTTGGTGGGGTCTAACAGCGGGTAATCGCCATCGAGTGGGTTGTAAATGCTATCGGCATTTTGGTCGAAGAACGGCGCTAGGTCGAGGGAGTCGATGGCAAAGCCATTCTGGCTGGGTGAATGTGGGTTCAAGCGGCCAGGCCAAGCGAGTATGGCTGGGTCAACCGGCCCGTCGATTTGACCGTTATCGGCAAAGTCCATGATATGATCCAGGATAGGAGCATCTTCAACTTGCCAGATACGGTTGTAGTTCACCGAGGTATTGGCAATCCGGGTAGAGTCCCACCAGTATCTAGGAAAAGGGCCGTTGACGAAGCCTGCATGATAAGATGATGCCCGTACTGCAAGATTGCTATTGATGTCGATGGCCCCGTACCATAAGCCAGATGCGAAGAACGTGTGGCGGTCGGGTAGGGCGGGGTTGTAGGGCACGGAGTAATTGCTTGGCCCTTGCCCCGATTGCTGGTTCCAGCCTAGGATACCGCCTACTGATATAGGCATGGCTACCTGGTTAGGGTTGAAGATAATGCTTGACTGTTGGCCGTAAGTGGCTTGGCTAAAGGCTAGGCTTAATAGGAGCCAAAATGCATAGGTAAACTTTTTCATGTGTAAATATTTTGCAGTTTAATAATATGGTTTCCCTTTCGATGACACAAACATAGGGGCTGGTTCAGGTTAGAAACAAACCAAATAAACTGGATAACACAGGAGTCTGAGCGTTATCGCTACCTGCATAGCTGTGCATTAAGGTTTTGGGTATCAATAGGGGATTGGTTTGCATGGATACGGCAAAGTAAATCGGGTTGCTACATATGTCATAGCGCTGCATGTAAACAGGGGTGAAACACAGTGCTTTATATGGCCGAAAGTATACTTATCCACAACGTATTCACACTTATCAACATTCTATAAACAAGCAATGTGGATAAGTATTTTAATTAAAATATTGATAATCAAATAATTATAAAGTTATCCACATATTGTGAGTAACTTTATACCCAAACTCCCGCACCAAATGTTTATTTTCGTTGTTGGTTTTCTGGTCGTTTTTTGAGCTGAAATTTACTCCGTTAACTTTCTCTTTTTTGAGAACCCTAGTAAAATAAGGGCATCCCAAAATTGTGGATAAAATGTGGAGAAGTATTGTGCAAAAAATGCCTGTTCAACCATTCTCTGGAACTACCTTTATCCCCCCAATCAGAAAAAAGGTTTCCACAAAACCTTCCCCCATTTTAGTTCACCAAGTCAAATTTACCCCACAATGACAACCCGCCAGCACCTAGACGAGCCCCTGCTCGTGGAGAACACCAAGCGCTTCGTCCTTTTCCCCATTCAACACGACGAGGTGTGGAAAATGTACAAACAAGCCGAGGCTAGTTTCTGGACTACGGAAGAGATTGACCTATCACCCGACCTCGTTGACTGGGAGCAAAAACTCACCGACGACGAACGCTTTTTCATCAAACATATCCTCGCTTTCTTCGCCGCTAGCGATGGTATCGTGAACGAAAACCTCGTGCTCAACTTCATGCGCGAGGTACAAATCCCCGAAGCTCGCTGTTTTTACGGTTTCCAGGTGGCCATCGAGAATATCCACGCTGAAACATACAGCTTGCTCATCGATACCTATATCAAAGACAACGCCGAGAAGAGCTACCTCTTCAACGCGATGGAAACGGTGCCTTGCGTGAGCAAAAAAGCCAACTGGGCTATGCGCTGGATTGAAAACGCACCAAGTTTTGCACACCGCTTGGTAGCCTTTGCCGCCGTTGAAGGTATTTTCTTCTCTGGCTCTTTCTGCGCCATCTTCTGGTTGAAAAAACGCGGCCTCATGCCTGGTTTAACCTTCTCGAACGAGTTGATTAGCCGCGACGAAGGCATGCACACCGATTTTGCTTGCTTGCTCTATTCTATGCTCAACAACAAAGTTGCTGCCGACGACATCCGCGCCATCATCTGTGAAGCTGTTGAATACGAAACGGAGTTTGTTCGCGATGCTATCCCCGTTTCGCTTATCGGTATGAACGCCGACTTGATGATCGAGTACATCCAGTTCGTGGCCGACCGCCTCCTGCTCTCCCTCGGTTGCGAAAAACACTACAACACGGCTAACCCATTCCCTTGGATGGAAATGATCTCGCTGCAAGGTAAAACCAACTTCTTCGAAAAACGCGTAGGTGAATACCAAAAATCAGGTGTCATGGCCGAAAAAGGCAAACAAGTTATCACCTTCGACGAAGAATTCTAAATTGAGTTAAAAGTTATGAGTTTTATACTCTGCTCTCTGCTCTCAGCACTCTGCTCTCTACACTATCCTCCCCAATCATAAATTTCACTGCCCCATGATGTACGTTGTAAAAAGAAGCGGCAAAAAAGAAGAAGTCAGCTTCGATAAAATCACAGCCCGTATCCGTAAACTATGCTACGGTCTAGATAATAACTACGTAGACGCCATCGAGATTTCACGTAAAGTGATCCAAGGCTTATACGACGGTGTAACCACCACCACTTTGGATAACCTGGCTGCCGAGACCTCGGCTACCATGGCTACCTTGCACCCTGATTACGGTATCCTTGCGGCACGTATCGCCGTGTCGAACCTGCACAAGAACACCAACAAGTCGTTCGCGGAAACCGTGAAAGACCTGTATGAATATATCGACCCAACCACCAACGATAAGGCTCAGTTGATCTCGGACGAAACCTATAAAACCGTTTGGGAAAACCGCGACCGCCTCGACTCGGCCATCATCTACGATCGCGATTACGAGTTCGACTACTTCGGGTTTAAAACCCTCGAGCGCTCGTACCTCATGCGTATGAAAGGCGAGGTGGTTGAACGTCCACAACACCTGTTCATGCGTGCTGCGGTAGGCATCCACGGCAACGATATCGACGCGGCCATCGAGACCTACAACTTGATGTCTGAAAAATGGTTTATCCACGCTACCCCAACCTTGTTCAACGCGGGTACACCTAAACCACAGTTGTCGTCTTGCTTCTTGTTGAGCGTTACCGACGACTCTATCACGGGTATCTTTGAAACCTTGACCCGCTGTGCCAAAATTTCACAATCTGCTGGTGGTATCGGTGTAAGTATACACAACGTACGGGCTAAAGGTAGCTACATCAAAGGCACCGGCGGTACCTCTAACGGTATTGTGCCCATGTTGCGCGTTTACAACGACACGGCGCGTTACGTTGACCAAGGCGGTGGCAAACGCAAAGGCGCCTTTGCGGTATACATCGAGCCTTGGCATGCTGATATCGAGGACTTCCTCGAGTTGAAAAAGAACCACGGTAAAGAAGAAGCCCGCGCCCGCGACTTGTTCTATGCCCTTTGGATTCCAGACCTTTTCATGGAGCGCGTGAAAAACAACGCCACATGGTCGTTATTCTGCCCGAACGAGTGTCCTGGCTTGTACGACAGCTACGCTGGCGAGTTCGAAGCCCTGTACCACAAGTACGAGCAAGAAGGCCGTGCCCGCAAAACCATACAAGCCCGTGAACTTTGGACCAGCATCCTCGAGTCTCAAATTGAGACTGGAACACCATACATGTTGTTCAAAGACCATGCGAACCGCAAGAGCAACCAGAAAAACTTGGGTACTATCCGCTCGTCAAACCTCTGTACTGAAATCATGGAGTACACTTCTGCCGATGAAGTAGCGGTGTGTAACTTGGCTTCTATCAACTTGTCGAAGTTTGTAGAAGATCGCGAGTTCGACTTCAAACGCTTGTACGAGATTTCGCGTGTGGCTACCCGCAACCTGAACAAGGTTATCGATATCAACTACTACCCTGTACCTGAGGCGCGCAACTCGAACATGCGCCACCGCCCGATTGGTATCGGTGTGCAAGGTTTGGCCGATGCCTTTATCATGATGCGCTTCCCCTTTGAAAGTGCTGAAGCCCGCAAGTTAAACCGCGATATTTTCGAGACGATTTACTTCGCCGCCGTGACTGAGTCATGCGAGCAAGCTAAAATCCACGGTGCATACGAATCGTTCAAAGGTTCGCCCATTAGCCAAGGTATTTTCCAGTTCGACATGTGGGGCGAGCAGCCTTCTGATCGTTGGGACTGGGAATCGCTCCGCAAGGATGTAATGCAGTACGGTGTGCGCAACAGCTTGTTGTTGGCGCCAATGCCAACCGCGTCAACCTCGCAAATCCTGGGCAACAATGAGTGTTTTGAGCCTTACACCACGAATATCTACACCCGCCGTACTTTGTCGGGCGAGTATATCATCGTGAACAAGCACTTGCTCAAAGACTTGATTGCTTACGGCCTGTGGAACGAGGAAATGAAAGAAATCCTCATAGCGGCCAATGGTTCTGTGCAAAACATTGAAGGCTTGCCAGAGGAATTGAAAGAGTTGTACAAAACCTCTTTCGAGATCAAGCAAAGGACCATCATCGACTTGTCGGCTGACCGCGGTGCGTTCATCTGCCAATCGCAAAGCTTGAACTTGTTCGTGGAGAACGCCAACTTTGCCAAGTTAACGTCTATGCACTTCTACGCTTGGGAACGCGGCCTCAAAACCGGTATGTACTACCTGCGTACTCGTCCGGCTGCCGACCCGATCAAGTTCACCTTGTCGGCCAAGTACCAGAAAAAATATGTCAACAAACTCGACACGGAAGCGCGTATCGAGGCGGTAAAATCTATCAAACCAATCGAGGTGAAGGATGTAACGCCGCCAGCACCCGTGGTAGAGGAACCCATCCAAGAGTACAACATAGAGTTACCGGAGTACAAGGCCCCGGCCAGCGACCAACTCTCGTGCAGCCTCGACAACCCAGAAGGTTGCGAAATGTGCGGTTCATAAATCACATAGGTTCAGACTAAGAAAACCACCATAAACAGAAGCCCCGAGCGCAAGCTTGGGGCTTTTTGTTTGGCTTTTTTAGCGTAAGGCTTTTTTAGCATAAGGCTAAACTAGCTAAAATGCAAAAAAAACAAAAATGGCTAATCAAACGTCATTTCATCAATTCATCATTTTATCATTTATTCTTTTGGGGCCTCCGCCGCGCTGCGGCGGCGCTACGCTACGGGTTCGCTTTCGCTCATACCTTGGGGCTACGCCCCTGCGGTACGGCCTAAGGCCGCCCTCCGCATCGCTAGGCCGTTGGATAGTTATGAGGGCAGAGGGCTGAGAGCAGAGTGGGGCGGATTCATCCGCACATCCTCATATCCCCATATCAACAAGCTAGGCCTAACAGTGCTCTGGCGTGCCCATTCATTGGGCGACCACAAGGGTCTCCCTTACGCATCATTAACCATTAACCCCTACATTGCCCTTGTTGGCGTCCCCGCCAACAAGCGGTAAAACAGGGCAGGTGATTGGCAATCTTGTACGGCCGTTGGCGGGGACGCCAACAGCGGCAATGTGTGTAGAAAAAACGGCGGTAAAGCCGCCGTTCCCGCGCCAGCGATGTGGAGCGGTGGCCCGCAGGGCCAGACCGCAACGCGGGCCGAGCGAACAGCGAGCCGCGCAACGTAGCGACCCGAGCAAAGCGAGGGGGGCGCCCAAAAGATGAAATGATGAAAAGAATAAATGATGAAAAGACAGGTTGTTTTGCATTTCGCTAATTTAGCCTTTAGCCATCTTCAGCTAATTTTACCAAATTTTCAACCTTTAGCCATCTTCAGCTAATTTTACCAAATTTTCAGCCTTTACCAATCTTCAGCTAATTTCACCAAATTTCAGCCCACAAAAAAGCTACTTCGTGTATTTTTACACTAAGTATTTTAAATAAAACAACTGTAAACGATTGTATTTAAGCGGCTTGCTTGAAAAAAGAATGTACTGGGCAGGTAGAAGTGTTCTAAAAAACGCGCAATAACTATACCTTTGTAGCCCAACCAGAAATAATAGCTTGAATATGTGTGTATTCGGGTTATTCGTTTGCTTGGTTAGTACAAAAAATGAAAATCAAACACCCTTTACACCATCCGTATGTTGTTGATTGCAGATAGTGGCTCGACCAAAACCAGTTGGATGCTTGCCAAATCGAAAGAAGTGGGAGAGCATTTCAAGACGATTGGCTACAACCCTCATTTTATCTCGGTACCCGACATGCAGGCCAGCCTGGAAACCCAGTTGCTGCCGCAGATTGGCCATGCTTTACAGGATATTGAAGCCATTCATTTTTACGGTGCTGGCTGCTCGACTCCAGAGGATAGCGGGCGGGTGTTGCAAGCCCTGAGCGGGGTGTTCCCGAGTATAAAAATTCATGTTGAGCACGACTTATTGGCCGCTGCCCGTGCCCTTTGTGGCCACGAGGCGGGCGTTGCCTGTATTTTGGGTACTGGCTCAAACTCCTGTTTATACGACGGCAACGAGATTACAGATAATGTTGATTCTCTGGGATTTACGCTCGGTGATGAAGGCTCTGGCGGCGAGCTAGGCCGACGCCTCGTGAAGTCGTACTTTTACCGCGATATGCCCAGCGACCTAGTGGTTCACTTCCGCGAAAAATACCAGATGAGCAAGGCCGATTTTTTTGAGCATGTATATCGCAAACCATTGCCCAACCGCTTTTTGGCTAGTTTTTCTACCTTCTGCTCGGAGCATATAGAGCATCCTTTTATCCAGGAGTTGATCCGGGGTAATTTTGATGCCTTTATTACCACCCAGGTATTAAAATACGAGGGTATCAAGGAAATGCCGGTGCATTTTATCGGTTCAATTGCCCAGGTTTTCCAAGAACAACTGGAAGAAGTATTGGCCATCCGAGGTTTGAAACTTGGCAAGGTTATCCGCAACCCGATTAATAACTTGTTGGCTTACCATTTATCGTAAGCCTACATCGAGAGATAAAAAAAGCGCCTTGTCATCGACAAGGCGCTTTTTTTTGCTTAGGGTATGTTTGAATTTTGGGCTTCGAGGGAAAAACGAGCTGTTTTTTTGCTGGAAGCTAAAGCCCAAACATACGCTTAGATGATGCCGAGTTGTCGGCCCACTTTAGCATAAGTATCAATCACGTAATCGAGGTGTTCATCTTCGTGGGTGGCCATGAACGAGTTGCGCATCATGGCTTTGCCTGGAGGGGTAGCCGGGGATACGAACACGTTGACAAAAATACCGGCATCGTAGAGGCCCTTCCAGAGTTGGAAAGCCTTGGTATCATCACCGATGATAACCGGAACAATAGCCGTGCGGCCTGGGGTAACGTTGAAGCCGAGGTTTAATAAACCTTTGCGTACTTTTTCAGCGTTGTAGGTTAATTTATCGACCAGGCCTGGGTTTTCGATAAGCAAGTCAAGTGCGGCGGTTGCTGCTGCTACCGAAGGCGGAGTAGGGGAGGCTGAGAAAATGAGGGCTGGTGAGTGGTGGCGCAGGTAGTTGATCACGCGTTCATCGCCAGCTACGAAGCCACCGAGGGAGGCGAGTGTTTTAGAGAAAGTACAAACGATAAGGTCAACATCTTTGTCGATACCAAACTCGCTTGCAGTACCACGGCCACCTTTGCCGATAACGCCGAAGGCGTGGGCATCATCTACCAAAATTTGAGCGTTATATTTTTTCGCGAGGGCATTCATCTCGTCGAGTTGGGCAATATCCCCGAAAGTACTGAAAACGCCGTCGGTCACGATGAGTTTGCCTGTATCATCGGTACATTGTTGGAGGCGTTTCTCCAGGTCGGAAGGGTCATTGTGATGGTAGCGCAACACATTGGTGTTGAGGCTACCTTTGGCCAGCAAGTTACCGGTAACGATACTGGCGTGGTTTTCTTTATCAGAGATGATGTAATCGCCACGGCCCATGAGCGGTGAAATGACACCTTGTCCGGCTTGGTAGCCAGTGCTAAACAGCAAGGCAGCTTCTTTGCCAACGAACGCCGCTAGTTTCTTTTCTAGCGTCTCGTGGAGGTCGATGGTACCCGTCAGGTATCGTGAGCCAGA
Source organism: uncultured Saprospiraceae bacterium (assembly GCA_964508975.1). GTDB lineage: Bacteria > Bacteroidota > Bacteroidia > Chitinophagales > Saprospiraceae > CAZDVQ01. Next base: position 40,394 of record CAZDVQ010000034.1, read on the forward strand.
GCAAGAAGTACCGTATTTTTCGATAGCCTCGATGGCGGCTTGTTGTACCTTGGGGTGTGTGGTTAAGCCTAGGTAATTATTAGAACCAGCCATGACAACTTTGTGGCCTCCCATCATGACAACAGGGCCTTCACTTTCTTGGATGGGCTTGAAGTAGGGGTATATACCAGCGGCCTTTACCTCGTCGGCACGCGTGAAAGAAAAGCACTTTTCAAATAGCTTTCCTACTTTAGTAGATGGTGGGTTTGCCATATAGATGCTGTTTTTAGATAAATCGTGAAGAATATATTGGAGCACTAACGATTCTGTATTGACTAAAGCAATACCTTTGTAACACACAAAATAAATACACCAAGGTACTTAGCTGGGCAAAGGTATAAAAAAATCATGTTTAGCATTCGTTATCTGGTAGCTTAATCTTACTTATTGCATGTTTGAGATCTGTTTGATCATCCTCTACACCGCACTCTTTAGCGCTTATATCAAGCGTAGTACGCATTTTGTAGATACAGGATTATCTCAACAGACGATTGTCTCGATATTTGTGGTTAAGGTTGTAGTTGGTGTTTTGTACGGTGTTTTATACAAGTTACACTACTGGGGAGGAGACACATATGTCTTTTTCAACAATGGCGAGATTGTATACAACACTTTCTGGGACCACCCTTTGTACTACCTCAAGAACATGGTGGGGATTTATGTTGAGCCACCCAACCGGGATGTGTTCCCGTACCCTAGCCGGTATTATTTTTGGCGGGACATGGGTATATACCACATGGTACACGTGCAGGCGATATTGCGTATTTTTTCTTTTGGGTATTATAATTTGCACGTAGTATTTATGGCACTGTTGGGCACCTTGGCAGGCTTGAATATTTTTAAAATTTTCTATGCCCTTGATGGTCAGCAAAAAAGGCTCTTAGCCTTAGGGGTATTTTTTGTGCCTTCCTTGTTGTTTTGGACCTCAGGCATCCACAAAGATGGTTTTATCTACCTAGGGGTGAGTTTTATCATGCTGGGTATATACCGAATCATTGTATCCAACTTGATTAAAAAGGGTTTACTCTGGTTGTTTTTGGGTTTGTTTATCGTGTTGCTGTTCAGGGCTTTTTTAATCGTGATACTACTGCCAGCCATTGTGGCGGTGGTCGCTTCGTTAAAATACAAGGAGATAAAACCCTGGAAGTTTTTTGTAGGCTCATATTTGATGTTCATGGCATTGTTCTTATTGATCGGTTTGGCTTTGCCTAAAGTAGATCTCATTGCCGAAATAACCAAGAAATACCTTTATTTCCAATCTGGTGTGAACCCTGCGGATACAAGTATTAGTTTGTACAATGTAATTACAGCAATACCGAGCGCCTTGACCAATGCCATACTTCGGCCTAGATTGTCGGAGTGTGATTATATATTACAGTATATTGCTGCAATTGAAATCTTTGTGTTTTTGTTTTTGGCATTGCTAGCGGCACTTTTTCCAAGCAATAAAAAAATGAATCCCTTTGATTGGTTCATGCTTTGTTTTGCTATTGCCAATTTTTTAATGATTGGCTTCATGGTTGATAACGCAGGGGCTATATCTCGATACCGTTGTATTGCCTTGAGCTTTTCAGTGCTGTTGGTTTTGCGTTTCACCAATTACCGAAAAATAGCCAGCATCATAAGCCGCTGGCGACGGGGGCCCAGGCTTCGCTAACTTAAAGTATAGACTAAGCTACGCTTTGTGATTTTAATTTGGGCGTTCCGGCGCGTTGCGCCGTCGCTGTCCTACGCACTCCCTAAACGGTCGGTGCCTGCGGCACTGGCCGCTGCGCGGCCATGCTCCGGCCAGCTAACGCTTGAAACGGCGGCAAAGCCGCCGTTTTATAACGATGAACAATGAACAATGAACGATGATGGGCTGCATTGCTTTGATCCGTTAGGTGCGGTATGACTTGTCCGTGTTGGCCGGGAAGCCAACAGCGGCAAGGTGTGGATTTGTGTGGAATTTACCCTACCTTTGGACCATGAAAGCTAAGAAATCGTACGGCCAGCATTTTCTCCATGACGAGCGTATCGCCGAGCGCATCGCGCATAGCCTGCAAGGCGAGGGCAAATACACCCAGTTGCTCGAGATTGGTCCAGGCACCGGAAACTTAACTAAACACTTACTACCCTTGCCATATGACCTTCAAGTCTGCGAGGCTGACCCCGATATGGTAGGCTACATCCAAAATAACTTTCCGGCACTTTTAGGTAAAATACATGCGGGCGATTTCTTGCAATTTAACTTCGAGGAGCATTATCAAGCACAAGTTGGGGTTATTGGCAATTTTCCCTACAACATCTCCTCGCAAATCGTTGTGAAAGTAGTAGACAATAGGCACCTCATTCCAGAAATGGTCGGCATGTTCCAAAAAGAAATGGCCGACCGTGTGGTTGCACCGCCGGGCTCTAAAACCTATGGTCAATTAGGCGTGCTTGCCCAGGCCTTTTTCGATACGGAATATTTATTCACGGTTAAGCCGGGCTCATTTAACCCACCGCCAAAGGTTCAGTCGGCTGTTATTCGCCTAACGCGTAAAGCAAACCAAGACCTTGGCTGCGATGAGCAACGCTTCCGCAGCATGGTCCGGGCAGCGTTTAATCAACGCCGTAAAATGTTGCGCAACTCTCTCTCGGCATATTTCCCCGCGGAATACATGATGGACCTGCCCGGTTTCACGCGCCGGCCAGAGGTGTTATCGGTTGCAGATTTTGTAGAGCTCGCTAATATAAAGCTATAGCTTAACTTTAAAATTAATTTGGTACTCGGCTGCTGCTGCTTTGCCTTTATTTTTGCCTGGTATCCAGGTAGGCATGTTTTCCAACCTCGACTTCAATGCTTCGTCGCAACCTTCTCCAAGCCCTTTCACAATGTTTACATCCGACACTTTGCCTGTGTCGTCAACTTTAAACTTGGCCGAAATTACGCCCTGTATCCCTTTACTCCTGGCTGCTTCCGGAATGGTTACGTTGGCGTAGAGGTATTGGATGAAGCGCAACTCGGCGCATTCTTCAATATCTTCCATAAACTCGCTACTGCCTTCACAGCCAGGGAAACGAGGGTACTCCTCGTAGTCAACATATGCGTCCAGCACGCCGTTTTTTTGGGCCATGACCTTGTTCCCCCCGAACAAGATGAACATGGCAATTGTCATCAGTATAGATATACGCATAAATCTTTGGTATTCCTTTTTTGGGTCAAATCTCAGGGATTGGCTTGTTGAACAAGGCTATCCAGTTGTTTTACGACTATAGAATTACGAAAGTATCCTGCAATTGTTCGGCCAAGATTCTACAAAATAGCTGTCCGAAGAAATTTTAACTAATTTTTATCCTCCCGGGCTATTTTTCGAATCATACGAACCCGTTCTACGCGGGTGTCACTTACGGCTTCAACGATAAATTCAAAATCATCAACCATACATTCGTAGCCAACATGAGGGATGCTATCCAAGAAATTCACGAGGTAACCGGATAGGGTTTTGTAATCGCCTTCAGGCAAGTCCAAATCAAAACGGTTATTGATTTCGTCAATCTCCATCCGACCTGGAATAACCCAAGTGTTGTCGTCTAGCTGCTTACCGTGATCTTCATCATCGTGTTCGTCTTCGATTTCACCGAAGATTTCCTCCAGAATATCCTCCATCGTCACGATACCGTATGTACTGCCGTATTCGTCAAAAACACGGGCAATACTCGTCCGGGTACGGGTAAATTCATTCAGTAACTCGTAGGTGGGTGTCACGCCAGGCACCTCTGGCATCTTGATGATTAAACTCCGGATGGATACCGGTTTGGCCAATATCTGCTGGTGGTGTACATAGCCCAACACGTTGTCAATATTGCCCTCGTGTACCAAAATACGCGATAACTTGGTTTCTACGAATAACTCCCGCAAGTCAGCTATCGAGGCTGTTACGTCAATTGACTCTATCTCGTTTCGCGGTATCATGCAATCCCTCACTTTAACCTCGTTCAGGTATAAAGCGTTCTGGAATAGCTCGGCGTTGATATCCTCGTGCTGGTCGGGCTTCGTGCTTTTTACAAAGTTTTCCAAGTCCAACTTGGTGAACACCGGCACGTCCGATTTTATCTGGAAGTTGAATAGTACCTTCAACAAAAAATGCGAAAGACTGATCATCACCCAAGAAAATGGCGACAATACCACCCGTACAAAATTCAATGGATACGCGAATAGAAACAACACCCGGTTAGCCACCAGGCGGAATAAGTTTTTAGGAATAAACTCGCCAAATATCAATACCACAATTGTGGATGAAAGTACCAACATGATTTGCACCAGCACCTCATTTTGCATGATGTTCGATGGCAAGTAGATATCGCCTTGCGCCCGTAATGATTGCTCCATGAACAACGAGTACACTACCAACACGATGTTGTTGCCTACCAGCATCGTCCCGATAAACCGCGATGGGTTTTCGTACAACTTGGCCAATATCGCGGCCCGTCTGCTACCTCGCTTGCGGTGCAACTCGATGGTGAATCGGTTAGCGGTGAAATAGGCGATTTCCATCCCCGAGAAAAACGCGGATAGTAATAATGTAACGATTATAATGGTACTGGCCATTGCTTGCTTAAAGTGATTAATCCACAAAGATACGTTATTCAGCCTCGTCTTGAGCCTACTTTACCAAAATTTAGCGTGTAGTATCCCCTCGCTACCAAAAAAATCACCATTTTTACCCAGTGTTTTACCTAACCCTACTACCTATATGCTAGCTACACTCGATTGGATCGTCATGGCTGCCTTCATGGCACTCATCCTCTACATTGGTTTGTCTTATGCCAAATCGGGCAGTCAAAACCTCGAATCTTTCTTCCTCGGTGGCCGAAACCTACCTTGGTATATCGCTGGCCTGTCTATGGTGGCTACTACTTTCGCTGCCGATACACCCCTGGCCGTTACCGAGATTGTTGGCCAAAAAGGTATTGCCGGCAACTGGCTCTGGTGGAGTTTCCTCGCCGGCGGCATGCTTACTACCTTTTTCTTCGCTGGCCTCTGGCGCCGGTCTGGTGTACTCACCGAGGCCGAGCTGGTTGAGCTCCGCTACTCTGGCCCCGAGGCCAAAGTACTCCGTGGGTTTAAAGCGGTTTACCTGGGCGTTTTTATGAACCTCGCGATCTTGGCCTGGGTCAACGTGGCTATGATTAGCATCCTGCAAGGCGTGCTGGGTATCACGCCCGAGGCAGCTTTTTGGTACACGGCCCTGCTCATGTTGATCACTGCGGTATATTCTTCTGTGTCAGGCCTTACCGGTATCGCCATGACCGATGCGATCCAATTTTTTGTAGCCATGGCAGGTTGTATAGTTCTAGCTATTTTGGTATTGCAAGCTCCGGCTATCGGTGGACTAAGCGGACTTAAAACGCAAATAAACAACATTAACCCGCGCATCATGAACTTTTTGCCCACCGTGGGCAACCAGCCCTCCGTGGGTACTTTTGGCCTCAGCATCATGGCCTTTTTTGCTTACGCTGGCGTGCAATGGTGGTCGGCATGGTACCCTGGCGCCGAGCCTGGCGGTGGCGGCTATATCGCCCAACGCATGATGAGTACCCGCAGCGATAAAGAATCTATCTACGCCACGCTTTTCTTCCAGATTGCACACTATTGTATTCGACCTTGGCCATGGATTATCGTTGGCCTGGCCGCGTTGGTTTTATACCCCGAGCTACCTGTCGAGTCGGCCAAGCTGGGCTACGTATACGCCATGCGCGATTTCTTACCTGCTGGTTTAAAAGGCTTGTTGCTCGTGGCCTTCATCTCGGCTTATATGAGCACCATTTCTACCCAGCTAAACTGGGGTTCAGGCTATGTCATCAACGATTTGTACCAACGCTTCATCAATAAAGATGCTACCGATAAACACTATGTCATGGCTTCGCGTGTCATGACCATCGTACTCATGATTTTGGGCCTCTACATGAGTACTTTCATAAACTCTATCTCGGGTACCTGGGAGTTTATCATGCAGTGCGGAGCTGGTCTCGGCCTGGTGCTTATCCTACGCTGGTACTGGTGGCGCATCAACGCTTGGAGCGAGATTAGCGCTACCATCGCGCCGTTTGTCGCTACGGCTATTTGCTACTACAAAGGCATCGAGTTCCCCGAGGCATTTTTGCTCACGGTGGCCTACACCACGGTTATCTGGCTCATCGTTACCTTCATGACCAGCCCTACCGATGAAAAGGTGCTCCATCATTTTTACCAAAAGGTTCGTCCCGGCGGCGCTTGGCCACAACGCTTCAAAGCAGGCGTCGAGGGTAGCTCAAACATTGGTATTTTAGTGTTGTGTTGGCTCTTGGGCATCACGCTCACGTACAGCGCACTGTTTTTCATCGGCAAACTTTTGTTCCTCGAATGGCAAAACGCCGCCATCCTCGGCGTCGTTATACTGCTCAGTGCTTTTGGCCTCAAAACACTACTGCCTAAAGCACGGATTTTTAGTTAGTAGGGATTAGGTTTTAGGGATTAGTTATTAGGTTAAAAAAATCTTCTATCTCCTCTCTCCTCTCTTCTAGCTCATTTTGGGCGTTGCGCCGCCTTTGGCGCCGCCGCTACGTTGCGCGGCTCGCTGTTCGCTCGGCCCTTCGCCGCCTTGTCCGCCTAACGGCGGAAGACGAGGCATGCCTCGTCTCTACAATGGGCGGCTTGGTCTGGCCCTACGGGCCACCGCTCCACATCGCTAACGCTGTAAAAGGTGGCATCGCCACCGTTTTTTAATGGTTAATGGTTGGTTATTAATGGTTAATGGTTGGTTATTAATGGTTAATGGTTGGTTATTAATGGTTAATG
>CAZDVQ010000035.1:0-47166 GCA_964508975.1 uncultured Saprospiraceae bacterium
AAAAATGCTGAAAAACAAACAAAATAATTAACGCTTAATGGCATTGTGCGTTAGCTGCCCGGAGTGCAGCCGAGCAACGCGAGGCTGGTGCCGCAGGCACCGAGCGCTTAGCGAGCACGTAGGGGAGCGACGGCGCGTAGCGCCGGAACGCCCAAATAATATCATTAAATTTGACGCAACCAGAACTGCATGGGCTTATGCGTGGATTGCGCCTCGCCTATATCCAGCCAATCAAACGTGGTCTGGAGCTGAGGTGCTTTACGATAACCCCTATTTTGCCAAAATGCATCCAAAGGTTTATATCCAACTGGCATAGCAGGATGATTATCAACACGTTGCACGGCACAAAAAGCAGTATACTGGAAAGTATTAAGGCTGGAAGCATATTGCTCTCGCTCGTCGAAAAAACGATTGCCCAAACCTAAGCCCCTGTACGGTTTCAGCAAAATGCTCTCTCCGAAGTAAAAAACCTGGTTCAAGTCATAAGCTGCTTGGATAAATGGCCTTTGCACCTCCTCTGTTTCATCGGCCAAGGGGATACCCGTTGTAGCGCCAACCATTTCAGCACCATCATACACGGCGAACAAAAAAGCCCGAGTGGCCTTGGAATACGTTTGCAGGTACGCTTGCTCGTACGCTAAATCGCCCTCGTACAAGTAGGGAAAGTCCCGAAAAACGGTAATTCTAAGCTTGGCCAAGGGTTCAAACACCTGTGCAATTTCAGCACCGATGAAGCGTTCAAAGCGCAAATTCTGCCCTAAGCCCCGATTAACTTCAGCCATAGCGGTAAGTTGTAATAGGTGGTAACCCTTTTGATTTTACCGTCCATCAGCTCGATGAAAGCCCCGGCGGGTAGCACATATTTTTGGCCCGTGGCTGGTGGCAAATCGCCATCGGTAGCCTTGTAAACGCCATGCACCACGAACTCCACGGCAATGCGCTGCCCAGTGCTGTCGACCATGAACACTATATCGCGGAGTTCCTCTTGGTAGCAGCGATCCATGTGGGCCAAAAAGGCCCTGAAATGCTCCAGCCCAAAGTGGGAATCACCTTGGTTGGCGTCGTGCTGAATATCTGGGTGCAGGCAGTTCAACATGCCTGTCCAATCTTGGCGGTTGAAGCAATCGTAGTATTGTTTAACGAGTTCTAGGGCGCTCATTTTGTAATCGTTTGAGTGTATACAACTACTTGTCCTTGAATAACTTGCACATGATACAAGCCTTTCGGCAAGACAGCTGTACTAATTTGTTGTTTAAGCCCGAACTTGGCTTGCTCTTGGAGCAGCACTTGTCCTTGTGCGTTCAGGATTTGAATGTACGTCCCGGCCTGTTCAAAGAGCGTTGACTCTAGATTAAGCGTGTTGCCCACGGGATTGGGATACAACAAACAGCTTGGGCGGGTCTGCTGGCTAATACCCGTAGGATCAACAATTTGTAGGTTTAAAATCATGGAATCGCTGCGACTACAAGCTTGCGCCACGAGCAGCACTTGGTATGAACCTGTATCGGCATAGATATGGCTTGGATTTGCCAAACTACTGCTGTTGCCATCGCCAAAATACCAGGAATAGCTATCGGCATGGAGGGAAGTATTGCTGAAATTTACATCATAAACACCTGGCTGCGAGATACTAAAACTAGCCATTGGATCAAAATTACCCACCTGCCATTGTGCTAGGTTATCAAAAACTAGGTTTTTAACCACGTCGCGAATCGTGGCTGCATCGGCGGGCGACAAACCGGCGTCGTAGGTGCCTAAGCTGGGATCTTTGCGGAACAAGATGGTATAAAATGTACAGGCAGCCGCATAAGAACCCGCCACCGAGGGATGACTTTCATCGGCTTGGTATAGCTCAATGTCTGGGAAATTCTGCCGAATATGCCGCCAAACTACGCCAACCGGCGAAACTAATGCATCGTTTTGCTGGGCCATTTGCTCGTAACGCAGACGCAGGAGGCTATCCATACCCTCGTAGGTACATACAGGCGGCCAAAACTGACAGTTGCCAGCGTCGCCGTTTTTGCGGCCCCAAGTCATGTAAAACACGGTTTCGGTGCAAGGATTTGCCGCACGGATCAGGCTATCCAACACGCGGGCGTATGGAAATACCTCTACATTAACCTGGTTATCGGGGAATGAAGGGCGCTGGCTTTGCTCTTGCAGTACCACGTAATCCCAATTGCCCTGGGCTATTCTCGACAAAGTATTAGCGTTGGTACTGTGGCCTTGAAAGGTAAATCCGCCGGGGGTATTGCTGCCAAAATCAAGGGTATCGCCAATGCTAGCGGCAAAATCGGCGGTCATTTGGGGTAGGTTATTCACGCCCGTGTAACTATTTCCGATAAATAAAGTGCGCAGGCGTGATTGAGCCGAAAGGCTTAGGGCCATGCCCAGTAAAAGCAAGGTAAAAGTTTGTTTCATAGGATAGGTATCTAATTCAAGGACTGAACGCAGCCCTTTAAGCTTTCGCTTCCAAGGGTACAGGATTTTCTACAATCTATCCAGCAAGTCAAGCAAGGCAAAACTGATACGGTTGATGCCCATGTTGTAATCGGCACTGGCCACCATGCCCATCATATTATCTTTTTCAAGCTTGTTGAACCGAGCCGAGAACATGGTTACCTGATTCTGGAAATCATTATCATCGCTTTGAGCACTGCGGTTGAGCAACTCGGCAATGGCTTTTTTCAGGTTTCCCTCGGCTACCATTTTCTTGATTTCGGCAACGTCAACCAGCGGCGTTACTGCGTTTGTTGGAGTTTCGGGTGTAGCTTGAACACCTTGATTTGCGGGGGTATTCCCAACGGGAGCTTCCGTTTCAGCACCTTTGAGCGGTGCATCAAGGCTGCGTTTGATTGCATTGACTATATCGGTCCAAACCTTGTCGCGGTTGGGGGCGTCGGCCACGTAGCTGCTTTTACCCGGCAGGGCTTGCAACTTGCGAAAAGGCGTATCAGACCAATCGCAGTAGTTTAATATAATAGGTATAACGCGGGCCGTTCCTGCTTCGTGACGCGCCATAGCTTTCGAAATTTCTTCCCGCCAGATGTAGTCGGTGGCTAAAAAACGGGCGCTAACCAACATGATGATGATATCGGCACTTTCGAGGTTGGTTTTGATGGCATTGTCCCATTCCTCCCCGGCTATAATTTGGGCATCGTCCCAGGGTATAATTTTACCGCTGCGTTTCATGGGCGATAAAAACACGAGGAGTTCCTCTAAAAAAGTACGGTCGTGTTTCGAGTAAGAAAAGAAAATTGTTTTGGCCGACATATCATCTGGGTTTAAACATGTTGAATGTGCTGCAAATATAAGTACTTGCACACAATTAATTGTTTATCGTTTCTTATTCATAGATATTAGGAAGCCGCTTAACAATATCCGCTCGCTTGTGAGCTGATATTTTTTGGGGCGTTGCGCCGCATGCGCGTCGCCGCTGTCCTACGGGGTTCGCTAAACGCTCCGTGCTACGCACCAGCCGCTACGCGGCTGCCCTTCGGCCAGCTAACGCAGGGCTCAACAAGTATAAAATAATTAGAAGATATAAGAAGAACACTTTAGCCAAACGGCACAATACCGATTTACATCTGTTGATCACATTGCAAAAAAACAAACTTAATCAACCCTGAAGTCCATATATTTGTAAATCATCAAAAAAACACCCTACATGAACCTCGTACTTATTTTAATCTTCCAGTTGGTGGGACTCGGGAATTTTAATGCACCGAATGCAAGTTCTTGTGGTTGCTCCAATGATATTTGTAGTTGCACCGCCACTTCAGCTGATGAGAACGCAAGTTGTGGCTGTAATTGTCAAAATGGTGTCTGCGGTTGTAGTTGTAACTTTTGTAAGCCGAAATCGTCAGATGGTCAAAATCCAACAACAAAATTGAATTTATACCAACTATGAGTGCCGAGCATATCATAGCCTCCATCAACTGGCAAAACTTTCTAGCTAATGCTGACAGTGAGGGTCTACAAAAACTCTACCCGCTTGTCGAAACAATGCGCTTGGCATTACTTGACCAAAATATTACCCTGTACAACGAGGCCAAAACAGCATGGCTAGCACAAATCGCAGCCTTAAGCCAAGCCGATAAAAATACATTTAATACTTGGGCCGAGGCCAATAATTATGGTACACGTTTTTAACGGGCAAATTATAGGGGTGGAAACACCCCTCCCGGCTGCTTCGCAGCCGTCGCGTTAGGCATGCGGAGGGCAGCGCCAAAGGCGCTGGTGCGTAGCACGGAGCAAAGCGAACCCCGTAGCACGCCGACGGCGCAACGCGCCGGAACGCCCAAATAGTCCAACTTACATCCTACAACTCACATCTTACCACTCCTTAGCGCCTAATCAAAGCGCCCAGTTGTTTCTCGGCCTCGGCGATGATGGTATTGATAACCGCATCAACCTCAGCATCTTGTAGGGTTTTGGTTTTGTCTTGGAACAAGAAACTCACGGCATACGATTTTTTGTCGGCCCCCAACTGTTGCTCATTCTCATAAACATCAAAGAGGTTGGTTTCTTGCAAAATATCCTTGCCAGCTTTGTTGGCTATCTTGCGGATATCGGCAAAGCTCACTTTTTGGGCAATCACAAAGGCCAAATCTCGTCTTACCGCCGGGAATTTCGATAGTTCGCTGTACTCTACTTTGTTGTTGCTCAACATTTTAAGCAACACATCCCAATTGATATCGGCATAGAATACTGGCTTCTTCACATCCATGCCTTTCAGCACGCTTGGTTTCACCGCACCCAGAAAAGCAATATGCTGGTTGCCGCGGTACAAGCGCAAACCGTAGGCGTATGTATCGTTATTTTCAATCACTTCTTCTTGGTATGCCGTCAGGTTGAAGCGGGCCAAAAGGCTCTCCACCTGGGCTTTCAGGCTGTAAAAACTCAACTCTCGCTTGTCCTTGTTGTGCCAAGATTCTGCTTCGCGCTGCCCCGACATGGTGATGGTCAGGTGTTTTTCTTCCACAAAACTATCGCCTTCGCCTTTCAGGTAGGTACGACCAAATTCGTACAAACGCAAATCGGCCTGTTGACGGTTGTGGTTCAAGGCCACGGCCTCCAAGGCACCGAACAACATGCTGGGGCGCATCAAGTCCAAGTGCTGGTTAGAGGTATTATTGATGTACACCAACTGCGATTCCTCGAAAGGTATCACCTCTTTAGCATATTTCGATTGGGTGAGCGACAAGCTCATCATTTCCAAGAAACCGTTGGCGGCCAACAAATCGGCAGCACGGTTTTGCATGCGTTGTGGGTCGGGTTTAGGCGAAAATACCATAGCCGAGCGCACCGCTGTGCTGGTTTCAACTTTGTTCAAACCATAAATGCGCAAAATTTCCTCCACCACGTCGGCAGGGCGATGCACATCGGGTTTATTGGTTGGAATCAGTACTTGTAGGGTCTCGCCAGCTTCAATAAATTCCATGTCCAAGCGATGTAAAATACCTTGTACCGTGGCCTTCGGCAAGTCGTTACCAATCATATCATTAATGTATTGGTAACTGATATTCACCTGTTTTCGCTCTAGCGGGTTAGGGTAAATATCCACAATGTCGGAGCTAATTTCACCACCGGCAAGGGATTGAATCATCAAGGCCGCACGTTTCAAAGCGTACAACACCACGTTGGGGTCGGTGCCTTTTTCAAAACGAGTAGCAGCATCGGTGCGTAAACCGTGGCGGGTACTGCTACGGCGAATGGTTACTGGCGCAAAATGGGCCGATTCCAAGAAAATAGCCGTTGTGCTTTCTGTCACGCCAGATTGTGCGCCGCCAAATACACCGGCCATACACATGGGTGTCGAGTTACCGTCGCAAATCATCAGGTCCTCGGCATCTAGTTTCCGTTGGGCTTCGTCTAGGGTCACGAACTCGGTTCCGCTAGCCAAGGTTTTCACGCGAACGGTGTTGCCTTGTATGGCTTTCAGGTCGAAAGCGTGCAGCGGTTGGCCCAACTCATGCAACACGTAATTGGTCACGTCCACCACATTATTGATGCTGCGGGCACCAATGGCTTTCAAGCGTTGTTTGAGCCACTCGGGCGAGTCTTGCACTTGAATACCGCTAATGGTCAGGCCGGCATAACGTGGACAACGGGCTTCGTCCTCCACAATTACCTGAACCACAGCATTTTGGTTATCAACTTTAAAGGCCGATACGTCGGGCTTTTGCAGCGGAATCTCGGGGCTAAACTGGGTATTATACCAAGCCGCAAGGTCAAATGCCACACCCAGGTGGTTGGTAGCATCGGCCCGGTTAGGGGTTAAGCCAATCTCGATAATGGTATCGCGTTCTATTTTAAAATACTCGGCAGCAGGTGTACCCACGGCGGTATCGGCGGGTAAAACCATGATACCATCGTGCGAATGACCTAGGCCAATCTCGTCTTCGGCGCAAATCATACCGTCTGAAACCTCACCACGGATTTTACCTTTTTTAATCACAAAAGGCTCTCCTTCAGTGGGGTACAACTTGGTCCCGGGCGTAGCAACTACTACTTTTTGGCCCTCGGCCACGTTGGGTGCACCGCACACAATGTCCAGCACGGTACCGTTGCCAATATCCACCTTGGTTACCGAAAGTTTATCGGCATCGGGGTGTTTAGCTTTAAAAATCACCTGGCCAATCACCAAACCTTCCAGTCCACCTTTTAGGCTTTCGTAGGTTTCAATGCCATCTACTTCCAGGCCCGTCGAGGTCAGCCCTTCCGATACTTGTTCAAGGCTCAGCGGCAGGTTCAGGTAATCTTTTAACCAGTTGTACGAGATTTTCATGTTGGTATGTTTTCAAAAGGCTATCAAGCCTACGATTTATAGCAAACAAATTTTAGCCTTTAGCCATTTTAGCTTTTAGCGACATCGACTCACAAGTGAGTCGATGTTTTTGCGCACCCGCGGCTACGCCGCGGCCCTCCGGGCACCTCGCGCAGGGAATGACTTACTCCCAAAAACAATTAAAGGTGGCTTTAGATGCTCTATTATTTTCAAAAACTTTACTATTAGAGATATTATTCAGACCAAAATAAAGCCTTATCTCTACTAGAATTGTTACAATATCATGACTCTTATTAAACCTATTGGAGGATTTAATCACCAAACCCGTTTTTTCTGCAAAAACTGTTTGTGCGTCTTTCCAGATAATCGAATCTAGTCTTTGAATTAATTTACTAACCCATTTTGTTAGTTCCTTGGGAGAATAAATGTATGGGCTTAAATTGTATTTAATGATAAATTTTTTTAATTCTTTGAGGCTACTTACTCCTTCAATTGCAGCTGCTAATAAAATGGTCAACACCTTAGCATCATCATACATTTTTGAGGAGTGAGCATTCTTTTTAAAGCAATCATACAGAGGTCTAGCCTTGTAAAAAAGACTCATAAATGACACCCCGTTCAGCACAATATTTTCCACTTCGGCAATTGGAACCCGTACCTGGTCTCTCGAATCGCGTTCACGGATTTCTACCTTGCCGTCTTCAAGGGTTTCAAAGTCAACGGTAACGCAGTACGGCGTACCGATAGCATCTTGGCGGCGGTAGCGGCGACCAATAGCGTCTTTTTCGTCGTATTCACACTCGAAAGCAAAGCTCAACTGCTTGTAAATTTCGCGGGCTTTAACGGTGAGTTCTTCTTTATTTTTAACCAGCGGCAATACAGCACACTTGATTGGAGCCAAGCATGGGTGTAATTTAAGCACGGTACGGGTCGAGTCCTTGCCGTCGGCATCTGGAACAATCTCGTCCACGAGGCAGTTGCTCAACATGGCCAAGAACATACGGTCGCAACCAATCGAGGTTTCCACCACGTAAGGTACATAGCTCTCGTTCAGCTCAGGGTCAAAGTACATCATCTTCTTGCCCGAGAGTTCAGAGTGGCTCTTCAGGTCAAAGTCGGTACGCGAGTGTATACCTTCCAACTCTTTGAAACCAAACGGGAAATCAAACTGAATATCCACGGCGGCGTTGGCGTAGTGCGCCAAGTTATCGTGGTCTTTAAAGCGGAGCTTGCTAGCAGGTGTGCCCAAGGCCAAGTGCCAGTTCATGCGGGCATTTTTCCAATGCTGGTAAAACTCCATCTCGGTGCCTGGCTTCACGAAGAACTGCATTTCCATTTGCTCGAACTCGCGCATGCGGAAAATGAACTGCCTTGCCACGATTTCGTTGCGGAAGGCTTTACCGATTTGGGCAATACCGAATGGCAACTTCTGGCGAGAAGTTTTCTGCACGTTCAAAAAGTTCACAAAAATACCTTGTGCTGTTTCAGGGCGCAGGTAAAGTTTATCGTCCGATTCGCCAGAGCTGTTCATCTGGGTAGAGAACATGAGGTTAAACTGGCGCACGTCTGTCCAGTTTTTGCTACCGCTCACAGGGCACACGATACCAAGTTCCTCGATGAGGGCTTTCATGTCGGCCAAGTTGCCCGCTGTCATAGCAGTAGCTAAACGTGCCGCGATACGATCAATCTCGGCTTGGTATTCCACCACACGAGCGTTGGTTGTTTTGTACATGGCCGGATCAAACGATTCGCCGAAACGAGTAGCTGCCTTTTCAACTTCTTTGTTGATTTTAGCTTCAATCTTGGCAATATGGTCTTCTACCAGCACGTCGGCACGGTAGCGCTTTTTCGAATCTTTATTGTCAATCATGGGGTCGTTAAACGCATCCACGTGACCAGAAGCTTTCCACACTTTGGGGTGCATAAAAATAGCGGAGTCAAGACCCACGATATTTTCGTTCATCTGCACCATGCTGCGCCACCAGTACTCCTTGATGTTGTTTTTGAGCAACACACCATTGTGGCCGTAATCGTATACAGCGCTTAGGTTATCGTA
Source organism: uncultured Saprospiraceae bacterium (assembly GCA_964508975.1). GTDB lineage: Bacteria > Bacteroidota > Bacteroidia > Chitinophagales > Saprospiraceae > CAZDVQ01. Next base: position 8,847 of record CAZDVQ010000035.1, read on the forward strand.
TATCTCGCTTGACTGGTAAATAAAACCGTATTCTTTGCAATGCGATACAATTTTCTTAAATAGATCCTCCATCATGGCGGCTAAGTCGTTTTAACGTTTGATTTAAACCGCAAAGGTAAGAACTTGGGTGCAATTATACTATTGAAAAGATTGTAGTTTTGCGGTCAATTATGAACCCCTCGCAATCCAAACTCAATACCCTACTACCCCATTTAGCCATGTTTAGCGTGGCTTTAATTTATGCGGGCAACTATACCCTAGCAAAAGCCGTCATGCCCGAGCCCATTGGTCCCCAGGCATTTATCTTGATGCGAGGCGGCTTCGCGGTATTGATATTTTGGTTGCTGCACCTCCTCGGGTTCAACGAACGCGTTGAACGCTCAGACATGCCACTACTAGCCCTGAGCGGTTTATTTGGTGTAGCGGCCAACCAACTCATGTTTTTCAAAGGATTAAACCTCACCACGCCCATCAACGCATCGCTGTTGATGATGACCACGCCCATTCTGGTTCTAGTTATATCGGCATTTCTATTAAAAGAAAGTATCACCAGGCTTAAATTGTTGGGTATATTAGTTGGCATCGCTGGCGCTGCACTGTTGATTACCAGTAAATCAGCCACACAGCCCAACATGTCGGCGGCCAACCCTTTGCTCGGCAATATTTTGGTTGTGCTCAACGCTTTATCCTTTGGCGTTTTCTTGGTCATTGTCAAACCCTTGATGGCTAAATACAAGCCCCTCACGGTTATGAAATGGGTGTTTAGCTTTGGCCTCATTGGCGTACTGCCGATGGGCTATAACGAGTTCAGCCAGGTCAACTGGGCGGTTTTCACCGGGTCAACCTGGCTGATTGTAGCTTATGTACTCGTTGGCGTTACAATCCTAGCTTACCTCCTGAATGCCTATGCCTTGAGCAAGGTAAATCCTTCGGTGGTAGGCTCATATATTTATTTGCAGCCTTTACTGGCTACAATTATTGCATTATTGGCGGGTAAAGACCAACTGGCTTGGCCCATGCTTTGGTCAGCATTGGCCATCTTCACGGGTGTTTGGATGGTTAGCCGCGAGCGTTAGAGTATGTTTGGATTTTGGGTTTCGAGGGAAAAACGAGCTGTTTTTCACCAGAAGCTAAAGTCCAAACATTACGCTTAGGCTTTTTTAGGCGCCGCCGCCGCTTCTTTATCCTTCGCCAAGTTAATGCGATCCACTTCTTTGTCGATGTAGAACAGGTTCTGCGGGCCATCACCGATGAGGCTAATCCGGTCGAGGATATTGCGCATGAGGGCTTCTTCTTCGCGCTGCTCCGTCACGTACCATTGTAGAAAATCGATGGTGTTGTAGTCGAACTCGGCATGGCTCAAACGAACAATAGCGTGGATAGACGCCGTTACACCTTGCTCGTGTTCGTACACTTTCTGGAACAACTGCTGGATAGACTCAAAGTTCACCTCGGGGCTGTCCATGCCAGATATAATCGCGTGACCACCTGATTCATTGATGTAGTGTACCAGCTTGAGCATGTGCATACGCTCCTCGTCGCTCTGGCGGTAAAAAAAACGGGCACTGCCTTCCAAGCCTTCTTTGTCGCACCATGATGCCATGGCCAAGTACTTTGCAGATGCCATCGCTTCAAGGGCTACCTGCTTATTAAGTGCTTCTTCAATTTTAGGATTGAACATAGGATTGATTTTTTGGTAAAAATGAGGCTCAAAGCTATAACTTTGCAACCGATTTGTAAACATAAGGAGCCTGCAAAGGGTTCATTCAGATAGATTCTAAACAAGCAGACTGATGTCAAACACGCCCCAGCCAACCAGTTCTAAACGCCACGATGTATCGAGCAACGCTACGGTATTCTTGAAATATTTCTTGCCCACCATCTGGTTTGTGTTCATGGGTAGCATCACTGTTTTTTACTTGTTGCTCGATGCTAAACAGCAGGTTTCCAGCCCATTATCGCCTTACGCCACCAAGTTGCTGCTCATCTCGTTCTTATTTTCAAGTTTGGGTTTAATCTACTTACTTTTCGGCCGCATCAAACGGGTCGACATGGATTCGGAGTTCCTTTACGTGACCAACTATATCAAAACGTACCGCTACACTTACGAGAGCGTGAAAAGCATCAACGAGTCGAACTGGATATTGTTCAAGTTGATGACTATCGAGTTTCACCAGCCTGGGGCTTTCGGCCAAGAGATTAATTTCATTGCCAATTACAAGTTCATGCCCTTCCTGGAGGCACACCCCGAGGTAATGGCCAAACTACTGGGCAAGGATTAATTTTTGATTTGGGCGTTGCGGCCTGCGGCCGCCGCTGTCCTCCGGGGTTCGCTACTCGCTCCGTGCCTGGCGGCACCAGCCGCTACGCGGCTGCCCTACGGCCAGCTAACGCGACGGTGGCTTCGCCCCCGTTTTTAATGATTAATTGTTAATGGTTAATTATTAATAATTTGTATTTTTGCTGTTAATCATATTTTCAGATATTGAACATGCGATAAATACATGCCGGGGTAGATTGGCATTTCCCAGTACTGAGTTGCGGCATTATGTAGGTTTTATCCTAACTTCGCAGACAGTTCTCAACTAGGTTTTTTTTTATTCTAGCCCCAAATTTCACCTTTCGAGAACATTTTAAAAGCCTAAACAGCTACCACAAAAAATTTTAAAATGAATCATATTTTTAAAATTGTTACATTTACATGTCTTCTATTGTTTACAATATCTAGTTGTCTTAAAAGGAGGTCTCAGCTGGTTCTGACGACAAATTTTGAGCGAAAATCTGTTTTTGAATATTCAATGGACGATAGCGGTTATTGCGAGGTTAGATTTCCTCAAGCGCAAAACAACGATATTCTGTTCAATGGTAATATCACTATCACCGATTCTGTATTCTTTCAGCTAGCTATAGCAAGCTACGTTCCTATCGCCCAGCTATATAAATATGCATTGGATACTGACTTTAAAAAAATGCTTGCAGGAGTCAGGCTATTAGAAGTAGATAAGCCCGAGGAGGTTCGAACGAGGTTGGCAGGGAAATCTTTTAAAACTACAGGAAGGCAGTCAAGCGATGCCCCCGTTTTAATACTAGATTATGAAACTGGAACACTGACACAAGAAATGAGGTATCTTGCCCAAAGGTACTTTGAATATTATCGTCCTAATTACTATGAAAGTCAGGTAGCTTTAGAGATGAAATTTCCATCCGTAGATTCTAATTCAGTATTTTCAAATGCGCTTTACAATTTAGAAACTTACTTGGCTAGATCTTTAAGTGGCATGAAGCAAGATTTAGAGAACCTTGACATACTAGGAAGCTACCCACGTTACACGTTACTTAGAATATCAAATGAATTTCAACATCACCGTCTAGCTGAGGTTTATCAAAGGCAACTTTTTGACAGCGTTATTACTGTTTGCAATAACAGATATAATAATCTGCTGTATCAGGATAATGAGTTTTTTAAAGTTAAAGAAAAAGATTTTTACGGGGATATAAACAGGAAATCAGCTTTAAACTTCATAGACCAGAAAAGATATTGCTGTCCAATTTGCCAGGACATTCTATTGCAATCTGACTCCCTTGATTTGGAATTAATCACAAAAGTTAAAGCCAACTGTGAGCAATGTCTAGAAGAAAATGCCTACGATGAGCTAGATTATTTGAACTTACTGAATCTTTCTATTTGTTATACAATGATTGATAGCTTCTCTGAGGCTACCAACATACTTAATTATATGCTAAAAAACAAAGGCACCAATTTAAGCTTTATAAAGATAAATTCATATAATGCGACAATGGTACTACTTGCTGTTGCGCTTAGATCTAAAGACTATAATAAAGCAGCTGAGGTCATAAGGTTTTATGAGAACACGAACTTTTCAGAAGTGTATTATGATTCAGATGCCACAAGGGTCTTTTTTGTAAAAGCCTATGTAAGATTTGTCGAGGAATCGGTTGACAATGCCAACAAAATGTTTAAAAAGATAAAATATTAAAGCAAAATGAGGCACTTCTATCGCCTTTCAACCCACTAATGCAATGAGTGCATTCCAAGGTTGAAAACTACTCGGCCTAGCAGCCTGGAGGGCAGCCGCGTAGCGGCTGGTGCGTAGCACGGAGCAGCGCGAACCCCGGAAGGGTGCGCCACGAGCAACGCGAGGGGAGGCCCCAAAAGTATAAATGACAAAATGATTAATTGACGAAATGACTTGCATTAGCGATTTTGAATTTTTGGCGTTTTAGTTAATTTAGCTCTAAGCAAACTTTAGCAAAAACAGCCTTAAGCAAAATATGCTAAAAAACGGCAATCTGAACTTAATGAGCCATTTATGGTTATTTTTGCAGCGCCAAGTGGCCATATGAATTTTATTAGCTCATTGTAACCGAACGAACATGTTTAAATCTTTACTTTTAGTGTTTTGCCTTGGCCTTGGCCAGCTTTTATCGGCCCAGCAAACGTTTAACCGCACCATCCAGCACGGTGGTTTGACACGCCAATACAATATTTATATCCCAGCCTTGTACAACGCCGCCAGCCCTGTGCCGCTGCTGTTTAACTTGCATGGCTACGGCTCTGATAACTCGCAGCAAGCCTTTTACGGTGAGTTCCGCAATATTGCAGATACAGCAAATTTTATCATTATCCACCCTAACGGTACTTTCGATCAATCGGGTAGCCGTTACTGGAATGTTGGCTTTGGCCCCTCGCCGATTGACGATGTGAGTTTTATCCTAGCCCTGATTGATACCGTATCAGCAAGCTACAACATTAATTTTAGTCGAATTTATAGCACGGGCATGTCGAACGGTGGTTTCATGAGCTATAAGTTGGCTTGCGACGCAACCGATGTATTTGCTGCAGTAGCCTCAGTAACCGGCTCGATGACGGTAACGGAATACAACAACTGCTCCCCTAGCCGTACCATACCTACCATGCAAATCCACGGCACGCTCGACGGTACCGTGCCATATGCTGGCTCCGCTTTGTTCGCGCCGATAGAAGATGTGGTAGCCTACTGGAAAAACTTTAACGCTTGTGGCCCAGGTAGCATGACAAATGTGCCCAATACCAATACCACCGACGGCGCAACTGCCGAACATTACGTTTACCCCGCTAGCGTGGCTGGTGGCCCTACCGTTGAGTTTTTCAAAGTAATCAACGGTGCGCATACTTGGCCAGGAGCACTTATACCCATTGGTACCACTTGCATGGATTTTAGCGCAAGCAAGGAGATCTGGCGCTTTTTCTCGCAGTACAGTTCAAACTACACCGGCAACCGTGCTGTTGAGCCAATCCAAAACATCAAGTTATGGCCTAACCCTGTGAGCGATTTGTTGTACCTCGACCTCGGCGAACAAAGCCCAAGCAGCTTCCAAATCCTGGACGTGCATGGCCGAATGGTACAAGATGGCTTTTTAATGCAAGGCCAAAGCAGTATTTCAGTAGGATTATTACAATCAGGTATATATTTTGTAAGGCTACAGGCTGAAGGTCAAACGGGCCTTAGTCGCTTTGTAAAACAATAGATTAATGGCGCATGGGTTTCGAAACCAGGAACCCATGCGCCAATAGTCCAACACTCAAACCCCAACATGAAAAACCTATCGGCCTTGGGCCGTTTGGAGGGCCTTAGGGCTGCATCACAGCAAACATTCGACCTCATCGTTATCGGTGGGGGTATTACCGGGGCAGGTATTGCCCTCGATGCGGCCAACCGTGGTTTATCGGTGGCTTTATTTGAAAAACACGACTTTGCCTGGGGCACCAGCAGCCGTAGCACCAAGCTTATCCATGGTGGACTGCGCTACCTCAAACAGTTTGAGGTAAACCTGGTACGCGAGGTTGGACTTGAACGGGCTATTGTACACCGCAACGCCAGGCATATTGTCCGGCCAGAACGTATGTTGCTGCCCATCGTGACAGGAGGCTCGTTGGGCTATACCATGAGTTCTATTGGCTTATGGGTTTACGATAAACTAGCTGATGTGCCCAAAACCGAGCGCCGCGTGATGCTTAGCGCTAAACGCAGCAGCGAGGTTGAACCACTGCTCCGCCAAGATATTCTAACGGGTGGCGGCTTATATTACGAATACCGCACCGACGATGCGAGGTTAACCATCGAGGCTTTAAAAACAGCCAGTGCCGCAGGGGCACTTTGTTTCAACTACAGCAGTGTACAAGCTTTTACATACCAAGATGCCCAAATCAATGGGGTTGAAGTACGGGACGAAGTAGGCGGCGAAACATTTCAAATAAAAGCCAAGTTGGTGGTAAATGCCGCTGGCCCTTGGGTAGATAATCTCCGTAAACTAGACCACGAAGACCCCGCAGCACAGCAGCCTAAAAAACGCTTGCACTTGACCAAGGGCATACACGTGGTTGTACCTTATGCCAAGTTACCCTTGCAGCAATCGGTATACTTTGACGTACTGGCCGATAAACGCATGGTTTTTGCCATCCCTCGGGCTGGGGTAACGTACATCGGCACCACCGATACCAATTACCAAGGCGATACCGATAATCCCGTGGCCACTACAGCCGATGTGCAGTACGTGTTGGACGCTGCAAATGCCATGTTTCCAAGTATTCATTTGAAGTTAGACGATGTAGTATCAACCTGGGCTGGCTTGCGCCCGCTTATACATGAAACAGGCAAATCACCTTCAGAACTTTCAAGGAAGGATGAGGTGTTCTTGTCAGCTACTGGTTTGATTTCAATTGCGGGCGGCAAACTCACCGGCTACCGCAAGATGGCCGAGAAAGTGGTAGATCAGGTTTGCCATAAACTAAAGCATAAAGCCAGCTGCAATACCGAGACCCTGACACTCAGCGGCGGTGATTTTGCCAATGATGAAGCGGTGAACACCTTTACACATCAACGCATTGGTGAAGTGCGCCAACTGAATATTCCTGCGGCTGAAATTGCCAGTCTGGTATGGAAATACGGCAGCAACACCGATGCGATTATAGAACACGCCTTTGAGCTTTTCCCCAGCGTTCAGGATGGACCAAAAGCCTTGCTCATGGCCGAGGTTTGGTACGGTGTGGAGCACGAAATGTGCTTGTCGTTATCGGACTTTATCATTCGGCGGACCGGGCGTTTGTATTTTGAACGTGAAACACTAGCACAACTTTACCCCGCGATTGCAACATACCAAGGCCAATTACTCGGGTGGGATGAAGCCAAGCGCCAAGCTGAAATCAGCCAATTTGAGCAAGCCTATCAAGAGGTATTAGCTTTTAAAACAGGTATTTAAAATGAAGCACCCAACGCTTATTCCAGCTTTGAGTCAAGCACTTGCCCAAGGCTTGCCTGGGGCCGAAGCCCAGTATAAAATGGCGCATACCTTCCGTATGCAGCAGTTAAAAGATATTGAAAACACACCTCAGCCGGGGCATCGGGTGGCGGCAGTAATGGCCATGTTGTTCTTGAAAAACGAGCAGTGGCACACGGCGCTCATCCGCCGAACACCGTACGATGATGTACATAGCAGGCAGGTTAGTTTTCCGGGTGGCGGCATCGAGCCAGCAGATGATGGCGACCTCCGCTTGACGGCCTTACGCGAAACACAAGAAGAGATTGGCGTACCGATGGATAAGTTACAAGTTATTGGTCAGCTTAGCCAGCTGTATATTCCCGTGAGCAACAACTTGGTACATCCTTTCGTGGGCGTTATCCACGAGGAGCCTAGTTACAAGCCTGACCCCAACGAGGTAGAGTCGGTGATTGAAGCGCCTTTAGCTTTATTTTTACAAGATGGCCCACCAGCCCGTACCGATATTGAGGTACACAACGGTATGACCCTTCGGGATGTGCCGTATTACGATGTACACGGACATGTGGTATGGGGCGCTACAGCCATGATGCTCAGCGAGTTAGCCACTATTATCCAGTCAGTCCGCCTAGATTAGATTTTTTTTGATGTATATTATGGCGTTGCGCCGCTACGCGTCGCCGCTGTCCTTCGCGCTCCCTAGACGGTCGGTGCTGCGCACCAGCCGCGTTGCGGCTGCCCTCCGGCCAGCTAACGCGGAAAACGGCGGCTTGCCGCCGAAGCGCCAGGTGCCCGGAAGGGGCCGCCGCAGGCGGCAGCGCAAAGCGCCAAGCGATCAGCGCGCCTGGAGGGGACCGACGGCGCACAGCGCCGGGGCGCCCAAAAAAGATAAAATGAGTAGATGCATAAATGAGTAAATGACGGGATTGCTACTTTGCGCTTTATGTAAGCCAAGAATTTAACACAATACGCCACAAAACCTGTTAGCCGTACAGTTCGTATATAATTTGCACTGGTTGAACCCCTAAGGCTTGTAGCCGAGCCACGGCCTCGTCAATCATATTTTTCCAGCCACAGAGGTAAAAGGTACTATTTTGTAAATCGGTAGCCGACAGTTGCTCGTATACTTGATGCACGTGGCCTTTATAACCTGGCCACTCGGTTTCCCTAGATAGAACAATATCGTAACTAAAGTGCCCTAGCTCATGTTGCATAGCCTCGAACTCCTGGCGGTACAGGATGCTATCGGCATGTCGTGTTCCAAAAATTAGCTTTAATCCTTCGTGCTTGATACCATGGGCTTGAACATGGCGCAGCATACTCCTAAACGGCGCTACCCCTGTGCCAGTACAAATAAAAACGATAGGCTTGTCCAATTTTTCGGGCAAGGTAAAAGCTCCATCGGGGCCTTTAAGGCTAAGCGTAGACCCTACCGTTACCTGCTCAAAGAGGTATTGTGTGCCTAGGCCCCCGTCCATGCGAACGATGCAGAGTTCAAATTGGTTGCTGCTTTGGGGTGCGCTAGCGATAGAGTAGCTTTTCCAGCGGTACAGGCGTTTGTCGTGCACGGGCAGGTCGAAGGTAATAAATTGACCTGGTTTAAAATCAAAGCTATCTACATCTGGCAATTCCAGCACGAATTTGCGTGTATTGGGTGCCAGTTGTTCTATTGCGACCACTGAGGCATTTAACCACTTGGGCATAAGGGTATTTTTTGCGTTAAGACCTATGAAACAGCGTGTAGGCGATGATTGTTCCGAATCCCAGGGTGTTGATGCACGAGAACACAGCGTAAAAGGTATCCTGAACCCAAAAGGCATGTACACTGGTTATGGCAAAGGCCAAGAAGAAGCCAGCTTCGAGCAAACTAGTTTTATCGAGTTTGCTTTTGAAGTAATTATTCTGTTGAAGTTTATCTTCCTTACGAGCAATATTGTACTTGGGGGTACGGACAAAGGGGCTTTTTTTACCGCGCCAACCTTCGAATACCGCAATGCTGTTGTGCAGAGATAGTCCGATAGACAAGGCTAAAAACAGCGGGTACAGTCCTAAAAATGACAATATCCGCAGGGCTATAGGTTTATCTTGATTACGCTTAAATACGTAAACAGTAGCATAAATGATGGACAACATGATGAAGCTAGAGTACATGAAACTGAGCCAGTTAAGGTTGTACGAAAGAAATAACGTGCGATTCCAATGTAGTACCGCCCCACAAATAGACAGCAGTAAAACGATGATAAACACCGTGCTACCCAAGAGATGAGCAGAAGCATGTAGTTTTTGACGCACATTTAACTGGGATGCCCAGATGCTGGGCAGGAGTTTTCGGGCATTTTCGGCAGCCCCTTTGGTCCAACGGAACTGTTGCGATTTTAATCCGCCAATCTCGGCAGGCAGCTCGGCCATGCAAACATAATCCTCATTGTACACCACTTGCCAGCCTTTTAGTTGAGCCCTGTAGCTCAGGTCAAGGTCTTCGGTTAGCGTATCGGCATGCCAGCCGCCAGCCGCCTCAATAGCGGCCCGGCGCCAAATACCTGCCGTACCGTTAAATTGTGCTAAGCAAGCACCAGCATTTCGGCCTTTTTGCTCTACTGAAAAATGTACGTCAAGGTGCAGGGCCTGTAATCGGGTGAGCAAGGAATAATCTTGGTTCAAGTGCCCCCAGCGGGTTTGTACCAAGGCCGTTTGTGCCGTAAAATATCTAAGGTTGTGCCTCAAAAAATCGGGTTGCGGGATAAAATCCGCATCGAAAATGGCGATGAATTCAGCGGAAGAGTGCTCCATACCGTATTTTAAAGCCCCGGCTTTAAAGCCTTCTCGGCTCCCTCGGCGAACGTGGGTAATGTTGATACCCAGCGCTTGTAGTTTTGGAATTTTAGCTTCAATCAAAGCTGTGGTTTCATCGGTTGAGTCATCTAGTACTTGGATATCAAAAAGCTGTTTGGGATAATCGAAAGCTGCTACTGCATCGAGCAGGCGCTCTACCACGTAGCGTTCGTTATATACGGGCAGTTGAATCGTTACTGATGGCCATTGAGCTTCGTCCTCGGGCAAATCTGTATGGATCAATGGCGTACTGGCATAACGCCAGTAAAAGTACAGGAGTTGAAACTGCAATACCGTGTAGAGGAATATTAAACCTAAACACAATACGTAAACCGCAGCGGTGATGTATACCAAGATATTCACCTCATGTATTTAAAGATGGTGTACAAAATTTTATATCCGGCCCCGATGGTTCCTTTCACCGTTCCTGACACTTTAGAAACACCAATCCGCTCGCGGTACGTAACGGGCACTTCTAAGCATTTCATTTTCTGTCGGGCAGCTTTAACCTGCATCTCGACCGTCCAGCCAAAGTTTCGGTCTTGCATTTGTAGGGCGAGTAACTTGGGGTATTTAATCAATCGAAAAGGCCCAAGGTCGGTAAACCTATAGCCATAAAACAGCCGTATTAATCGGGTAGCCAGCCAATTACCAAATACTTGCTGTGGCGTCATCGATTTCTTGTCGCGTTGGCCTAAGGCACGGGAGCCCAAAACCATGTCGGCATCCTCCCGGATTAGCGTATCCAACAGGACTTGTAATTCTTGGGGATAATCTGAATAATCGCCATCGAGGAATAATACAAGGTCGGGTGGACTTTCTTTTTGTGCAATATGCGCCATGCCTTTCAAACAAGCATTGCCATAGCCTTTTTGCGGCTCGAACAATGCCGTTGCCCCAGCAGCCTTGGCCACGGCACTGGTCTGGTCGGTACTGTTGTTGTCACATACAATGATATCACGCACCAAGTGTTTGGGTATATCTTGAATAACCTTGCCAATGGCATTTTCCTCATTGTACGCCGGAATAATAACGTCGATAATCATGTTGCAGATGTACTTTAATTGATTTCCTCAAACGTTATAAGCTCATCCTCGGCAGGTTTGGGTTCAAAGGTATCACGGGGCAAGAAATAATGCCGCTCGCTAGGTTTTCGCATTTTTTGTTCTTGGATAGGGGTACTTTTAAACAGCCATGCTGCCACAAAACCAAGCAACATCCCGTAGAAGTGCCCTTCCCACGAAACACCTGGATTGCGAACCCACAAGCTCCAAAACATGCCGCTATAATACAAAACAACAACCAATGCCAAAGCAATTGATGGCCTATCGCGGTTAATCAAACCCTTGCCTAGTAAAAATGCAGCCATGGCATACACCAAGCCGGAAGCTCCAATATGCGGGGAAAGCCCACGGCCTGCCAACCACATGGCTGGGCCAATAAATGCAAAGGATAGGAGGTATAATTTTATGTCGGTGCCCCGGTAAAAGTAACCAATACCAAGGCCCAAAAATAGGATGGCCGAAATATTAGACCACAAATGTTCTTGGCTACCATGTAAGAAGTGGAATGTCCACATCCCGGTAAAATGCTCCAGCGATTTAGGCACAAGCCCCCAACGTTCAAAAAATTGGGCCTGCACGTAATCATCTAGCCCCGCACTGTACCGATATATCAATATCGAAAGCAGTGAAATAGTTAGCGGGACAAATATAATCCTGGGCCAGTTGGGCTTCATTGTTGAATATTAAACGACTGTTTTATTCCTCTATCTTGCGTTGCGAGGTTTTCATGCCATATGGCACATACACGATATATGAAACCTTTTCGTTGCATTTCAAGCGGAGGTTATCGGTTTGGTGGTATTTTTCTTCGGCTTGGCGCTCCCTAGAATATACCCGCAATAAATCGCTTTCGGGGGTTACTTCAGCCAGTACATCGTAACGACCTTCTTTAACCCAGTTGGCCAAAATGCCGTTGTTGCCATTATCCACTTGAACGTGTACTTCAATCAGGATACGACTTCCGCCGCGCTCGCGCACTTCCACCGTCCCATCAAGCTCTAACTTGATTTGCTTGGCCTTATCCGCCGAAAAAGTATAGTGCGAGGTTTGCGTTACCTGAGCCTCGGCTATTTGATAGCCCAATAAAAGGGCTACTGCAAATGTAATGTATTTGATCATGTTTATCCTTGTGTTTGAGTGTGGCGCATGATTGTTCTAGCGCGTACGTCAGTTGGTTCAAATATAGTGCCTACTTATCCTTCCATCTCAGGTTCTTCCTGTTCTTCCGTGTTTTGTGCATTGCCAAACATACGGTCCCAGTCGCGGAGCAATTGCGGAAGCCTTTGCAAAGCATACAATTCTTTGTAGCGTTCACGAGCCTCGGCTACGGGGGTACCGAAATACTTTTTGCCGCCTTGTATCGATTTGTGTATACCGGTTTGGGCCATGACCTCGGCATCCATACCCACAACTAGGTTTTTGGATACACCAACTTGTCCCCAGAGGATAACGCCATCTTGCAGAATCGTTTTACCTGCGATGCCCACATGAGCGGCCAACAAACAATTTTTACCAATCACCACACCGTGCCCAATGTGCACGTGGTTGTCCATCTTGGTGCCTTGCCCAATAATGGTATCGCCTGAAACACCGCGGTCAATGGTTGTACAAGCACCAATTTCAACATCATCTTCCAAGATGACGCGCCCGATGGAATGCCAGCGCTCCCGGCTACCGTCGGCCCGTTTTTGGAAATAAAAGGCATCAGAGCCTATCACCGCGTTGTAATGGATAATCACGTTGTCGCCAATCTCGGTCAAATCACCGATGACTACATTAGCCTTTATGATGCAGTTTTTACCAATTTTAACCCCGTGCCCAATAACGGCCCCAGGTTCAATAATCGTGTCTTCGCCAATCACGGCGGTATCGCTAATGGTACTGTTCAACGCGATGTAGGGCGAGAAATGCCGAGCCAGGTAGTTATAAGCTTTAAACGGGTTATCAACCACCAACAACACCTTGTCGTCGGGTGCAGGTATCACGTTGGGCACAATGATAGCCGTGGCCAGGGAGTATATTGCTCGGTCGAAAAACTTGGGGTGGTCTACAAAAACCACGCTACCCCGTTTCACCTTGTGAATTTCGTTGACACTACTAATCAGAACTTGTTCGTCGCCATGCACCTTTGCATGAATCAGTTTGGCCAATTCCTTGACACTGATAGGTTGCTGTAAATCCATTTCTTTGTTGTAAAGTCCTAAGTTGAGAGGATGTTTGTGTTTGGGGTTTCAAGGGAAAAACGAACTATTTTTAAAGCAAAAATCATCCGAAAGGAGCTGTTTTTCGCCGGAAGCTAAAGCCCAAACATACTCTGGGGAACAAAAATAGTAAAAATGCTCGGAGTTGCATTGTAAATACAGGCTTCAACCCAAATCTCCACGCTCGTATCTACCCAACAGTTTTACGAGGTTTTTTGTTTTTAGGATTCAATATGGGCGCTTAAAAGCCATAGATGTTTTTTTGTTTTTTGGGGCCTCCCCTCGCTCCGCTCGGGGCGCTACGCTGCGCGGCTCGCTATTCGCTCGGCCCCTACGGGTCTGGTGCTACGCACCACCGCTCCGCATCGCTAGGCCGATGTTTTAGATATGAGAGCAGAGGGCTGAGTGCAAAGTTTTTTTGTAGAGACGAACGATTTGTCGCGTGACATTAACCGCACGTACCATAGGTTAAAAAAAACAAAAGAGGCATCATTTGCAATATTTTACAAATGATGCCCCTTTCTATAGGTTAGCCTCCCTACTTCTCTCCAAACAATCCATCTTTCTCTTTTTTGGGGAAAGGGATTGGAGCCTGGCCATCTTCTAGTTTAGCAGCATTTTCCCAGAGCTGGTCTTGGAAGGTCCAGATGCCTTTTTTGAGTTTAAAACCAGAGTAGCTGCCATCGGGTACATTGACCGGACCGCCATCTAGGCCACCAGCCGAGATGAGGTGGTCAAATACAATCATCTCAAACTGATCGGACCAGTTGAGGGTAACAGCAACCTCTGCGGAATACTCGATGAGGAAGCGTTTGTATAGTTTCATCTGCCCAGTACGAATATCGGGGAATTCAATCACGGGCGCGCCGAACTTGGGTTTGCCATTGTCAAAGTACAACACATCCATTACCTTGCGACGGGTAAAAAACGAGTGGGCATCGTAACCCACGAGGGCATACATTTTCTCGTTGCCTTTTTTAAAGTCGATGATGCGATAATACAAGGCACCGTACCATTTTTTAGGGGTAAGTACAGATTGCTCTGGGTAAGGCAACTCGTCGGTACCATCAACTAGTACGTGCGATTTACCGTCGGGCATAACCAACAAGCCATAATACTTGTAGGTATTGTCGTCGACAAACAGCTGCCAGGTAGCCACGCGGAAACTCTTGTCTTGCGGTGCTTGCAGCGACACGCTAGTAATCTCGGTAAAGGGATATTCATAGGCGCCGGGCATTTTGAACAAATCTTGCAGGGCCTGTAAAATTTCCTCGGCCTTAGCCTGGCGGGCCGTGCGGGAGGTATCGGTAAGTAGCTGTTCGGCCATTTTCTGTACGGCGCTGGCTTTATCGGCCAATTGTGCTTGGGCAGCCGGTAGCGCTAAAATAGCTACAAACAACAAGGTGAGCAATGATCGCATGGTGATATATGGGTTTCAAAAGTGAACGGATAGCTTGCGTTAGCTGCCTGGAGGGCCGCACCGCAGGTGCGGGTGCGCATCGCGCACGGAGCGCAGCGAACCCCGGAAGGGAGCGACGGCGCATCGCGCCGGAACGCCCAAATTAATGTGCTAATTTTTTGATGTGCTAATGTGCTAAACGATGAACGATGAATCCGGGCGAGCGTCGCTCGCCCTAACCCGCGCTACCAACAGACGCAAGGCGGCTGTGCAGTGGAGGGGGTAGGCGCAATGCGCCGGGGTGAGGCGCTAAATGAACTTAGCTAAAAGAGTGCCGAAATTCGGCTTTACTCTTAACGTGCGAAAGTACGGGCTTGGTATTTAAACACAAAAAATCCCGGCTCGTTTGGGGCGAGGCCGGGATTGGAGTGTTTATTTGAATGTTGGTATTACTTGCGCAACTCTGCGGATAGTTCATTAAGCAACTTAATCATTTCGTCGGCCCTTGCCTTAGAATTGAGGTATTCAACCGAGCGGCTAGTGATATCTTTGTACGATGAACCACAATCTTCGTTAATCTCCTTTACAGAGGTAATAGCCTCAAAACCAAATGAATAGCCAGTTGAACCGCTAGCGTAGTACTGGAATTTCAAGTCACCATCCAGCGGGAAAGTAACCTCGCAGCTGGCACCGTTGTAAATAAGTGCAGGGATGTTGTAGTCTGCACGCCATTGAATTTTGCTAGAAGAATAATTGGTAAACAGCGTGTTCAAGGTTTTGAGTTTAGCATCAACGGTAGCTTTGTTGGCTTTTGAAACCCTAGTTTTGGTAGATGCCAAAACTTTAGCCTTGACCTTCTTGAGGCGCAAAACTACCTGTGGTGCGTTTTTGTCGAGACGCATGGTGTAGGTAGAGTAGTTTTCATTGGTGCCAATGAGACATTCATCACCTTCGATGCAGTAGAGATCGACGATATCATTGTCTTCACCTGTGATGTTGAAACCTATATCTTCGGCAGATACAGTAAAGGTGTTGAATTTATCCTTGCAAATGATGGTCTTGCGAATTTCGTTCACAGCGTAGCTTGTGCTGTAAGGATTATACAAGGAGAACTGCTGGTTTACATACTCGAGATCGGCAGCGATAGTTGTAGCTGCGGGAGCTGCAGCAACGGGTTTGCCTGCTAGTAATTTTTTTTGTGCCGCGTTGAGGCGATCAACGGTATTGCGTACGTTGCGGGTAAGGCCCATGGTGTACTCGGCATAATCCATATCGTCGCCTGTGATACATTCAGAGCCATCTTTACAGAAAAGGCCAAGGTTATTGTAATCGTCGAGGCGAATTTCAATCAAGGCAGCATTAGCTACTTTATCGCCGAACTCGTCGTTGCAGATTATTGTTTTAGCCTTGGCATCCATACGGTAAGTCGTGTTGTACTCGTTGTACAGGGCAAATTGATCGTTTACAAAAGCCAAGTCTTCAGCGATGGTGGTCTTGGTCAAGTCAATGCCCGAGAAGTCATCTTCGACAATTTCGGCAGCTTCTTCTTCCGCGTAGATTTCTTCCTCAACAGACTGTGGATTATCGCGGATATATTGGATGATACGGTTAAGGCGTTTAACCACTTCTTTCACATCGGCAATACGTGGGCCATTGGCATCCGTTAAGCCCATGCTGTACGATTCGAGGTTATCCTCTAAGCCTATGAGGCAATATTCGCCGTCGGTACATTCAATCAACACGTTATTGTCTTCATCAACGCTAGCTTCAATCGAGAAAACATCGGCATCGAACACGTCGAATTCATCGCTGAAGTACAATAAACCAGCCTCGAGGCTGTAATCGAATGAAGTGCTGTATTCGTTGTACTCAGCAAACTTATCGTTTACATAAGCTAGGTCATCGTCAATGTCTTGTGCCACAGAGAACAATGGTAAACAAAGCAGGAGGAGCCACATTAAATTTTTCATAGGGGAGTGCATTTGGGGATTGAGTTGCTTAATATCACAAAGTTAACGGTTTTCTTTAAGCTTTTCTTCTACGTTGTTTTACTGATTTTTTATACCTTCGTCAGTATTATTAATCTAAAACAACCCTACTATGAACTTACTCGTCATCGCCTTAACCGCATTAATCCCTACCCTCGTTGGTTTCATTTGGTACCACCCCAAGGTGATGGGCACCCAATGGATGAACGCCAGCAAACTCACCGAGGACGACCTCAAAGGTGCCAACATGTTGCTCATTATGGGTCTTTCGTTGCTATTTTCTTTTATGCTGGCTTTCAGTTTACAACTTAGCGTTATCCACCAGATGCATGTTTACTCCCTTTTTGCTAACATCCCGAAGGCTGAAGCCGATGCTGTTTTGGTGCCTTTCATGGAAAAATACGGCCAGTTGTACCGTAGCTTTGGCCATGGTGCATTACACGGTGGCATCACCGCTATCTTCTTGGTGATGCCCGTATTAGCTACCAACGCCATGTTCGAGCGCAAAGGGTGGAAATATATCCTCGTCAACACCGCTTACTGGTTCATTACCCTCATGTTGATGGGTGGTGTACTTTGCCAGTTTATTAAATAATTATTTTTTTGGGCGCTGCGCCAGTTCGGGCGGGGGCAAAAATATTTTGCCCCCGCCCGCTGCCGCCGCTACGTTACGCGGCTCGCTGCGCTCGGCCCTACGCCGCCCCACCTGACGGAGGAGACAAGGCATGGTCGCTTCAATGGGCGGCTCGGTCTGGCCCTGCGGGCCACCGCTTCACATCGCTAGCGCACAATGTCATTAAGCGTTAATTATTTTCGAATTTATAACCACCCCGTCTGCGCTCAGGTTGATTTACGCCCTGTAGGGCAGACGGGGCGGTCATAAACCCTGAAAAATTAACGCTTAATAGCATTGCACTAGCACAGCCCACCCCCCTTTTTTCGTTTTTTTTAGGGTAAATGAAACTTTTTTTCACAATCAATGTTTAACCATTGAAGTTTAAACATTATCTTTGTGTTGTCAAACTGAAAAAGCATCCATCACCTACTATAATTAAGCGGAACATGAGCACCATCGAATTCAACCAACAGCTAACCGGTATTAGTGCTTACCTCGAGAATTTTGCCTACAGCTTAACCCACGACGAGGAAAATGCACGCGACCTGTTCCAGGAAACTATTTATAAAGCCATGCGCTACAAGGAGCATTTTACCCTGGGTACCAACTTCAGGGCCTGGATTAGCACCATCATGCGCAACATCTTCATCAACGATTGGCGCCGCAAGTCAACCCGTAAAACCTCGGTTGAAAACTTCGACGAACCGTACTTGGTCGAGAACTTTAGCACCACCCACAACGAGGGCGAGCAAAATATGGAACGCGAAACCATCGAGGTATTTATCAACGCCCTGCCCGAGAAATTGCGCAAGCCATTCCTCATGAGTGTCGAAGGTTTTGCCTACCAAGAAATTGCCGACGAGATGCAGGTTCCCCTAGGCACCATCAAGAGCCGTATTTTCTTTGCCCGCGAAAAACTGCAAAAAGATTTGCTGCGTATTTACCCATCCCTTGAAAATCGTTTGAACTAAGCTTGCGTTCGGATTGTTTTTTGCCCAACCAAGTCCTTATTTACCTATTTACCCGTAACTTGTGTTCTACGATTTTTTTATAAACCCCGAAGAGATGGCCAAGATTGAAGATGCGATCAAGCAAACGAAACCCTTCAAGGATGTTCGTCAAAAAGCTGTGGTCAACATCATATATACCCACAACTGGATCAGCGATAAATTTAAAAAGTTCCTCGCGCCGTTCAACATCACGCCAACACAGTATAACGTGTTGCGCATATTGCGCGGCGCGGGGAAACCTATTTCTACGTCCGATATTCGCGACCGTATGCTGGAGCCATCATCTGATACTTCGCGCATCGTTGACCGCCTCGCCAAATGCGAACTCGTCGAACGCCGTGTTTGCCCCAACGATAAACGCCTAGTTGATGTAAGCATCAGCGCTAAAGGCCTCGAACTCCTCCAGGATATGGACAACGACGCCCTTAAAATCGGCTACCTCATGGGCAAACTTACCGAGGCCGAGGCCATACAACTCTCGGAACTACTCGATAAAATCCGCTCTTGCGGCGAATGTGACGGCGCACAACATTAATACTTCACAAAGCGTACAGGGCTAGATTTGTCCTCACCTACACGCAACACATATACTCCAGCTGGCAAAGCTGTAATGTCAATCTCTTGGCGCTCGGCTAAAACCGTTTGTGTCAATACTAAGGTTCCTAGCTGGTTGAACACTTGTAGTGTTCTGCCGGTATAATTAGCCGATACGTCCAGGTTCAATACTGCCTGACTTGGGTTTGGGAATACCCTCACCGCTGAGGTCTCGGGTTGAGTAATACCCGTGGCACAGTCAACCGTGAAAAAATAATCACTCGAGTCTACATATACGCCCAGGTAATCTCCCGTGATGGCCGTTATTTCATAGGTCCCGGCACTCAAAAGACCTAACTCAAATACCACCGTATCGGGTACAATAACGGTGAGCCCTGGCCCACTCGATGCAGCATCAATTTTTAAGGCAATCTGGTTGCCCAACAAGTCGAAACCAGAAAACGAGATATACTCTCCAGTCGATGATAATCCACCGGCCACGTGTAAATATACGGTGTCGTTACAGGTAGGATTAGCCGGCGTTGTAAAAATGTCCGAGGCGTAAAAGAAAGTTTGAGCACGCAGCTGGCTCAATAAAAACAGGCTCAATGTAAAAATTAGTGTAAAGGCTACTTTCATAAAATTGGGATTGGGTTAAATAATGTGTTTTACACCCACATCAACGTTTCTTGCACCTATTTCGTGGGGATTTTTAAAAAAAATGCAAAAATATTTGGTCAGCAATTATATTCATCGTAATATTGCAATAAATAAATGAATAAACACTATGGGCCTTACCAAAACCGATAATTTTACCGAGCAGCAAAACGAGCTGGCCAACATTGCCAAAGCGCTTGGCCACCCAGCCCGCATCGCTATTCTACAACACTTGGTCAATATCAATTCCTGCATTTGTGGCGAGCTCGTGCTCGAAATTGGCCTAGCCCAACCCACCGTTTCTCAACATTTAACCGCCCTCAAAGCGGTTGGCATTATCCAGGGCAACATTGAAGGTACCAGCGTGTGCTATTGCATCAACGCCGATACATGGAAACGCTACGCCAGCCTCTTCGAAGCTTTTTTCGGTTCGTACAAAGCGCCCTCAAGCTGCTGCTAATCCCCACTCCTAACTCCTAATTCCTCACTCATAACTCAACCAAATATGGCTTTCCCACGCATGCACGTGTCGCTCTACGTGAGCAACTTGGCCGCTACGGTCAATTTCTACAACACTTTCTTCGGTAAACCTGCCGATAAAATCAAACCCAAATACGCCAAGTACGTACTCGAGAGCCCTTCGCTCATCATTTCTTTCATCGAGAACTCCGAACGCGTAAAAGCCAACTTCGGCCACCTTGGCTTCCAGGTTGAAACCGTGGAAGAAATGAACGCCCGCCTCGAACTTGCCCGCCAACAAGGTATCGTTTCTAAAGAAGAAATAGGCACGTCTTGCTGCTACGCTGTTCAAGATAAGTTTTGGGCCACCGACCCCGATGGTGTACAATGGGAGGTTTATTACTTCCACGAGGATGCCGAGTTCAACGACCCGCACTACGAACTCCAAGACACCTCGGCCTGCTGTATGCCTGCTACCAGCGAGAAAACATTTAAACCCCTCACCCAGCTTAAAACCGTGTGCGAGCCCGGTGGTAACTGCTGCTAAACATCGGCTTCCATGTCTAAATCAATCGGTTTTTTCGAGAAATACCTCAGCCTCTGGGTATTTGCCTGTATCGCTGTAGGCATTTTATTGGGCCAACTGCTTGGCGATAGTATTAGCATTGTCAGCGATTTGAACGTGTATGGCATTAACCTTCCCGTGGCCATACTGGTTTGGCTCATGATTTTCCCGATGATGGTCCAAATTGATTTTGGCTCTATCCGCGATGTGGCCAAAAACGGCAAAGGCCTTGCGCTCACCGTCATTATCAACTGGCTCATCAAGCCTTTTACCATGGCTTTTTTCGCCTGGCTGTTCTTCACAAAGCTGTACAGCGCATGGATTGAACCCGACTTGGCCAAGGAATACATTGCAGGCGCCATCCTGCTGGGTGCTGCTCCTTGCACGGCCATGGTGTTCGTGTGGTCGTACCTCAGCGATGGCGATGCCAATTACACCCTGGTACAAGTTTCGGCCAACGATTTGATTCTACTCATCGCTTTTATCCCCATCGTGCAGTTTTTGCTGGGGGTCAACGAGGTGGCCATTCCCTACAACACCTTGCTCAGCTCGGTCATCATTTTCGTGCTCATCCCACTGTTGGCAGGCTATGCCGTTAACCGATGGCTCATTGCGCAACGGGGCGAGGACTGGTTCAAGTCGGTATTCCTAGCCAAGCTTAAACCGCTGTCTATCATGGCATTATTACTTACGCTCGTGTTGTTGTTTGCCTTTCAAGGACAGCAAATTATAGCCCAGCCATTCAACATCTTGCTCATTGCCATCCCCTTGACCATCCAAACCTACTTCATCTTTTTCGTGTCGTGGTACGCAGGTCGGTACTTCCTCAAGCTGCGGCATTGCATCAACGCACCGGCAGGCATGATCGGCGCCAGCAACTTTTTCGAGCTGGCTGTCGCGGTGGCGATCGCGTTGTTCGGGCTAAACTCTGGGGCGGCTTTGGCCACGGTCGTGGGCGTGCTCATCGAGGTGCCCATCATGTTGTCGTTGGTGCGCTTTGCCAACAGGTACAAGTATTAAATCATTTTATCGCTAGCTCTTTTCATCATTTTTTCTTCTTGGGCGCTGCGCCGCTGCGCGTCGCCGGCGTGCTCCGGGGTGCGCTGTCGCTCCGTGCTACGCACCAGCGCCTACGGCGCTGCCCTACGCATGCCTAGCGCTTACGGCGGCTTCGCCACCGTTGGGATGAAGAACTAGTACCAAGTAGTAATGTGGCTGCCCAATACAGGAAGGTATAATGTAGTAATCCCTACCCTTGCCCTTGTTGGCGTCCCCGCCAACAAGCGGTAAAGCAGCGCAGATTATGCGTAAACTTGTACGGCCGTTGGCGGGGACGCCAACAGCGGCAAAGTGAAGAACAGCAGTTAGAATTGGTTTGGCAGTAATGAGATAAGGGCCATCGCGGCAGCGATGCGGAGGGGTGGGCGAAGCCCAGACCGCGAAGCGGGCCGAGCGAACAGCGAGCCCCGAAGCGTAGCGCCGACGCGCAGCGGCGGGCCGCCCAAAATAAAACAATCAAATCATCATCAATCAAACCACTCAATATGAACATTTTAGTGCTTTGTACCGGCAATTCGTGCCGTAGCCAAATGGCGCATGGTTACCTTAAACAAATGGGTGGCCCCGGCGTGCAAGTGTATAGTGCCGGCGTTGAAACACACGGGCTGAACCCTTTTGCAGTGGGTATCATGGCCGAGGATGGCGTGGATATTAGCCAACATACCTCTAACCACGTGGATGAATACCGCGAAATTGCCTTTGATATTGTGCTCACCGTGTGCGACCACGCCCGCGAGGTTTGCCCATATTTCCCGAGCAATGCCAAGCTGTTCCACCACGATTTTACCGACCCCACCAAGGCCGTGGGCACCGTGCCCGAGTTGATTAAAGCGTTTAGGCAAACCCGCGACGAGATTAAACAGTATTGTGCTAATTTGCTGACTCAGTACGCTTAAGGTTTGGAGCGGAACGACATTAGGGCTAAATGCCTATAACTTGTCAAGAATCCGTCTAAATCTTAAACATACCATGCTTTAAGGATGTTGTTTTAGTCAAAAAATGCTATCTTCGCCGCGCCCGAAGCGCATGCGCATGCGGCACATTCAGAACACTTTCAATCAACATCTTAACACGCATAAAATTTAACACCCATGGTTTTTGATCTCGATATGATCAAGGCTTACTACAAGTCTTTACCGGGGAAAGTTGAAGCCGCCCGCCAACTATTGGGTCGCCCACTTACCCTGACCGAAAAAATCCTTTTCTCGCACTTGCACGAAGATTCACCTTTGGCCGATTACAAACGCGGCGAAGATTACGTGTTTTTTGCCCCTGACCGCGTAGCCATGCAAGATGCTACCGCTCAAATGGCCTTGTTGCAGTTTATGACTTGCGGTCGCCCAACCGTTGCAGTACCATCTACCGTACACTGCGACCACTTGATCCAGGCCAAAAACGGCTCGGAGCAAGACTTGAAAGTAGCCCTCGATATCAACTCAGAGGTGTTTAACTTCCTCGAATCTGTTTCTCAAAAATATGGTATCGGTTTCTGGAAACCAGGTGCTGGTATTATCCACCAAATCGTGTTGGAAAACTACGCATTCCCTGGTGGTATGATGATTGGTACCGACTCGCACACCGTTAACGCGGGTGGCCTTGGTATGTTGGCTATTGGTGTTGGTGGCGCTGATGCCGTTGACGCCATGGCAGGTTTGGCTTGGGAGCTTCCTATGCCAAAACTATTGGGTGTTAAATTGACCGGAAAACTAAACGGTTGGTCATCACCAAAAGACGTTATCCTCGAAGTTGCTGGTCGCTTAACCGTTAAAGGTGGTACTGGTTACATCCTCGAGTACTTCGGCGAAGGTGCCCAGAGCATGTCATGTACCGGTAAAGGTACCATTTGCAACATGGGTGCTGAAATTGGTGCAACAACTTCTACCTTCGGTTACGACGACTCGATGAGCCGTTACCTGAAAGGCACTAGCCGTGCTGAAGTTGCAGAGTTGTGCGACAGCGTTGCCGCTCACTTGACTGCCGACCCAGAGTGCTACGCCAACCCTGAAAAATATTTCGACCAGTTGATCGAAATCGACTTGAATACCTTGGAGCCACGCGTAAACGGCCCATTCTCACCTGACGTTTGCTGGCCTATTTCTAAATTGAAAGAAGTAGCCGAATCACATGGTTCACCGCTTAAACTCGAAGTAGGCTTGATTGGTTCATGTACCAACTCATCTTACGAGGACTTGACCCGTGCGGCTTCAATTGCCCGCCAGGCTGTTGAGAAAAACTTGGTAGCTAAATCTGAATTCACCATCACGCCAGGTTCAGAGCTTATCCGCTTCACCATCGAGCGCGATGGTTTGGTGAACGACTTTGAAAAAATTGGTGGTGTGGTTATGTCAAACGCTTGTGGCCCTTGTATTGGCCAATGGGCACGTCACACCGAGGACCCCACGCGTAAAAACTCTATCATCACCTCGTTTAACCGTAACTTCCGCAGCCGTAACGATGGTAACCCGAATACCCACGCTTTCGTGGCTTCACCTGAAATCGTAACGGCCTTGGCTATTGCTGGTGACTTGGGCTTCAACCCATTGACCGACTACCTTACCAACGAGAAAGGCGAAAAAGTGAAACTCGACCCACCAACTGGCGACGAGCTTCCACCACGCGGCTTCGACGTAGAAGATGCAGGCTACATCGCTCCTGCTGCCGACGGCAACACGGTTCAGGTGAGCGTTAGCCCAGATTCTCAACGTTTGCAGCTCCTTGACCCGTTTGCAGCTTATACCGCCAACGACCTCAAAGGCATGCGCCTCTTGATCAAGGCTAAAGGCAAGTGTACTACCGACCACATTTCGATGGCAGGTCCATGGTTGAAATACCGTGGTCACCTCGACAATATCTCGAATAACTGTTACATCGGCGCAACGAACGCCTTCAACGACGAGATGAACAAAGTACTCAACGCTGAAACTGGCGAGTACATGGCTGTTCCAGACTTGGGTCGCTACTACAAAGCAAAAGGTATCAGCACCGTTATTTTCGGTGAAGAAAACCTTGGCGAAGGTTCATCGCGCGAGCACGCGGCCATGGAGCCACGCTTCCTAGGCGTAAAGGCGGTTATCGTGAAATCTTTTGCCCGTATCCACCAGACCAACTTGAAAAAACAAGGTATGTTGGCCCTCACTTTCGTGAATCCTGCCGACTATGACCGTGTTCGCCAAGATGATACCATTGACATCCTCGGTTTCGAGACATTTGCCCCTGGTAAAAACTTAACCGTGGTTTTACACCACGCCGATGGAACCAGCGAGCAATTTGAAGTACAACACAGCTACAACGAACAACAGATTGACTGGGTTCGCCACGGCTCGGCCTTGAATAAAATCCGAAAGGAACAAGGTTTGTAATAAAAAAAGCCTTCACGATTTCTCGTGAAGGCTTTTTTTTATAGTTAGGAGTGAGGAGTTAGAAGATAGGAGTTAGACAATCATATGAACTCCTATCTCATCTCTTATTCCGCTGCGCCCGCCTTGATAATTTCTACTACCTCGGGGTTGAGGAGTGTTGAAATATCACCGAGTTGCTGTGGCGAGCTTTCGCCCGCGGCAATCTTGCGCAAAATACGGCGCATGATTTTACCAGAGCGGGTTTTAGGCAAGCCTGGCACAACCTGAATCATGTCGGGTTTGGCGATAGGACCAATAATTTTGGTCACGATGTCGCGGACCTCTTTTTTGAATTGCTCGTGGTCGCCCACGTTATGGTTGACGATAACGTAAGCGTAGATACCCTCACCTTTGATATCGTGTGGGTAACCTACCACCGCCGATTCTACGACGTTTTCATGCTCGTCGATAGCGTTTTCAACCTCGGCGGTGCCAATACGGTGACCTGATACATTGATAACGTCGTCGACCCGACCGATAATGCGGTAATAACCCTGACTGTCGCGTTTACAACCATCACCGGTAAAGTATTTATCTTGGTAAGCAGAGAAATAAGTAGTGCGGCAACGCTCATGGTCGCCATAAGTAGTCCGCAGAATAGATGGCCATGGGAACTTCATACAGAGCACACCCTCCACGTCATTACCTACCAGTTCTAGGCCTGTTTGAGGGTCGAGGATACAAGGCTGTACGCCCGGCAAGGGCAAGGTAGCAAAAGAAGGTTTGAGTGGTGTAATATCAGCCAAAGGAGAGATTAAGATACCACCGGTTTCCGTTTGCCACCAAGTATCTACGATAGGGCAACGGCCTTTGCCCACATGGTCGTGGTACCAGTGCCAAGCTTCCTCGTTGATAGGCTCGCCAACGGAGCCCAGCACGCGAAGCGATTTGAGCTCGTATTTATCCACCCATTCGTTGCCGCAAGCCTCGAGGGCGCGGATAGCCGTGGGCGCTGTGTAAAAAATATTCACTTGGTGGCGCTCGCACACCTCCCAGAAACGACCGGCGTCGGGATATGTGGGCACACCTTCAAACATCATAGTAGTGGCACCGGCTAGTAGTGGGCCATACACGATGTACGAGTGACCGGTAATCCAGCCGATATCGGCAGTACACCAGTATACATCGCTCTCGTTGTATTGGAACACGTTTCGGAACGAGTATTCGGTATAAACCATGTAGCCACCGCAGGTATGTACCACGCCTTTAGGTTTACCTGTTGAACCGGAGGTATAGAGGATAAAGAGCATATCTTCACTGTCCATTTCCTCGGCTACACAGGTGCTAGCTTGGCCAGCAACCACATCGTGCCACCATTTATCGCGGCCAGCCTGCATGGTCACGGGCGTGTTGGTACGTTGCAGCACGATAACGGTTTCTACCGAGTCGCAGTTGAGGCTCAGGGCTTCATCGATAACTTCCTTCACCGGGATAGCCTTGGCGCCACGGGCGTTGCCATCAGAGCAAATAATCATTTTAGCTTGGGCGTCTTTCACACGATCGGCCAGCGACATGGCTGAAAAACCGGCAAAAACCACCGAGTGGATAGCGCCCACGCGGGCACAAGCCAATACAGCAACGGCCAGTTCGGGAACCATAGGCATATAAATGCACACGCGGTCGCCCTTACCGATGCCATTGGCACGAAGGCCGTTGGCAAATTCGCAAACGGCGGCGTGGAGCTCTTTGTAAGTATAAGATTTTGAGGCTTCGCCGGGTTCGTTGGGTTCCCAGAGCAAGGCAACCTTATCACCACGGGTTTCGAGGTGACGGTCGAGGCAATTTTCAGTGATATTCATTTTCCCACCCACGAACCACTTAACATCTGGGTCGCGGAAATTCCAGTCGAGCACCTTGTCCCATTTTTTACGCCATACAAAAGTTTCGGCTTGCGAGGCCCAGAATGCTTCGGGGTTTTCAACGCTTTGTTGGTACAGATCATGGTATTGTTCCATGGATGTAATGCGTGTAGTCATCTGATCATTATTTTGCGTTAGGGAAATTTTATTCGTGACTTTAATGCAAAGGTAAAATATATTTTTACAATATTCAAATATATAGATAAATATATGTGTAAGTTTTTGAAAAGTTCTTTGCTCCTGAAGGCTGTTGAGTTTTGATTTTTTGGGGGCGTGCCCGCCGCTGCGCGGCGGTCGCCACCCTTCGCGCTCCCTAGACGGTCGGTGCCTAACGGCACCAGCCGCTGGCGCGGCTGCGCTACGGTCGGCTCACGCGATGGGCAGAGTTTAGCGCCTTGCAAATATGAAATTAGCAAACTTAGCCTCTTAGCTTAAACTAATAATGGCCTTTTGCGGAAAGGATATATACAGTATTTTCATCCTCATTTACTTCGTACACCAGCCTATGTTCTTGATTTACTCGCCGAGACCAGGCTCCCGAAAGCTGATACTTCAATGGTTCGGGCTTTCCTGTTCCTGTATAGGGGTGATTGGACAATTCATTAAATAGTGTAAGTAATTTTTTTAGCACGGCTTTATCACCTGCTTTTTTATACGCATCAATATCTTGTAGTGCGTTATCTGTAAAATCAAGGTTGTACGGCATGCGCTAAACACCCAAAAAATTACTCAAATCATCTTGTTTAACCCTGGTTACCTGTCCCGATTTTACTTGCTGACGGCTGTTTTCCACTTTTTGCACAAAATCAAGGTTATAACCCATCGAATCAGTTACTTCAAAGTTGATTTTCAGAGCTAGCATAAAAGCTTTTAAAGCATCAACCTGTTCCGTTGTTTTAGGGTGTGCTATAAATATATCTTGCGTTTTCATGATATAAATTTTAAAATAAGACGACGAGCAGTGCCGAAAAAAGGTACTAATAGACTCAGTTTGCAAAAATAACGATAATATAAGGATTAAGGTTCCTTGCGATGAAAAAATGCCCCCTTATTGCACACCATCAATTTTATCGCCACGTAAAACCCTGAAACGTTTACGCGCCTCGGATATAAAGATACTTGAATTATGTTCCAAGATTATCTTCTCGTATAAACCCTTGGCTTTTTCGGGGTCAGCGAGTGGGCCTTCGTATAGATTAGCCATTTTGAACAAAGCATTGTCAACCAATATGCCGTCGGCATGCTCCGTAAGGATTTTTTCAAGTAGACTTATGGCCTGGCTATAATCTCGTTTTTTGATGTATACCTCCGCTTTTTCAAACAGTATATCATCCAAGAGTAAATGACCGGGAAAGAGTATCATGATGGAATCCATCAGGTTGAACGACTCGGTAAATTTATTTTGGAAACTGTACAGCTCCGCCATCGCAAACATTTCCATGGGCAGCGGCGTGGTGTCTAGACCGTAATGTTCTGTAATGAACACCGACAAGTCGATGGCATCGTTTGAAATCAACTCTGAGGTAGAAGCTTTCAAGGCATCTAGTTGGCCTTGTGCCCACTCAAAATCGCCTTGGAAGTACGACAAGCGGGCGTTGCGGTAGCGGGCGTCCTCGCCCAATGGTGCATCTTTGAGGGCTTTGTCAACCTGTGAGTACAAGAGGGTAGCCTCCCATATTTCGCCCGACATGAGGTAGTAGTCGCCGAGCTCAAGTTTTACTTGCGAAAGTTGCTCCTTGTCGTTGGCATTGCGCTCATTAAAGGGCATGGCTACCACTTCGTTCAAAATAGCGATAGCTTTGGTCAAGTCGTTGAGGTAAAATGCTTCGAGTTGGGCAAGTTCCGTCATGATGCTAGACGTTGTTTTGTCTCGGCCAAACTCGGTTAAAAAGCCTTCGTATTCGCGTTCAAGGTCGCGGAGTTGGGTTTCGTTGTACTCATAATCCTCCACGATAAGCCTACGCTTGCAATTGAGGATATTGCGTTTAGCATCCACGTAATACGGCGAAGAGCTACCTTTTTTATCGACGATATAGTTCAGGCCATCAATGGCACCTTCGTAATCTTGCTCACTGATAGCGGTAAGGGCCAATTTATAAACCCTACCGCCATTTTCCTGAAAACGTTTATCGATGGCGGTGATTTGGCGGAAAGCATTTTTAAAATCTTTTTGCTGTACGTATACCCAGGCCAACATTTCGGGGTAAACGGTCAAGTCGGGTTGTTCTTGTGCCCGCGTGAGGAGTTGCGATAGCAGCTCGTTCATATCATCCTCGCTGAGGCTGCGCTGCAACATAGCTTGTACATTGACCAGGCGCTCAGGGATGGCTTCTAAGCTATTGAGGTAGCTTTCAATCATTTTTTTGACATCGCCTTTCTGAGAATAGAGCCCTGCCAGTTCAAAGGAGAAATAGGTTTTGTTTTTCAGCAAAACGTTACCTTTTTCATAGGCTTGAATAGCGAGGTCTTGCTTGCCTGACTGTGAAAAAGCAGTGGCTAGTTTAACGATTTCAGGTTGCTCGGCTGGGAGTAAGTCAATGGCTTTACGGTACTGTTCGTCGGCTTTGTTTTTTTCAGATTTTGCCTCGAGCAGGGCACCCATGTCAACATATAGGGATGCATTTTTGGGCAGTTTTTTCATTTGCTTTTTGATGAGCTTTTCGGCATCATCGTAAGCGTTGAGTTGTACCAACGTTTTGTAGTAGCTGGAATAAAAATACTCACTGGTGGGATATTGTTCGTACAGTTTTTCGTACAAGGCGGCGGCCTTCTCGTACTCGCCATTGTTGTAGTACTGGCGGGCCAATTCGATTTCGGCTTGAGCAAATAGCCCTAGGTTTAGACCTAGGAAGCAGAGGAACAGCAGCAGGTATTTTTTCATTTTCAAAACTTGGAGTATTGACTATACGACTAGATACTTAACGCACGACAAGCGTGTTCAGTTGCACGCCAGCGCAAGAAGCCGCGTGAGTGGCCTGGAGGGCGCGGCGAAGCCGCGGTGCGCAACGCGCACGGAGCGAACAGCGAACCCCGGAAGGGCACGACCCCCACGCCAGTGGGGGGCACGCCCAAAAAGGTATTGTGTTTGGACAAAAGTACGTATTTTTGTGCCTTAGAGTACGTTTGAATATGGCCTTAAAATTATTTCATACCGAGGGTTTACTGGAAGCCGGTTGCGACGAAGCGGGTCGCGGCTGCTTGTCGGGCCCCGTGGTGGCCGCCGCAGTCATCCTACCGCCAGGTTTTGATTGCAAGGAGCTCAACGACTCGAAAAAACTGAGCGAAAAACAGCGAGACGAGCTGAGGATTTACATTGAATCAGAAGCCTTGGCCTGGGCCGTTGCCTCGGTTAGCGAAACTGAAATTGACCAGATAAACATTCTGAATGCTTCTATTTTGGCCATGCAAAAGGCTGTGGCACAATTACATATACAACCGCAAGCCCTCTTGATAGACGGCAATAGATTTAAACCCTACGCCTCGATACCACACCATTGCATCATTAAAGGCGATGCCATTTATGCCCCTATTTCGGCAGCTTCTGTACTGGCCAAAACCCACCGAGATGCTATCATGACCAAGCTTGACGCAGCATATCCGCAGTATAGTTGGTCAGAAAATAAAGGATACCCCACGCTGGCACACCGCGAGGCGATCCGACAGCATGGGGCATGCAAATATCATCGTAAAAGCTTTAGGTTGCTGCCGCAAGGGGTGCAAACCAAGCTGTTTGAGTAGAGTATGTTTGGATTTTGGGTTTCGAGGGAAAAACGAGCTATTTTTTGATGAGGTTGCTTTAAAAAATGGGCGCATAGTGGGGCTACGTAACTATTTTTTAAAGCAAAAATCATCGAAAAAGAGTTGTTTTTCGCCGGAAGCTAAAGTCCAAACATACTCTTCTCTTACTTCATCAACTTGATGCTCATGTTCAAGGCATCACCACGAATTTGAAGTAAGTACATCCCTGCGCCGAGTGCATCCAGGTCGTTAAAAACAGGCACTTGTTGTTGTGCAGCAATGAGCAAATATTGGCTGGCCAGCACCCTACCCGAGAGGTCGAGCAGCTGAACCTGCGCCCAAGTTTCAGTATCTAAATGGCTGTCGATGAGAATAGTATGCTCAAAGGGATTTGGGCTAACGCTCAAAGATTGTTGCCCATCGAGGTTGCGGGTACCCGTATTGAGCAAGGGGATAGAATCCAGCGACTGGAAAATGTAGAGACCCGTTTGCATATCTGACAGCAGAATATTACCCGATGGTAAAAATGGGTTTACACCCCAAGCACCTTTGTATGAAAAAGCGCTAGGCTGCGTGTAAGTATCGTAGAAAAACGAACGCTCTGGCTGTGCGGGATTGCCGAGGTCGTATACTTGTAGACCATCGTAATAATAGGCCACGTACAAGCGGCCATCGTGTGTGAGTTGGTTGTGCGGAATGGTGGCTGCCGGGGCCGAAAGCCCCGCATTGAAGGTAGCCAGCACCGACAAATTGTTCACATCGCTGCAGTCGATAACCTTCATGTCGTAACCGTGATTTTCATCGGCCATATAATAATAAGGCTCAGTGGGGTGCATCCAGCCCGAGTGGTTATAGCCCTGAAAAGGGTAAGCAGGCATGGCGTCGAGGAGCGTCGGGTTGGTAGCATCGCTAAAATCAGCTACTACCAGGCCATTAGGGCCACAGTTTAAATATGCGGTATCGTTGCGCACGAAAGCATCGTGCACTTGGCTAAATGCCGAGGTGCCGACAGCGTTGAAGTGTGCGATTTCAACGGGAGCTACAGGATTCGTAAGGTCGAGCACCATCAATGGGGTGTAAAACCCAGGTCG
Source organism: uncultured Saprospiraceae bacterium (assembly GCA_964508975.1). Classification (GTDB taxonomy): domain Bacteria; phylum Bacteroidota; class Bacteroidia; order Chitinophagales; family Saprospiraceae; genus CAZDVQ01. Next base: position 40,595 of record CAZDVQ010000035.1, read on the forward strand.
GCGAACGAAGCAAGCATAAGCTTTAGCCTTGGCGGTGTCGATATAAATGTTGTGCGTAGTAGAAAAAAGGCTCTGGGAATTGTACACCAGCGAGACCGAATCAGGCAGGAAACGGTAGTCGATAATCTGGAAAGTACTTTGGCCTACACCTTCGTCGCAAACGCCATAGAGGTAGCCGGCGTAATCTTTAAAATCGCGGTGGATGACATCATCGTTTGACAGGCCGCCTTGCACAAAAGCTACCTCCACGGGGTTGGTCGGGTCGGTTACATCGATAAAATGGGTACCAGCGGTAGAGCCGATGACGCCATATTCGCGGCCATTCCACGCGAGGCTCCAAACCTCGTTGTAAGTATTATCGTAGGCCGCCGAGCCTACGAGGGCGGGGTCGTCCCAGTTGCCCAGGAGTGTGGCTTGGGTTTGGGCATGCAGCATGGCGTTGGCCAGCAGTGTGCAGCAAATGGTGTAAAAAATCTTTTTCATGATAGTTTAGTTAGTTCAGTTTCGAGGCTCAAGATACGCCGAAGCGTTGGGACTTGGGCAAAAATGTGTGTTTTAGATGGATTGGGTTTGGGCGCCCCGGCGCTACGCGCCGTCGGTCCCCTCTAGGGTTCGCTGTGCTCCGTATTCCGAAGCCGCCCAAGTTGGGCGGCTCTACATACCGCGGCTTTCAGCCGCGCCTGCCGGGCACCTGGCGCAGGGCTGGGGCTCAACTCAACACCTGTTGTAAAACCTCGTGTGCGTGTAGCTCGGGCATATTTTCCATGTGGTACTGGTAAAACTTGATGAGCGTTTCCAGTAGTAAACGGCGTTGTTCGCGGTCGAGTTGTATTTGCTCGGGTGCAAAAATCTGGCAGTCGTACAGCAGTGAGAACTGCTCGGCGATATCGCTATCGATGCCGTAAGGAGGCGAGGGTAAAGTGCCGCAAAAAGAGGCTTCCCGGAGGTCGAAATATGGTGTACTGGGCCGGAACTCGCCCGCGGGCATAAAGCCAAGGTGTTTGCTCAACTCGGCCATGAACACGAGGTGCAAATTGCCGATGCCATGTTCGTGCTGGTCGAGTATCACTAGGGTATCGCACAGCAGTTGGAATAGTTCGGGGTTGGCTTCTGGCTCGCGGATGGTTTTTTGTGCCAGTTCAACAATGAACAAACTGATGCTGCTTCGGATGATATCAAAGGGTAATTGCTCGAAGATATAAGCCGGGCGAATTTCGCCAGTGCGGTTGAGGTCTTTATCCTCGCGGTGGTACACCACCATATCTAGGATGGCTCCGGGCTGAAATAGTACGGCAGGTGTTTTAGATTTATCCTTGCGCACACCGTTTACCATGTATTTACGGAGGCCATATTGCTGCGTGTAAATGGTGGTGATGACGCTGGTCTCGCCGTATTTGATGGTTTTGAATACAATTCCCTTGGTTTGGCTCAGCACGGTTTATTTCCCTTTTTGCTCACAAAGTTCGTAGAAATAATTTTTGTACTTAGCACAAAGGCTATCGGGTATATTGAGTTCCTCGGCTTTATAACGGTTGTTGATGGCGATGGAAAGGTGCGTCAACTTGAGGTCGTTATGCAAAGGTTGATTGTGTTCCCGGATAAAGGTAGCCACCAGGGTATCGAGCTCAGCCAAGCGGTCGTCGGCACCACGGCCTGTAGGGTGCCAGCCGCCCCGCACGGTGGTTTCAAGCACGTAGAACACGGCTAAGGCGCCCAACGAAATACCTCCACCTAACATGGTTTTCTTGAGGTAAAGACCAATGAATAAACCTGCGAACAAAACACCGCCCAACCCCAATATGATTTTTTGGTTGTGCTCACGGTACATGCCCAAGACGCCACTTTTTGATTTTTCATATACAGCACGGGTACCGTTTACGCTGCGCTCGGTGTCGTACTGCAAGGGTATATTCAACCCTGAACCAGGCTTTGGGGCTTCTTCGATAGAAACAATATCGGGGCGTTCAAACCACTCAGGATAATGTTGCTCAAGGAAGGGGGTAAGAAATGTAGGCTGTGCGACCTTGTACTGGGTAACCCAAAGTATTATGGCGATGAATGGTATTAAAAGCATTTTACCCACATTTGAACGCGCAGTGCGGATCCACACGAATGTAAGGGGCAATGTAACCCATAATATCCGGATGATAGAATTTCCGTCGAAAGGGTGTTGCATCCGCTTGATGTCGGCACTGTTGAACAAACATTGCCCTAACCAGAGGAAGGTACCCAGGGTCAGTTTAAGCCAATCCCAGATAAAACTCATGTCAACGCTAGGTAAGCCTTTGGCCGCGGCAATTACATTGAGGAAAACGATACCCATAATAGGGGCCAAGATGTAAGCGGTGAAGGAGCTCACCAAACCCCTTGAAATAGAGATAGCACGGTCAACACCCCTAATTTCAAGCACGTTATTGGTACGCGAAAGCAAGAATATACTCAACAATAAAACAACTATCCAGACGAGGTTATCTTGTGCAAAACCTACAGGGTCTTGAAAAAACAGCCTGATTTCATCGCCCCATGTGGGTGCTCCTGTACTATATGGCGCAGGCGTCCCAGGTGCTGGCGGGGGCGTTTGCGAGTACAAGAATATAGTTTGTAGCGGGTTCAAGGCGGTGAAGTTTTAGCAAAGATACGGACTTGGGGATAATTAAAGTTGATTACACATGAACTAAAGCGATAATTACGTCCCTTTGCGCCTCCCCCCGCTGCTGCGCAGCGACCCCCTCCACTGCACAGGACGCGCTGCGTCCGTTGGTAGCGGGGGTTGGGGCGAGCTTTGCTCGCCTGGGTGCTTTACTAAACATACAACACTTAACTGTTTATATCTATTAAACCTACTCCACCCGCTATACGCACGGGATAAATAGCGCCTTCGTAATGGATTATTTGGGCATACTGCGCCAAGACCTGCTGGCTGAAAGACTCCACGGCCTCGGTTTTGACCAAGGCGATAGCGCAACCACCAAAACCAGCCCCCGTCATGCGTGCGCCAAGGCAAGCCGGGTGTTGTTGTGCTGCCGCTACCATGGTATCGAGTTCAGGGCCACTCACGGCATAGTCTTGTTGTAAGGATTGATGCGAAGCATTGAGCAATTGGCCAAAACGCTGCGTATCGCCTCGTTGAAGGGCTTGCCGTGCTTCCACTACCCTAGCTTGTTCGCTGATGGCGTGCTTGGCCCTTTGGTACAGCTCACGTTTGTCGGACCAGTCAAGTTGCTCCAACTCGGCAAGGCTGTAAGCACAAAGTGTTGTTTTGCCAAAATTTCGCTGAAGCTGTAATAATGCAGCATCGCAGGCGGCACGACGTTCATTGTACTTTGACTCGACAAGCTTTCGGGGCTTTCGGGTATCCAGTATCAGGAGGCTAGCATCTTGAAAATGCAAGGGGATATGCTCAAAGTCGAGGGTGTTACAGTCGAGCAGTAAGGCATGTTCTGCCTTGCCTTGGGCAATGACAAACTGGTCCATGATGCCACAGTTCATACCGATATATTCCCGCTCGGCCTTTTGAGCCAGCAAAGCGAGTTGAGTTTTATCTAAAGTTTGCCCTGCCATATGCGCCAAGGCAAAACCGCTAAGCACCTCGATACAAGCCGATGACGACAAGCCCGAGCCCATGGGTAAGCTGCTGCTGAATGTCCAGCGCATAGCAGGTATCTCCAAGCCTTGTTGTTGGAGTAAATAGAACATCGACAATGGGTAATTAGCCCATTGCCGATGTGGTTTAAAGCTAAAATCGTCGTGGATACCCAGCGTTATAGTTTCTTCGCTTTGGTCTGAACGTAGCACGATGAGCCCGTCATCGCAGGGTTCAACATCGAGTTGAATACCCAGGGAGATACAGGCCGGTAGTACCAGTCCACCGTTGTAGTCAATGTGTTCGCCGATGAGGTTTATGCGGCCTGGTGCGAAGAAGCTAGGCATGGATCAGGCTAGAGGTCCTTCCACATATCATCCAGCTCCTTGAAGCTGAAGTCGCTGCTATCCTTGCTAGGCGCAGGCTTTTCGCTCACGTAAGGCCTGCGTTCTTCGCGGCGTGGTGCTTCGCGGTTGGGATCGTTCCACTTTTGGGCCGGGTGATAGTTCAACATGTTGAACATTTTTTTCACCTCGAAACCGGTGAGGTAACGCCAGTCGCCGAGCGGAATGTCGCGCACGTGTATGTGCATGATACGGATGCGTTCCAGCTTGTACACGCGGTAGTCGAACTTGGCCAACATACGGCGGATTAAACGACGCGACTCGTCGAGCACAGTGATACGCAAAGCCCTTGGAGCTACGCGTTTGATACGGACTGGCTTGACTAACCTACCGTCGATTTCAACGCCTTCCAGCAGGTTGTGGATGAGTTCGTAGGAAATTTTTTGGTCCGTACGCACGTAATACTCTTTTTCAGCGCCGTACTGGGGCTCGGTAAATCGGTTCACAATGTCGCCATCGTTGGTGAGTAGGATAAGCCCGTGCGAGTCGCGGTCCATGCGGCCAATCGGGAAAATACGTTCTTCGTGACCAACAAATTCCAAGATGTTGTCTTCCACGGTAGTCTCGGTGGTAACCACTACCCCGATAGGTTTGTTGAGCGCGATGTAGATGCGATGTCTACGTGGCGGCGTGATGTAATGCCCGTCGATTTTTACGTTGTCGTATTCAAATACTTGTAGGGTTTTGTGGGCCAAAGCACCATTTACTACCACGCGGCCTTCTTCAACCAGTTTGTCCGCTTCTCTTCTCGAGCAATAGCCAGTATGGGCTATATACTTGTTAATCCACATATTTTTAATTTTTAGAGGGTTCAGAACCCAGCAACACTTCGGCTACCAGGCAAATCATAATTTCAATTTCGTCACTAAGTTAATACGCTTTTAGCATATAAAAGGTTTGCTTTTACTTTTTTTATTCAAATTTGTGACCTCCTGAATTCATGGCATCAGATTCGCAAGGGAGAAGGATGTAAATTGTTGGGGCTTTTATCCCTATTTTTGTGCCGTAACCCCTCTACCCATGAAATTCCAGCGCCTCCTTTTGTTGCTTTGTTGTAGTATTGTTGCCAGCCAGGCTTTATCACAGGCTAACGCGCTGATAACAGGGCATATACAGGAAGATCTAGTGGGTACCATCGGTATTGAAATTGACCGTACCTGGCTCGACAACTCGGTAGATGAACATACCTCCACCGTGCAAAATGGCAAATTTGGCTTTGCGTTCCACGTTGATTTCCCGCAGTTGGTTACCTTGCACTACGCCCGCAACAGCGTGCAGTTGTACATTGAGCCAAATGATTCGCTGCACATCGAGTTCGAGGCTTCTACTTTTAAATACTCCATGAACTTCAAAGGCAAAAGCGCCAACAACAATGTTTGCTACAAGGCTTACGTGGAAAAATTCGGCTCGGCTTCCGATGAATTTTCCATGAAGTACCTGCGCAAAAATATCTATTACTATCGTTTACCCGAAGCCTCCGACGCCCTGATGCAACAGCTAGGCCCCGATGCTTACATGGAAAAATTAGCCGAAACCCGCCGCCAAAAACAGGCCTTTCTCGAAGGCTATATACTAGATGGTCTTGATTTATCAGATGGTTTTGTGACTTACCTACAAGCAGATATTACCTACGAACGTGCCTTTAACCTACTGGCTTATGGACATTTATATGGAGGCAGGCATTCACTAGCACCTGACTTCCTCGATTTCCTCGAACAGGTACGCTTGCTCGAACCGCAAGCCTTGGGCAACGAAAACTACCGCCGCTACCTCGATGCCTATATGAATTACCTCTATGAGTATATCGATATGGACAGCGACCCCTACATCGGGCAGTATCAACTGGCGGATGAACGCCTCGATGGCCTGGTGCGGTACTATTTCCAGTCGGGCATTATCGTGCGGGCCTTCAAGAAAGATTTGTTCGAGCTGATTTTACCCACCTACGACAAGTTTATCAAGCAAAACCCTTACGCCGAGCTCGATACCCGCGTGGTGGATGCTTACCAAGGTGCCCGGCGTTTTGCCCCCGGCAGCAAAGCCCCTAATTTTAGCCTGAAAGATCCCTCGGGCAAAACGGTTTCGCTATCGCAGTACAGCGGCAAGGTCGTTTACCTCGATTTTTGGGCTACTTGGTGCCGCCCCTGCATCACCAAGCTCAACAACATGCAAGATTTGGAAGCCCGCCTCAGTGCCGAGGGCGTGGTTTTCATCCATATTTCGCTCGACCAAACCCGCGACGGCTGGCTGGAACACCTGAGTCAAAACGCTTATCGCGGCGTACAATTAATGGCCAACCAAGCCATGGAAGACCCTGTGGTCAAAGCCTACGATATCCGTTCCTTGCCTAAATTTTTCATGATCAACCGCCAGGGCAATTTTGTAAACACGCCGCCTACATCAAACCTTGAATCTATCGAGTCGGCGCTGCAAGCCTTGTTGCAAGAGCCTTAAACGGTGGGGATAAAGCGTCATTTCATCCATTATTGATTCTTTCTTTTTATTATTTGGGGCCTCCGCCGCGTTGCGGCGGCGCTACGTTTCGCGGCTCGCTGACGCTCGGCCCCTGCGGGTCTGGCGCTACG
>CAZDVQ010000036.1:0-39230 GCA_964508975.1 uncultured Saprospiraceae bacterium
TGCACCTTTGGTGCTTTTTCTGTTTGAGGAAAATGTGTCCTAATCGTAGCCTTTGGATGGAGGGGAATTTAGCTTATTGTATATTTAATTGATTATCAGCAATATAAAACAAGACCTAGGCTCCCCTCCATGCAAAGGAGGGGTGGATGCGCAGGTGGCGTTTTACGCCACGTAGCGCAGACGGGGTGGTAAATCACAACAAAAAAATAGAACCAATCAATCCTGCCCCCGCTCTGCTCTCAGCCCTCTGCTCTCATCACTAATGAATGGCCTAGCGATGCGCAGCGGTGGCGCGTAGCGCCAGACCCGCAGGGGCCGAGCGTCCAGCGAGCCGCGTAGCGTAGCGCCCCGAGCATCGCGAGGGGAGGCCCCGAAAAGAATAAATGATGAAAAGAATAATTGATGAAATGACCTAGTTTTTTGGGATTTTTTAGTTTGTAAATCACCGCAAGATAGAACCAATCAATTTGATAGCCATAGAACTATTTACTTCCAATCATTTTGCAGGCCCTCGCGCAGGTTGAGTGCAATTTTCTTTAAATCGGCCCAGGCATTGACCAAAATATGCGGGAACAAAGCCCAAAACAAGGGTAAAACATACCAATATTGCGGGAATTTGATGCTGATGCCCAGGGCTAAGCTACAAGGGAGCCACTCTTCGTAAAAATCGTTCATGAAGTACCAAAGCTTGAACAAAAGCTGCCGGTAAGGTAAAAACTGGAATTTCCAGGCCGAGAAAAGCAGTGCCGTGAACCCTAAAAACAACACATACGCGATTAGCGGTGCAAGGCTGATTAAACTTAGGAAGCTGAGCAGTAAAAACACACTATACACCTCGGCTGGTACGACAATTTTATTGATAAATTGGGCACTGTTGAGGGCGCCAAGCTGCGTTACAAAGGTATGCGTACCACTGCGCCGATCATTGTGCCGATCCTCGATTTGGTGAATGAGTATATTGCGTAATCCTTTGATAAACAATGTGCTAGTTAGTATAATAGCCGCCAGTATTACTTCTCCCCGCTGGAAAAAGCCTTCGTTTTGCGGCATGAACAAGCTAATCGTTATGCCGATGGGCAGGACGTGGGTGTACAAGGAATCGCACAAAAGACCCAACACAGGACGCTCTTTAAAGCGGAAAGGCGGTACCGAGTATAGCCCGAAGCAGCACATTAAGGCTAGCCAAATATAAAAAGATATACTTTGTATGGCATTGATTTTGAACCAAATAGCCAAACAGCCTGCAAGAAGTGCCAAAAGGAGTACCCATCTAAGCGGCGGGCTAATGCCCGCGGCGCTGTTGCGTTTACCAGCTTGACGGTCGGGGATGATATCGGTCCAGTCATTGATGAAATAACCCAAAAGTGCGCTCAACAAGCTGAGTAGCCCGAAATAAGGGAGCAGCCAAATTTGCTGGTAAAAATGGCTGGGCTGGGCTAAAAACAGGAGCATCAAAACGCTCAAGATAGGTGGGCTGACATGTTTCCACCAGCCGGCTAGCCGAGCCAATAGGGTTTTGATTAGCTTGGGCGTCATGCTTGGTCGAAATAATTCCAACTGGGTTTTTCCAGCAAGATTTCTAGCCAATCCGCTGGGCCAAAAACGGGTTTGCCTTCAAATATATCAATACCAAACCGACGCTCAAATTCAATGCGGGTCGACCAGTCCTCGGTATAAGCAGGTTTGCGCACGAACACGATGTCAAAGCCAGCGCTACGGGCATCGGCGATGGTCTTCGAAAGTTCGAGGGTATTGTAGCTATAAAAGTGGTTTACCCGAGCGTTGATTTTATCCAACACGGCTTGTTCTTCAGGGTTGCGGCCCAGGCGCTGGTAAAAGTCTTTGATGTAAACCAAGCCGCCTTTTTGCATCACTTTAAACAGGGCTTTGAACAAGCTGGCTGTATCGTTTGAATGGCCAAGAGACTCAATAAACACCGCCCGGTTAAAGTGTTCGGCAGGGTAAAATTGGTCTAGCTTGTGGTAATCGCCTACTTTGAATTGCAGGTTTTTGACTTGGGCGTCCGCTTTTTTCTGATTAGCAATCTCGATTTGTTTTTCGGAGATGCTGATACCTTCAACTTGGGCTTGTTTGGCCTGGGCGATGAACAAAGCAGGGCCACCGATACCACAGCCAGCGTCGAGCACGGTGTGGCCATCTTGGATATCGCAGGTATTCACGATATGTAGCATAAGTTCCGACATGTCGCTGGTACGCGCCGCTTGGATATAATCATCGGCCACTTCCATGTAGCGCTCCGTCCACTCGTTGTAGTATTGACCAACGGACTCGGGGGCGTAAGTTTTGGTTTTAGGCTTACGTGGTTTGAACCAATTAAACATGTGTAGGGTGCTTTAAGAAAATTTCTGCCAGAGCCTTGTCCAGAAACTCGGTTTAGCGATGTCAATACCCAAGGCTTTTTTCAGGTCGTTCTCGGCATTGGTTTGCAATGGAATGGGGACTTCCCGTACAAAAAACTGCTGGTCGGGTTCTACGAAAATTTGGTTCTGGATATAATGGTCATCGGGTAATTGGTACATCCGTGCGGTGCCGGGGCTATTGGCTTGCTGATTAAAATACAGCACGGGTTTTGCATCCTGCGGAATCGCTAGCACCCCTGCGACCAATCGGTGCTCTGCGCTCTGGTTCGGTGGCGAAAAGTGGACCATGCAGTTATCGTAGATAATAGCTTGACCCCGACGGGTAGAGATGGGCACAGCTTTAGCTTGGAGTAGTCCATCGAAATCCTGGTAGGGATAATAACTGGAAGGTGCCGTGCGTGGGAACCGTGGTAACTTATGTGTACCGGGTACCACGTATAAACGACCGTTCTCCTCGTTGGTATCAACTAATGGGCACCATATGTTGAACGAAACGGATTTCGACTCGTCCACGAAACTCCAGTCCTGATGCGGCCCAACCGTGGATGCAGATTGTGCTTCCTTGATCAGGAACGAGCAGATAAGCGGTTTAAAGTCAATCAAGTATCGATTGATATGGGGCATCATCTGTGCTTGGACAAAGTCGCTTACTTTTTGACGGTAAGCTACATCGGCGTGTATACCGGTGGTATTAAAACCTGGCAAGTGTTGCTTGGTATTGTCCCAATAGAAACTGCTTAAAGCATCAACCGTAGGCAGGTCGAGCAGGTCAACCAGCACGTATCCATCTCGGTCAAATGCTGCCTGTAGGGCCTCATCGTGAAAGTATTTCATGGGCTAAGGCCGCTTTAGAACGTGGTTATTTTATGCAGCAATTTTGAAAAGCCTGTTTTAGGGCCTCTTTTGCGGATATTCGGGTTATGGATTTCAACCCTGCGCAGCAATTCTTCTTCTTCGAAGAAGCGGTATTTGAAGGGACGGTCGCCAACTTTTTTCAAGCCATGTGGCTCAGATTGACAATTAAAACGGAAGAAGAACTCACGGTCTACCTCGTATAAATCCATCTTGGGTGTTGGCCCGTCGGTATTGTAGTAATAGTAGTAATGGTCTGCTTCTCTTGGTACAGCGATAACTTGAACCGTGGTGCGCACTTCATTTGAAATGTTGGGGTAAGACCAGTGCACAAGGCTATCGTCAAAAACAGCGCAACCACCTTTTTTTACTTCAATAGGTTCAAAGTAATAGTTTTGGAGTTTTTCGCCAACAATACTAAAAACATCTGGCATGTTGGGGGCGCGCATCGTGTCAAAAACGTCATGGCTTCCACGGAGTACGCCAACGGTGCCATTCTCTTTCTTAGCGTCTATCAGCGGAATCCAAACACTGACCGATTTGAAATATGGTTCTTCGACGAAAGATGGATTCTGGTGAATGGCCACGGCTGTATCGCTGCTACACTTGGGTTTTTCGAAAATATTGATGACTAAGGGTACGTAATCAACCAGCAAGGCATCCAGGCTTGGTTTTAGGATTTCGTATATTTCATCGTAAATTCTACGTTTATAATCGGCGCTATTATTAAATGCGCTCAATTTAAAAGGCGTTTGGATGTGTACGTCGTCGTGGTCGGCTACAGCGCCCAATTCGAGTACCTTTTGGTTAAGTTTGTCGAAAATTTGCTGGTTTATGAAGTCGGCAATAGCAAATCCATCTTTACGAATGTCTGCTTCAAGGGATGGTTGGTGCAATATCTGTCTCATAGCTTTCAAGTTTTACCAATGTAAAGTTATACTTAAAATTGAACTAAACCTATATTGAGGTAGTATTTTTTGGGCGTTGCGCCGCTAATCGCGTCGCCGCTGTCCTACGCGCTCGCTGTTCGCTCGGTGCCTACGGCACTGGCCGCGTTGCGGCCACGCTCCGGCCAGCTAACGCAGGCATTATTTAACTCGGCTCGCATGGAATTCATAGTCCATTTTAAGCGGGATATCAAGTACAAAATTACCTACACGTTCAAGTTCTCCTTCAATTTCAAAAAGAGCAATTTTAACGATTTTATTCCCTATGTTCTTCGTTTTTGAAAACCAAAACAACTCGACGAAATAGGTACCAAAATTAAATATATCCGTTTTAATATCCCATTGCGTTTGGTATGTTCCTGGGGTATTTTTAAAAGGTTCTTCTTGGCCTAGACTATGGTAGGCCAAGAGGTGATTGCCCGTTACGTTAGTTAGCAACAAAGCTATCTCCAACTCTAAGCCAGGCGTATGTATATCGAAGACTATATTTAGGTTTAAGTTATCTCCTCTACGAACACGTAAATCAGTTCCTTTTATTTGGTTGACGGTGAACGAGCAGTCAACCAAATTAAATACACGATCTTGAGCACTATCATGGGTTTCTTTTGCTAATGCATCAAAGGTGTCGACCTCGGCTTCGATAGCCTGTTCGTCAATATTTTCTGCGGGACTTTCCTGGTGAACATTATCCCGCAAAACATATTTTTTTACCATGCCGTATGGTTCTCCTCTATCAATCAGTTGTCCTTTTTCAAGCACCAATACTTCATCGCAGAGGTTTATCACTTGGCTTAAATTGTGGCTTACCACAATGATGGTTTTTCCTTCGTTTTTCAGGTCGTAAATTTTACTGATGCATTTCTCCTGGAACTTGATATCGCCAACGGCCAGTACTTCATCAAAAAGGATGATATCTTGGTTAAAATGCACCGCAATTGAAAAGGCGAGGCGCAAGAACATACCAGATGAAAAATGCTTTACAGGCATGTGCATGTAATCGTGCAACTCGCTGAAGTCAATAATTTGTTGGATTTTTTGCACAATTTCTACCTTTGAAACACCTAGTAACTGGGCATTGTAATAGATGTTTTCAATACCATTCAACTCTGGGTGAACACCCGAGCCAATATCAAGCACTGAACTTGTCTGACCGTCAATGTAAATACTGCCTGAACTAGGTTGCGTAATCCCCGCCAATATACGCAATAAGGTACTTTTACCTGCACCATTCTGACCGATTATACCTACGGTACTGCCTCGTTTTACATCGAAGCTGATATCTTGGAGGGCCACGTAGGGCTCAGATTTAGCCTTCTTTGGTTTAAAAATATCTTTGATGAGGTCTTTAACGGATACTAGTTTGGCTGTATCTGAGTTAAATACCTTGGTCAAGTTTTTAACGGAAAGCGCTATGGCAGGGTGCTCCATCATACATTGAATTTACCCACGTAACTCGATGGGCTAAAGGCCCTCAACTCGGTTTTAATGGCTTCGCTCACGTCTAGTCCATCAATAAATTGACTCATGTCTGCAGCGGTGATACTAGCTTTGCCTCGGGTCAATGCTTTTAACGCCTCGTATGGGTTCGGGTATGATTCCCGGCGCAACACATTCTGGATGGCCTCGGCCACCACGGCCCAGTTGTGCTCCAAGTCTTGGGCTAGTTTAGGCTCGTTGAGTAACAATTTACCCAAGCCTTTCAAGATGGATTCAAACGCGATAACGGTGTGCCCAATGGGTACGCCTACGTTGCGCAGCACCGTTGAATCGGTCAAGTCGCGTTGAAGCCTGGAAATAGGCAACTTCTCGGCCATGAAACCAAACAAGGCGTTGGCCACACCTAGGTTGCCCTCGGCATTCTCAAAGTCGATAGGGTTTACCTTATGTGGCATAGCCGATGAACCAACTTCGTTGGCCACCACTTTCTGCTTGAAGTACTCCATCGAGATATACTGCCAGATGTCGCGGCAAAAGTCGATCAAAATGGTATTCACCCGCGACATGGCGTGGAACAAGGCCGCAAGGTTATCGTAGTGCTCAATCTGGGTGGTCGGGTACGAGCGCGATAAACCCAATTCATTTTCTACAAATTGGCGTGCAAAGGCGTGCCAGTCGCGATCTGGGTATGCCGCGTAATGCGCATTCATGTTGCCGGTAGCACCACCAAATTTAGCCGAGAAAGGCACGGCTTTCACCTGCTCTAACTGTGCTTTTAAACGGGTGCCAAACACCGCGATTTCTTTGCCCAATAGGGTAGGCGAGGCTGGTTGGCCGTGCGTGTGCGCCAGCATGGGTATAGCTTGCCATTCTAGTGCAAGTTTATCCAAATGTGCAATTAATTGCTCTATCAAAGGGTAATACACGGCCTCCAATCCTTCTTTCAACGATAGCGGGATGGCCGTGTTGTTGATATCCTGCGAGGTTAAGCCAAAGTGTATCAACTCCCTCCATTGCGCCATGTCTAGGTTGTCAATCTCGGTTTTGAGGAAATATTCCACCGCTTTCACATCGTGGTTGGTGGTCTTTTCTATGTCCTTTATTTTTTGCGCATCCGACTCTGAGAAGCTGTCGATAATGCCTTCCAATGCTTTTAGCTGGAACGCCTCCGGCTGTTTCATGCCGGCCAGCTCCAATTGGCACAAAGCAGCAAAGTACTTGATTTCTACCAAGGTACGATAACGGATTAGGCCAAATTCAGAGAAGTAAAAGGCTAGTGATTTCGTTTTGCCGTGATAACGGCCGTCAACAGGCGATATAGCGTTTAATGGATTGAGCATGGTAAATTTGCGTTGTAATGCCGCGAATTTAGGCAAAATCACGCAGCATTTTTATACTTCGCCCAAATCAAACCAAGCAAACTCAATATCCAAGTCAGTAAACTCAGTAGTATTAATTTGGTACTATGCTCCGGCTTGAAGGTAAATTGTACACTTTTCGCACCCGCAGGTACTTGGGCTTGCATAAAGCAGGTCGCAAATGTATCAATCGGGGTCTCTTGGCCATCTACCCAACAACGCCAATCCTGATGGTAGTTTTGCATGAATATAAACCCTTGTGCAGGCCCTGCGGGCGGCGCAAACTTAATATCATCCGGCTCAAACGCACTGATTGGTACCGCTTGTGCCGCCACACTGTCGTGTTGTACACTACCCAGCGGGTATCGGTTCACCGTTTCTAGGTAGGTTCCAGCATCCCAGGCCTGACTGGTCCAGCGCAAGGAGTACGGGCTGTTGCCTTCCGACGATATCAATCTCAAGTAGGTCATCTTGTTTACCGTGATGTTGCCCAAACTATCGGGTATGCTGCCATCATGGTATATACCCATCGGTTTGTCATGGGCGGGAAGTGGAAAACCTTTGTCCAGCTTGGCCAAAATCTGGTCGGTCTTCCCGGTTCCAGGGGCTTGAAGTATGGTGCAATAGCTGTTCATTTGCACGCTTGCGCATATGTCGATTACCACAAAACCTATAAGCCAATATTTTTTATACCGACTGGCCCCAAAGCCCAAGAGCAATATTCCTAGGCCTACAATTAGCTGCACCACCGTTTGCAATACCATGCGCTCGTGTATGTTTGCCACGGCGTTAAACGACCAAAAGCCTTTGGCCAATAAGCCAAAATGCTCACTAGACTTGCTGTAAATAAGGTAGCTTATCAATACTATACTAGGTATGGTAATCAGCAAAACCCCAACTTTGGTGGCTATACTCGATAAACCATTGGAAAGCATATTGTCCAAGGGCCTCGCAACGGCCAGCAGTAAAAATAGTATCCCAAATCCCCGGAATAGGGTAGGGAAGCGGAATAAATCCATGAAGGGCAACACTTCGTACAACCAGTACCGGAATGGGAATACCTGCGCCATGGCGGTCGCAAAAAAGAAGGCCGACAGGCCCAGCAAAGCCACACTGTTCTTGGTCCAACTGCCATTCAATATAGCCCCCAACAGCACCAATATGGGCAAAATACCCGCATAACCATTAATTAAGGCCTGGTCGTTTTGCCACCAGTCTTCAAAGTTACTAGTACCGCTGTAAGGTAGCCAAAGTGTAAGTAATGCTTTCAGTGGGAAATAACCCACAATCACCGACCATGGCCCATCGTCGTAGGGTAAGCCGCCGCCTCGGACAATCATTTCCGACAGTTGAAACGATAGTTTCAACGCTAAACCCGATGTGCCCAAAAATACCAACAAGGCTAATGCCCCGTAAAGGCTCACGGATATCGCTGCCGATAAAGTTTTGCCACGCCATTGCAGGGTCAACCAGTATCCAAACCAGCCCAACAGTATATAACTTACAATGACGAAAATACCGGCGTAGCCTCCAATCATCAACAAATGGTACAATAGGCCCAGCATGATGCCATTCGACAGCTTGGGCCTTTGCAATAGTTTACTAAAATACAAGAAAACCCAGGGCACCCAGGCAAAACCAATGGTCCAGCCTAAGTGTTGGGCATTGCCTACAAAAATCCCGCTGCCCAGCCAGCATATGGCTAAAGCGCTGCTAATCAATTTTCTATAGCCAAAATGTTGCAGGAGTGCATACAGGCCAATGCCCGATAGCAGCACATGCAGCGCGAAGAAAAGCTGTATGCTGTGGTTGTCAAAATGGCCAATCGAGGCCCATAACCACGCCGGTAAATACCAGGTACCCGGGTGCGCACCCTGCGGAAAACCCGCGTTGATATAAGGGTTCCACCAAGGTAGTTGCCCGTTTTCTAAACAGCCCTCCAGAAAATTATACCAGGGCAAGTCCAAGCCCAAAATATCCCATTTCATGCTCGAAATACCCAGTAAAAGCTGGTGATAGCTCAAGGCCCAAGCCAGTATAATGAGGGGTAATCCCGATTTTTTTAGGGTATTCATGTAAATAGAACCATTTGGCCTGCAATATTAATTAATTTTGCACTTAGCCAGCGCTTTTCCCTCGATTATTCGTTTAGAGTATGTTCGGATTTTGGGTTTCGAGGGGAAAACGAGCTATTTTTTGATGAGGTTGTTCTAAAAAATGGGCGCATAGTGGAGCTACGTAACTATTTTTTAAAGCAAAAATCATCTAAAAAAGAGCTGTTTTTCGCTGGAAGCTAAAGTTCAAACATACTCTTAGAATTTGGGCGTGCCCCTCGCGCATGAAGCCGCCTTTCCGGGCGGCTTCATGCATGCTCGGGTCGGTGTCTTTCAGGCGCGCTGTTCGCTTGGTGCTTGCTAGCCGCCATGCATGGCGGCTTACGGCGCACTGCCGCCTGCGGCGGCACCTTCCAGCCACCTCACGCGGGGGCTTGCATAACTGGCACGCGTGTGCCCGTGCTAGCACTGCTAAGCGTGGCGCACAGCGCCAGACCAAGCCGCCTGTAGAGACATTCCGTGGAACGTCTCCTTATAAAAGGGCGGCGCAGGGCCGAGCGAACAGCGAGCGCGGCGCATAGCGGCCCCCCGCAGGGGGGAAGCACCCCAATAAACAACAAGAAAATTATGCTCGATATGAATTGGTTAAAAAAAATGCTCCCTGGCCTCTTGGCCCTGTTACTCTTGACACCAAGCCTTAGCGCACAGGATATCCCGATTGGTAGCTGGCGCAGCCATTTCCCGTACCGTCAGTGTATCGGGGTGGTCCAAAATGCTGAAGAGGTGATTTTTGCAACGCCTTTTAACCTGTACACGGTCAACAAATCCGACCAATCCTTGAATACCCTTACCGAGGTGTCTGGGCTAAGTGCTACGGGGGTCAGCAGCATAGCGTTTAACGATAGCCGCCAACTGCTCATGATTGGCTACAACGATGGTATTCTGGACCTCGTGGATAGCCGTGGCATTAAAGGCATGCTGGATATTTATAATTTCCAAAGTGCTGGTAGTAAGGCTATTAACCATATTAGTTTCCATGATACGGTGGCCTATGTATCATTATCGGTGGGCATGTCGATTATCAATTTGAACCGTTACGAGGTGCTTCAAACGGTGTTTACACCTAGCAAGGTGAACGCTGCTCTATATTTGGATGGCTACTACTACATGGCCTTGGACAACAGCAGTGTTTACCGCATCTCTGAGCAGGGAAATTTCCTCGATTTTGCCGCCTGGACCAAGTTGTCGGGCACAACTTACCAAGTAGCCAACAACTATAGTTGCGAGGCCATGCTGGTGTATCGCGATAGCCTCATTGCTGATATCAACGATGAACTGCACGTTTGGAACGGCAGTGTTTGGCAGCCATATTTGGTACAAGGCGATGCCGACCCTGCGCCTCGCCCAGCGTATTTTGGAGCCGATATCAAGTCATTGAGCATGTCGTACGACAAACAAAACCTATTGGTAACCACTGGACAATCTATGGTTTACGATATACAATCAAACCGAAGGTTTAGCAGTCACGGACAAGTAAACAATGCCGTTGGAGCCATAAAAGATGCTTCCAATAATTACTGGCTTGCAGATTTAGCTAAAGGCGGCTACAAAGTTGAAGCGGGCGTAACGAGTATGGTAAACCCCAACGGGCCGTATAGTTTTACCTCCTCACAGATGCTATACCACGAGGGTAATATGTACGTGGCTGGCGGCCCAACACCAAGCGGGGCCAACTATGCAGGTTTGTACATTTTTGACGGTGTTGAGTGGAACAACTACAATGCCGAATACACACCTGCCTTGGCTGGTACGCATAACTACTACACCATGGCCATTCATCCAAGCAATGATAAATTGTACATCGGTACTACGGGCACAGGCTTGATTTCATACGATGGCACCGATTTTAGCGTGATGAATACCCAGAATTCATTCTTGACCAGTCCATTTATCACAGGTTTGACTTTTGATAAATTTAAACAACTCTGGATTTCAAATTGGGGTGGAGGCCCACCCACTTGGGTATTAAAAGAGGACCAGAGTGCTGTTGGATTCAGCCCGGCGGTTTCAGGTTCAGACTTGCCCAACCGTATTGTCATTGATAACAACGATTACAAATGGACCATCAAGGGTAGTGACCTCTATGTTTTCGACGATGGCGAAGATGTGGATGATGTAACGGACGACCGGGTGATTGTAGTTTCTGGGGCAAACTCTAACCTGCCGAACCCAACCGTAAACTGTATGGTTTTAGACCTCAACGGGCATGTTTGGGTAGGTACGGCAGAGGGTATTGTGATATTCCGCTGTACGGGCCGTATATTTGATAACCAGTGCCCAGGCGACAACCCAATCGTGGTGCTAGATGGATTTAACGAAGAGCTGTTGAGCTATGAAAATATAACTGCAATGGCTGTAGATGGTGCAAACCGCAAATGGATTGGCACCCGCAATGGCTTGTTTTTGCTCAATGCAGCAGGCAATGAACAATTGGAACACTTTACCACGGATAATAGTCCGCTACCTTCAAATATAGTTACGGCTATAGGTATTCATGCCAACACGGGCGAGATTTTTGTCGGCACCGAGGAAGGCATCGTATCATACCGCGGTGAGGCCACGGCAGGAAAGGCTATTCAGCCAGAAACCGTGACAATTTTCCCGAACCCGGTTCGCCCAGAGTACGAAGGTGCAATTGCAGTAAATGGATTGGTAGAGAATGCACAGGTAAAAATTACAGACATTAACGGTGTATTGATCCATTCAGGGCAAGCTTTAGGTGGCCAATTCGTATGGGATGGTAAAGATTATACAGGCCGCCGCCCGAGCAGTGGTGTCTACTTGGTTTTCAGTACCAGCGAAAATGGACAAGAAAAGTTAGTAACTAAATTGGCTTTTGTGAATTAAGGTCTGTCACGAAAAATTTTGCAAGATGTAAAGTTGAAGTAAATAAAATAGCGAACGGATACCTGAATGCCATATTTAACGATAGTTCAGGTGCTTTCTTGGCTAATTTCAATTGCTTTTATGCATTGAAAAGCAAGGGTTTATGAAACAACAAAGTTGACTGAAATTAATGTAAAGTTAATTTTTGAAGCACACTTATGGCTGCTTTTGTCGTAACTTCGCGGTATTCAAAAACCAACCACATTCAATTTACATGAAGCAACTATTTATCCTCCCTGTGTTGCTGCTTATGGCCACGCTGCTACAAGCAACAACCTTTACCCAGAACTTTGATGGGACAGACTTTAGTACCGCTGTCGGTACAGGTTATGCCAATTCTACGTTCAGTCCAGCTGGTTTCCCAGCATCTTTTGCTATCACCAATGGTTTACGCAATGGTACAACTGCTCAAGACGGCTTTGCTGGTGCGTTGGGTTCATTCTCTATTCGTTTACGCGACGCTGCGGGTTCTAAATTAGCTGTAACGGTAGCAAATGGAGGTGTTGGCACATTTAGCTTTTTTGTTCGCCGCTGGGATAATACCCCTGACCCTAACTATACCCTCCGCTATTCCACAAATGGTGGTGGTGCTTGGACCAACGTTGCAACTATAAACAATGCCTTGTTAGGTAGTTCGAACTGGCTACAAGTTGGCGGAACTATCAACTCTTCAAACCCAAACATTATTATCGAGATATTTAATGTGAGCGGTGAGCGTTTGATGGTGGATAACTTTGAAATGACTGATTACGCTCCAGTAGGTGGCGCTTGTACCATTACAGGTGCTACGCTGACTAACGTATCGAGCTGTAATGACAACGGAACACCAACTGTAGTAGGTGATGACTATTTCACCGCTGACCTTGTTGTGAACTATGCTAATGCCCCTGCAATAGGTTCACTCAGCTATACTACAGCTACTGGTGGAGGTAGCATTACGGTTGCTGCAATTGGTGCAACTACAAATACTTTCACTGGTTTGACTTTCCCTGCCAATGGTTTAGCTCAATCAGTTACAGTAGCTTTTAGCAATGATGTTGCTTGTACGCTGACTAATGCAAATGCGCATCCAGGCATGATGGGCTGCTCTGTAGCGCCTAGCGGTGGCTGTGCTCCAGATTTATTCTTCTCTGAATATATTGAGTTCGGTAACGAAAAATACCTTGAAATCTATAACGGAACAGGTGCTACAGTTACTTTGAGCGATTATCAAGTAATATTGTATGCTAATGGTGGTGTTACTGCTACGACAACTTATACGCTTTCGGGAACTTTGGTTGATGGAGGTACCCTTGTTCTTCGCAACTCAGGTTCAACCGCCTTTACTGGTACAAGTACATCTGCTACTGTTGTAAACTTCAATGGTGACGATGCTGTTGCATTGTTCAAGATTTCAAGTGCCAGCAACATTGATATTTTTGGTCGTATTGGTGAAGACCCGGGTACAGCGTGGACCGCTGCTGGTGGTTACAGCACTGAAGACCGTACTTTACGTCGCCGCGACTTCGTTTTGGCTGGTGTAAGCACAAACCCTTCGGCTGGTTACCCTACCTTGGCAACACAATGGATTGCTACAACTCCAGTAGTTTACAATGGCTTGGGTTCACATACCATCAACTGTGCAGCATGCCAAGTTACTGGTGTATCTGTTTCAAACGTATCAGCTTGTAATAGTAACGGCACTGGTGATATTAATGATGACTTTTATACGGCTGATGTAACCGTGACTTACAGCAATCCTGAGCTTGTTGGAACGCTTGATTTATCAGGTGATGCAACGGCATCGGTTGCTGTTGGAGGATTAAACGCTACATCACATACTTTCTCCGCGGTACAATTCCCTGCCGACGGTTCTGCTATCAGCTTGACGGCTGCATTCAGCAACAATGCTTTCTGTACCTTTAGCAATGCCAACGCATATGCTGGTCAAGGTTCATGTTCAGTTATTGCTGACCAATTGCAATTTACAACTGTACCTTCAAGCGTTGATGGCGGCGAGGTGATTGCACTCCAGGTTTGTGCAACCAACGGCACTACCATACAGTCGAACTATGCTAACCCAATTCAACTTACCTTATTATACGGTAACGCTACTATTGCAACGGCTAACCCATTTACCCCGGTTAACGGTTGTGCTGCCTTTACAATCAATATGGGGCCTGGTGGACAGCAAGTTGCCTTTACCGCTACCAGCACAGGCTTGACTTCTGCATCGACAGGTGCAATCGTAGTGTTGAACAACACTTGTGAGTCGTTTGCTAATGTACCAACACCTAACTCGGCGTCTTATTTTACATATAGCTGGACAGGCGACAACGGTGCTGCTTGGACTGCTACAGACGCCCGTAACGACCAATCTATTTCAGGACGTGCTATTACCCTCCGCAATGGTTCATTGAGCGTTGCTGGCTTGAGCGGTGGTATCGGAACCCTTAGTTTTGATTACGCACGCGTTTTCAGCGGCAATAGCACCTTGCAAGTATTGGTAAATGGTACACCAGTTGGTGCTCCAATCGCTGTGACTGACGTTGTGGCTCAAACAGCTTCTATTACAGTAAACTTGACAGGCGTCTTCAGCCTTGAGTTTGCGAATTCAGGCAGCAGCACACGTACTATCATTGATAATGTATGTTGGACCCCTTACACAGTTTCTCCTCCACCAGCTAACGATGGAATTTGCCAGGCGCGTACATTAGTTCAAAGCCGTCATAGCCTTGGCAACGGTATTACTTGTAGTTCACGTGTAGATAATATTGCGTTTGCCACTTCAAATGTTGCAGATCCAGCTTTGTCTTGTGCAAGCGGTCCGGTTAAATCTTTGTGGTATCGCTTTACAGCACCAGATTGTATTGAGTCTGGTAATGCAGCATTTACCTTGAAAGTTTCAACTGATAATGCAGGTACACAGTTCGATACCAAGTTAGCCGTTTTTAGCTCAAGCGATGGTACATGTAACGGTACATTGACGGAGATTGCTTGTAATGACGACAAAACAGTTGCAGGTTGTTCAGGTAGCAGCAATTTGGCATCATCTACAGTTGATTTGACTGCAAGCTTAATGCCTGGCCAAGTTTACTTTGTGCTCCTTTCAGGTGATCTAAATGCTTTGGGTAATGCTGAAATCACATTCAGCGTTGAGCCTGATGCTCCAACTGTAAGCTTGAATCCCGCACAGCCCAACGGTTTGGTAAATGTTTCGTGGACTAACGTTAACGCTCCGTCATACCTTGTTTACTGGCGTGCACAAGGCTCTACTGGTTACGCAATGCGTTCTTCAAGCACCACTAGCTATGCTAACCCAGCTACAGCACCATTGGTACCCAACACGACCTATGATTTTTGGGTAGCAAGTGTATGTGGGTCTTCGACATTGACACCATACAACTCACCTGTTGCATCTATTACTACGGCTTCATTAAACAGTTCATGTACAGCGCCTCAGATTTCTTGTGGCACTACTACGGCCAACACAGTGACTATTGAATGGCCTCAAGTTACTTCTGCTATTCGTATTGGCGCTCGCTTCTTTAAAGCGGGTCAAACCGGTTATACTCAACGTAGTTCTATTGCATATACGTCAGCATCAGGTACGTCATCCTTTACGTTTACAGGATTACTTGAAAATGAAACGTATACCTTTACTTTGTTTGCTGAATGTGATGGCCGTATTTTATGGAGTACACCAATTACCTGTACAACAGGTTCTAGTCAACCACGTTTGTCCAATCCAGTATTCAGTTTCGTATATGATGGCACGGAATACGTTGATGTAAACATGAATGATTTCGATTTCTTTGCACCTGCTGCGGGATTGCCTGATCATGTTGTAAACGTGGCTTCTGGTCAACTTGAAGTTTCATTTGTACAAGCAAACGAAGACGCATTATCATTCACGCTTACGCCTTCTGTAACGAACCACACGGCTACTATGACTGTATTTACGTCAAAAGCAGCCGATGCTAACTTGTCAATCTACGATTTGAATGGTAATTTGGTTTATACAGAAGCCCTTGGCGAAATAAATAATGCCCAACAAGTAAAAATTTCTGCTGAAAACTTGACAAATGGAATTTACTTCGTACATTTGCGTACCGCTAACGAGTTAAGCACACAAAAACTCGTGGTGGTCAAATAAATTTGGCACTTAACTACATTCTATAGGGTCACCGAAATGTCGGTGGCCCTTTTTTTATGGCCAAAACAGCTCGGCATGCTGCGTGAGCTGCCCGGAGGGCGCCCGCGTTGCACGAAGTGCTCCGCAAAGGAGCGTAGCGACTGCGCGAACCGGGCGGTGCCGTAGGCACTAAGCGATTAGCGCACCCGGAGGGGAGCGACCCGAGTCCCGCGCATGCGGGCGAGGGGCACGCCCAAATAGTTATGAATTAGGAGTGAGGAGTGAGGAGTTCAACTTATAACTGAACGTTAACTACGGATTAGCCTACGATTTGTGTTGTTTCTTTGGGCGTTGCGCCGCTAGCGCGTCGCCGCTGTCCTACGCGCTCGCTGGACGCTCGGTGCCTGCGGCACTGGCCGCTGCGCGCCCACGCTCCGGCCAGCTAACGCAGGTTTTTTGAGCTGGCTGTTCACCAGAATACACGCTGAATGAGTTTAAGGACAATTCACTTTTAACGCTAAATTTTTAACTCCTAACTCCTAACTCCTAACTCTTAAGTATTTCCCTATTTTTGCGACATCAATCAACCATTTTGTAATTATGACAACGAGTATCGACCAATTGCCTAGCAACGCTAGGGTATGGATTTATCAGAGTACCCGTACGTTTAGCCCTGACGAAACCGCTAGGATAAGGGTCATGGCACAAGACTTTGCCACCAAGTGGGTGAGCCACAACCGATCGCTTAAAGCTGCGGCCGATGTATACCACAACCTGTTTGTCGTATTGATGGTAGACGAATCGCAAGCCGGCGCCAGTGGTTGCTCCATCGATAAGTCGACCTACTTCATCAAAGAGTTGGAACAAGCCTTCCAAACGGATTTCTTCGACCGCTTGAACTTTGCCTATTGGCAAGATGAGCAGGTTAAAATGGCTCGAAGGGAAGTATTGGCCGAGTTGTACGGCAAGGGATTGGTCAACGATGAAACCCTTATCTTTGACAACATGGTGAACAACAAGGCCGATTTTGATGCCGCTTGGCGTAAACCGATAGGCCAGAGCTGGCACAAAAACTTTATCACTGGATAAACCCGACTATGCAGCGTCCCGTTAATATTTTCTTAGCCCATGCCCCGCAGGATGCCGAAATGGCTGTCCAGTTCAGGCAACGTATGTTGGCACTTGATCAAGGCTTGGCTTTTAAGTTAAATATTATCCACTATGACGGGACCGACATGCCCTCTAGCGTGTATACCGCATACCTGCAAAAGGCCGACCTCGTGGTGCTCCTCGTGACTAAATCTTTCCTGACTTGTACCCT
The DNA here is from genome assembly GCA_964508975.1 of uncultured Saprospiraceae bacterium. Classification (GTDB taxonomy): domain Bacteria; phylum Bacteroidota; class Bacteroidia; order Chitinophagales; family Saprospiraceae; genus CAZDVQ01. Next base: position 17,411 of record CAZDVQ010000036.1, read on the forward strand.
GTATATCTCCGAGGAAGTTCAGCATGAAATGGCCCTGGCTAAGCAACACAAACGCAGCCTCGTGGCCATGATCATGCGGGATTGTTGGTGGGAAGATACTAAAATTGCAGCCCTTCAAATTTTACCCAACAACGGCTTGCCCATAGAGGAGGCCGGCGAGGTGAAAGAAAAGGTGTACGAGCAAATCATGCTGGCGTATAAACGCATCCTGGCTGATATAATCCAGTACCGCTTGGAACAATACCAACTGTACGAGCACTACGTGAAAGAGGCCGAAGCTTATTTCAAAACTTGGGAGGACAGCCCCGAAAACCTATTGCATGCCAGGGATTTTTACGAGAAGGCTATAGAGATAGCGCAACCCGATTGCAAGCCACCGCTGGCTGTAATCGAGGATAAACGACAGATATGCCTGCGCGAAATTGATTTTAGGTACTATGCCAACGCCGTTGAAAATGCCTTTAAACTAAAGGATTACCAAGGTGTGCTGTACCATGGTAAAGATGCCTTGGCCCTGCGCGACGATGCCCGTATTCGCAAACTGATTGTGCAAGCCGAGGAAGCCATGGAGCAAGCCCGGCGGGCACTCAAATTTGAGCCTTTCCAAGCTTTAATCGTACAGGCCGATGAGCATTTTAACCGACTAGATTGGCTAGAAGCCGCTCGTTTATACCAACAAGCTACCGATTTTCACCACGATAGCTTTACACCAAGCGCAGCAACATTGAAGGAAAAAATTGCCCTTTGCCACCGCGAAGCCAATGCTTCCAAGTTTTTGGCCATGGCCAAAGCACAACTGGAACAATACGATTACGATCAAACCTTGCACTTTTTGGATGAAACCTTAAAAGCCAGGCACCCAGAAGCCATCGAGATGCTGGAATATTGCAAGGAAGTCAATGCTAAAATAAACGCCTTGCAAACTTTTCAGGATAAGGATAGTTTATTCTGGGGCTTTTACGACATCCGGAACAACGTGGTGGTTATCCCCGCGCGCTATACCGAGGTATACTCCTTTAGCGAGGGCCTAGCTGCTGTGCGAAAACGCAACAAATGGGGCTTTATTGACCATGAAGGGCAAATCGTTATCCCGATACAATTTGACCATGTGGCACACTTCAATGCAGGCAAAGCCGAGGTGGTTTTAAATGAAAAACGATATTTTATTACGAAATCAGGGAAAGAGTTAACATCTTTGCAGGGTGAATTAGCTCCGCCGCCCTCCTTGCAAGGAAACAAGGAAGACTTTTCGTAAAAAATACACCAACTGCGGTAACGATAATGATTGTTTTGTCATAAAACCGTATTAGACGATAGAATGCCTTTTTTTATTGTCTGCCCAAACAACTAATCTACTCTTTTTCATTTATTGTTAATCATGCAACAAGCACCAGAATTCGAAACTATCGTTGCTTACCTGGAGGGAGATTTACCAGAACTTGAGCGCCAAGCCGTTGAGCAGTGGCTTAAGGAAAATCCAGCCGCCTTGTCGGAGTTGTCGGAAACAGCTGACCTGCTCGACCTATTAAACGCCCAGCATCTACAGCATTTCCGTACCCAAATGAATAGCTGGGAGGCAGCGTACACGCCACAGGTAGCCGCGGTAGAGCCAAGCCAAGGCAACAATACCCGCAGTTTTAAACCATTCTTGAAGTATGCCGCCGCCGCAGCTGTGCTCGTAGCCATAGTTTTAGGCTTCTTGTATACCAACAACACTGCATTGAGCAGCGACGAGGCCTTTCAAGCTAGTTTTAACCCAGCACAAGATCAACTTTTAGCTAGCTTCCGTACCCGTAACGGATCGGCAGATGGCTTGAACAACACTTCTTATGAAGCATACTTGGCCTTGACCAGCGGCAAGTGTAAGGGCTTGGAAGAGGTATTGCAAAGCTATACCTTCAAAGATGCAGTAGAAGGTTTGTACATTCAAGGCATGACCAAGTTGTGTGTAGGCAAAGTTGATGCAGCGCGGGCTAGTTTTCAACAAATCCTTGATGCTAAACATCCTTGGTATGCCGATGGCGCTACTTGGTATTTGGCCTTATGCGATTTGAAAGATAATAATATCAAAGCATGCAAGGCTCAATTGCGCCAAATTAGCCGAAACAAAAATCATCATTTCCATGATCAAGCCTCCAAATTATTGGATAGCTTATAGGAAATCTGAAGCTTATACAGCGCCTACCTTTTAGGGGTAGGCGCTTTTTTTATGCCATTTTATAGCCTAAGATTTGTGACATATAGTGAATTTTACGTATTATTGCACGTTACCAGTGTTTTCAACACAAGTAATCGAATAACCCTTTATCACTATTTCCTCTAAAAACTTCAACTATGAGCTTTGTCAAAGACTTTAAAGCGTTCTTGATGCGTGGCAACGTAATCGACCTCGCGTTGGCCGTTATCATCGGTGGTGCTTTCAGCCCTATCGTTAACTCTATGGTAGCCGATATCATCATGCCTCCTATCGGTATGATTTTAGGCGGTGTGAACTTTACCGACCTTAAACTGGTACTTCAAGCTGCCGAAGGCGATGCCCCAGAAGTAGCCATTTCTTATGGTAAACTGATTCAAGCCATTATCAACTTTATCGTTATTGCGTTCTGTATCTTCGTGATTATGCGTGCATACGACAAAGTGCGTAAACAAGAAGAAGCTGCACCAGCCGCTCCACCAGCACCAACTAACGAAGAAGTGTTGTTGGCCGAAATCCGCGACTTGTTGAAAAAATAAGTCCAGCGCAAGCTATAATTGTCAAGCCGCAAGTATTCATTTACTTGCGGCTTTTTTGTATCTATTTCGCAGCACCACGTTCCTAAAATGTACTTACCTTTGCCCTTGAAAAGAATAAACAACATGAAACAACTCGGATTGCTCCTCTTGCTCGCTGGTTTTTGTACATTTATAGCTTGTAACTCAGGTCCCCAAAACGCGGCCAACGCCATGTCGTTGAGCGATGTACCTGAAGTAGGTGCCAAGGTAGAGAATTTTAAAACCTTTTACGAACGGTTTCACCAGGATTCTGCCTTCCAGATGGAGCGCATCCTTTTCCCTTTGCAAGGCTACAAGGTGATGGAGACCGATTCGCAGCAAGTGGTTGCACCGCACTATTACCAACCCGAAGAGTGGGAATTATTCCGCCCAATTAACCCTGGTGTTGATGGCTTGGAACGTATTTTCCCTGCCGCAGACGAGTCGCTGGTTATAGAACGCTTATATGTAACTACCGGAACTTTGCGCTACGAGATTGAGCGCAGGTACCTCCTGCAAGATAAAGGATGGATGCTCATATTCTACTCGGGCTTGCGCCCCGCGCGCTAGGCTTTGTCTAGGGTAAATCCAAAGGTAGAACCAATGCCTTGCGTACTCCTTACATTGATGGTCTGGTTGTGCGCCTCGATAATATGTTTCACGATAGCCAAGCCTAAACCCGTACCGCCTTGGTCGCGCGCCCGGCCTTTATCTACCCGGTAAAAACGCTCGAACAACCTCGGCAAATGCTCCTTGGCTATACCTGGGCCGTCATCGCTGATTTCAACCAGGATGGAGTGCTCCATGTCGTAGAAACCGATGTAAGTGTTGCCGCCTTCCCGACCATATTTGATCGAGTTAACCACCAGGTTGGTCAACACCTGCCTGATGGTTTCTGTATCGGCTTTCACCATGAAGGCTTTACGTGAGCCTTCTTTAAATTGAAGTTTTACATCTCGTTCTGCAGCGTGTAGCGATAAATCGTCAATTACTTCCCGGCATAGGTCGTAGATGTTGAACACCACCATGTCGAGGTTGATAGCGCCCGCTTCCAGTTGTGCAATGGTGGTCAAATCCTGAACAATATTATCCAGCCGCTCGATGTTCTCGGCAGCTTTTTGCAGGTATTTCAGGTTGATGTTCTCGTCTTCAAGGCCACCGTCCAGCAGGGTGTAAATATAACCCTGGATATTAAAAATCGGTGTCTTGAGCTCGTGCGAGACGTTGCCAAAAAAATCTCGGCGATACGCCTCCATCTTTTTCAGGTCGTCAATTTCTTGCTTGCGGTCTATGGCCCATTCCCGCACCTCGCGTTCTACCTCGTCGATGATATGGTTGCGCAAGTTAATGCCAGAGCCTTGTTCGGTTTTTGGGGCTTTAAAACGGTGTATTGTCTTGTAAATCAGTTTGATTTTGCGGTAGATGAAACGCACCAAGGCTTCTGACACGGCGTAATAACTAATGCCGAAAACAAGCAGCGGCGCCGCGGCAACAATCCACCAGGGGTAAGTCGGCGGAGCCAACAACTTGACCACCAGCAAGAAAATAGCAAAAAACACCGCGATGTTGATCGCAGTAATCAGGGCTAATTGCTGTGGTGTTGGGTTTTTCCGGACAAACAGCATCCCTAAAATTCAAATTTGTAACCGATGCCTTTAATCGTTTTGATGTAGTCTTCGCCTACTTTTTCGCGCACTTTACGGATGTGTACGTCGATGGTGCGGTTACCCACAATCACGTCGGTGCCCCACACGTTTTTAAATATTTCCTCGCGGGTAAACACCTTGCCGGGTTTGCCGGCTAGTAGGCAAAGCAGTTCAAACTCTTTCTTGGCCAGTACAATCATTTCATCGCCTTTGTACACCATCACGCGCTCTTTGTCGATAACCAGGTTGCCCACTTTCATGGTGCTGGCCTCATTTTGCACTTGTTGGCCCGGCTGCAAGCGGCGCAAGAGGGCACCGATACGGCTCACGAGTACACGTGGGCGAATGGGCTTGGTGATATAATCGTCGCCACCCACGTCAAAACCAGCAATTTGCGAGTAATCTTCGGTACGGGCAGTTAAAAACGCGATGATGGTTTCCTGGAATTCAGCTTGGCTGCGCAGGTCGCGGCACACCTCCACGCCATCCATATCCGGCATCATGATGTCGAGGATAATCAGGTGTGGTTTAAAGGTTTTGGCCAGTTTAATGGCAGCACGGCCATTGCTTGCCGTACTTGTTTGATAGCCCTCACGGTCAAGATTGTATTTGACAAAGTCCAAAATATCGGGCTCGTCGTCAACAATTAATATCCTGATGTCGGCATTCTCGATTGAGATGGGTGACATATTATGGGTTTCGTGATGTAAACTTTCCAATTCGGCACAAAGTTAAATGACAAAAGGTTAAGCGGTGGTTAACGCGTATTAAGGTTGGGTTAAATCGAGCCTGCTCGACTTAACGTTCCGCTAATGTACGCATTTTTTATGGCATGCACAAAAGTTCATTGTTCATCATTCATAGTTCATCGTTATGATGGGGGGCACCCCGGCGCTGCGCGCCGTCGGTCCGTTCGCGCAGTCACTTCGTTCCTTTGCGGAGGCCTTCGGCCAACCGGGGTTCGTGCGGTCGCGCTGCTCCCTTACGGAGCACTTCGTGGTTCGCTGTTCGCTCCGTGCGCGTTGCGCACCCGCGCCTACGGCGCGGCCCTCCAGGCACCTGGTGCGGTTCCTTGCGCTGCTGGAGCTTTACTCTTCAGGCTGGCCCGCCTCAAAAACAGCTAGAGATGGCATTTTACCCATGCGTAGTATCAAGGTGTTCCCTTCTATGGTATAGCTATCTACTTGCTCAAACACGGCAAAAAACTGCGTTTCTACGTCCATCCGGCCATCTTCAAAGCAAGCCATCTTGGTAGCGCCTACTTCTCCAATTTCAAGGTTAAATTTATCGGCTTTAAATTTACCAAAAAAGCTGTTGCAGCCACTATGGCCACTGATTCGGCCTTCCGTTTGGTCAAATTTCAAGAAAGGTACTTTGTTGGTCCAGGTTATTTTTTGGCCTTTCAGCTCCTTTAATACCCAATGTGTACCAGTAAGCATAGCATTGTTGTTTGAGTTAGATGAAGCAGCTGGTTTAGTTGATGTTTTACAAGCACTTGAAAGCAAGGCCACGAAGCTCAAAAAGTAGAATAATTTTTTCATGATGATGTAGAGGTTGTAGGTTGGTTTTGCACCACAAAGATAAGATAAAATATAGAGCAGAGAGCAGAGAGCAGAGTAGGGGCGCACCTGCGTGTGCGCCCGTGGGGATGTATCACATTGCCGCTGTTGGCGTCCCCGCCAACGGCCGTACAAGCTTGCCAATAATTAGCCCTGTTTTACTGCTTGTTGGTGGGGATGCCAACAAGGGTAAAATTAGGCCAAAACCATAGTCCAAATTAAAAGGAAAGTCAAAAAAGCAAAAATAAAGCAATAGGTATATACGGCTCTTTTGAATTGGTACTTGGTCATAAAATGGGATGGTAACCCTCTTTTGTCTTTGCCAATTAATATCTGTAGCACATCGCCAGGTTTATATCTATCTCCTATAATGGATGGCCCATTAGAAGATTCCAGTCTAATGACTTGCCCTTCATAAGTACATTCAACAAACATAACTTGTGTATCAGCACTATACGTTTTTGCAACTCCATTTTTTATAAAAATAGCATCATGCCAACCACCTATACGAATCTCATAAAGACCATAAATGTTGAATAATGCAATAAAGACAAATATTATTATACCCAATTCCATAATTGCTTTAGGCTACTTTATCCTCCAAAATTAACTAACCTTAGCCAATATTCTATTGCTCATGCTTTAGTTTTTTGACTCCGGTCTACCCACATCCTCTCATCCCCCAATCCTCATATCCCCACATCCCCCAATCCTCAAATCCTACTGTTGTACCACATGTATACTACTTTCCATGCGGACGGGCATTTGCAGTTTGTTGCTGTGTACCACCAGGCTGATTTGTTGTTCTACATGCGATAGTAAGGGCATGCCGGTACTTAATTCTACCTCGATATGGCCCTGTTGTTTGCCTTCAAACTCCACCTTGTCCACTTGGCTGAGGGTTGGGGCAAAATGCTTTTGGAGCAGCTTTTTGTCGGCCTCGATGTCGGCGCTGAAATCGAGGATGGCTTTGCCCTCCACGATGTCGCGGAAGGTCCAAGTGTAGTGTATGCTCCCCATAGCCCCGGTTATGTTTTTGTCGTCGCTGCTTTGCCAGGTATCGCCCTTGCGCACAACCTTGCTGGGCAGCCAATTAAAACCCAAGGCTAGTATACCTTTAAAATCGGGCGAGAGTATTTTCAAGGCTTCGCCTTGGCTAGCTTGTATGGCCTTGAGCTCAAATTTTTTCCCGAAGTTGAGCGATACCAAGGCGCCTTGCAACTTTGCAATTTCTAGGGCGTAGGGCATGCTGGGGTCGGGGTAATCGGCATCTACCGAGAAGGAGCCCAACAGCGGGGCATTGGCCTTGAGCTTGATACTTTCCAATTCGTGGCTAAGTCGTAATTCGCCTTGGGCACTGGTATCGGCTTTAACCAGGCTGCTGAAACGCAGGTGCGAGGTGGCCTCGGTCTTGAGTCCCCACTGGGTAGATACAGAGGTCATATCTACCTGATAATCATATAGATAACTGCGATTGTCGGGCTTTAGATGGAACCGAGCATGGCCGTATGCATCGGCGGTGCCGGGCGTTAACTCTGGGTAGCCGGCCCCACAGCCCGACAGGAACAGCGCCAGTACAAAAAACAGCGCTAAGTGCCCGGAAGGCAGCGGCGCAGCCGCTGGTGCGCAGCACCGAGCGACAGCGAGCCTGGAGGGGACTGACCCGCCGCGTATGCGGCGGGGAGCGCCCAAATCAATAAAATTAAACCAGTAAGCGCGCATTAGTGGCTTTTTTCAGCCCAAATACTGCTCAGGTGTACGATAACTTCGACGGCTTTTTGCATGTCTTGTACGCTGACCCATTCTTGCAGCGAGTGGATGGCGTGCTCGCCCGCGAAGATGTTAGGGCAAGGGAGGCCCATGAACGAGAGCCTTGAGCCGTCGGTACCACCACGGATGCTGCCGAGCTCGGCTTTTAGTCCGGCTCGCTCGATAGCTTCAACGGCATAACCAGCTACTTGCGGGTGATTTTTCAGTACGTTTTTCATGTTGCGGTACTGCTCCGTCACGATAAACTCGGCGCTGGCTCCAGGGTAATCCTGTAGTGTTTCGTCGAGTACCTTTTTCATAAAGGTTTCGTATTCAGCGAGTTTGGCATCAACGAAGTCGCGGATGATAAAACTAACGGTACATTTTTCAGAAATACCTTCAATAGCCACAGGGTGGATAAAGCCCTCGCGGGCCTCTGTGCTCTCGGGCGTGAGGTAGCCTTTAGGTAGGCGGTTCACGAAATCAGAAGCGATTTTGAGCGCGTTAACCAGTTTGCCCTTAGCAAAGCCTGGGTGCGCGATGATACCGTGGATGATGACTTTCACGCCATCGGCCGAGAAAGTCTCGTCCTCGATGGTACCACGCGATTCGCCGTCCATGGTGTAGCCGAAATCAGCGGCCAGTTTTTGCATATCAATTTTATCTACACCTTTGCCCACTTCTTCATCGGGCGTAAAGAGGATGCGGATGTTACCGTGCTCAATTTCAGGGTGTTGCAACAAGTATTGCACGGCATCCATGATTTCGGCCACGCCCGCTTTATTATCGGCACCCAGGAGGGTTAGCCCGCTGGCGGTGATGAGGTCGTTACCGATTTGGTCGTTCAACTTGGGGTGATTAGCCAAGCGGATAACCTGGCTGGGGTTATCGGGCAATACGATATCTTGCCCTTGGTAGTTGCGGTGAATGAGCGGTTTCACGTTGGTGCCGCTGCAATCAGGGGCAGTATCCATGTGCGAGCAGAAGCAAATGGTCGGGATGGTTTTGCTGCTGTTCGACGGCAAGGTGCCGTACACGTAGCAAAATTCGTCCATGTGTGCATCGCTGATGCCCATGGCGAGGAGTTCTTGCACCAGCAAGCGACCGAGGTCTTTTTGTTTCTCGGTAGTAGGGTGTGTATTAGATTTAGGGTCAGACTGTGTGTCAACCTGGGCATAGCGTACGAAGCGGTCGGTAACGCTAAACTTGTACTGGGAGAAGTCGATATTTTTCATTGGGCAAAGTTACGTAAAGCCGCTTATCGGGGGTAATGGAACGGCTTGTTTTTTTGAAAAGCCAACCTATACGCTTGCAATAAGCGTTTATGAGCTTGATGCACTAGTACTGCCAACTATTGCATTGGGCCCAACAAATCTGGCATTAAACAATTAAAATTAAAACAAATGAAACAACTTTTCTACACCTTGCTTTTTTTCACGGCTATCTTTTTCGTGGCTTGCGACCCTGACACCGATACCTTGCAACCCGATTATTACCCCTTGGATACAACACGCGAACTTTCGTACATCCGGGTGGCAGGTGGGCCATTGATTGACCCTTACCCCGATACTTTTGCCTTCCGTTTCATGGGTATTTCGACCTTTGATGGCGAGGATTTTTACCAGTTTGGTGAGAATAATATGTTTGAGTTTATCCGCAAGGAAGGCAATAAGTACTACCGCATTGGAGATTATCTCTGTGTACCCATTTTCTACACGCCGACCAAGGTATTGCTCTTTGATGCCGACATGGAGGATGGTGAAACTTACTCTCGGGCAGATACGGCTATTTTCCGTCGGTACGATTACCGAGTGAGCCGCTTGGCTAGTTACACGGTGCGAGACCATACGTACGATGATGTATTTTTGCTAGAGGAGGAGAGCTACAACACGGCAAGTACAACACCCGAGTTGATGGCCACCGCCAAGACTTATTTTGCTGCCGGCGTGGGTATGATTAAGCAGGACTTGCAGTACCCAATCTCGCAAGATTACGTGCTGATGGAGTTGTTACATCACTAGTGCTAAACGCTTGTTTTTATATACTTTAGTTCACTTTCTACATTGCCCTTGTTGACTTAGGTATCAATAGGGGCAATGTGTTTTTTTAGAGCTATTTGGGCGGTCCCCTCGGCCTTTGGCCTCGTGGCGCTACGTTACGCGGCTCGCTGTACGCTCGGCCCTTCGCCCTGCGGGCTCGGTCTGGCGGCTGCGCCGCCACCGCTTCACATCGCTACCGCATAGATTAGTTACCAGGCTTGCCCCTGCGCAACGCTATTGTAAATTTATCTGCCAGCGCGTAGCTTGAATATCTTTGGGGCACATATTTTAAAAAATGCGTTATTTTGCAGTCTGATGCTGCACATTTTACCCCTCAACTGTACATGATTAAACATCGGCTGCCATATAGCTACTTCATTTTCCTGCTGCTTGGGCTTAGTCTAGGCTGGGCTGCTTGTACCGAAACGACCGAGGATATAGACCTTGACTACGGCTACGAGTACTTCCCGCTGCGCCTGGGCCAAACTTTGGTGTACGAGGTAGACTCGGTGGTGTACGACGATTTTACGAATACCATCGACACGGTGCAGTTCCAACTGCGCGAGATAACCCTTGATACCTTCCGTGACGGAGAGAATATATTGAATTACCGTATCGAACGCCAGGTGCGTTCCGATGAAAACGCTGCATGGCAGTTTAAGCAAATTGTGGCAGCCCGAAGGACAAGCACCAAGGCCGAGCGCATGGAAGGTAATCAACGTTACTTAAACCTAGTTTTTCCAGCCCGTTTAGGTAATAGCTGGGATGGCAATGCCTACCTCGACCAAGATACGATTTACACCATCCGCAATGTCTCTATCGAGATTTACAAGGGCTGGGAAGATTTTAGCTACACCCAACTCGACGAAGCTTACCAACTCAACGGCTTTAACTTTGATTCTACCTTGCTGGTACAGCAAGTAGATTACGAAAACCTGATTGAACTCCGCAGCTCGGTTGAACGTTATGCCAAGGGCATCGGGCTGGTATACAAAGAGTTGAAAATCTTGGACACCCAGTGCGGTGGCAACCTGGCCGCTTGCCAAGGATTAAGTTGGGAAGAAAAAGCGGAAAAGGGTTTTATCTATCGCATGCGTTTAATTGCGCATGATTAGCTTTAAATTAGAAACGTGCAGATTCACTTCGACATAGCGGCATTGCCCACATTCAGGAATGCTGTCATCACCATCGGTTCATTTGATGGGGTGCATAATGGGCACCAAATTATCGTCAGGCGGGTGCTCGAGCTAGCCCGTGCGCGCCAGGGTGAAGCCGTGCTGATAACCTTTGAGCCACACCCTAGGCTGGTGATAAACCCCAATGATACCAAGTTACGCTTGCTTACAACCGTGTCGGAGAAAGCCGAACGGCTAGCCCAACTCGGTATAGATCACATGGTGGTAACCCCTTTTACGGATGCTTTCCGGAAGTTAAGTCCCGATGAATATATCAAGGATTTCCTCGTGGCGCATTTTCACCCGAGTTGCATTGTAATTGGTTACGACCACCGTTTTGGAAACGACCGCAGCGGCGATATCAGCTACTTGATGGACCATGCGGCTGAGAACCAATTTGAAGTAGCAGAAATTTCTCGCCAGATGGTTGACGACATTGCGGTGAGCTCGACCAAAGTGCGTAAAGCCTTGGAAATAGGCGATGTAGATACGGCCAACGCCTTGTTGGGCTATGCTTACCGCTTATCGGGCAAGGTCATCCACGGCGATCAGATTGGCATAAAACTAGGCTTCCCCACGGCGAATGTCCAGTTGCCCAGTCCGTATAAGCTAGTCCCTGCCGATGGGGTGTATGCCGTGCGGGTAAAACTAGGTGCCGAGCAATTTGGCGGCATGTTGTACATTGGTCCGAGACCAACCATCAACAACGAGCTAGAGCAGCGGATTGAAGTGAATATCTTTGACTTTAACCGCGATATTTACGGGGCTGAAATTTGCCTTGAGCTCTTGGCCTTCATCCGCCCAGATGCCCGTTTTCCCGACTTGGAGGCGCTGAAACAACAACTTGCTGCCGACCAGCACAGCGTGTTGGCCATCCTCCGAGAACTTGATTTTGCCAGTGCTTAAATAATTGATATTAAATGCTTTATATTGTACCAACGCCTATTGGCAACCTAGAGGATATAACCATGCGCGCCCTGCGTGTGCTGAAAGAGGTTAGTTTAATCTTGGCCGAGGATACCCGTACCTCAAGGCATTTGTTGCAGCATTACGGCATTGACACGCCTTTGCGTTCGCATCATGCCCACAACGAGCATACTGCTATCAAGGCATTGGTGTCGCAATTGCAAGGCGGGGCGGATATTGCTTTAGTGAGTGACGCTGGTACGCCGGGCATTTCAGACCCTGGATTTTTGCTCATCCGAGAGTGCGTGCGTGAGGGCGTGGAGGTGCAATGTTTGCCCGGTGCCACGGCTTTTGTGCCCGCTTTGGTAGGCTCTGGTTTGCCTTGCGATCGCTTTCATTACGAGGGTTTTTTACCGCATAAAAAGGGCCGTCAAACCCGCTTAACCTACTTGTCGACACTGGACCATACCTTCGTGTTGTATGAATCGCCGCACCGGGTACAGAAATGCTTGGTTCAACTGGCCGAGTTTTGTGGGCCAGATCGGCCAGCATGTGTTGCCCGTGAGCTGAGCAAAAAATTCGAGACTTTTCACCGCGGGACATTGACCGAGTTGGCCGCATACTTTGAGCAAAACCCTGCTAAAGGGGAGATTGCGATAGTGGTAGGCAGCTAGATAGGAGATAGGAGATAGGAGATAGGAGTTGATTTAACTGTTTTAATCAGCACATTAGCACATCAAAAATCAGCACATTAAATTGGGCGTTGCGCCGCTACGCGTCGCCGGTCCCCTACAGGCTCCCTGGACGGTCGGTGCGCAAAGCGCACCCGCGCCTATGGCGCGGCCTTCCGGGCACCTAACGCGAGCAGTGTTCAGTTTGATGATAAAATTACTTTATAGGTAATTTGCAGGTAAAATATAGAGAAAATGACTGAAGATAAATTACATTAGCACATTAATTCATATCTTGCTTGGCCAAATAGCGCACAAGATATGAGCATGAAATGGATAATGTTGTTGTATGTGCTTTTCACAAGCATTTGTCTGAGTGGTCAAGACCTGCATTTTTCGCAGTATTGGTTCATGGCGCCGAGTTATAATCCGGCCCAGGCAGGTGCGTTCCGGGGCGAACATCGCTTTACGGGCATATACCGCAGCCAGTGGGCCTCAGTTCCAGTACCTTACACTACCTACGGCGCTGCTTGGGATGGCATGCTATTGGGAGGCGCTAAACCAGCGGATAGACTCTCGGCAGGATTAGCTCTTTTACAAGATAAAGCCGGCGATGCCGCTTTGCAGCAGTCCAAAATAACCGCTCAACTGAGTTACCGCAAGCAATTAGCCAAAAAACACGCCTTGTCCTTGGGAACGGCGTTTAGTTTTGCACAGCGCCGGTACAACCCCGCAGCCTTAACTTTTGACCGCCAGTTTAACGGCGATATCTTTGATGCCAGCGCGGCTACCGGCGAGCAGTTAATGAACGGGAACAGTTTTGTGTACGGCGATTTTGCCGTAGGGCTCAACTGGCAGTTCATGATTAACCAAGCTTTTCGATTGAATGTAGGCTCGGCTTTACACCATGTGCTCAAACCTTCGCAAACATTCCTGGGGGATAGGAACAGCCGTTTGTTTAGGCGTGTGGTATCAAACCTAGAATTGGATATGGACTTGGGCAAACGCTATGGTCTACAAGCATTACTCCTATTTCAACAGCAAGGGCCTTACCGGGCCGTTTTTCCAGGTCTACGGTTTAAGTACAAAGCCATAGAACAGCTTGGTCGAGAAACTGCTATCAGTCTAGGCTCGTTTTATCGCCTTGGCGATGCTTTTGTGCTGCAACTGGGTGTCGATTGGCAAAATTGGCAACTGGGCTTCAGCTATGATTTCAACACATCCGGTTTTAACGCGGCCACCAACAGCTGGGGTGGACCCGAAGTTGCCCTGAGTTACATCATGGCCAAGGCCCCGGAGTGGAATGCCAAGAAAGCCTGCCCGATTTTCTAGCGCCGCAGGCCCTGCGCCAGCGATGCGAAAGGGTGGCGCAACGCGCCAGACCGCGTAGCGGGCCGAGCGCAAGCGAGCCCTGTAGCGTAGCGACGGCGAGCAACGCGAGCCGGGGCGCCCCAATAATCTACTTTTCTTAATCCCCCTTTGTATGAATATCCGATATTTAATTGTCCTTTGTGGCTTATTGCTGACACAGGTTTTACAAGCGCAAAACCTGAAGCAGTACGAAAAAGCTGGCGACCGTGCCATGGCGCAGGGCAAATACCCCGAGGCGCAACAATACTACAAGGTGGTGACGGATGGCCAGGCCAAAAATGCCAAGGCTTGGTTTAAATATGCTCAAGCTTGCAGGCAATCATATGCCTTGAAAGAGGCTGAAAAGGGCTATCGGCAGGTGCTCGAACTGGGTAAACAAGCGCAGTTCCCAGAGCTTGACCTCCGCTTAGGCCAAGTGCTACAACAAAGGGGCAAGTACGATGAAGCCGCCGACCTGTTGGAGCGATATATGCAAAGCCAAACCAAGGATACTTTGCTGTATGAGCAGGCTACCGTGCTGTTTAAAGGTTGTACCTCGGCCCATAAATTTACCCTGCCCGTGCTAAAACGCGAGTTGGAAAAAATGGAAAAATGGAACACCGATTTCTCTGATTTTGGTGCGCACATGGTTGGAAATGAAGTTTACATTACGCGTTTAGAGTTGGTAGATGCCAACACCGAGGATGCTAGCTTTAGCGCTAACTTGTACAACATAACGAAAAACCTAAAGCTTAAAACGCTTAATAGCAAGAAGTACCACACGGCCAACTCGGGTATTAGTCCAGACGGGAAACGTTTGTATTTTACCCGTTGTGAAGGCGAGCCTGGTAAAATTAGGTGCGACATTTGGCTGAGCGAACAAGCCAAAGATGGCACCTGGAATGCCCCAAGCCGTTTGCCATCGCCCGTGAACATGAAGGATAAGCACAGCACTCAACCTTACGCTTACACGGATGCTAGCACAGGACTTGAAGTATTGCTTTTTTCCTCGAACCGACCAGGAGGTAAAGGTGGTACGGATATTTGGTCCTGCACACGCCAGGCGGATGGTAGCTACACCAAGCCTGCTCCTTTGAGCGAAATCAACACGCCCTTTGATGAAGCATCGCCGGCTTTTGCAGGTGGGTATTATTACTTTAGTTCTGATGGCCACCCAGGGTTGGGCGCATTTGATGTGTTCCGCTATAAAACAGGTGCTAAGGTTGAAAACTTGGGCATTCCAGTGAACTCACCCATGAATGATGTGTATTACTATCCTGTTGAAAATGAAGGATTTGCCTATTTTGCATCGAATAGGGTAGGGGCACGTACTTACATGGACGGGGCTTGTTGTTTAGATATTTACAAAGCGATTGATCCTGTGGCTGAACCTGAAATAGCGAAGAAAGATACCATGTATGTGAGTTGGGACCCCGTTCAGGACACCATGTTCGTTTCTATTCCTGGCATTGAATACCCATTAGGTAAGGATACGATGTACGTGTCGATTCCGGGGATTGAATACCCACGAGGCAAGGATACCATGTATGTATCCATTCCCGGGATTGAGTATCCACCGCTGATTACGGGTGTACCAACGCCTACATACCCGGATATTGACATTAAGGCCTTGGAAAAACAGTTGCCCATCGTGGTGTATTTCCATAATGACGAACCCGATTCTAACTCGGTAGCCATAACGACTTCCTTGCGCTATAGCCAGACCTTTGAGGCTTATTACCCGATGAAAGACCTATACAAGCAGCGTTTTGCGGGGAGCTTAGAACCTGCTCCTATGGCTATTGCACGGCGGGCGGTGGAGCAGTTTTTTGAAGAAAAAGTTAAGCTTGGTGCTACGCAACTGGACGGATTTTGCGCATCCTTACTCGCCTTTTTACAAGCCAACCCCAAAGCTCAGCTGCAATTGAGCATTAGGGGTTTTACCAGTCCGAGAGCGGGTACCAATTACAACCTTGCCTTGGCCCAGCGCCGGACCTCCAGCTTGAAAAACGAGTTTGCTGCTTGGCAAAATGGGGCTTTGTCGAGTTACCTTCAAGCGAAGCAATTACAAATCGTTGAGCTGCCCATCGGTGAAGCGCAAGTGCCCCCAGGTGTGAGCGATAATATCTCCGACCGTCGGAATTCCATCTATCACCCATCTGCTGCTGCGGAGCGCCGTGCTACGGTAGAAGCGATAATTTTGAGATAGGAGAGCAGAGGGCAGAGAGCAGAGTGTAGCGTAGAGACGCACTATTGTGCGTCTAGTAGGGGCGGGGCTTGCCCCTGCCCAATAACCCCCGCTACCAACGGACGCGAACCCCGAAGGGCACCGCAAAGGAGCGAAGCGACTGCGCGAACCGTCTGTGCAGTGGAGGGGGGCGCCGCATAACGGCGGGGGAGGCGCAAAATAAAAAGTTATGAAAGCATTAAAAACATTGCTTATTGCCATTGCTGTATGTTTGGTAGCCTATGTAATGTACAGTTTGTACCAGTTGGTAGCAGGATTATACCACTCACCTAAAGAAGGTGATCACGTATTAGTGGCTGTTAATGATCAAAACGATGGCTGGAATGCAGCAAGGCTTGCCCTAAATGCAGACAGTACCTTTGAGTATTCAGACGCTACGCAAACGGAAATTGGCCAGTATCATTTGGCTCATGATACCATCGTGTTTGCTCAAGATTACCTTTGGGCAAACAGAGCTGTTTTGCGTGTAGATACTTTTAATGGTGGACAGGATACCTTTATGTACTTCTTGAACGAATATGATGCTTTAGTATTGGAGCATCGGTATAGGATTATCTTCAATAAGTACATACCCGTGAAGTACCTAGAGCGCTAAACGGTCAAAACGAGAAATAAAGGTTAAGCTGTAGGAGAACTAATCCACCTCAATCAAGTCTTTATTGCCATCCATGGTAGCGGGAACGGCGATACCCATCAGTTTCAGGATGCTGGGCGCCAGGTCGCCAAGTTTGCCGTTGTGTACCTTGGCGTAATCCGCTTGATCAGACACGAAGATACAAGGCACAGGGCTCATGGAGTGCGCCGTGTTGGGCGTACCATCGTCGTTAATCATATAATCTGAATTCCCGTGATCTGCAATGATGATAGCCGAATATCCTTCGCCGAGGAGGCATTCCATCAGGCGTTCGAGGCAGTAATCAACGGCTTCGGCGGCTTTGACGGCGGCGCTAAACACGCCAGTATGGCCAACCATATCGGTATTGGCATAATTCAGGCAGATAAAATTCGGCTGATGCGATAGCACGTAGTTGATGGCCCCATCGGTAATTTCGTAGGCGCTCATCTCTGGTTTAAGGTCGTAAGTAGCTACTTTGGCCGATGGCACCATAATACGGCCCTCGCCTTGGAAGGGCTCTTCGCGGCCACCGTTAAAGAAGAAGGTAACGTGCGGGTATTTTTCGGTTTCAGCGATGCGGAGTTGTGTTTTACCGGCTTTGGCCAAGGTTTCGCCCAAGGTATCTACCAGGTCGTCCTTTTCAAAAATTACATCCACGTTTTTGAAGCGCTCGTCGTAGCGGGTCATCGTTACGTAGTGGAGTGGTAGGGTTGCCATACCGAATTCTGGCATGCTTTCCTGTGTGAGCACAGTGGTTATTTCGCGACAGCGGTCGGTGCGGAAATTAAAGCAAACCACTAGGTCATTCGGCTGGATACAAGCGCTTGGTTTTCCTTCGGCGTTGGTCAATACCAGCGGTTTGATAAACTCATCGGTCACGCCAGCATCGTATGAATCCTGTATAGCTTGCAATGGGTTTGTAGTAGCAGTGCCTTGGCCGTGAACCAGCAGGTCGTAGGCTTCTTTAACCCTTTCCCAGCGTTTGTCGCGGTCCATAGCATAATAGCGCCCGATGACGGAAGCAAGTTGAACTGGTTTGCCTTCGATATGGTCGAGTACTTCTTTGAGGTAGCCGATACCACCGTTAGGCGAGGTATCGCGGCCGTCCATAAAAGCATGGATAAATACTTGGCTACAACCCTGCTCCAGCGCAATATCGCAGAGGGCTAGGAGGTGTTGGGTTTGCGAGTGTACCCCTCCATCCGATACAAGGCCCATGAAGTGAATCGCACGGCCTTCGGCTTTAGCTTGTTTTAAAGCATGGAGCAGCACCGGGTTTTGGTGTAGTTCACGCTCGCGGATAGCCTTGTTGATGCGCACCAATTCTTGGTACACCACGCGGCCTGCACCGATATTCATGTGTCCAACCTCCGAGTTGCCCATTTGGCCCTCGGGTAAGCCAACATCCTCGCCAAAGGTAATGAGTTCGGCATGGGGGTATCCTTTAAGCAAGTCATCGTAAAATGGCGTTTTAGCCTGGGCAATGGCGCTGCGTTTCGGGTCGGGACCAATACCCCAACCATCTAGGATTACAAGTGCGAGTTTTTCGATGGGCTTCATACAAGAATTGATTGGAATGAGCTGTAAAGTTAAGCACTCTCCGTACAAGTGCATAATTAATTCTTCGTTCAAATTTCAAGTCCACAACTTTAAAATATTGCTAGCTTTGCCAACGTTTCAGGTAAAACTATCGTTCCTGTATCATCTTTCCACCAACACCCTTCATATATGAAAAAAGTTATTTTAGCATTGGCCTTGTTTAGCATTGTAGCTTGTAAAAAAGACGAAGCCACCGTTTATGACTGTACAGGTTCGGCTCCAACCTACACCGTGAGTGTGGCTCCTATCATCAACGGAAGTTGTGCTACATCAGGCTGCCACAACGCTACTACACAAGCCAGCGGGATTAATTTGAGCAACTACACAGCGGTAAAAGCAGAGGCTGTACGCGAACGCTTTATGGGCGCTATCCAGCATTTAAGCGGCTACGATGCCATGCCACAAGGCGGCGATAAACTCTCAGAGGCCAATATCAAAACCTTGTACTGCTGGATTGAAAACGGCATGCCAGAGTAGGTATAATCTACTTCAACTAAATAGCTGGAAAGATAAATGTTCAGTTTTTACAACTGGTCATTTATTTTTCCAGCTTTTCTTTTTATCGTTTGCTTGTGTGCGGGTATTCCATATCAATGAACCGTATAAGGGCTCAAGCAAATCTTATTTACATTGCCATCATATGAGGGGGGCGCTGGAGTTTTAATACCCAAATTCATTTTAAGTAATTTTGAAATTATAACTTTGTGCCTGATGTGCTATTTTTAGCACAAATAGCTATTTTCAAAACCTCAAATAGTACCCCCTACTTATGAAAGCTGTACTTAGACTTTTAGGATTGATTCTACCGATGCTAATATCTTATAGCTCGAATGCACAAGCCAAAATTGAAAGTGGGAAGTTGACCGAATCCCAAATTTGGTTTGAATATGGAATTTACTACACCCCTGATAAACAATTAAATAAGGAGCAAGTCGTAGCGATTATTAAGGCACAATATCCTGAAATCGCCATCCTTGACTCTGTAACCATGCCTATGGACATTAAAGGTTCGGGCGTATTTATCCAGGAAATAAATGAGCAGGACGAGGATTTTAGCCTCCCGAGTATGGAGATGCTGGAGTATTTTGGCCAAGGGCTTGATGAACGCCAAAAAGATATCCTCCAAACCTCAAAACAGCTAATTTTAATAGATTTTTTCTGCGAGGAAGCGGTTTTGGTTCCTACGATGACCAGTGCTAATGAATTGATTATAAAATTACTAACTGGGCCCAATGATATCATCTATGACCCTGAAACAAGAGAGTATTTCACGCAGGAATACTGGGAGAAAACGCGCTTGATAGCCAATAACTCAATTAATATCATGAATCAAATCACCATGCATTTGTATGCCAATGGAGATTTTTGCAGGGTGATCACTTTAGGCATGTTAAAGTTCGGCCTACCTGATATTTCTATTGAAAATGTTTCTTGCTACAGCAATGAAAATGTAGCCTACCTCATTAATTTGATTGCTCAAACAATGCATGAAAAAAAGCAAATTGAGAAAACAGGTAAGCTAAATATCGATATCAATGCATTGGCCAATAACGAATTGAAAGCAAGGTTACTCGACGCTATTCAACAAAATGCTCAGAAAAAAGCAACGATCAATATTGTGGAAGGTGTTTGGGAGGATGGTGACCCGTTGAATAGGATAGTAGAAATTGCTTTCCCTAAACAGAATACCCAAATATACCAAGAAGCTTTGCTGGAAAAGGTTTTCGGTTCAAAAGATGAGGTTGTTTCTGTAAGTCCAGATGATGAACTTTCAGCCGCTAGCGAAAGGGCCAAGGCAAAGATCCCTGAACTTTATAAACGATTCAGTAATGGTTTACCTGCGGGTACTCACCTTTTAATCAAGTTCCCATTCGATACTCCGGATGGCGATCGGGAATGGATGTGGGTCGAGGTGATTCGCTGGGAAGGAAAAATGGTCGAGGGTATTCTGCAGAATATTCCCAAAATTGTAAAAAACTTGCGTTCTGGGCAAGAGGTGCGCAAACCAATCGATGAAATGTTTGACTATATCATCCAACACAATGATGGTACCCAAGAAGGCAACGAAACAACCGCAATCATTTTGAAACAACGTAAATAGGCTTTTCCTGCTGCTTTATAGTTTTGCCCCATGCTGATTTAGTTTCTATGCATATCCACCTGCTAAGTTCATTTTTGCTGCTCTTTACGGCTTGTAGCTACATCCCGCCTTCGCCAGAGGCAGATTTTATCCTACAATCTAAAGCCGTACAAGATAGTTTTGAGCTGTACATCGATGTGCCGGAATCGTTCAACCCCAAGTTGAGCTACGACCTCTTTGTTTACCTGGATGCAAACTTGCATTCAGGTAAACAACTGCGTTCTTATGTGCAGCAATCAGTCTTGACCAAGCCTAGCTGTAATACCATTTTTGTCGGAGTTGGGCACATTGGTAATTATAAGGTACTCCGCCGCCGAGATTTTATCGTGCCCCAGGTTTTTCAGGATGGTACAAACAATGCTTCTCAACAATTCGGGCAGATAGAGCATTTCTATCAATTTTTGGAAACCGAGTTCCTCCCTGCCATTCAACAACGATTCAAGATTAATCGTGGCAACAACGCCATCTTGGGTCATTCACTCGGAGGGCATTTTGCCATGTACTGCTTGTTTAAAAATGATGCTTTATTCCATCAATTTTATTGCCTGAGCCCTTCACTCTGGGTCAATAATTACGCTATATATAACTACAACCAGCTACCCAGCACGGCTAAAGATACCAGGCAGTTGTTTCTAAGTGTCGGTGCTTGGGAATGGCTCAACCGCATTAAACCTGGTGCCGATGCTTTTGAGCGCTTTTTTAAGCAGCAAAATTACCCCTACATTCAGTTTGCCTACAAGGTTTACGAAGGCCAAACGCATCAGTCGCAACTGGCATATTCATTTCGCGATATTTTTGAGTAGATTTTTTGGGGCGCTGCGCCCGCCGTTGGCGGTCGCCGTTACGCTTCGGCGCTCGCTGTTCGCTCGGCCCGCGTTGCGGTCTGGCGCGTTGCGCCACGCCTCTGCATCACTAGCGCGATAACCCTACTGGCATGCCGCTATCCATGCTGCCACGATAGCCGATAGCTGCTCTCGTTGTTGTTCCACTTCCTCTATACGTTTGAAGGTGGCCACGGCACGGTCGTTTGTTTTCCAGTCCAGCAAATTGGCGGTATCAATAATTAGTTTTTGCTCGGGTTCTGCTTGTTTTTTTGCGCCTCTGTGAAAAATCAACTGCACTTTACCTGGAGGCTGTACCCGCATGGTGATGCGGTCATCGTCCTCGAACGTATAGTTAGGGCCATTCCATTTGATGTTTTCGAATAAACTGGGCACGCTGTCTAGTATGATGTGCCGGAGGGCTTCAATAACGTTGCTTTGAGGGTGCTGCAATTCGTTTATGAATTGGGTTACGCTAGGGTTTAGCTTGGTGGTCATGTATAGTAACTTATACTTATTTGTAATTATCGTTTTGTAATCTTGCGCACCT
>CAZDVQ010000036.1:39330-46167 GCA_964508975.1 uncultured Saprospiraceae bacterium
TTGGTGCTTATGAATGCCTTGCATATTCCTAGGGCTTTGCCCTAGGCTATTGATGTCTGCGCCTTTGGCGCTCAGAGGCAATCGAATAAAAGCACCAAAGGTGCGTTGAACACCAGCATGGCCCGAAGGGCTGCATTTAAAAGCTGAGGTAATCTTGCGCACCTTTGGTGCTTATGAATGCCTTGCATATTCCTAGGGCTTTGCCCTAGGCTATTGATGCCTGCGCCTTTGGCGCTCAGAGGCAATCGAATAAAAGCACCAAAGGTGCGTTGAGCACTAGCATGGCCCGAAGGGCTATGTTCAAATGTAGAAAGAATCATGAGCACCAAAGGTGCGTAATCAATCCCATAGATATTGCTCATCATAGTCCACATTATATTTTTTTAAGAATGCCAAATACTCCTCCTTGAACGTTCGTGTTTGATGGTGTTCCGCTTGATTTGAGATATATTTTACTACAAGATCAACTTCTGTAGGATTTACCGAAAAACTTCCATAGCCTCTTTGCCAATAAAACTTTCTGTATCGCTCCCCTTTTGTTTTTATCCACTTTGAAGAATGCGATTTGATTTCTTCAATGAATTTCATCAAAGCAACTTTTCGAGACAACACACAAAGTATATGGATATGATCATTGTGGCCTCCAATTTTCACTGGCTTAAAGTCCAAATTTTTGCAAACTCCCCCAATGTATTGGAATAACTCGTCTTGAATAGATTCATCAATAAATGGGTGCCTGTCCTTAGTACTAAAGACGATGTGACTGTAATTATAGGCGATTGATTGAGGCATAAAATTCAGGTTAATTATGATAAATTAGCTCGAAATATAAAAATAGCAGCTAGTTTTGGCCGATTTACGGAACAGTTCAGTCATACCTTTATGATTGAGGTTTCAAAAATAATTAATTATGCTAGCGAAGTACATATATTTACGGCTTCAAGACAGTATGAATTCTAATAACCCTTTTTTAAATCCGCTACTTTATGAAAAAAGTTAATTCCTTGTTGCTGTTTGTCACGATGTTTCTAGTTGCTCAAACAATTAATGCACAGATAGATTTTAACGCTGAACGTGCAAACCCTAAAACATTGATTTTTGATGGAGGTAAAAGCACCGTGCAAAATGCAATCTATGCTGAATTACAAGAATACACAACGTGTTGTGGAAATGATGCCATTTACGTTGAAGTAAAGTTTGACGAAGCTGGAAACTATGTCTCAGCAAAAACTTTAACAGGGAGCAATGATTGCTACAAAAAGTCAATTATTGATATCGTCAAAAAAATTAAATGGGACGTGAGTGCTGCGAGTGGCTCACGGACTATTTATTTTGAACTTAAACCTGTTATACCTTGTACGGGCAGTCCTGCTGAAAATGCATATAAGCCAGTTGAGTAAAGGCTTATATTTTCAACAACAACATGAGCCTCAAAGGGCAACCATCCATAGCCCCGGGTGAGCGAAAAGCTGCCCGGGGCTATTTTGTGTGGATAACTAATTTTTAATTATTTAAGTTCAACGCTTAACTTTCTGGAGCGTTCAGTTAAGGCTTGGGAGAAGTTGCGATAGAGCAGTTTTCGGCGTATCCTTCGGCTATTGGAGCATCGTTTTTATATACTTTACCAGATGCTGAAATGATATACCAATCGGTACCGCAAACGCTGATATCGCCATATCCGGTATAACCGGTAGCTATTTTCACATCGTTTTTATACACATTTCCCTTGTCAGAGTACACGTACCAGTCGTTACCACTGGCGGCGATTCTACATCTTTCAGAGTAGCCTTCCGCAATTTGCACGTCGTTTTTATAGACCTTGCCAGATGCCGAGATAACGTACCAATCATTTCCGCTGGCAGCAATGTCGCCAATACCTGTATATCCTTCGGCTATTTTTACATCGTTTTTGTACACAATGCCTTTTTCGGAATACACGTACCAATCGTTACCACTGGCAGCAATTCTGCAACGAGTAGAATAACCATCGGCTATCTGCTTATCATTTTTGTATACTTTGCCCGTGGCAGAAATCACGTACCAATCATTACCGCTTACCGCGATATCGCCGTAGCCTGTGAAATTTTCAGATATGGGTTGATCGTTTTTATATACTTTACCTTGCTCTGAGTAAACATACCAGCTATTGTTTTGTGCTAGCAAACCAATAGGGAAAAGCATGAGGAGCGAGATCAATACTTGTAGTGTCTTATTTTTCATAGAGGGATAAGTTTTAATTTATTGTTTTTAAGCTATGATTTGATGTTGGACATTCAAAGTTAGGCTTATATTTTAATGGGGCAAATTAATTTAAAAATTGTGTTGTGGAAAACGACATTGCCCGCATGAGCGATGTGGAGCGGTGGCCGAAGGCCAGACCCGCAGGGGCCGAGCGAATAGCGAGCCGCGTAACGTAGCGACCCCAATAAAAAAAAGCTACCCACCGGGAGGTGAGTAGCTTTTTTTGTAGGGGGCATGCCCAAATCGTATTCAATCATTACTTGGTCACGACCAGCTTGGCGGTGAAGGTTTGTCCTTCGGCCACGATGCTGATGGTGTAGTAACCCGATGGGATGTCGCTGATATCAACGGTGTTGGTACCCTGTGCGAAGCTTAACTGGTGTTTGCCCACCAAGAACTTGCCATCGGCGCCAATGATGTTCATCTCCTCGATTTCCAAGCCTTGTGGTAACTGGATGTTGACCAGGCTGTGCGCTGGATTCGGGAACACAACGATTGGCTCAGCCTCGATGTTTTCAACACCAGTGATGAGGATGAATACCGAGTCAGATTGGCTGAAACAACCAAATGCGTTGCTTACGCGTACCGAGTAGTAACCTGTAGCGTTAACCGTGTAGGTATTGTTG
This sequence comes from uncultured Saprospiraceae bacterium, assembly GCA_964508975.1. Lineage (GTDB taxonomy): Bacteria > Bacteroidota > Bacteroidia > Chitinophagales > Saprospiraceae > CAZDVQ01. The sequence continues at coordinate 42,198 of CAZDVQ010000036.1, forward strand.
GTTGCACCTGGGATGAAGGTGTTGCTGAACATCCATTGGTTGTTGACAAACGATGAAGAGCTCAATACCTCACCGTTGGTGGTGATGGTTGGGATAGCAGGAACCGGGTTAACCGCAACCGCTTGAACACTTGAAGATGTAGAACAGCCGTTGAGGCTCACGACCACGGTGTAGTTACCGCTGTTGGCCGTGTTGGCCGCAGGGATGGTAACGTTATTGCCGTTGAAGCTGGTTCCGTTTGGACCGTTCCACACATAAGTGGCACCAGGCACTTGAGCCGTGTTCAACTGGAGGTCGGTACCTTCACAGATTGGTGCATTGGTAGTAGCGATTGGTGCTGTTGGACTTGGGTTTACCACAAAGGTATCAGGTGCCGAAGTAGCACTGCTGCTGGTTACACAAGTTTGGTTAGATGTCAATAAACATGAAACCACATCGTTGTTGGCCAAGGCATTGTTGCTGTAAATTGGCGAGTTTGTACCCACGGTGTTGCCATTCAACAACCACTGGTAAATCGGGCTAGAACCACCTGACGTTGCCGCTGCCGTAAAGATTACGTTGGTGCCAGAACAGATGGTGTTGCTGCCCACGTTGGTACTAACGCTAACCGTTGGTGTGCTTGAAGGCGTAACCAAGATAGTTTGAGGTATAGAACTGATTACCTGAGGTGTACCACAAAGGTTAGCGGTGGTCATTTCAACGATTACAACCGAACCGTTCAGGAGTGAGTCGGTGGTATAAACGTTAGCCGAAGCACCCACTGAAACACCGTTTACCAACCAGTTGTAAGTTGGGTTGATACCTGCGTTACTCGGTATGGCTGTGAATGTAACAGGTGTGCCAGAACAGATGCTGGTTGCAGATGCGTTGAGCACCACTGCCGCAGCCGTAAATTGGTTTACCGTCATGGTAATAGCGTTCGAGTTAGCCGTTGTTGGGCTTACACAAGCAGCGTTCGAGGTCAAGATACAAGTGATCACATCACCGTTGTTCAAGCTAGAAGTTGCAAATGTTGGAGCATCCGTGCCTACGTTAGCGCCATTGATTTGCCATTGGAAGCTTGGGCTTGTACCGCCGTTGATTGCAACCGCCGTAAAGGTATTGGTTGTACCCGCACATACAGCTGTAAATGGTGTACTAATTGTTACACTTGGTGTAACCGGAGCCGACACACTCATGGTAATACTATTCGAAGTAGCATTGGCAGTGGTCACACAACTTGCGTTAGACGTCATGATACATGACACCACATCGTTGTTGTTCAAGTTAGTGGCCGTGTATGTACTTGTGTTTGTACCTACGTTTGAACCATTAACCAGCCATTGGTAACTTGGGCTAGTACCACCGTTAACAGGGCTAGCAGTGAACGTTACAGCACTGCCTTGACAAATAGCTGTATTGCTTGCACTAATACTTACCGCAGGTGTAACAGCTGTGCTATGTGTGATGGTAATGGCGTTTGACGTTACCGTGGTAGAACTTACACAAGCGGCATTTGAAGTTAATACGAAGGTAACCACTGCGCCGTTGCCAAGTGTGCTAGAGCTGTATGTCAGTGCACTTGTACCCACGTTAATTCCATTGACTTTCCATTGGTATGTAGGGCTAGTACCCGCATTGCTTACAGTGGCCGTAAAGTTTACCAATTGACCTGCACAGATAGTGCTTGCACTAGAGGTGATACTTGCTGTAGGCGTTACAGGCGCACTTACAACCATGGTTACTGGGCTAGAAGAAACTGTAGCGCTGCTTAAGCAGGCAGCGTTAGACGTTAACTGGCAGGTAACGACATCACCGTTAAACAAAGTATTGCTGGTAAAGGTAGATAAACCAGCACCTACATTCGAGCCGTTGACTTTCCACTGGTAAACAGGTGCAGTACCACCGTTGGTGATGGTAGCGGTAAAGGTTACACTTGTACCAAGGCAAATGTTGTTTGCAGAAGCAGCGACGGCAATAGTAGGAGTTACGTTTGCCGAGACAGTCATCGTAACTTGGTTAGATGTAGCAGATGCACTTGAAGTACAGCTAGCATTAGAAGTCAAAACACAAGTAACGATATCGTTGTTGGCCAAAGTAGAACTTACAAAGGTAGCCGAGTTGGTACCTGTGTTGGTACCGTTAACTTTCCATTGGTAAGCAGGGTTTGTGCCTCCGTTTGTAGCTGTAGCCGTAAAGGTTACTGCTGTACCTTGGCAGATACTTGTAGCAGAAGCCGAAATAGAAACGCTAGGCGTAACGGTGTTGTTTACAGTTACACTAATTGGCGTTGCAGTAGCCGTATTAGTACTGGTACATGAGGCATTGCTGGTCATGATGACAGAAACCTGGCTACCGTTAGTCAAAGTAGTACTGGTAAACGTTGCACTATTCGTACCAGCGTTATTACCATTTACAAGCCACTGGTAGCTTGGGGCTGCACCACCATTGGATGGTGTAGCTGTGAATGTTACAGACTGGCCAGCACAAATGGTAGTATTGTTTGCGGCGATACTAACTGTTGGCGTAACAGGACTTGAAACGATCATGCTTACAGGCGTAGCATTTGCTGTAGCAGTGGTTAAACAAGAAGCGTTAGACGTTAACTGGCAAGTCACTATATCGCCGTTGGCCAAAGTATTACTAATAAAAGTAGACAAACCTGAGCCTACGTTAGCGCCATTGACTTTCCACTGGTAGACAGGAGAAGTACCACCATTCGTAATGGTTGCGGTAAAGGTTACTGTTGTGCCAATACAAATGTTATTTGCCGAAGCAGTAACCGCTATAGTTGGCGTTACATTAGGTGTAACCGTAACTGTAAGGCTGTTTGAGGTAGCAGTGCTACTAGATAAACAAGTAGCGCTAGATGTAATTACACAAGTAACCACATCGTTATTGGCTAGAGTTGAGCTTACAAAAGTAGCCGAGTTGGTACCTGTGTTGGTACCGTTAACCTTCCATTGGTAAGCAGGGTTAGCGCCTCCATTGGTAGGCGTAGCGGTAAAGGTAATCGCTGTACCTTGGCATATACTAGTAGTAGAAGCCGAAATGCTTACACTTGGCGTAACGGTTGCGTTTACAGTAATGCTAATTGGCGTTGCGGTAGCTGTGTTGGTACTGAGACAAGTAGCGTTGCTGGTCATTACAACTGATACTTGGCTACCATTGGTCAATGTGGAAGAACTGAAAGTTGAACTGTTTGTTCCAGTATTTGCCCCATTAACTAACCATTGGTAGCTAGGGCTAGAACCTCCATTGCTAGGTGTTGCTGTAAAGGTTACAGTTTGTCCAGCACAAATAGTTGAACTATTTGCAGTTATGCTAACGGATGGTGTAGCTGGAGTTGAAGTCGTAATGGTAACCAAGTTTGATACTACAGTAGCCAAGTTCAAACAATTGGCGTTTGACGTTAATTGGCAAGTTACTACATCATTATTGCTCAAGTTATTGGCAATAAAGGTATTACTGTTTGTGCCAGCGTTGTTGCCGTTTACAAGCCATTGGTAGAGTGGGGCGGATCCTGCATTGGTTGTCGTAGCAGTAAAGGTGACACTTGAGCCAGGGCAGATTGAAGTATTATTTGCTGTAATGCTAATCGTTGGAGTTACATTAGCATTGACCGTAATGACAATACTGTTCGAGGTAGCAGCAGAAGCACCGGAACAAGTATTGCTAGATGTGAGTTCGCAGCTTACAATATCAGCGTCAGCTAATGTTGAACTTGCAAAGCTTGCAGCACTAGTTCCAACGTTGATACCATTTACTTTCCATTGGTATGTAGGGCTTGATCCGCCATTGTTTGGTGTAGCCGTAAAGGTTACCAAAGTACCTTGACAGATCGAAGTAGCAGTTGCCGCAATACTTACACTTGGAAGTGTAGTTGTACCAACACTCATGGTAATTGGCGTACCAACTGCTGTGGCGTTAGTTACGCAAGTCGCTGTAGACGTTAATGCGACATTGACCACATCTCCATCAGACAGGGCAG
>CAZDVQ010000037.1:0-45578 GCA_964508975.1 uncultured Saprospiraceae bacterium
ATCATCGGAAAAGAGCTGTTTTTCGCCGGAAGCTAAAGTCCAAACATACTCTTAGGTTGGCTTGACAAAAAAAAGAGCAAACCGGTTGGGGTTTGCTCTTTCAGTATGTTAGAAGTCAATGACTTACGCAGTAAGAACGGCTTTAACCGCATCGGCTGCTTCTTGAAGCAAGATAGCAGATTTAACTTGCAAGCCAGATTCGTCGATGATTTTCTTGGCCATATCGGCGTTGGTGCCTTGCAAACGAACCACGATTGGAACGTTCACATTGCCCATGTTTTTGTATGCGTCAACCACACCTTGAGCTACACGGTCGCAACGAACGATACCGCCGAAGATGTTGATGAGGATAGCTTTCACGTTAGGGTCTTTCAAGATCAAGCGGAAAGCGTTTTCAACGCGTGCAGCGTCGGCAGTACCACCTACGTCGAGGAAGTTAGCGGGCTCACCACCAGAGAGCTTGATAATGTCCATGGTAGCCATGGCCAAACCAGCGCCGTTCACCATGCAACCTACGTTGCCGTCGAGTTTCACGTAGTTGAGGTCAAAAGCTTTTGCTTCAACTTCAGTTTCGTCTTCTTCAGTGATGTCGCGCATAGCCTCGATATCGGCGTGGCGGTACAAAGCGTTATCGTCGATGGTCATTTTGCCGTCCACCGCAACGATGCGTTGGTCGCCAGTAACCAAACAAGGGTTAATTTCGATGAGGGAAGCATCGGCGTTTACATAAGCTTTGTACAGCTTAGGCATGAAAGCCACCATGTTTTTGAGGGCATCTCCGCTTAAGCCGAGGTTAAAGGCAATTTTGCGGGCCTGGAAAGCTTGGAAACCAAGTTCAGGGTCGATATATTCCTTGAAGATGCGTTCTGGGGTGTGTTCGGCTACTTCTTCGATATCCATACCACCTTCGGTAGAGTAGATAATCACGTCGCAGCGTTTAGCACGGTCGGTCAAGATCGACACGTACAATTCTTTGCAAGCCTTGAAGTCGGGGGCGTACACGTCCTCTGCAATAAGTACTTTGCTCACGAATTTACCAGGACCTTCCAAACCACCTGGGGTTTGTGGGGTTTTCAACATCATGCCGATGATATTACCGGCGTGTAGTTTCACCTCGTCGAGGTTTTTGGCCAACTTAACGCCACCGCCTTTACCACGGCCACCGGCGTGGATTTGAGCTTTAACCACCACGGCAGGCGTACCGGTTTCAGCTTGTAATTTGGTGAAAGCAGCCACGGCTTCTTCAACGGTCGAAGCCACGATACCGCGTTGTGTTGGAACACCCGAACGGGTCATCAGTTCTTTTGCCTGATATTCGTGTAAGTTCATAATGGTATTAATCTGGATGATTTAATTGGCGGTGCAAGTTTACTACATTTTTTGAAAATCAATACTATTATGCGCGGGCTTTTCCTGAATTTAAGTAATCTGTGTGAAATTTCAGGTGAATCAAAAGCCGCAAAGCCTCTAAAAGTCTAAAATTCTAATTATTTGGGCGCTGCGCCCGCCGGGGCGGTCGCCGGTCCCTTCCAGGGTTCGCGTTGCTCCGTGCTTCGCACCCGCGCCTTTGGCGCGGCCTTCCAGGCACCTAGCGCGACGGTGCCAAAAGTGTGTATTAATTCTTTTTACAACAGGATAAAGGGCGCAAACAAATTCTACGCAATCTAAGAAAATCCCTATATTCGTATTGTTTTTTTTCGTTCCATTCTTCGAGACTAGATTTCCCGCATGGCGTATTTACACATTACCATTCCTGTATTAATTGTGCTGGCCTTGTTCTTTTAATATGGCTACAAGGATGATTTTAAGCGCAATCCAAAGGAGTTTGTCGTTACCGTGCTTTCGATCTTAATAGTCTTTATAGTAATTGCTGTAGCAGCGCGTATCCATTTACTTCTGGCATCCGTTCTCGTTCTTGTCCTCCGAGAACTACACGTCCGTTATATCCTTAGCAATAAGGCAGAATAAGGAACATTCAAAACGGTATTATAAATAGAAATTCGCCCCCCTGCCCGTAGGGCAGACCCTTTTGGTAGCCGCGGGTCAGCGAAGCGTGACCCGGGGATTAAGATGGCAACATGCCCCCCGTGGCGGTAATCCGTTTGGATGAATGGAAAACAGGAATCGCCACGGAACGGTAGATCTACCTAATATCTGTGCAAAATTGTACCCATTGCGCGGCGGTGCAATGTTGAAACCCAAATTTATGCATTGCCGCCGCGCCTAAAGGAGTCGGGCGTTGTATCTATTCCCCGGGTCACGCTTCGCTGACCCGCGGCTACCAAAAGGGTCTGCCCTACGGGCAGAATATTGAACAATACAACCTTGTACAAGACTGAAAGGAGCATGTAAATGCAACATTTAATATTGCCTTATACATCCTCAATCCACTCAAAAACATAATTATCCTCGAACTTAATGTCTTGTTTGCGTAGAAGCTCAAGATATTCTGTTTTGAAACTTTTGGATTTATGATGTATTTCTTGGTGGGCGACATAGTCAAAAACTATTTGTTTTTGAGTGTGCGCATATGAAAATACGCCATATCCCTCTTGCCAAGCAAATTGTGATGTAGTTAAACCTCGCTGATTGATAAATTTAGTGGAACGCATTTTTAGTTGTCTCACCAATTCAGAAGGGCTTCCTGAAGGTTTAAAGCTTACCAAGATGTGAACATGGTCTGCTACACCGTTTACTATTAGTAGGTTGTGCCCTTCAGCGCTTACAATCCCGCCAAGGAAGCTAAAGACTTCATGTCTCCATGCTTTGCCAAGTAAAGCATTGCGCCCTTTAACAGCAAAAATGAATTGTAAATAAATTCGGGAGAATGTACTTGCCATAATCTGGTACTTTTGTTCACGGCGCCAAATTAATGCATGTTTTGTTGATTTATGGACAAATACCTAGGTAATAGTTTATTACAGTTTACACCTCAAAATGTAATAAGCCCCCCTGCCCAAAGGGCAGGCCCTTCTGGTAGCCGCGGGTCAGCGAAGCGTGACCCGGGGATTAATATGGCAACATGCGCCCCCCGTGGCGGCAATCCGTTTGGATGAGTGGAAAACAGGAATCGCCACGGAACGGTAGATGTACCTATTTATGAATAGTAATGTGCGCCCTGCCCGATATTAGATTGATTATTTAACTAACAATGGATGGATATTGAATCGGTAATTATTACCAATTCAATAAAAAAAAACTATGTTTGTGTTGAACTTTAAATGTCCTTCATATGCCATACTCCCTAATCCTCTTGGGCTTATTCCTGTATTTTGGATATAAGGATGACTACAGAAGGAATCCTCAAGCCTTCGTACGTGCCGTAGTACCTATTGTTGCCTTAATGTTGCTTGCCCTTGGGATATTATATATCTTGGTTTTACCTTTCTTGTATTAAGTAATAGGTTGTAAAAGCCTGTTCATTGAATTTCAAGGCTACGATTGAGTAAAACGTTGCAGATTATTCACAAACTTATACGCACGCTAGCAGTGATAGCGGCATTGTAATCATTTGTCGTTTAATATGTGTCGCTCCTAGCGGAGCTTCCAATCATGTTGCATGAACTTTTCTATTAACATGCCGCTCCTCAGGAGCGGGCAATCTCGTTCATCGCTCCTATCTCCTCTCTCCTATCTAAACAAAAAGCCGGCTGCAACGCAGCCGGCTTTTTGTTTACTCTTCCTTAATCATCTCGCTGATGTCGGATTTGATTTTCTGTGCCAAGGCGTTTGCCGTTACCGGCGATGTGCTCTCGGCATATATCCGGATGATTGGCTCTGTGTTCGAACGGCGGAGGTGAATCCAGTCGTCGTCGAAGAATATCTTCAAGCCATCAACGGTATTTTGGGGTTGTTTTGAGTATTTATCTTCCAACTTGCTGAAAATCAAGTCTAAATCAACGCCTTCTGGTGTTTGGATCTTGTTTTTCGAGATGTGGAACGATGGGTAAGTGCTACGCAAGAATGAAGCTGGTTTGCCAAACTTGGCCAAAAGGGTCAAGAACAAAGCAATACCTGCCATGGCGTCGCGGCCGTGGTGCAGGGCTGGGTAAATCACCCCGCCGTTGCCTTCACCACCGATAACGGCGTTGTTGGCCTTCATTTCTTTGACCACGTTTACCTCGCCCACAGCCGATGCCGAATAGCTACAACCGTGTTTGTCGGCTATTTTTTTCAAAGCCATAGTCGATGACAAGTTAGACACCACGTGGCCTTTTTGCTGGCTCAACACGTAGTCGGCCACCGCCACCAAGGTATATTCTTCGCCAAAAGGCTCGCCATCTTCGCAAACCAAGGCCAGGCGGTCCACATCTGGGTCAACGGCAATGCCGAGGTGTGCCTTGTGGAACTCCACGGCACGCGACAACTCGGTCAAGTGCTCGGGAAGCGGCTCTGGGTTATGGGCAAATTTACCCGAAAGGTCGTCGAAAATCGAAATCACCTCGCAGCCCAACTGCTTGAGCAGGGGCACGATTGAGATAGAACCAGTAGAGTTCACACAGTCTACCACCACTTTCAACGAGCGTTGCTTGATAGTGTCGCGGTCAACAGCCGGCAGGGCTAAAATCTGGTCGATATGGTACTGGATGTAGATATCCGACTGGCTGTAGCTGCCCAGGTGGTCAACCGACGCGTACTCGATACTACCGTTAGAGATGTTGTTGAGCAACTCGGCGCCATCCTCGGCCGAGATGAACTCGCCAGCGCTGTTCAAAAACTTCAACGCGTTCCACTGTTTTGGGTTGTGCGAGGCTGTCAAGATGATACCACCGGCTGCGCCTTCGGCTGGAACGGCCATTTCAACGGTCGGTGTAGTAGATAAACCAAGATCAACTACGTCGAAGCCCATCATGCGGAGGGTACTCACCACGATGGTTGATACGAGCTCGCCAGATACCCTGGCGTCGCGGCCAATCACCACTTTACGGCTTTCGCTGTGTGATTTGAGCCATTGCGCAAAGGCCGATGTACTCTCGGCCAAATCTTGTGCCGTCAAGTTCTCGCCAACTTTGCCCCCGATAGTGCCTCGGGTGCCTGAAATAGATTTAATAAGTGCCATGTTTGGGTTTTAAGCGAGCGCAAAGGTAAGCTAAATCGCTAATATGTATAAGTATTTGTTTGTGTTTTGGCTTCAATTATAAATTCCTTAGTAGGAATGTAGCTCATAGGCTACTCCCGCACCCAAAATAAAAAAACCCTAGGTTTTTCAACCTAGGGTTTCGGGAGGAAGACGGGTCTCGAACCCGCGACCTTCTGAACCACAATCAGACGCTCTAACCAACTGAGCTACAACCTCCGTGTTCTAAAAGTGGCACAAAGGTAAATGTCTTATTCATTTTGTGCAAGTTAAACAACATATTTTTTTTGAGTTCGGTTCCCAGCTGGCCTTATTCTTTTATTCGGCTCGCCGATTATTCGGTTATCCCCCCATGTTGTACCAACTACTCGTTCCACGCTACCAGATACTAAGTGGCCAAGTTTAGCTGCTCAGCCTACCACAATTTTGCGGTATCAAATTATTGTTCTTTTCACAAAACGAGTAGTTCTATTATGAAAAACCTCAAATTAGCTTCATTGGCTTTATTGGCCGCAACCTTCTTCGCTTCATGTACCGACGATAACCCCTCGCTCGGCGCTATCAAGCTTGAATGTTCTTACACATCACCTTTGACCTTGACCAACCACAACACGGAAGGCGTGGATTATACCTGCGATTGCGACGTGGATTTCCGCAGCGCTTTGACCATCGCCCCTGGTGTAACGGTTCAATTCACTACAGAATCGGCTGGTATCGACATCAATGCTGCTGGTTCTATTACAGCCCTGGGTACCTCTACCGAGCCTATCGTGTTACAAGGTACTGCTGGTGTTCCATCTTGGAAAGGCCTTGCCATCACCACGGGTAGCCCTAGCAACCGCCTTGAGCATGTAACCATCCGCAATGCTGGTTTCGGCTCGGCTCGTACCGTTTGCGATGATACGCCTGCTGCCTTGTACCTTGAAGGTACGGCCTCTGTTGTAAACTGTACCGTTGATGGTTCAGATGGTTATGGTGTACAAATCGGCGAGTGTCTGGCAAGTACCCCCAACATTACGAGCTTTACTGGAAACACTATCCGCAACTGCGACAACTTCCCGATTTTGACGCAAGCACACCAGATTAAAAACCTTTCTTTGGCCGCTTGTAACTTTGCCAACAACGCCCAAAGTTATGTGGCGTTCGAGGTTTACAACTCGAATGAAACCATTACAGGAACCAACGTTTGGGGCCCTTGTGCTATCCCTTACCTCGCCCTCGAGTCCTTGGGTGTAACCGGAAACGGTAGCAGCTTGACCCTCGAGGCAGGTGTTGACCTTGCTTTTGAAGATAACGATATTGGCCTCTTTATCGAAGATGGTACTTTCTTCCGCACCAATGGTACGGCTTCAACACCGGTTAAAATCCGCGGCAAACAGGCGGTTGCTGGTTACTTCAGCGGTGTGTTTATTTCGTCAACCAGCAGCAACAACGTGTTGAACTACACGCAGTTCTCTGACGGTGGCCGTGTATCTTACACCAACGAGGGCCTCTTGAAAGGCAACGTTACCATGGGTGCTTTTTATGGCTTGAATGGCGGCAGCCTGGACAATGGCTCTGCCACGTTCAACAACTGTACTTCTACCCGCAGCAACAGCACTTGCGATATCGTAAAGGAAACCAACTCCGACAACGTGGTACTCAACAATTCAACCATGTCGGTTTGTGTTGACGAATAATTGAATTTGGTTTTAGTTTAGAATATTGTCACTACTTGGGTGCCCTGGCTTCGGCTTGGGCACCTTTTTTATATACAATTCATACATTCGACGTGCCGGAGACGTAAGGCCGTACGGCTCTACGTGCAAACTCCGTCTATTACTCCTTTATTCCCTTATTCATTTAATCTTTTGGGCGCCCCGGCGCTTCGCGCCGTCGGCGTGCTTCGGGGTTCGCTTTGCTCCGTGCTTCGCACCAGCGCCTTCGGCGCTGCCCTCCGCATGCCTGGCGCAGATATGCGTACTGCCTCGCTTTAATATCAAACGGTTTCAAATCATTCCGTAACTTTGTAGTACCTCAAACCCCACCAACATGAGTTTTTTAAGCGCCGAATGGCGAAAACTAGCCATAGCCAACTACAGCGTTGACCCACAAATGCTGGAACCTTACTTGCCTTACGGCACCGAACTCGATTTATGGGAGGGCCACTGCTATGTCAGCCTCGTGGGTTTCATGTTCCTCGATACCCGCTTATTGGGCATTAAAGTTCCTTTTCACGTTAACTTTGAGGAGGTTAACCTGCGCTTTTACGTGAAACGCTTTGAAGATGGCACTTGGAAAAGAGGCGTGGTTTTTATCAAGGAACTCGTGCCCAAGCTTGCGCTTAGCCTGGTGGCCAACTGGGTATACAATGAAAATTACGAAACCTTACCCATGTCGCACCAATGGCTCGAACAGGATACGCACCGCGAGGTTGTTTACCGCTGGAAAAAAGCCGGACAATGGCAATCGTTCCAAGTAAAGGCAAGCCTCGATGCCCAAGATATGCCTCTCGGCTCCGAACCCGAGTTTATTACCGAACACTACTGGGGCTACGCCCGTAAAACGCCACAACGCACCAACGAATACGAGGTGACGCACCCGCGCTGGCAAGTATACACCGTACAGGACTACAAGATTTCAGTTGACTTCAAGTTGGTGTACGGACCTGATTTTGCGGCCCTGAACAATATGGTACCTAATTCGGTGATGCTGGCCGAGGGCTCCAAAATTACTGTCGAACCCAAAAAGAAGATTAAAGCGTAGTCACATGACCGAACAACAATTTAACGAGATTGTCGCTTGGCAACAGCAAACCTTCCCACAATCTACAGCCCTCAGCAAAATGGCCCACCTGGCCGAGGAACTGGAAGAGCTCGTGGCCGATTTAAAATCAAATGCCCCCGATAGAAGGCTTGAATTTGCCGATTGCTTTTTCTTGCTGTTTGGTGCCGCTGCATCCGATGGTATGAGCTACAATGATATCTGCCAGGCCATCCAAGAAAAGTTTGACATCAACAAGTCCCGCCAATGGGGCAAACCCGATGCGGACGGGGTGGTGCGGCATGTGTGATTAGCTATCCCACCGCAAACACCATCACTGCCAGCGGGGCTAGGTTAATCTCCATAGAGTGATCGCGGCCTTGCCAGCTCAGCGCTTCTACCTTGATATTACTGTTCAAGGCGTTTGAACCGCCAAACTCGGTCGCATCACTGTTGAGGACTTCCGTCCAGTTACCTTTGAACGGTAAACCAATACGGTATGCTTGGCGTAGGGCTGGCGTCATGTTGGCCACCACCACGATGGTGTCTTTCTTTTTCTCTGCTTTGCGGATGAATACCAATACACTGTTTTCGCTATCGGAATAGTCAATCCACTCAAAACCTTCGGCTTCGAATGCTAGGCCGTAGCAGGCGGCTTGATTTTGGTAAAAGTGGTTGAGGGTTTTAACCCAGTTGTTTACGCCCTTGTGGAAACGATATTGTAAAAGCTGCCAATCCACACAGCTTTCGTGGTTCCATTCGCTGGTTTGGCCTATATCCCCGCCCATAAACAGCAATTTGTGTCCAGGGTGCATGTACATCATACCGTACAGCAAACGTAAGTTGGCAAATTGTTGCCACTCGTCGCCGGGCATGCGTTGAATGAGTGAGCCTTTCCCGTGAACCACCTCGTCATGCGATAGCGGCAACATGAAGTTTTCGGTAAAGGCGTACATGAGGCTAAAGGTAATATCGTGCTGGTGATACTTGCGGTGAATAGGGTCCTTTTTGAAATAGTTGAGGGTGTCGTGCATCCAGCCCATCATCCACTTTTGGCCGAAGCCGAGTCCGCCCAAGTATGCTGGCCTTGATACGCCCGGGAAAGCCGTCGACTCCTCGGCGATGGTTACAGTGTCAGGGTAGTTTTGGTAAACGGCTTCGTTGAACTCGCGTAAAAACGAGATGGCATCTAGGTTTTCGCGGCCACCGTGCTCGTTGGGAATCCATTCACCATCCTTGCGGGAATAATCCAAGTACAACATAGATGCCACGGCATCTACGCGAAGACCGTCCACGTGGAAAAGGTCGAGCCAGTACAAGGCATTTGAAATGAGGAAGGCCCGAACTTCATAACGGCCATAGTTGAAAATAAGGCTTTTCCAGTCGGGGTGAAAACCTTTGCGCGGATCAGCATGCTCAAAGAGGGCGGTGCCGTCAAACTTGCCCAAGCCGTGCAAATCCTCCGGGAAATGCGATGGCACCCAATCGAGTAACACGCCGATACCCGCTTGGTGGAATGCATCTATGAGGTACATGAAATCTTGTGGGGTGCCGTAACGCGAGCTTGGGGCAAAATAGCCTGTAATCTGGTAACCCCAAGAACCGTAGAAAGGGTGCTCCATCACGGGCATAAACTCAATGTGGGTGTAGCCCATCTCTCTGACGTAGGGCACCATTTTATCGGCCATCTCGCGGTAGCTAAGCTGGCGATTTTGCTCGTCGCCAACACGGTCCCAAGAGCCGATGTGTACTTCGTAAACACAGAAAGGTTTATCGTGGGCTGCTTGTTTCGACCTGTTTTTCAGGTAGGTTTTATCTTTCCAAGTGTACGTTCTATCCCATACCACCGAGGCGGTGCGGGGCGGTGTTTCCCAGTACAGGGCAAAAGGATCACCTTTCTCCAGTTGTTGGTCGTACTCGTGCGAGTGGATGAAGTACTTGTATATGGTACCTTTCTGTACGCCGGGGATAAAACCTTCCCAGATGCCAGAGCCGTCGAGTCGAACGAAGAGGTGGTGGCTGGTTTTGTTCCAGCCGTTAAAATCGCCAATAACGGATACAGCTTTAGCGTTAGGTGCCCAAACGGCAAAGAAGGTACCTTTAACGCCTTCTAGTTCGAGTAGGTGGCTGCCCAACATGTTGTAAAGCCTGTAGTGTTTGCCTGCTTTGAATAACTCAACATCTTGTTGGGTCATCAGGCTGTGTACGTATACGTTCTGGTTCATGTGCTATGATTGTGTATTACCTTGCAAGAAACCGCGTTAGCTGGCCGGAGCGTGGACGCGTAGCGGCCAGTGCCGCAGGCACCGACCGTCCAGGGAGCGCGTAGGACAGCGGCGGCGCGTATGTAGGGGCGTATCGCATACGCCCCGCGTAGCGGCGCAACGCCCAAAATAGATTAAATGAATAAGGGAGTAAAGGAGGAAATGATGCGATTTTTGCGTTTTTGAGATTTCGTTCGTAGAGACGCAATGCCTTGCGTCTTCTAGTTTTGCGTTTTTGGGCCAAAAAACAAAGGCAAAGATATTCATCTTTGCCTTTGCGTGTGTGGAAAATCCGTTAAACCAGGACAACCGAATTTTCGGCGCCGAAGGGGCCTGGCACATACTGGTCGGCTTCCCAATCGTTTTCCCATTGCTGGGTGTTGATCAAGTAGCGGAACTGGTAAGCTTTGCCAGCTTCGAGCTCGATAACGGTTTTGTACTGGCCTGATTTTAAACGCTCCATGGTGATGGCGTCTGCGATTTTCCAGTCGTTGAAATCACCTACAAGCGCTACGCTGTCGGTCGTGTTTTCAACGGCTTCAGCAGGTAGGGTAAAGGTTACTTTACACACCGGCTTGGTCTTGAGGTACTGCTTTTTCAAAGACATACAAAGAGATAATTGATTGATTGGTAGTGCAAAGATATTACTTTTTTACTACTTAGTGTAAAATTTACACTAAATTAATTTGGTGCGTGCGCCTCCCCCCGGCGCGCAGGATTGATTGGTTCTATTTTTCGTTGTGATTTACCACCCCGTCTGCGCTACGTGGCGTTTTACGCCACCTGCACATCTAACCCTCCTTTGCATTGCTACGATTAGGACACATCTTTTGATGCTGCCCGTAGGGCAGCCCCTTTTGGTAGCCCCGGGTCAGCGAAGCGCAACCCGGGGTTTAAGGCCGCAACAGGAAAACCGTGGCGGCAAGCCGATTGGCAGGTACGATACAGAAATCGCCACGGAACGGTAGCCGTTCGTTAAGTTGTTCAAGCACGTAAACTAGTGGAATTATTTTTCTTCGTTCTTTTGTCTTGATACAAAAGAACCAAAAAATCAAGGCTGTGACGCCCGAGCCTGAAAACCAGTCCATAAAACCTAAATCCCAAAAACTCGCGAGTGCCTTTCCTATAACTTTTCGATACGTTTACTGGCTGACAAGACCCGTGCTGGCCTGCAAACGCTCAAACAGTTTGGGCTTTTATACGGTTTTATGGACTGATTTTCCGGGCGGCTCGTCCGTCAAGGCCAATCCTTTTTTACCGACCAGTTTGGTAAAAAATCTTTTCAAGTACCACTAGTAAAAAATGTGTCATAATCGTAGCTTTTCATGGAGGGGCGGATGCGAGCGGAACGAAACGCGTGTAGCCTAGATTAATCCAACAACTCCACTTTCACCTCCACGAGTTCGCGAGGGATTAAGGTAGGCCAAAGTTTAAGTGTTGTTTTGGCTATTTTACCCCAGTTTGGGTTGGCCACGATGCCTGGAGGGCCGTTGAGCCCGAGGCAAACGATAGATTGTATGGCCATTTTGCCCGCGTTTTTATCCTTGTGGCGGATGGTCAAGCGCAAACCTACTTCATTGAGTTGTGCCGTAATGGCGGGGTCGGGTAGGGGAGCGGCACCATCGTGTATACCGTTGATGCCCACGTAATTAAATTTAACTTCATCGAGCGTGGTGGGGATGCGCGACCAGATTTCGGTACAGGCTTGCTCGAAACGTTTGGCTTTTTCGAGGGCGTAGGGCCACGAAAAGAAGAAAAACTGCTCGGTGAGGTAACCATCGAGTATGCCCATGGCCAGCTTGAGTTTTTCGGGCCGGCCGATACCTTTTGCACCGGAGACTTCCACCTGGTCGGGGGCTGTTTCCACGACGTTGATGTGGCTTAAATCCACGATGACATCTGGTGTGATATATGCCTTAGGGTCATGTATCTCGTACACCAATTGTTCGCGTACGGTGTCGCGACTCACTTTGCCGCCCATGCTTTGCTGGCGGGTAATGGTGGCCGAGCCATCGGCCTTGACGTGGGCGATGGGGTAAGCCAGGTTGCTCAGGTTGTAATCTTGAGGCCATTCGGCATAAGAATTGCCTCCACTGGCTTGACCGCCACATTCTAGTATGTGGCCGACCATAATACCGTTGGCCAGTTGGTCGAGATACTGGTCGTCGTTGATGTCCCAGCCAAACTCGTGCGCAAGTATGCCCACGCACAGCGCGGGGTCGGCCACACGGCCAGTGAGCACGATATCGGCCCCAAGGTCGAGGGCTTGTTTCACGCCATCAGCACCGATGTAGACATTGGCATTGGTGGTTCGACGTTCTTGGGCGAAGAAAGATTCGCCACTGTCCATATTTTCGAGCAATAAGCCTTGCGCTTTAAAATCAGGGATTCTGGCCAGCAGGTCATCGCCGTGCACTACGGCTATCTTGGGTTTTAAACCTTGGGCCTGCATGGCTGCCTGGAGTTTTCGGGCGGCCGAGAATGGATTCAAGCCACCCGCGTTGGTCACTATTTTTATACCGGCGTGCATGGCCATAGGGTAGAGAAAGCGTGCGTTAAAGTCGATGTCGCGGGCATAACCCATCTGCTCGTCCTCGAGTTTATCTTTTTGCAAGATGGATAGGGTGAGCTCTGCCAACGCATCCATCATGAGGTAGTCAACGGCTTTTTCGGCAACCATGCTCATGGCCCCCATGGGGCTATCGCCATAAAAACCTTGAGCGCCACCAATTCGAACTATTTTGTGCATAATAGTTTAGTTTGTGCAAAATTAGAGAAATAGTTGGTAGTTGGTAGTTCATTTATTCAATTCATCTATTACTCATTTCTACCCCATAAACTGAACGCTCATTCAATTTATAAAATATTATTTATACCTTAGCCCTACAAAAGTCAAATCGAATGAAAAAGTACTTCATACTGCTGTGTTTTGCCATGCTTTTCGTGCTTGTTGGAACATCTGCCTGGCGGCCCGCCTCGGGTGAGCCCTATCCTGAACGCTTATCAGATTACGGCCTTTTTACGGGTGATATTACCCAACACCAACCAGCGGAAAACGTGGTGCCTTACCACTTGAATACCCCATTATTTACCGACTATGCCGAGAAGTGGCGCTTTATTAAATTCCCTAAAGGACAAAAGGCGCAGTATCAAGATAGCATCGCTTTTGATTTCCCAGTTGGAACGGTCATTTCCAAAACCTTCTACTATTACAATGATCAACGCAAGCCCGAAAAAGGTAAACAGTTGATTGAAACCCGCATCCTGCTTCGCGAAGCAGCAGGTTGGGTGGCCTTACCCTACATTTGGGACGAGGCCCAAAAAGAAGCCTATCTTGACGTTGCAGGCTTGAGCACCGAGGTGTCGAATATCGATGCTAAAGGCAAAAAACGCAAGTTCAAATATGTGGTCCCCAACATGAACCAGTGCAAAGGCTGCCACTCGCACAAAGGTGAATTCAGGCCCATTGGTCCATCTGCACGACAGTTAAACGGTGATTTTCCATACCCATCTGGCGCAGAAAACCAGCTACAACACTGGGCTAAACTAGGTTTGATTGATTTACCACAAGATTTCAAATCGGTACCCCAAATGCCTAAATGGGATGATCCGAACGTAGCTGTAGCTGCACGTGCCCGCGCATATCTCGATGCCAACTGTGGCCATTGCCATAATCCACATGGCCCCGGTAATACCTCGGGTTTGTTCTTGCACTATGCCGAAACCGATAAAGGTAAACTAGGTTTTGGTAAAGCCCCCGTGGCCGCTGGCCGAGGTTCGGGTAATCGCAAATACGATATCGTGCCCGGCAATCCCGATGCTTCTATCCTCGTGTACCGCATGGAATCGCTCGACCCCGGCATCATGATGCCCGAGGTTGGTCGCACTATGAATCACGTGGAAGGTATTAATTTGGTGAAACAGTGGATAAAAAGTGAGTTCTGAGTTGTAAGATGTGAGTTGTAAGATGTAATCGGCTTAGTTTTATAAACTTAGAATAATAAGCATGATTCCCATGTAGGGGCGGGGCTTGCCTCGCCCAATAACCCCCGCTACCAACGGACGCGCAGCGGCCTGTGCAGTGGAGGGGGTCGACGCATCGCGTCGGGGGGAGGCACCCTAAGAGATCAGCGTAGAGACGCACAATTGTGCGCTTAATAGGGGCGGGGCTTGCCCACACCCAACCCCAAAGCCAATCTTACACGTTTGAAAAGGGTACCTAGCCTAAACCTTATGGGCTTTATTGAACCATTGCAGCCCAACGCTGTTTGTACCCAAAACCAAACCAATGAAATGTATTAAAGTAATCATGCTTTGCCTATTGTTTGGCCCATTACAAGCCCAAAGTCCTTGGGTGCCTGGCCAAGGCAATGGCTTGCTGAGCACCAACCTCTCCGCTATATTACCCTACAACGCAACCTTCAACGCTGGTGGCGAAGATAGATTATACAACAAGCAGGTGCTCGATATGACCCTCGGCATTTACGGAGAGTACGGTGTTACGGAGCGCTTGGCCTTTATTGGAAACCTCCCATTGAAGTATCTATCAACCACGGCGTACAGCGGCGAAAGCTGTAGCACTTGTGCCTTTACGGCTACAGAAGGCAATATAGCCGGACTGGCAAATACCACCTTTGGGGCAAAATACGTGCTGTACAACAAAGGGTTAATCGTTTCAAGTCAATTTACGATTGATGCCCCAACAGGTAGGTTCGACAATGCTACGGCGCTTCGAACTGGCTACAACGATTGGGGCTTTACCCCCATGGTGAGTATCGGTGCAGGCTTGGGCAATGCCTATGTGTACGGCTACGGCGGATTACAATTTACCACCGGCAACATCAGTCACGGCACCAACTCCGGCTTTGAAGCAGGCTATGGCTTCTTCAAAAAACGCTTTTACTTGGCTGTAGGCTCTAATGTGCGTTTATCCTTGAACAACGTGCCCAACACCGAGCCTATTGACAATATTTACAACGCCCTGTACGTCAATAACCAAGAGTGGGTGTCTATGTATGTCAAGCTTTTGTACATGCTTAAGACAGATCAAACCGGGATACAATTTGTGTTTGGTGGAGCACCTTATGCAAATCAATCGGCTATTGCACCTTCTTTAAATATCGGTTTTTTCAATAAATTCATTCAAGAAAGAACGGTCACTATCGTACCAAGCTTCTAGTATTACATGCACGCTATTGAACCTTTTTACAAATGGCGCGAACGTTATATCGCGTCGGAGGACAGGAAATCACCCTTTTACCGCCGGACCTACAGCGAGTTTGAATTCACCAACAAGGTCTATAACTTTTTGATTCACCCCCAGTGGGAAGATATCGAGTCGAACACCTTGTGCCTCAAGGTGCTATACGCCGATTACGAGGATAGCTTCGGTATCATTGAGTTCATTGGCGAGTGGAACGATGTCATCGAGAATGATATCCTAACCTTGCGCAAGGAAGTATTCGACCGCATGATGGAAAAGGGTATCTACAAGTTTGTGCTCATCGGCGAAAATATCCTCAACTTCCACGGCGATTCAGATGATTACTACGAGGAATGGCTCGAGGAAATCAACGAGGAGTCGGGTTGGGTGGCCTGTATCAATTTCCAGGACCATGTGCTCGACGAGATGCGCCAACAGCGCCTGCACCAATACCTACATTTCGGCGGGGCTTTTAACGAGATCAACTGGCGGCGCTTTGAGCCCGACATGCTTTTTGATTACGTGCAGAGCCTCGTTGATCGCTACGCCGGCAAGATGTTGGTTTAAATCTGGTTTACAATTTGGCGTAGTTCCGTATCGCTTAAAGTAGGTTTTACCGTTTCAAAATTCTCGTTGCGCTGGAAGCGTAGTTGCTCATAAAGGCCCTGATAATGAGCTAGTTCTGGGCTTTTGATCTTGCCCAGGTGCTCTACTAGCATGCTCAGTGCATCAAAAGCAAGGTGTTTACACTCGCTAAGGTGGAACTTGAGGTCGTTTTCGTTCAGGTAAGGGTCTTCTTCATCGTTTTTGGGATTCGAATCGCCCTTATTGGCATATTTAAAATACCAGGCAAAGCCATCGCGGCACATTTTTTTGAGGAACTCGGTGAGTTCAGCGTCTTTTTTATAGAAGCGCATCAGCTCAATTTTCTCGTAGCTGCTATTCACGAAGCCACTGTGGTAGGCAGCGGGATCTTGCATTTGTTCCCAGCGTATCATCTCTTCGATACTTTTCAGGGCCATGTCATAGTTGCGCTGCATGGTGTAAACGCGGTATATGAGTTGTAGCGCCCATGTGTGGTAGTATTCGCCACGGTCGCTGTACTTCGAGTAAGAGGCCTTATCGCGCAGGTGTGTAGCATCTTCCAGGGCCTTGTCGAACTGGGCCACTTGAAGGTAAAACGAGCTGCGCAGCAGGTAATAATCGCCTTCTTCCACAATTTTAAACTTGCGGGGCTTGATCACATTATCATACAGCACCTTAAAATCAAACTCGATACGGGAGCCATTCATTTGGCTATAATTTGAAGTATCCGGCTGATAATCAAGCTCATAACGAACTGGGCCAGGGCGCACGGAGTGTTCAAGGCGATCCCAGTATAATTCGTAGTTCGTCGGCTCGGCTTTGATTTGCTCGGTAAGGCGCAATATATGCGCTTTATGGTCAACGGGAGCAGCTTTTTGGGCCAGCAGGGCTGTTTGAGCTAGGAGTATAAGGGCAAGTACAACTGTTTTCATGGGCTTATTTTGGGCAAAGATAAGGCTAAACCGCCTGTGTGATAAAGCTGTTTAGGCGGCATAAATTAGGCCAAATTAAGTGGAAGTTTATCGGGTTATCATTTTATCATTTCCTCATTTAATCATTTGGGGCCTCCGCCGCGTTGCGTCGGCGCTACGTTGCGGGTTCGCTATTCGCTCATACCTTGGGGCATACGCCCCTGCGGTACGGCCTGCGGCCGCCCTCCACATCGCTAGGCCGATTTAGTTGGTAGTTGCTTGTTGATAGTTGGTAGTATTATCAAACCCTTACACATCATTATATCCTCAAATCCTCACATTCCCACATCTTCAAATCCTCTCATCCTCACATCCCCATATCCTCTAATCCTCAGCTAAATGGCTTATGCTCAATTTAAACATATTATTGTATTTTAGGTTTAAGTTGTTTGTCTTTAAAGATATGTATGCAAGGTGCTTATATTTATGCGTTATATGCCATTTTCAGCGCCCCAATAAACCCAAAACAAACTAATACCATCGTATGAAACACCTTTTACTTTTCGCAATACTTTTACTTTCCAAAATCACTGTTGGCCAATCGGACCGATATGCAGCAGTGGTAAACTATTACAACACTGCCAAGAATTTTAATGGGGTGGTTTTAGTGGCTACAAATGGGCAGATTGACTACCTGGCTGGAACGGGTGTTTCAAACCGACAAGCAGGAACTAATATCACCACCAAATCCAAATTTAAAATTGCGTCAATCACCAAAACTTTTACAGCAGTGCTTATCCTGCAACTTTATCAGCAAGGTAAAATTGATTTGAATGCAACTTTCGGAAAATACTATCCAGACTATAAGGGCGAAGCTAAAGATAAAGTTACTATCCAGCATTTATTGACCTACAGTTCTGGCATTCCCAATACTGCTGATGACTTTGGCATGAAACCCTACCAGTTACCGCTATCCATCGACGAATTTATTGACCAATATTGTAGTGGAAATTTAGAGTTCATACCTGGTGAAAAAAGTAATTACAGCAACACTGAATACACCATATTGCACAAAATCATTGAGAATGTTTCCCAGAAATCGTTTTCGAGCCTCTTGCAAGAAAACATTTTGAATCCACTAAAAATGGAGAACACCGGTTTACTAAACTCAAAAGATATCATCCCAGGGCTTACAAGTTCGTATACCATTCAAGACTCTACCAATGAAATCACATCTGACGAACCTTATTTCATAGAGAACTATTTTGCTTCTGCAGCCATGTACTCAACCGTGGAAGATTTGTTGAAGTTTAATAATGCCATCCTCAATTATAGCTTACTCCATGAGGCCAATACAAAACTAATGCTCAAACCGAATAGAAAATTAGATGGTGTAGCTTTCGGTGTATGGTATGCAGATGGTTATGGTACTTTCAACAAGCCTTTTATATACAGAACAGGCGGTCTCTTAGGGTCTTGCTCCAATTGGATCCATTCCTTTGAGGATAAAAAAACGATTATCGTATTTAATAATACAAACGGGACAAATTTATATGAACTTTCCGAGCAGTTATATCTGGTCAGCACAGGGCAAAAAGCAACCATACCAGTAATTGAAAAACAAGACATTAGCAGCAATGTATTAAACCTAGACAAAGTCAAAGGAACCTGGGTACTTGACCTACGACCAGACCCCAATAGCGAACCATATTTGAAAGATTTTATATTAAGGCCTACTAATGGTAAAGCATTTGAAGGAGAATTTTATGGTGCTACATTTACCGGCGGTTATTTTAATACTGATTGGGAAAATTTATATTTTGCATTCACAACAGGCGACAAAGACAACGTCTATTACCATTCAGGTTATATCATTGGCGACAAGATATTTGGCATTTCATATAGTGAAGGCCGACAATTTACGTCACATTGGACTGGAACTAAAAAGTAAAACGGAATCCAACATCCCGCACCGCTGGAGCGGGCAATCTAGTTCATTGCTCCTCTCTCCTCGTTCCTATCTAAAAACTGCGGCTATGCCGCAGTTTCAAGCGTTAGCGATGCGAAGCAGTGGCCCGCAGGGCCAGACCGCAACGCGGGCCGAGCGAATAGCGAGCTGCGTAGCGTAGCGGCGGCCGTAGGCCGCAACGCCCAAATCAATAAATTAGATTTAAACTGTGAGCTGTAAGTTGTAAGCGAGAGCTCGGTCATGCGCTTGCCTAATGTTTGACCCCTTGATATTGCAAAATTCCTATCTTTGTTAAGTGTTGAACAACGCCTAATCATTAATCATCTTATTAGCATGCATACACTAAACAGCGATTTCGAGGCCAAGGTTAAAAAAGAAATGAAACTCAAAATGCTAAAGGCCTTACTTGTCGGTGTATTTGGGGTCGGTATCTTATTGTTTTTAGTCATTTTTCAAGAACCCAACATACCGGAGCTGCTTCTTTTTGTAGTTTTCTTTTCCTTTATCGAAGGGGTTATGTATGCCATTACCTTTTGGAAGGAGGCTAAAAAATTAGATAAATTAATAACGGGCCTCTCTGCTGTGGCCTACTGGGAAATGGATCTTACAATGCAAGAAACCTACATAAAGCATAAAAAAAATCAACACAAACCCTTTAAATACCTTGTTCTGGGCATTATAGCTATTATTCTGTTGGTAGTGTTTTATAGTTCCATTGAGCCTGCCCTTAGTACTTCATCTTTAATGTTCCGTAGTGCCCCAGTATTTGGAAGTGTTATAGTTATTACGTTGATATTAAGGTATCTAGTTAATCCGATATATTACAATAATACGCTTAACGTTGACCCAAGCACCGTAATCATTGGCCCTGATTGCGGGATAGTACAAGGTGAATACTACATTTGGAGTGGCTCGTATGCCGGTCTAAAAGAAGTAAAAGCTATCCAAGAGCCTTTCGAGGGCCTAGCCATTACTTATTGGTTTAACGCCTACAAAACCTACAAGGAGCAAACTATCAATATCCCTAGCCCAAGTCAGCTTGATTTGGCTGATATCGTTGCCAAAATGCAAGTTAGTGGTAAGATGTGAGCTGTAAGATGTCTCTAACCGCTTACATCTTACCGCTCACATCTCACATCTTACCGCTCACATCTTATTCCCCCTTTGGTATATCGCGCCAGGTGTAGCTTTTCTGTACAATTTTCCAAGTGCCTTCGTAGCGGAGCAGCAAGAAGTAATCGGTAAAGATGCGCCAGCCCGGGATGACAATTTCTGCTTTAGCCATGGCAGCATCTTTTTCGCAATCAATGGATATAATCCTACCCAACCTATTAGATTTTTCGCCGGGTTTAATATTGGCGATATATTCCGCACCGGAGCGGATGCGCAAGCTATCTTCAGCGGTAACAGTGTAAAGCTTAAAATCAGGGTGAAATGCTTTTTTTAACTTGTCGGGCTCCCCGTTTGCGGTTCCGTCAATGTAAAGCATCAAGGTCTCGGTAATTTGCACTATGTCGGACTTACTATCCTGTGCAGATACAGCAACTGCGGTGCTTAGTAAAAAGCCAAGGGCTATCATTTTGATACGGATCATGGTAGAGAGGCAGTTTAGGTTAAACGATTAAGTATTCAACTAAAAATTTGCATAGTCTTTTGTACGGGTTAACTCGGCCCATCTGGCAGATAAAAACTTAGCATAATTGACTGGGCCAATGCCATAAGTACCCAGCGAGTGCCCATCGTTAACTTCTACCAGTTTCATTTGATTATTGGCGTCAATGCCAAAGTCGAGGGCGTAGGCGGCAGGGGCGTTTGTAAAATCCTGAACGGCCTGTTTCACGGTGCCCAGGTCAAGTTTCGAGTCCCAAGCCCCTTTGTATGGCCGAATGTCGAGTATTTGGCCATAACGGATAAAGCAGCGCCATTCTGTTTTGAATTCAACGATTTCAGAGCACCAGATTTCGGTTGGGTTATCGTTATCCACCAGACCGATAAAATCTTTGTAATCGCGTACAACTTTGCCGGCAAATTTCTTGGTTTCCGTTTTGGGTTTTACGAAAACATGCCAGTCATTTTCATGTTGGAAAAGTTCCTCGATGGTTGTTGCCCATACTTTGCGGCCTAAGTATTTTTGCAATGCATCTGGGTAATCAATTTCATGGGCAGGTTTGGCAATGCCAAATTGAGCTAAGCGTTTACGTACATTGCCTATGCCACCTACGATGACACATTCAGGGTCGTTATCGCTAATATCTTCGATAGCGTGGTATTTCAAGGTTTCCCAGCCCAGGGTTTGAAAGCCTTCATGGGCAACATAAGCATTTACGTTGTAGAAGTTCCCATGAGCGTCGGTTTGTATAAAAGCTTTCATTTTAGGTGGATTGTAGGGTTGTAAGGCGGCTAAAGCCTTGTCAAAGGTACAGTGCAAACTCGAATTGAAGGCTGTTAAAATGCTTAAAATATGGAATGCTGCGTATTTTGCATAGTATCAAAATTGTTTTTTATCTTTGTAAATGTATATGCAGTTTGCATATATTGATGAGCTATATGGCAAACCTAGTACCACCACCACGTATAGGATAATTCTACAGAAAAATGAAAATAGATACAACGTATAATGTTTATACAGACGCAAAAGGAGGCGACCCGGACAGCACAAGCCCGACACTTCGCGCATACCATAAAATATTATGGAGTAAACCATTGCCAAACGGACAAATATTGGAATTAGACAGCAAAAAAAGCGGTGCGTATTTGTATCACCAATCACAGCTTGGAACATTCAATTTGGGAAGTGATGCTATAACGCACTCTTACAGAAATCAAACGAGAAAACAATGGTTGATAAAACAAATTCCAAATGAAGTAAACGAACTCTTTGACATTGGTTCGACCATTGGTGCTTACACACTTTTCCCTAAAAATAAAATAGACAACAAGTTTACAATCAATCAAGCTCGTGGCGTAAACAGCCTCATTGACGACAGGTTTGACCTGACTTTGGAATGTATCAGGCTTTTTTACAGAGGGCAACAAAGCCCTCTTTACGACACATTTAAACGTTACCAAGATTTTTTCGACTTGTTTGAGGACTTTGATGGTTACATCAACTTTTTTTTACTCAACGACCTCATTGACGAAAATCAAAAAATCAAATTTTATTTACCGTTTGACCATTTTAAAACTAAACCAACATTTGAGGACATCGACGCATATTTGCTGTATAAAAAAGGAGTAGTGAACTTCATTCAAGCACGTAATAATAGAATAGACAACTATGCAAACAAATAGATGAAATGCTTGTAGGTATAACATGGACAAGGGTAAAAATGTGTTTCAGCCCTAAACCCTTAGCTTTACTTTTATTTATTTTAGCGATATAAAGTGACAAGAAAACGCTAACCCTTTACTGGCTAACGCTAAAAAATTTAACATGACCAAGTAAAAAAAATAACCGCTTAAAAAATGTTTAAAATCAATGATAACACGACACTTATGACAAGGATGAAAATAGAGGCAATTATACTGACAATATTTCTGGCTGTTCTAGTCTCTTGTGACCGGAAACAGAACAAAAACAATAATATGTCTGCGGATTCTGCCACGACCGATAGTATTATTATTCAAGATGAAGATGTAAAGACACTCGACTCCACAGATACAGCGCTTGGAATTGGTCTCGTTTCAATCAACTTTGACGACAAAACGACCTTACATTTCTATTCAGCACCTAACGACAAAGAACCGAAAAGGACTGTTCAATTTTTTATTGATGAGACAATCGATAGTTGGAATATTAAAGATATTGAGAAACATAAAGATTGGTTAAAACCAGAAATTCTATGGCTTGACTATTCGCAATTTGTTTTTCGCTGCCTAACCGTACAGGATAATTGGCTAAAAGTTATGGTAAACAATGAGACCGAAGAAACTTTATGGCTCAAAAAAAGCGACCTCATCACTTTTAGCGATTGGGAAAGTTATTTAAAAGGTATGTTTGGAGTGGCAAGACTAACTGACCAAAAAATCAGAAGTTTACCAAATGAACACTCCGCAGAAATAATGTATCAAGGACGAGACTGTTTTCAAGTTAAATCAATGAAAGGTGATTGGATTGAAATATTCAGCGCTGACTATTGTGACGAAGGCTATACCGACAGCAAAACGAAAGTAAAATCAGGTTGGATTAAATGGCGACAAGGTAACAAGCTGTTAATTGATTCTTTCACAACTAGCTGATAGCCGTGTAGATATACCAGGTACTGTTCCAAGTAATTCATGGTTTCAACTGTGCCGCTCCTAGCGGAGCTACAAACCCTGAAGAATCCCCGTTTCTATTAACATGCCGCTCCGCTGGAGCGGACAATCTCGTACATAGTTCATAGTTCATCGTTCATAGTTCATCGTTCATTGTTCATAGTTAGAACCGCCAGCTTCGCTGGCGGTTCAAGCGCGAGGTGCCTGGAGCGCCGCGCATAGCGCGGGCCCGCTAGGGCCGACCGTCCAGGGAGCGCGTAAGGGACCGACGGCCGCAGGCCGACGCGCCCAAATCATCCTCCTTTATTTAGTGGCTTGCATGGTTTTGACCAGGTCCTTGATGTTTATATCCGCCGGGCATGGGATGATGAGGTGTTTTTCGTGGAGCAGCCGCTTGTTGGTGTAGTAATATTGGATGAATATGCCCCTGAATGGCTCGAGGATGGTTTTGACTTGTACTAGCCCCGAGTCGATGAAATCCCAATTGTGGAACACGCCGTTGATGTATGCGTAATGCTGGCCAATCATCACGATGCCATCGCCGTGCAGCCAGTTGCGCTTGAAAAGTTGCGGGCCGATAAATGCCACGAAGGCTGAAAGGGCCAGTAAACCTAGTCCAACTAGGATCATCAAGGCCCGGCCCTCGGTCATCATCAATAAAAACGTACCGAATACCAGCACGATGAAAAAGGCCATGATACCAAACAACAGCTTGTTGCGGGCATTTTGCGCATCGACGTAATGGGTCACATACATTTGTTTCATGGAGGTGCCCATTTCCCAGGCGGCAATGCGGCTTTGTCCACGGATGAGCTTGTTCAATTTGTACGCCCTGCTCCAGTATATTATGGCAAGTACAAAGCTTAACACGGCGATAAAGATAGCCACCAACCCAACAATCCAAATGGCATCTAGGCTGCAGCCTGATAAGAATGCGGCTGCTCCTAAACTGGCTGCCAATATACCGACCAACAGGGCAATGAGTACTTTTGGTATTTGGCTATTCCTGATTTTTGGCCTAAAATCGGTTCCTGTTGATACGGCTACATGGTTTGTATCGGGCACCCTGGTGCCGCAATCAGGGCAAAATTGATCGTTGGCCTTGAGCTGGGCTTTACATTTTTGACATTGCATCGGTCGTGTTTTTTTGAGTTTCGTGGAATTGTATAAAATATTCAATATCATGCATTACAGGGTTCATGCTGTAAGGCTTATTCAATTCGCTCAAGTTACGACTAAGTTATGCGGAAGTTGAACATCTCGCGGTAAGATGTAAGCTTTGAGTGGTAAGATGTAAGCGGTGAGTGGTGAAATCACCCTGCTCGCAGCCCTCATATCTAATGTTGCGCCTCCCCCCGCCGCGTTGCGGCGACCCCCTCCACTGCACCGACGCGTTGCGCCGGCTGGTAGCGGGGGTTGGGCGAGCGGTGCTCGCCGGGTACTCTGCTCTCAGCCCTCTGCTCTATGCTCTACCAACAGCCGCACAGCGGCTGTTGGTTTATTGCCAATGCTGTTCAAATTCGGCCTTCTTATACTTGGATAACTTGGCCACGATGCCCTTGGCCATATGCACCACTAGCACCGATTTGGAATAACTAATCATATGATTTGTATTGATCAGCCACGATTTATGCACCCGCATGAAGTTGGGCACGGCCTCGAACATGGTTTCAAAACTTTTCAAGTTTTTGCTCACCATGATTTTCTTGCTCTGGGTATGTATAAAACAGTACGATTCCTGTGCCTCGATGGCGATGATGCTATCTAATGGCACGATGTGTTGCTGCCCGTTTTCAGATACCGCAATATTCCGGATGGCCTTGCTCTCTAGGGTTTGGCCTAGCACTTGCATACGCTCGGCCTGCGCCTTGAGGTCGATGTTCTGGCTAACCTTGCCAACGGCTGATTTAAGTCGCTCAATATCAATCGGTTTGAGTAGATAGTCAACGGCAGAGATTTCAAAAGCCCGTACGGCATACTGGTCGTAAGCGGTGACAAAAACGATTTCAAAACTCAGCTGGTCAAAGAACTTTACGATCTCGTAACCGGCGTAGTTGGGCATCTCGATATCTAGGAAAACCAACTGTGGTTGGTGTAGCTTGATGGATGCCACGGCTTGTTCTAGGTTGGCGCATTTGTCGAGCAGTTCCACGCTGGGGCAAAAACGCCGCAACAGGTTTTCCAGCACGTCGCGGGCGCTAGATTCATCGTCGACAAGTATGGCTTTAATCGGTATCACGGTGTATTGTTTTCAAGGCAAACATAGCATTTATGCCGCAATGTACTTCCTTTTGTTCAGCAACGGCCAATTTCCTTTCATCAATGGGTTAATACAGGTGTTTGACGGGTATGTGGAGTACCACTTTGGTGCCCAGGGCCTGGCCGTCTTGGTACAAGTCTTCATACTGGAAACCCAGGCTACCGCCGAAGTACTTTTCCAGGATCTCAAAGCGTTTCTTGATGGCTTTGCCCGAGAATGAATCGTGTTCCAAGTTCTGGCGTTCCCGGATGCTTTTGGCTTTTTCGCGACCCACGCCGTTGTCGGTTACGGTACAAGTCAATACCTCGCCAAGGCTGAACGCGATGTGTAATTCCTTTGAGCCTTCTTGGTGTAATAAACCATGTAGCAAGGCATTTTCGATGAAGGGTTGTATCAGCATGGGCGGTACCAGAATATCTTCCACGCCACCCTCGTCGATGGTGTAGGTCAAACTATCTTTGAAGCGCAGCTTTTCAAGGGATAGGTACAGTTCAATCAGCTTGATTTCCTGCTCGAACTCGATAAAATCCTTATCCGAGTAGTCGAGTGTGCGCCGCACCAAGTTCGAGAATTTATTGATAAAGCTGTAACTCTGGTCAATATCGCCCCGCAACACGAGGTCCTGGATGGAATTCAAGGCATTGAAGATAAAATGCGGGTTCATCTGCGATTGAATGGCCGTTAACTTGACCGAGTTCAAGGCATTGACGAACTCGGCTTTTTGCTGTTGTTGCCGCAACTGCCGCTGGTACACGAGGTAAACCAAACCCAAAAATGCTAGGAGGATTAAAGCAATGAACCACCAGGTACTGTAATACGGGCGGGCAATGCTAAAGCTGTACTGGGAGGTTGGGCTAAACACCCCGTTAGATGACGCCTTGACCTCGAAGGTATAAGTGCCTGGCCCTAAAGCGTTATATGTCACGATGTTCGAGCTGTAATCGGCTATGTTCCAGCTGTTTTCGTATCCTTTGAGTTTGTAGTGGAATTTTACCGAATTTTGGTGCCGCAAAGTAGGCGCCGATAACTCAAATTGCACCTTCCGCTGATGGCTTTTAAGCTGCTTGAACGCATGTAAGGGCACACTTTGGTTGTTGACGAAGATGTTGCTGACCCGGATTGGTGGCACAAACACTTTACCTGATTGATAATCAAGGTCGATGGCTTGTACCCCACCAAAATGACTTACCCAAAGCGTATCGTTTAAAAAGCAGAAGTCGATCACGCGTTTTCGGGCTAAGCCATACTGTTGGTGGATGGCTTTGCTTAGTTGTCCCTTAGCGTTTACTTGGTATAAACCACCAGATGTTTTGTAGTAGAAAAAGCCCTTGTGCTCGGCCATTTTCGTCACGGTTTCTGTGGGTAAAATACCCGGGGCGAGGTACGGTTCTAGGTTTTGTCCAGGCAGCATGCGCAGCACACCATGGGTTTTGCCACACACGTACAAGGTATGCTTATGTATGTATAAATAGCTGGCTATTAAGCTGTTGTTTCGATACTGAATCGTAGTGGACTCTTGCGTTTTATGATCGAGGCAAAGCAAGCCATTGGTTGAGCTGACATATAGTTTTTGCAGTGTTTTATCGTATGCAAGGGCATAAATCCTTGCTTTTAGTTCAAGGTTCCATTGTAGGGATATGTGGTTTTGGCCATCCCATTTGCAATAGGCCACCCCTAGGTTTGTACCGATGTAAAATTCATGCTCAGCTATAAAAACCACCGATTTTAGCGAACTGGCCACAATGTCTATAATTTGGCCTGTCGACTTGTTTAAGGCCCTAATTTGACCATCGTCAAATACCACCAAAGGGCTGTTTGCTTGGCTGTAGATACCTTCAATGGGGCGCTGCCCGCTGCTGTTCAAGCGCTTTATATGGGCACCTTGCCACTGGAAAATATTCCCTTGAGCCGAGCCCATCAGTAAGCCTTTCTTGGGATCTGGGTAGAACGACATGATAGGGTCATCGGTAAACGGCGCAATCACATCGGGAATGTTCAAGTCTGAAACCACCAATATGCCTTTGTCTAGGGTGCTGAGCAAGATATTGCCCTCGTGGTCTTTATACACATCTGATATAAAGTAATTGGGGTAAAACACCTCGTCCTGCTTGTCCAGGTTTTGCGCATCAAGCCTAACCCCACCGGGTTTTGTCCCGATGAGCCAAATTTCTGTTCCTAAACCATAGATGTGCAAGGACACACTGCGCGAAAATAAATGGTTGCTGTGGCGTTCTTGAAGTTTACCCTGGGAAAGGTCCAATTCAAATAGGCGTTTCGAACTTAGTTCAATAGCATATAGCCGTTGGCCCAAATGAAACAGATTTAGGATAAAATATGAATCGCCCTGTCTTTGTATGTCAATGTCCAACTGTACAAAATTAAACTTTCCTGCTCGGTAGGATAAAAGGGAGTCGGAGTTGGCGAGGTGAAAATACACCGCTTTATCGGGAGCCTGGTAGGCTTGGCCCATAGCCTTTTTCAAATCGAGCCGTTTGAGCACCTTGCCATCACTGCTCAGTTCAATCATTTTACGGCAAGCAATTAACAAGTGGCCGTTATCGCCCACGGCCAAGCTAACGTCCTGGTAGGCTTCATCGGCTTGTAGCTCGTATAAAAGGCTACAATGCTGCCGTTCTATCTTAAACACCTGCTTGTTCAGGTTATGGCAATAAATGGCACCTTTGCCATCGCTCACAAAGTTGAAAACCGAGTTGCTTTTGGCTTCAGGGCAGCTTATTTTCTCATATTTTTGGTAATTATACCAGTAAATACCGTCGCTGGTGGCAAACCAATAATGAAGCGCCGTATCTTGAATAACATCATAAATTTGAATACCCCTAAACTGCTCCTCGCCCATCATGAAATAGGCTGGTTGCTGTGCATCCATGGTTTTAGCGCCAGCCAGCAGTAGCAGTGAAAAAAGTATACTGTAAAGGCGCTGAGGTACAGGCATGGGTGGAGTTTGGGTTTCTAGGGAAAACGAGCTGTTATTTGATGAGCTTGGTTAAAAAATGGGCGCATCCAAACATACGCTTACTTGGTAAAAGTATGGAAAAGCCTGGTTATGCTACATACAAAATTCCAAAAAATTAAAATACCCCAAACCTAGTGGGGGCTTTCCCTGACATGCTAGGCCGGTGAGGCCCAGATTGGGCGTCTCCACAAATAAAAAACACTAAAATCAAAAATGCTAAAACAGCAAACCCCAGTCGTTTACTCCCTAATCACTTAATCATTTGTTCTTTTTTGGGCGTTGCGTCGCTACGCGGGGCATATGCCATACGCCCCTGCGCGCGCGCCGCCGCTGTCCTACGGGGTTCGTGCGGTCGCTTTGCTCCCTTACGGAGCACTTCGTGGTTCGCTAATCGCTCCGTGCTGCGCACCGCGGCTGCGCCGCGCCCTCCGGCCAGCTAACGCACGCAAGGCTGCAAAGCAGCCTTGGGTTAGTGCAGATAGCAAAGCTCAAAGAGCAGAGCAGTGCATACAACTAAGTTGAAAAAAAGCTCCGCTAGGAGCGAAGCAATCGGTTCATCGTTCATCATTCATAGTTAGCACCCGCAGCGATGCTGGCGGGTGCCGCGCGAGGTGCCTGGAGCGCCGCGCGTAGCGCGGGCCCGCAAGGGCCGACCGTCTAGGGAGCGCGTAAGGGACCGACGGCCGCAGGCCGACGCGCCCAAAAAAGCCATCAAAATAACTAAGGCTAATAGGGGATAGACGCATCAGCTTCAATGGCACAGCAGGGAAAGGCAATGTTCCAAAGCTGCACGGTAAGGTTATGTTCTTGTGCCCATGGCGATTGCCGTTGTTGTTCGATATAAAATGCTTCCATGAGGGCTAAATCTCTGCTCATTTTGTCCTCTATGCTGCCTGGATTGAAACGTGATAATGCTGACTTGAGTTTCTTGGCACTTACCGGACCTATACTCATGCCAATGCATATGTAATCATTGGTTTTCAAATCGAACATGTCCATGGACATTTGATTGTCTTTATAACCAATGGCTATGGCTATGCCTCTTTCATCTTTAGGCATCAATCCATTTTTGCCTTTTTCGTTACCGGGGTAAAAATCATGGTTGTTGCTAGTGTTTAAACGTTGTATACTCTTGATGGTAGGGTAAAAGATGTACGTGTAAAGCCTGTCATAGTTTTGACCCTCTTCAATTGAGACAAATTTTAATGACGTCGGTAAGCAGTTGGTCTCTTTATGGAGGCCAATCCAGCCGGTTTGGCTCCAGGTAAAACCATAGGTTTCCACTCGGTATTTTTCCCTTTTCAAGCGGAGGTCTTTGTATTTAAAGAACAGGTTTTCAGCGGAATTGTTGGCATTATCTAGCGCTTGTTGCCAGTGTTTTTGGGCTTGCTCTAATGCTGTGTGTAACTGGGCCATCTGTTGTTGGTAATAATTGGCCAGCATCTTGGCGTGCTTGTCGGCGGCTTTTACTTTGGTCAGTCGCTGCCTAGAAAAATTGACGAAAGCTGCTCTTTGCACGCTATCTTCAAGTGTAAGGGCTGCAAGGCTATCTGCGATGTACAAATCTTTGTCAATGTTTTTGAGGTAGGTTTCGAGCACAGCATTGTTGCAAGTGCTGAAAATAACCCTGAACCGGGCCTCAAACGCTCGCGTAGCGATAAAGCTATTTTGATACTGCTTGGATTTGATGCGCTTGATTATGGTCGGGTCTATTCCACAGCCCGTCATGGATGAAACCGAGTCTCCATTGCCTTGCATTTGCTCGCTTTTAGGTTCCTGCACCAGTAATGACGCCTCGCCGTATTTGCTATTGATAACCCTAGTGATTTGGTTGTACAGAGGGTCGTGAAAATCTGTTGGCACAAATTGCATATAGTAGCCTTGATTTGCATAGAGCGCGTAGTAAAGGCTATCGGTCAAGGCTTGACTAGCATCTGTGTAGTTTTTATACGGCATGCCCTGCCCAACCGCCCACTGGAAGCCTGGCGGTAAAAAGTCAAGGCTATTGAGGTCAATGGTAATAAGGTCTTTATCAATTTCCTTCGGTTCAACCCAGTTCATGTTGCCGTTTTCATCCCGAATGCCTTTGTAGGCCATCATGTCGGCTTTGCGCTCAGCAGTGGGAATTTCAATCCGTATGGGGTTCTTGGGGTTTATGTTGACTGGAGCACCGTTTGAGCTGGCGTTGAAATATATCATGCCATCTGTTTGGAATTGCTTTTCGTTTGTGCTGGTCGTCAAGTTGGATAGCAGCATATCCTCCAGGGTAAATGCCTCTGCAAGCTCTATTTTTACAGTACTTTTAATCACATTGCCCTTGGCATCCACCAAACTACCCTTTGGTATTATGAGTATGGTGCCTTTATGTCCCTCAATGGTATTGTCCTGCGTGGGGTCAATGACTATGAACTGGCTAGGCACCATGGTGTTTTGAAATGGGTCGGTCGCCGAGTGCTTATAGACATCCGGTATCTTTTTATCGGAACAGCCGAAAAATGTTGTGAATGTGCATATTGAAATGATATATGCAATAATTGTTCTTGGCATACTAGATGGAGTTTACCTAATAAAATTTAACATCTATCCTGCAAATATACAGTCTAAAACCCTAGCTTTTTATGCTGCTCCAAAAAATGTGATTTTGAGCCAGTTAATTGCGTTCGCTGAATCTTTATTCATCCTTCATCATTCATCGTTAGCACCCGCAGCGAAGCTGGCGGGTACCGCGCGAGGTGCCTGGAGGGCGCGGCGGTACGCCGCGGTGCGTAGCACGGAGCGCAGCGAACCACGAAGTGCTCCGTAAGGGAGCGAAGCGACTGCACGAACCCCGGAGCACGCCGACGGCGCAACGCGCCGGGGCGCCCAAAAAAGAACCTTCTCGAATGATGATTACCGTAATATCTTTTCCATTTTTCGGCCTTTTGCTAACTCGTCAACTAGCTTATCAAGATAGCGGACTTGCTTGGTTAAAGGGTTTTCTATCTCCTCGATTCGGTAGCCGCAAATAAGGCCTGTAATGAGCCCTGCGTTGGGATGCAGCGTTGCACCCTCAAAAAACTGCTCGAAATTCACTTGCTCGGCCATAAGCTGCTGAAGCTTTTGCTCGTTGTAGCCGGTTAGCCATTCAATCACCTGGTGGAGCTCGGCCACAGTTCTACCTTTGCTTACAACTTTAGTCACGTAATGTGGGTAAACCGAGGCAAAACTCAGCTTTGCGATGCGTTCATTGTGTGTAGTCGTTTCTTTCATGGGTCCAAATATACAACTTGAAAATAATACCTTTTTATACTCCCCCCAAATATGTAATTTTGTGCCTCCCCCCGCCGCGTTGCGGCGACCCCCTCCACTGCACAGTCGCTATGCGCCCGTTGGTAGCGTGGGTTAATTGGGCGGGGGCAAGCCCTGCCCCTACTTAGACGCACAATCGTGCGTCTCTACTCTGCTCTTTGCTCTTTGCTCTCTGCTCTGCTCTCTGCTCTCTGATCTCCTAACTCCTATCTCATGCTTCGTCCACGCCGTAACCGTAAGTCAGCTGCCATCCGCAACATGGTTCAAGAAACCCACCTGGGTGTTGAAAACCTCATTTACCCCATTTTCCTGCTCGATGGGAAAGGGATCAAGAACGAGGTTAAATCTATGCCGGGCAACTACCGCTGGTCGCTGGATCTACTGCTGCCCGAGATAGAATCATGCATGAAACTGGGCCTGAATAGCTTTGTGCTGTTCCCCGCCGTGGAAGATAGCCTCAAGGATAAAACCGCTACCTACAGCTACAGCCCTGATAATTTTTACCTGAAGGCCATTCGCGAGATTAAACGCCAATTCCCCGAATGCGTGGTGATGAC
The DNA here is from genome assembly GCA_964508975.1 of uncultured Saprospiraceae bacterium. GTDB lineage: Bacteria > Bacteroidota > Bacteroidia > Chitinophagales > Saprospiraceae > CAZDVQ01. The sequence goes on from CAZDVQ010000037.1 coordinate 32,088, forward strand.
CGATGTGGCGATGGACCCCTACAGCTCTGATGGCCACGATGGCTACGTGGAAAACGGCAAAATCCTCAACGATAAAACCTTGCCCATCCTGGCGCGCATGTCGCTGGCCCAAGCCGAGGCAGGTGCCGATATCCTTGGCCCATCCGATATGATGGACGGCCGCGTGGGCTTTATCCGCGATGCCCTCGACGAGCAGGACTTTACCGATGTGTCGATTATGGCCTACACCGCCAAGTATGCCTCGGCTTTTTACGGTCCTTTCCGCGATGCACTGGATTCTGCGCCTAAATCTGGCGACAAGAAGACCTACCAGATGAATCCCGCCAATAAAATCGAGGCCCTCACTGAGGCTACCCTCGACGTGGAAGAAGGCGCAGATTTCCTCATGGTTAAACCCGCTTTGGCTTACCTCGATATCATACACTTGCTCAAGGAGAACTTTTCAACGCCTATCTCGGCTTACAACGTGAGTGGCGAGTGTGCCATGTTGACCGCGGCTGCCCAAAACGGCTGGCTCGATTTCAACAAGGCCATGCCCGAGATGCTGCTGAGCATCAAACGCGCCGGAGCCGATATTATCCTGACCTACTTTGCTAAGGCTTATGCGGAGATGCAGCAGCAACGCTAGGCACAAACCTTTCGTATAAATCTTGTCCTACCATCATGCTGTCCCGGAGCCTTGCGCCCGGGATTTGCGGTGCCTTAATGCCTTGTCCCAGCTGTTTAGGAGCAGTGATGCGCCTACATTCATCCCAGAGGCCCAGGGCTATAAAAGCGTTCAAAATGCTTGCGCCACCTTCTACGATGATGGATTGTACCTTGGCTTCAAACAGCTGCTGCATGACCTGCTGAATAAAGTCAGTTGCTTCCAATTGGATGCAGGCCAAACTTGCACTTTCAGGCAAGTCGTTTCTATCTAAGCTACTGAAATATAAAGTTTTAGCCTCGGCGTTAAACACCTTGGCCGATTGCGGCACACGGCCATTTCGGTCGAGCACCACCCGCAAGGGATTCCGGCCAGGATAATGTCTGGTGCTGAGGCTAGGGTCGTCGCAAATCACCGTGTTGGGCCCTACCAGGATAGCGGCTTCCTCGGCACGCCAGCGGTGGTTGAGTACCTGCATTTCGGGCCCTGTGAGCCACACTTGTTTTTCTGTTTTACCGATATAGCCATCGCTGCTCTGCGCAAATTTCAGGATAATGTAGGGCCTGTGCTGTGCAATAAAGGTGTTTCGGCGCCGTGCTAACCACAAACCTTCGTTTTCCAGCACGCCGGTAATCACTTCAACGCCACGCTCGCGGAGTAGGCAAGTGCTCTCGACCAACACGCCGGGTGTGGCATCATCTGCCGAGATAACGACTGTCCGAATCCCTTCTTGTTGGATTAAATCAGTGCAGGGCGGTGTTTTACCCCAAATACTGCACGGCGCGAGGCTCACGTACAGGGTAGAGTGGGGGATAAGCGGCCTATCTGCGGCTGCCACGCTAGCCACGGCGTTTACCTCTGCATGGGATTGGCCGTATGCCTGGTGCCAACCCTCGCCAATAATGCGGCCATCGTGCACCAATACCGCTCCAACCATAGGGTTAGGGGCAACTTGGCCAGCACCTAGTCGGGCAAGCTGAAAGCATCGGCGCATGTATGTTTCGTGTACATCCAGGGTTAAATTCATGGTACAAAGGTAGCCAAAATCAACGGTACAGTCATGCTGAAACGCCGTCATTTCATCTTTGGTCAATTACGTATTTATTGTATTTGGGCGCCCCGGCTTCGCCGTCGCTACGCTTCGCGGCTCGCTGACGCTCGGCCCGCGTTGCGGTCTGGCCCTGCGGGCCACCGCTTCGCATCGCTGGCGCAAGCCCAACCCCGAATTACGGCCTTTACAGTACAAAAAAACAAGCTCCCACGCAAACGCGGTGACAGGGGGGCAGAACCCCAAGCGTCACGTTAAGATTAAGATGTCAGGGCTACGCCCCTCGGGCATAGCTTTCGGGTCGTTTAGCTACGAAGATATCAGGGCTACGCCCCTCGGGCATAACTTTCAGGTTCGTTTAGCTACGAAGATGTCAGGGCTACGCACCTCCATGAAATTAGCCTAGAAAAGGGGCGTAGCCCTGGTATCTTCGTAGCATGCAAATGTTCCCCCAAACCCAAAGAGGGGCGTAGCCCTGACATCTTAATCAGCAAGCTACACCGCTAGTTTGGGCATAACATTGCCCCGCTCCGCGAGAAGCGGCGTAGAATATATTAAGCACCTGGGTTTAATATAATGGTGCTTTCATTGTTGGTGCTGCGCACCTGATGAGAGTTTAGTTGTAGTGCTGCGTTTTTCTACCCTCAATTTACTTTTTTGGATACTGCCCAACAGATTCAACTCCTTTGTCTGAGAATCTAATAACCTCTGTAGTAATTGGATAGGCTGATTGATTATATTCGTCTGCTACTACGTCTCCAAGTCGTCCTGAAAAAAAGTCAAAGTCTTTTTCTGAAAAGATGTAGCAAAAGTCTCGTACTGGGATAACAGCGTAAAATGGAAAGCTAAAATCTTTCTTTACTTTTTCCCTCATAGTCGGGGCAAAAAGTAATGCAGGTTTTAATGTTTCATTGTCAACATTGATTATTCCAAGTTTACGGTTATCGATCGTGTCAAACGAAAGGGTTGATTTTGATAATAAATTGTCTGCGTTATAATTCGCCTGTATATCCAAATCATTTTCTGTTATGTTCCATTTTTCTAAATAGTCTTTCGATAGAAATATTTGATTAGAGTCACTACTCAACATATATACCTTGCTAAATTCATCAGTGATTTTTTTATGAATCATATCGTCAAAATCTATGTCATTTGGGAAAAGTGAGATGAACACTTTGTCTTTACACTCTACCCAATTTTCGGGTATTTCAATTTGTTCAACTAATATACTCTCGACTAAGGTTGTGATATGAACTTTGTCCTTATCTCTGCTAAAGTTTTTTCTAGTGTTTTCTAAACTTACTTTAAGTTTCCAATCACCTCGTGAAATATGAACTAACCCTGACTCGTCAACTGAGTCAATTTTCATACCTTTCTTTTCTATTTGAGTTTTGAATTCTTCAAATACAAAATCTTTGTCCTTGCTGTCTTTACAACCAAATAGTCCGAATAACATTGTCAGTATGATTATAGCTTTGGTGTGTCTCATAAAGTGGCAGTTTACTAACAAATATACGCACATTTTGTATGTGCTCCACAAAAATGTTGAAAATTATTAGGGGGAATCAAACTTGTTTAAAAAACTTGCCCATCATTTCCATTGCTTAACTGCATAAAGTCATGGAAAATAACTAAGTATTATTACGCACAGGGCTTTATGTTTGTTTGTGACTTTCTTTTTTTGAAATACTCCAAAATTTCTTCTTTAGTCATTTTAGATAACTTTTCGCTCAGGGTTTCTCGTTGTTGGCGCATAAATTTGACAGCGTCAAATGTTTTTTCAGTTGTCTTCATATTTTTCAAATTCAGGTGCATTTTCGAGTAGAATAAAGAATAATGAATTCTCCAGCTTTAATTCTGTTAAATAAAGGAATAGTATGCTCCTTAAACTCCTCGTCAAAATAGCCTCCGAAAACAGATGTGTCTATGTAAAGTCGTTGTTTCACAATTTTTCTATTAGTTTTAGTTACAAATCTACGATTTATAGCTTATTGCTGATTACAAAAATAAGGAATTGTATTCCAAATTCCTTATCTCAAGCGGTTTTATTGTGTAGTTTCTGGTTTGAGATAATGAGTATGCCTCTAACGCCCTGGGTCTATGTCTGAACGGAGTGAAGACAGGGGGGCTGAACAACCGCAAATATAAGTTGATTTTGCAATTAGGTATTGGGCAAATTATGGCCAATGGGGATTTGAGGATATGGGGATTGCAGCGGCATATAAATACTATCAACAACCAACTACAAACTAGTATCGGCCTAGCGATGTGAAGGGCGGCCGAAGGCCGTACCGCAGGGGCGTATGCCCAAAGGTATGAGCGCTAGCGAACCCGGAACGTAGCGCCGACGCAACGCGGCGGAGGCCCCAAAAACACAAAAAAAAAGACGCTACAAGAGCGTCTTTTTTTAAGTATTTTAATCCTCGTCTGGGATGTCGATTTCGTTCAAACCTTCTAGGTTGAAGTCGTCGCCCACGGTAACGTCAAGTTCCGTCTCGTCTTCCCATTCGTCCATATCATCCTGGGCTTTTCCGCCAGTTGATTTTTTAGGAAGGATAGGTGTAGAGATAACCTTTTTGCGGGTGGGTAGCACTTTGGCCACAGGTTTTTCATCTAGCTCGTCGTCGCGGTCAAGGGTGTTGGTGGTAGCTGGTGGCACCACGGTCTTCGCTTCTTTTTCCTTGCCTTCGATTGATTTAGTGGTGTGGGGCACCAATTGCAAGCGTTTTTTCTCGATCAACTCACCGGTAACGGTACAAATGCCGTAGGTTTTGTTCTCGATACGCACGAGGGCAAACTCGAGGTTGCGGATAAAATCGCTCTGGCGTTGCATCATTTTGGCCAAGTGTTCAATTTCAAAGTTCTGTGAACCTTCATCGAAATTTCCAGCTTTGGCCGCATCGTTATCTTCGTTCAACTCGGTGAGTTGTTCTTGTAAGTATTCGACTTCGTGTTTTGCAATCTCAATCTTTTGCAAAATCAGTTGACGGAACTCTTCGAGTTCAGCATCACTGTATCGTTTTTTTGGAGTTTCTGCCATATATAATACTGTCGTTTATAAAATTTGCGCAAAATTAGTTTATTAGAAACGTAATAAGTTAAATAAAGTATGAAAAAAATGTGAATTTTTTTAAGTTAGTTGCTAGTTGATTGTTGATAGTTGCTAGTTGATTGTTGATAGTTGCTAGTTGATTGTTGATAGTTGGTAGTATTTGATGATTCACCCCAAGGTTTCCATTTACTATCAACTATCAACTACAAACTATCAACTAAGAAAAAAGCGGGTCTATAAGCCGGATTCTGTTTCCTGCAAGCAGGTTTCCGTCATTTATCTTGGACAAGGTTCACACCTTGTCTCGTGCTGCCTACCCTCCGGCCTGGTACTCGCGTACGCTCGGGCGGGCAACCCTCGGCGACCGGTTTACATGGCATTTCAGCTCACAAGGTTTATCCCACATGCAAGTTGCCTTGCACATGCGTGCGCTCTTACCACACGTTTTCACCCTTACCAGGCAAGCCTGGCGGTAATTTTCTGCGACCCTATCTGTACCGAGCTTGCACTCGGCCCCACCCGTTAGGTGGTGTGATGCCCTACGCTGTCCGGACTTTCCTCCCCGATACTTCTACCGGAGCGACGGAACGACCCGCTTTTTATAAAGTTAGAATGGTTCTAAATTCGGTTGATTTTAAACTTCTGCAAAGAACCGAAATTAATTTAATAAGTTAATAATTACATTTGCACCCTGAAAGAAAACTTTTCATTTATTTTCAAAGAAAAACCTAATTCATATGTCTTGGCTGCTACAGTTATTTAATTCGTCGGTAGGTAAAAAAGTCATCATGGCGTTAACGGGGCTTTTCCTGATTTTGTTCCTTGTGGTTCACATGTCGGGAAATTTACAGCTCTTCGCCAACGACGGTGGTGAGGCTTTCAATAAGTATGCCTATTTTATGACGCACAACCCCTTGATTAAATTTGCATCATACGGTTTGTACGCCATGATCATTTTGCATACCATCAAAGGATTGCTCATTGCATTCTACAATCGCAAAGCCCGTGGCCCTGTTGGCTATAGCGTTGGCAACAGCACGGCTTCTTCTTGGCAATCGCGCAACATGGCTATCCTAGGCTCTATCGTGTTTATCTTCATAGCGGTGCACATGGCGCAGTTCTGGGGCAAGATGAAGTTTGGCGAGGTGCCTATGGTTACTTATGGCGATCAAGAATACAAAGACCTCTACAATTTGGTGGCCGTTGCTTTCAAAGAGCTCTGGATTGTCATCTTCTACGTTGTGGCTATGGTTGTCTTGGCTTTCCACTTGTTACACGGTTTCCAAAGTGGTTTCCAAACCCTCGGTGTAAACCACAAGAAGTACACCCCAATCATCAAAGGCCTAGGCCTTATCATCGCCATTACCATTCCACTTGGCTTTGCCGCTATGCCTTTGTACTTCTTCTTCATGCAGTAGCATGAACAAAAACCTTTATTTTCAATTTAATTTGTCAAACATCAATCTGCATATATCATGAGTAATAAGCTTGATGCCAAAATACCAGCAGGATCACTTGCCGACAAGTGGACCAAGTACAAAGCTTCGCTTCCACTGGTGGCTCCAAACAACAAACGTCGCCTCGATGTAATCGTGGTGGGTACTGGTCTAGCCGGTGCTTCTGCGGCTGCCTCCCTTGCTGAGCTTGGCTACAACGTTAAGTGTTTTACCTTCCACGATAGCCCTCGCCGCGCGCACTCGGTAGCGGCTCAAGGTGGTATTAACGCTGCTAAAAACTACCAAAACGACGGCGACAGCGTGCACCGTTTGTTCTATGATACCGTTAAAGGTGGCGACTACCGCGCCCGTGAAGCTAACGTACACCGCCTCGCTGAGGTATCTGTTGATATCATCGACCAATGTGTGGCACAAGGTGTTCCTTTTGCTCGCGAATACGGTGGCTTGCTCGAAAACCGCTCATTCGGTGGTGTTCAAGTGAGTCGTACTTTCTATGCCCGTGGTCAAACCGGACAACAATTGCTTATCGGTGCCTACAGTGCCTTGTCGCGCCAAATCGGCCTCGGCAAAGTGGATATGTATAACCGCCACGAGATGCTGGACGTGGTACTCGTCGACGGCCATGCCAAAGGTATCATCGCCCGCAACTTGCTGAATGGTAAGTTGGAGCGTTTCTCGGCGCATGCCGTGGTTATCGCCACAGGTGGTTACGGTAACGTGTTCTACTTGTCTACCAACGCGATGGGTTCAAACGTGTCGGCTGCATGGCGTACTTACCGCCGCGGTGCCATGTTTGCTAACCCTTGTTTTACGCAAATTCACCCAACTTGTATCCCTGTTTCAGGCGACTACCAGTCGAAACTCACCTTGATGTCGGAATCACTCCGCAACGATGGTCGTGTATGGGTGCCTAAACGCAAAGAAGATTGCGGTAAACACCCCAACGATATCAAAGAAGAAGATCGCGATTACTACCTCGAGCGTATCTACCCAGCATTCGGTAACTTGGTACCGCGCGACATCGCTTCGCGTGCCGCTAAGTACGTTTGTGACGAAGGCCGCGGTGTAGGTGCTTCTGGCTTGGCTGTTTACCTCGACTTTGCCGCTGCACAATACCGTTATGGTAAATCTGAAGCTAATCGTCAAGGTAACCACAACGCCAGCGACGCTGAAATCCTCGATCTCGGTCAAAAAATCGTGGCAGAGAAATACGGCAACTTGTTCGATATGTACGAGAAAATTGCCGGCGAGAACCCTTACAAACAACCTATGCGTATTTACCCTGCGGTGCACTATACCATGGGCGGTATCTGGGTTGACTATAACCTTGAAACGACTATCCCTGGTTTGTTCGCACTCGGCGAGGCTAACTTCTCCGACCACGGTGCTAACCGCCTCGGTGCTTCTGCCTTGATGCAGGGCTTGGCCGATGGTTACTTTGTAATTCCTTACACCATCGGTTCATACCTCAGCAAAGAGATTTCAAAAGCGAAAACCCCAACCACCCACGAAGCTTTCGAACAAGCTGAAAATGAGGTTCGTGGTCGTATCAACCAACTTTTGAACGTAAAAGGTTCGCAGAGTGTCGAGTCATTCCACCGCCGCTTGGGTAAAATCATGTGGGATTACTGTGGTATGTCACGCAGTGCAGAAGGCCTCTTGAAAGCCCGCAAGATGATTCAAGACCTCCGTGCTGAATACTACCGCGAGGTGTTTGTGCCTGGTACCAACGACGAGTATAACCCTGAGTTGGAAAAAGCCCTCCGCGTAGCCGACTTTATCGAGTTGGGCGAGTTGATGTGTATTGACGCTTACAACCGCAACGAGTCGTGTGGTGGTCACTTCCGCGAAGAATACCAAGAAGAAGGTGGCGAAGCCCTTCGCGACGACGAAAACTTCAGCCACGTGGCCGCTTGGGAATTCGCTGGCGAGAATAACGACCCCGTATTACACAAAGAGCCACTCGTTTACGCTGATATTAAGGTTCAAACCCGTTCTTACAAGTAGTCTTCAAACAATAATTATTCAACCTTTAAATAAATTCGCTAGCTTATGAAACTTACGCTCAAAGTTTGGCGCCAGAAAAATCGAGACAGCAAAGGTGCATTTGAAACCTTCCAACTCGATGCGATAAATGAACATATGTCGTTCCTTGAAATGCTCGACGTGTTAAACGAAAGCCTCGTTAGTCAGAAAAAAGAGCCTATCGCTTTTGAACACGACTGCCGCGAAGGTATCTGTGGTACTTGTGGCGTGGTAATCAACGGTCAGCCGCACGGCCCGATGAATAAAACCACCACTTGCCAGGTGCACATGCGCGTGTTCAAAGATGGCGATACCATCACCATCGAGCCTTTCCGCTCGGCGGCTTTCCCGGTCATCAAAGACTTGGTGGTTGACCGCTCCTCTTTCGACCGTATCATCCAGGCGGGCGGTTATGTCAGTGTAAACACTGGCCAAGCCCCCGATGGTAACGCTATGCCAATCGAGAAAGACCAGGCTTCACTCGCTTTCGACGCTGCTGAATGTATTGGTTGCGGTGCCTGCGTAGGCGCTTGCCCCAATGCCTCTGCCATGTTGTTCACCTCTGCTAAAGTATCGCACTTGGCCTTGTTGCCACAAGGTAAAGTTGAAGCTAAACGCCGTGTACTCAACATGTTGGCTCAACACGACAAAGAAGGTTTCGGCCTTTGCTCCAACACCGGTGCTTGCGAGGCTGAGTGTCCAAAAGGCATTTCTATTTCCAATATTGCCCGCCTCAACCGCGAGTACCTCGGTGCTAGCTTGACGGTAGAGAAATAGAACAAACTTATTACTTTAAAAGAGGACGTCTTTGACGTCCTCTTTTTTTTTGCCTAATGCAGCGATTAGTCTATAACTTTCGTTTACTCGTTTATTGTAGTTTGCTTTAATATATAATCAAGCTGCATGTTCTTAATCCTTAATATTTTATTTAAAAAATAGCAATTATGAAGTTTACCTTGACTAGTTTAGCGCTGCTGCTTGGGATTCATTGCCTTCAAGCCCAAAATGTCCCGGATGAAAGAAAGTATGGTAATACAGGAGTTTACAGTAACTTCATGGCCATGGGTACGACAATTGATAATAAGATCATTTGTGCCGCAATAAGCACCGATAATCAGTTGCTATCGGGAGATATGAAGATTATAAAAACAGATAATACTGGTAATCTCCTCTTTGAACATACCCTTGGCACCCCGTATCATGATGAACCTAATGCCATTTTCCAAACGTCCAATGGGAACTATTGGATCGCTGGTACAACTAGATTAAGTGACTCTACAGATGCTGCGTATTATGCGCTTATTAATCCACTAGGTGTATCGCTTTATAATTTTTCTTATTTATCAAGCCAGAATTATAGGTACAAGGATGCCATTTTAGCATCCAATAGTGATTTAATCGTAATTGGTGATTTTTTTAATGGTGTTGGTGGTCATGATATTGTAATTCATAGAATTGACCAGTCAGGTAATGTTGTTTTCCAAAATACGATTGCCTTGCCTGGAAACCAGTTTGCCTACAGCATTGTCGAACAGAACCCTTCAACACTCATCGTTGCAACAAGTGATGCTACCCAAGGTAAACTAATGCGTTACAATGCACAGGGTGTATTTTTAAGCAGCCAAAATACTAGCCAGATTCCAGTTCAACTGTTGGCAGATAATGCCCAGAACTTGTTCGTTTTATTTGATGATGCCACATTAGCCAAATACAACAGCAACGCAGCACAAGTTTGGTTACAATCGGGTTACGCACACTTGTATCAGACTGACGGCAACAATAATCTGCTCCTTAAATCTACAGGAGGCCAAATCGTTTTCCTAGATCATGTCAATGCTACGGAGGTATGGACAGGATTTTCTGCCCCTGTTCAAGATTACGATCAAGTGCATGATGTACTTTGGTATAACGGCCAGCTCGTAACATGTGGTAATAGAGGCCGAGCGTATTTGAGATTCCAAGATACCATAACCATGTCAAGCTCTGTGATGGAATATGGTCCTACAAGCCACGCCTCTTATTTCCAGTCAACCGCTTCCTTACCGCTCCAAGATGGTACTATGTTGTTGGGAGGCAGTTCATGGACTAACCTACCGGCACGAAACCAACCCTTAGCATTATTGAAAATCGATCAACAACTTGATACAATATGGAATTATGCACATGTCAATACAACGGAAAACTACCTGCTCGCGGGGCTTTCAACAACACAGGATGGTTCGTATCTTGCAACTTCAAGTCGCGTAAATCCTCTAAATAATCAACCGAGTGTTTCCACGGTAAAAATATCCAATACTGGTCAATTCCTATCAGAGCAAGTATTCAGCATTTCTACCCCTGTTTCTTTCCAGACTAAAGCTATAAAATGGAACGGTGGTCACTTAACCATAATGTCCCCAATCGACTTGAAGTCGAAGATTTTTTACTTCAATGATCAAGGTGACACCATCTGGACTCGTGCCTATGGTGACCTGTCACGCGTTTTGCTCGACCTTGAACCAACACCCGATGGCGGTTTTGTAGCCTGTGGGCGTGGCCGAGATGCCACTTTTACAACGCGCGCAATGATCGTTAAATTTAATGCACAAGGCCAGTTTGAGTGGGAACGTCTTTTAAACATGCCCAACGATGTATATTCGAGGGCCTTTGATATCGAGGTACATCCCAATGGGTTTTATTACTTGGTAAGCTATAACTCAAGCATTCCCTCTGATATGAATATTCTGGTATGTAATGCCAACGGTTTCTTAATCAACTCTTATATTGAAACCGCCTCTGACGCTTACCACGAGGTTTTCCGTAATATCACGATCAATAATGCTGGCGATATATTCATCGCTAAAGAGTACCTACGGCAAGCTGATGGGGATTTATACCAAACCTATCCTATCAATCGCTTGAATCACCAAAGTTCTTATGTTAAAATATCTAAATATAATGCCAATCTTCAGTTGCAGGGAAGCCTCGATCATGCTGTTGGGGTTGCCGCATACATGAATGCTTTCCATAGTTTGCCAGATGGTAGTTTGGCCTATTCCGGGACCGGACAAAAAAATGGTGCTTCTGTATTTTTCCTCATTAAAACCTATCCTCCTTTATTCTCAGGTATAGAACAAGTTGTTGCGTTTGAACATCTGACAGCTTATCCAAATCCTGTGTCAAGAGACGCCACATGCTTTATTTCCTTACCCGGAACGATGCTTGACTTGCGTACGCTGGAAGTTTATAATGCTTCTGGGCAGCTTGTAAATGCTCGTTATGACCTAAATAAATCTAGCCATACATTATCCCTATGCCTACTTGATGCTAGCCTTGGGTTGCACTTTGTAAGGTTTGTGGATGGTCAAGGCCGGACCTATGTTTCACGCTTATTAATCACGGATTAAGCTTTTTTTTGATTTTTTGGGCGCCCCGGCTTCGCCGTCGGTCCCCTCTGGGGTTCGCTGCGCTCCGTGCTTTGCACCGCGGCTTTCAGCCGCGCCCGCCGGGCACCTGGCGCGGCACCCACCAGCTTCGCAGCGGGTGCTAACGATGAGCTATGAACTATGAACAATGAACAATGAACTATGAACAATGAACGATGAAGAATGAACCGAGTGCTTCGCTCCAGCGGAGCGGTATGTTAATAGAAACGGAGTTGCTCTAGTATTGGGAGCTCCAGAGGAGCGACATGTTAATAAAAACGGAGTTGCTTTATTATTGGGAGCTCCAGCGGAGCTGCATGTTAATAGAAACGGAGTTGCTTTATTATTGGGAGCTCCAGAGGAGCGGTATGTTAATAGAAACGGAGTTGCTCTAGTATCGGGAGCTCCAGAGGAGCGACACAAAAAACACCGGAATTATACTACTAGCATTTACGCAGTATTGCAGCGCCGGGCCTTGCGTTTGGGTGGGTTTGAATGCGTCGGTTTTAATACAGAGTACCGTTTATCAAAGTGCCGCAGCGCGGCAAAAGCTGTCAGCGATGGGTGAGGGAGTGCTGCAGGCACGACCGGAACCCATCGAAAAGTGCCAGAAATAGATTAAGCCCTGAAGGGGCGACACTATAGACGGTGCGTTTACACATTATATCGTCCTTTCAGGACTTAATCTCTAACTGCATCCCTCGATGGGTTCTGCTCGTGCCTGCAACACTCCCTCACCCATCGCTGACAAATCCTGCCGCACCGCGGCATTTCTAGGATGTACAAAACAATACCTTTATGTATATTCAGACCTCTACATCATGCGATATGTGCCGCTCCTAATGGAGCTCCTAAGGCTTTGGCATTAATGGTTCTATTAACATGCCGCTCCTAGCGGAGCTGTTTGTTAACTTAGTTCTGTGCACTGTTCTGCTCTTAGCACTATTGCAAGGCTGCTTAGCAGCCGTTTTTTTTTGATGTTGGCATTGACCTAAGGATGGTTCTTAATGAACTTTAAAATGCTATGTTGTTCGTATAATTAGGTAAATTATGCAAGGGAAATCTATTTCTAGTTTAACTTTGTACATCATAAAACTTGAGCCATGGAGTTTTCAATTACAATGCAATTAACTAGCCGTGATGTCGTTATAACCAGTTATATCGGTCTTTACAAGAAAAAGGCAAATATCATCATGACTATAGTTGGTTTATTTTTAAAGTACGCTAGTGAAAACTATGCCCTTTAGGGCAAGAATTTATTAAAGTAGCCTTTATCTTTGTGAAATGAAGCAAAGACGTGGCGGCCATACGGTTCACAATATACAAATCCACCTGGTTTGGATAACGAAGTACCGCTATGCTGTACTGACAGGGGATGTGCAAGTTCGAGCTCGGGATTTGCTGCGCCAAACCTGCGATGCGCTGGACGTGAGCATACTAAAAGGAGTTGTCAGCAAGGACCACGTGCATCTTCATGTATCCTGTCCACCAAGCCTAAGCGTGAGCGAGCTGGTAAAACGGTTGAAAGGGCGGAGTGCCAAGGTCTTACTCTCGGAGTTCCCCGCGTTGAAAAAACGTTACTGGGGCGGCCATTTCTGGGGAATAGGTTACGGTGCGTGGAGCGTAGGCAACATAACGGACGAGATGCTACAGCAATACCTTGAACACCACCGGGATGAGCCGAATGGTGAGGACGTTTTTATCCTGGGTTGAAAAAGAGCCGAAAACTTTTCGACGGCTTTAGCCGTAAAGGCGAATTTCATTCGCAAAGAAACCTATGGACTTTCAGTCCATAGTTGTTTAGTTTTGCTTGCCAATTTCTTTTATGAACTTTCAGCCGGACAGGATGAAGATTTCTC
>CAZDVQ010000038.1:0-43430 GCA_964508975.1 uncultured Saprospiraceae bacterium
ACAAGGAACTTGACTTTCAACTTTACGAGAAGTTACTCGGCGATGCAAGCCTGCTTGCCTCTAACCAGTACATGGTTAATTTCAAAAACCAATTTGAACAAACCGAGGCCGGTAATTTTGCCGACATGATGCACTACTACAAACAGTTGAGTGCCATGCCGGAACAGGCTGCATACCTCTTGTACTCCAGCGATAGTCTTATCGTAGAACATTATAACCAGATAGCCAGCTACCAGGATGCCTTCATGGCAGGTGGTATAGATTCCAACACCATGGTCAGCCAGGTGAATGCCCTTGTGCAACAAATCGCGAGCATCGACGGTATCAGGGCCATGGTTTACCAGCAATATGCCCAAGATGCAACCCAAACGTCCATTGACATGTTAGCCGACCTCGGGAGCCTGGGCTATTCTGACCAGCAAGTACACAACGCCAAACTTTTTTACAGCGTTATACTGGAGCAGGAACTTGCAGGCGAAGCGTATAATTTTAACGTACAACAACAAAACGACCTGTTGTTCGTCGCTGCTCAATGCCCTATGGAGGGTGGCGCAATCGTTTACCTCGCGCGGGAACTATATTTCCATGTAGACCCTTCCTTGGCCTTCGACAATACCGCCATTTGCGCGGAGCAGGGTATCTTGTACCGGGAAACGGCAGAACTTGAACCAAGCGGTCAATTCAAGCTATACCCCAACCCCGCTTCAAGCCAAACGGTGTTGCAGATGCCATACAGCGAGGCAAAACGTACACTAAGTTTATACAGCGGCACTGGAACCTTGCTTGAAAATTGGGACTTGGCCCCTAGGCAACAAGCCTTGAGCATATCGACAGGGAACTTGACCCAGGGCATGTACCTGCTCGTTGTGCGGGAAAACGGAAAGGTTGTTTCAAGCTTGAAACTGGTAAAGGAATAGTCGACCTCAGAAAAAAAGTGCTTCATTCGACCCCGCGGGATAAAAACCCCGCGGGGTTATAAAATATAATACAGCATGACCATGAAATTATATATTTTGGTTCTGGCCTCTTTGTTTTGTGTGGGTACTGTACTTGGACAGCCTTATCTGGACTCGAAACGGGATTATAGTTGGCCTGGCGGTTACGGCTGGAGCCCCCCAAACTATACCGAAAACTTTGTGATAGTTTTCAACCAGGATACCATACAGGCCATAAACTACAGGGTTTCAGAAATCCCGCTTTCGAGGGCTTGTGCTGCAATATGCGATATTGATGGTTCCTTGTTATTTGCCTCCAACGGGCAGCGGGTAGCCGATAGCCTGGGGCATTTATTACCCGGGGGGTATGATATCCACCCCTTGAACTTCGACGATGACACCGTACGCAGCGATTTGGTGGAGTTGGTTGGCTTGAGCATTGACGATATCCTCTTGCTACTACCTGATCCCGGGCAGGCCAACCTCTATCACATATTCCACGAGGGAATGCAGTTCATCCCATCTGAAAATGGTACAGCACTCTTGAATGTTTACCACACGGTCATCGATAGAAACCTCAATGCCGGGCTGGGTGATGTAGTGCAGATGTCGATGCCAATATTGACGGACACAATGACGGGTGCCATCAATGCCTTTAGGCATGCTAATGGCCGGGACTGGTGGATTATTGCGCCTCCTAGCGCTTGGAATAGCGGGTTCCACTTGTTCTTGTTAACCCCGGCCGGGGTGCAATACTTAGGGCTGGTTGACGCACCCCGAGATAGGATACACAGCTTTGAACAAAGCCTCAGTATCTCCCCAGATGGAAATTTCCTCGCTAGGCATTTTCTCGATTTTACCGCCCTGCCCAACTGGGTTGGTTATATAGAGGTTTACACGCTGGATCGCTGTCAGGGTACATTTAGCTTTATGGGGGGCGTTCAAACCCCGGACCTGCTGTTTGAGAATGGGGTGGAGTTTTCCCCGAACTCCAGGATGTTGTACAAGGTTGGGCCTAATCAAATTTGGCAGTATGACCTTTACCAACCTAACTGGCAAACGACCGGCACGCTGGTGGCCGAGTTCGACAACCATATTGATACCTTGACCATGTTGCCCAGCTATACCAGCTTTGGCGAAGCACAGCTTGCACCGGACGACAGGATTTACATATCAACAATCTTTGGAACACATTATATGCACGTAATCGATAGCCCCGATGAAAAGGGTATTACCTGTGATTTCAGGATGCGGAAAATACAACTTCCCCTCATGACCGCTGGCTTGCCGAACATGCCCACTACCTTCCGCCTGGGCGCCCAGGTGGGTAGTGCCTGTGATAGCCTTGGTATCGGCAACCCTGCGGGGCTAGTTACCTGGCCCGATACACTTGATTTTGGCAACTTGAGCCCTGGGCAGGATTCAACCTTGTACCTGTATGCCTATAACCCAGGTTACACCCGTACTTACCTGAGTTACCTGTATGGCCAAGAGCCACCGTTCAGCACCCCCAAGGACCATTACCGCATCAACCCGGGCGATACCCTAGCTATCCCGGTTAGTTTTAGTTCAAGTGTGTCGGGCGTTTTTGATGATACCATGCAGGTTCGCAACAACGTGCAGGATTTTAGCGTGGCGCTCCAAGCCAATGTAACGGGAACGGTAGGTACAGAAAACTGTACTGATATAAATGTTTTGGAGATTTACCCCAACCCCGCCACCGATGCATTCCGGCTACAGGGTCCTGCCAGCCTGCAAGGCGGCCAGGTGGAAATACACGACGCACAAGGCCGTTTGGTTCACCGCCAGAACCTTGAGGCGGCCACGGGTCCTTGGCAAATCTCTACCCGGCACTTACCCGCGGGCTTGTACTTGGTACAATGCAGGGATGCGCAGGGCTTGCAGTATAGCTCGAAGATAATGATTAGTGATTAATGGTTAATGTGCTGATTATTGATGAAGGGATGTGAGGATTTGAGGATGTGGAGATTTGGGGATGTGAGGATGAATCCGCCCTGCTCTGCTCTTTGCCCTCTGCACTCATAGCTATCCATCGGCCTAGCAGCCTGGAGGGCAGCCGCGCTAGCGGCTGGTGCGGAGCACGAAGCAACGCGAACCCCGGAAGGCTGCGCCGCCGCATCGCGGCGGAGGCCCCAAATCAAAATAATCCTTTGGCAAAGGAATTTACGTATATTTGTATTCCAAAAATCACTATCTCCCTTTAACCTAAAATTTAGATGTATGCAACAGTTTATCCTTGTTGTTTGTGCTTTTGTACTGCTGAGCGCTTGTAATAATAATGCTTCAAAAACCGATGCTGAAAATCCGCGTCAAGCCGATTCAACCGCTATTGCCGCACAAATTCACGGCTTTTACCAATGGTATGATAAAGCTGTAAACGCCAATGTCAATGCAGCTAATTTTGTCAAAACGGTAGATGGCCACTATGCCCTCGATGTATCCTCGATGGATAAATACTATGCAGACTTCACGAAAAGCGGTTTTGTAAGCCCTGCCTTTATCGACGGCGAAGTTGCCTACTTCAAAGCTTGTGAAAAACTTTGGCAAACCGAAGAAGCCGATGGCCCACCCCTGGGTATGGATGCCGATAAATATTTCTGCGGCCAAGACTGGGACATTAAATACTTCACCGAGTCTCCACTCAAAATTTACAGCATCGAGGGTACTAAAGCATTGGTTGCACTCATCGGTCAAGGTTATGATGGCACCATGGAACGCAAATTCGAGCTGGTGAAAAATGGCGACAAATGGCTCATCGAAAAAATTGAATGTGATATGGGCATGGATAGCTACATCTCGGAAGCCCAAAACCAAGCCGAGGTTGAAGCCGCCGCCGCCTTCTACACAGGATATGTACCCTGCCCCGATTGCGATGGTATTCAAACCCTACTCACCTTGAACGCCGACAAAACCCGCACATTCACCATGGAAGAACAATATAACGGTCGCCGCACCGAAAGGATTGAATCAAGTGGCACCTGGACCATCTCTCGCGGATTAGTAACCTTGAAAGATAAGTCTGGCCAAAAACAATTCAAAGTAACCGAGACAGGCTTGATTGCACTCAACCCCGATGGCCAGCCTAAAAATGATAAATATCTGCTGACAAAAGTACTGGGCGAGTAATTCTTTAGTTTTACCTACAAAAAGGCTAGATGGAGCAAATTCGAGATGCTATAAAGCAGATGGTCCGTATTTCGGAGCCAGAGCTGGATGCTTTCTTGGAGTATGCCCGTTTGAAAACCTTCAAACGGCATGAGGCCTTGAGCAAGCCCGATGCTGTGCCCAACGATATCTACTTCATCAATAAGGGCTTGGTCCGGGTTATGATTGTAGATAGTGAAGGGCTGGAACACACCATTTACTTCGCACTCGAAAATCAGTTTATCGCTGAGTACGCGAATTTTATACTACAACAGCCAGCCTTGTATACGCTACAAGCGCTAGAAGAAACAGAGGTCGTGATTTTACCCCGCTCGGTCATCGAGTGGGGTTACGACCATTTGGAAGAAGGCCAGAAACTTGGCCGCTTGATTGCCGAGTACTATTTTATATACCAGGATAGCAGAATCAAAAACATGTACGTCAGGACGCCCAAGCAGCGCTATGATAATATAACGGGGATTTTCCCGAATATACACAACAGGGTCCCACAACACATGATAGCATCTTATTTAGGTATTACGCCAGTGCATTTGAGTCGGCTCAAAAAAACATAAACATATGTTAATGGATATTGGCCTAGAATAGACCGATTTTTGCATCATTCATTCGCGTAAAACAAGCACAACATGATATTGTCAAATAATGAAAAAACAAGGCTCTTGTCAAAGTATGGCAAATGGGCTATCGTTACAGGAGCATCTTCAGGCATTGGTTTGGCATTAGCCAGGCATCTGGCTAGCGCTGGCTTCAACTTGATTATCAATGCCCGGCGAGAAGATGCCTTGCGTGAACTGGCACAGCAAATCCAGCAAACAAGCCAAGTTGAAATCAAATTGGTACCGGCTGATTTGTCGACAAATGAAGGCTTGGCCCGATTGCTTGAAACTGCAAACGGATTGAATATTGGCCTGTTGGTAGCTTCTGCTGGCCGTGGAACCTCTGGCTTGTTTATTGAAAATACCCTGGACGAAGAAGTGGGCATGTTGCGCTTAAACTGTGAAGCATTGCTCCAGTTGACGCATCATTACAGCAAGCAATTCGCAGCGCAGAAACGCGGTGGCATAATATTATTGAGCTCAGTTTTAGCATTCCAGGGTGCACCATATGCAGCCAATTATGCAGCTACTAAAGCATATGTGCAAACATTGGCTGAAGGTTTGGCACAGGAACTTAAGCCCCATGGTGTAGATGTGCTTGCAGCAGCTCCAGGGCCAGTTGAAAGTGGTTTTGCGGAAAGGGCATCTATGAAAATGTCGAACGCGATGACGCCAGAACAAGTAGCTGTACCTATTTTAAAAGCCTTAGGCCAAACGACGACTACATACCCTGGTTATTTGTCGAAGTTGATCGTATACTCGCTCAGTACTGTTCCACGCTGGGCCAAGGTGAAAATCATGGGTAAAATCATGGGTGGTATGGCGTCTAGATAACGATGAACAATGAACGATGAATAATGAACGATGTCCCGGTTCTCCGTGTAATTTGAGGATGTAGGGGATTGTTGATGTGCTGATTATTGATGTACTAATGTGCTGATGAAAATATGAGGATGTGGGGATTAATATCAGGTATGTACTATCCGCTTACCGCTCACATCTAATTTTTGGCCTAGCAGCCTGGAGGGCAGCCGCATTAGCGGCTGGTGCCGATAGGCACCGACCGTCCAGGGAGCCCGGAAGGGTGCGGCGGCGCATCGCGCCGCAGGCCCCAAAAAAGGCTAAAAAGGGGTAAAGGTTGGTAAAAGGGTGAAGGTTGGTAAATTTTGAGTTTTTGAATATTCGCTAATTTAGCTTTTAGCAAACTTTACCCATCTTCAGCAATTTTCAGCTTTTCGCAAATTTAGCCTTTCGCAAAATTCAGCGAATTGTTACCTTGCAGCATGATTCCAAACCTTACCATCATTTCTGCGGGCGCGGGTAGCGGTAAAACCTACCGCTTGACCAACGATATGGCCAAACTTTTGTCGGAACCCGACGAGAATGGCCAATTGGTTAGGCCCACCGGTATTTTAGCGACAACCTTCACCTCGAAAGCAGCCGCCGAGTTGCGCGAACGCGTGCGCATTCGCCTGCTGGAACGCGGCATGAGCAAGGAAGCGGATGCCTTGACGCAAGCCATGATTGGAACGGTGCACGCTATCGGGGGCCAGTTGCTCCAACGCTTTGCCTTTGAAGCCGGGGTTTCGCCCGATGTGACAGCCATTGCCGACGAAGACCAACAAATATTTTTCAACCAGTCGCTATCGGCTACACTGAGTCCCGAGCTGATCGACGAGATGGAAAACCTCTCGGTAAAACTAGGTTTCCGCAGCAAAAGCGCCGATTTTGACTGGCGCAGCGAGGTGAGAACCATTACCGAAATTGCCCGGTCCAATAACCTCGGTGGGCAAGCACTGGAACAAAGTAAGCAATACTCAATAGATACCTACCGAGCTTTGCTGCCCCAAGGCCCAGCATTAGACCCTGCTCAATATCTCACAGACTTGAAAGTTGCCCTAGCCGATACACAGGTTGCCTTGGAAGATGGCGATGATGACACCTTAGCGACCCTCAAGGTATTAGATCTCGTAAAACAAGCCTTGCGGAGCATTGAAACCAAAGGGAATCTCGCTTGGGAAGATATTGCAAGGCTTTCCAAAGCCGCACCGGGCAAAAAGAGCCGTGAAATTGTAGAACCCTTGCAAGCCCTTTTGGATAAACACCTACTGCACCCCGAGTTCATGGGCGATATCGAGCGGTACATCGGGCTGGTGTTCGATATTTCAATTGCAGCCCTAGCGCAGTACGAACGATTTAAAAAGGAACGTGGCCTAATTGACTTTACCGATATGGAAACGGCCTTGCTTAAACTCTTGCAAGACGACAAGGTTAAGGCCGTGCTGCGCGAGGAATTAGACCTGCTACTCGTTGACGAGTTTCAAGATACCAACCCTATTCAGCTACAAATTTTCCTGGAAATAACCCGTTTGGCCAAGAAAGCTATCTGGGTAGGCGATCCTAAACAATCTATCTATGGGTTCAGGGGCGCTGCGCCCGAACTCATGCAAGCCGTGATGGATAGCGGCAAGGTTGACAACCTGGACACTTCCTGGCGCTCGCGGGCCGACTTGGTGAACAGCGTGAACGCTATTTTCGTCAAGGCATTCCCAAACATGCCACCAGAAAGGGTAGCCTTAAAAGTAGCACCCAAAAATGAAAAAATCAAGGAGCCCCTTGAACTCGATGAAGCCATCATGCATTGGCATTTTGATTTCAATGGAAAAAAAGCCTCCAATATCGAGTGGTTTGCCGAGTGTGTCGTGCACAACTTGCTCGATACCTTAAACCGTGGCTTACACATCAGGGATAAACATAGCGGGGCCTTGCGTTTGCTAGAAGCAGGTGATGTAGCCATTTTGTGTCGTGGCAATAAGGAATGTCTATTATTATCGCAGGTGCTGGCCAAGGCGGGTATTAAAGCATCAACGGCAAAAAACGGTTTATTGCAGACGAGAGAAGCGGTGCTATTGCAAGCCTGCCTCAATTATATCATCAATGATCGCGATAGCTTGGCCGTGGCCGAAATTTTGAAACTGGCCGATAACCAACGCCTAGAGCATATTATAGACCACCGGATTAAGTTTTTAGCACTTCAGGACCAAACGGAGCAAAAACTGAAATGGGCTAGCGAGAACCGGATTATCACCCAGTTGGCACAACTACGACAAGAAACAGAAGAATTGTCGTGTTCCGAAATTGTCAACCTGGTTATTGAGAGCTTGGACTTGTACCGCATCATTGCCACCTGGGGGGATACCGCCCAGCGCTTTGATAACCTAGATGCCCTGCGCAGCTATGCATTACAATATGAAGACGCTTGCAACCGCCGGCATGCAGCAGCTACCTTGGGCGGCTTTTTAATATGGCTAAACGACTTGGCCGAAGCCGGCTTGGATAACCAGGGGGCCGGTGCCGCCAAAGATGCCGTGCAGGTGCTCACCTACCACAAGAGTAAGGGTTTAGAGTGGCCTTTGGTCATTTGTATGTCGCTGGAAGCAGATTTACGCGATGCCGTATTTGGCGCTCAGGTCGTGGCCCTGAAAGATGAAATTGACCTTGAACAACCCTTGGCGAACCGGTTGATTCGCTTTTGGATTAACCCCTACGGTCATAATTTCCAGAAAACGGCCTTGGCCAACACGCTGGAAACTCATCCGGTGCAGTTAAAAGCCAGTATAGCTGCCTTGCAAGAAGAAGCCCGACTATTGTACGTGGGCTTCACCCGTGCGCGGGAGTACATGGTGTTGCCCAGCCGGAAAAAAGAAACCGCCTGGCTCAACAGGGTATGGCATGGCGATGATAAAACGCCTTCGCTGATACCGCAAGATACACACTGCCAGTGGCTATGGGATGGTTTGGAAATTCCCAAGCAAACTACTGCCCATGCCTTTGATCAAGAAATAGAGATGCCCAAGGCACAACAATCAGAATGCGTTTACTTCTTGCCACGACGTGCTGGGAGCAAGCAACATGAACCACTGTTTATCGATGCGGCGCAAGACGAGCAAAGCACCAAGCAAAAACAAGTGAAAGCAGGTATGCTTTGGAGCTATGCCAACCCATTTGACGAAGGTATGCTGGAGAAGGACGATGTATTTAAACTCCTCAAAGCATTTTTGTGTGTCGATGATGTGAATTTTAACCCAGCCCAACGCGAGCAACGGGCCAAGCTGACCATCGCCCAACTAGGCATGAAACAATTGGCAGAGCCTAAAGACCTCATCGAGAATAGCTTGCAGTTTTACCAGAGTTTGAGTACCAACTTTGGTATCCAAAAAGTATGGCAGCGGTATTTGGTACAAGGTAAAATTGATAAACAGCAGTTTAGCTACCAGAGCGATTTACTGATGGAAACAGCACAAGGCATCTGTGTTTTCAAATTCCACGACTTCGCTGGGCCGCAAATCAACTGGCGCAAAAAAGCCCTGGATGAAAACAAAGGTATCGCATGGCTTGACCAACTCATGGAGCAACAATTCCCGGGCAAGAGCGTTAGATACTTCTCTTGTTTCCCCGTCGACGGAGGTATGGTAGAACTTGAATTATATGAAGCTTGATACCGTTTGGCTATGCAAGTTAATCCAAGGTTAACTTTTAAGGCATTTTGAAAATTGTAAAAAAAAAGCAGACCTTTGCACCAATTTTAAATTTGGCATCATCTTTAATATATACTACGGTATCAACTGACAATTAACTTATAAAAACCATGATTACGAAAATTCAGATAGTATTTGTTTGCTTGCTTGGCCTAGTGCTAAGCGCCACAGCGCAGCCTAACTGTAGCAAACGCTGGGGTGCAAACCCTGCCGACAGCGTAAAGGCTATTGAAAACCACTCGCTATATCGCGACTATGTGAAAGCAAAAACATATGAACAAGCCATTCCTTACTGGGAAGTAGCTTATCAGTTGGCCCCTGGAGCGTCAGAGCGCCACTCTATCGACGGTATCGAGATTTTTAAATACATGGCTCAGAAAGAACAAGATGCAGCCAAGAAAAAAGAATACATCGACCGCGTGTTTAGCTTGTATGATTTCTGGAAAGCTTGCTACGGTAAAGCCGATGATATCACCTTGCGCAAGGCCCTCGACATGTATGCCCTCCAGGCAGACGTGACCGAGACCTACAAAACCTTCCAAGAAGCAGAGAAACTCTACGCTGGAAAAGCTCCATATTATATGGTAGTGCCTTACGTTTACGTGGCTGTTTACCTGTACAACACCAATGCTTCTATCAGCAAAGAAGATATGCGCAACATGTACACGCGTATCAACGAGTTGTGCGATAAACAAATCGCCGCTGGTAAAGATGTTGAAAGCTACAAAACCGCTAAAGAACAAGCCAACGGGTACTTCGTATCTTGTTCACCTGCTTTCTTCGACTGTGAGTACTACGTGAAAAAGTACACGGCTACTTACAAGTACGAGGCTACGCAGGCTAACAGCGATTTGCGTCAAACCATCAAGGCTGATTTGTTTAAAGGCAAATGCCCTGAAACAGAAGCTTTCTATGTACAGTTGCTTGCTGACGATGACCGCTGGATGGTAGATAACTTCGACCAACAACCTTGCTACTACAGGTACCGTTTCCACATGCAAAAAGGTCAACAAGACAAGGCTATCGCCCTGTTGGACTGCGTATTGGCTGATGCAACAGTTACAAATGATGATAAAGGCGAGTTGCTCTACAAGTTGGGCTATTACTACTACACAGAGGTGAAAAGCTACTCTAAAGCCCGTTCTTACTGTCAACAAGCCCTTCAGTACAAAAAGTGGGGAGATCCTTACATCCTGATTGGCGACATGTATGCGGCAAGTGCTTCTTCTTGCGGTGAAGGCGACCCAATGATGGGCCGTATGGCCATCAGCGCGGCTATCGACAAGTGGATCCAAGCCAAAAGTGTTGACCCAGGTGTAGCCGAAAAAGCAAGCTCTCGTATCGGTCGTTATACAGCATCTTTGCCAAATAACGAAGCAATTTTCCTCGATCCGAGCCTCAAGCTTGGTGCGTCTTACCGCGTGGGCTGCTGGATTCAAGAAACAACAACTGTTCGTAGCTCAGGCAACTAATTCGAACGATAAATTTTATAAGAGCATGTTTGGTCCAGTACTAGACATGCTCTTTTTTATTTTTGGGCGCCACCCCGGCCTCTGGCCGGGGTCGGTCCATTCCGGGCTCGCTGTTCGCTCGGTGCTACGCACCCAGGCGCTTAGCGCCTGGCCCTCCATGCACCTGGCGCAGCAGAAAATAATACGTTCCGAATATTTATAGTGTCACGTTTTGGAAAATATTTAATTTGTGCATTATTATTGTGTACAATCTCTATGAATATAAATTATATTTGCAGCGTCGTTGCTTGTGTTGCATAATATTTGGTAGGATGTACGATTGATAAATTGAATTGCCATGTCACAAAATCTATCATTCGTGGTGTACTTTTTCCCAGATTATGTGTACCTTAGCATTGTCAAAGAGAACAGAACTAATTTTTAAACTTAAACTTGAGAGGGTTATGAGAACTTTATCCTACTTGTTTGCGGCCTTTCTTTTAACTTGTACATTAACTTCAAACGCCTTGGCTCCACAGCTTGAGGCTAAGCGTGTGGCAGTAATGCTTATCGTTGAAGGTGATGACGATGACGAAAGAACAGTGACCACTATCTTCACCACATTGATGGCGGCAGAACGCGTAGCCAAAATGTTGGATGCAGAGTTGATCGCAGATGAAAAAGTAGAAGACGACGTGTACGTTTTCAGCTTGAAATCTAACGAACAACAGGAACTTGCTATGAAAATCTTCGACGAAGAAGGTTATGAGTATGCAGGAAACATCTTCGAAGCTGTTGATGGTACCAACTACCGCACAGTGAACGTTGAAACCTTGAAAGACGGTACTTACACCTTGAAACTCCAAAATGGCGACAAAGAGTTGACCCAGAAAATGGTTGTTTCTCGCGGTAAAATCACAAAATAGTTACCGAACGAACTTTTAAAAAGCCTACCACTTTAGTGGTGGGCTTTTTTTGTGTCTAGAACATTCGTAATTATATAGTTATCAAATTTGTATATTGTTGTTTGTTGCTTGAACCTACTCGCAAAGGCTGTACTAATGTGCCTTAATTACCAGTAGTATTGTGCAAAATATATATCTTTGCACCACAATAATCAACCACTCTACAAATTATGTACGCTGAACTCAAAAGCAAGCAAAACACTCTTGCGCTAATCGGGCTAGGATATGTCGGTCTACCCATTGCATTGTCATTTGCCAGAAGGATAAAAGTTATCGGATTTGACATCAACGAGCAGCGTGTTGAGATGATGCGCAATAATATCGACCCTTCCAATGAATTGGAAGCCAAAGATTTTGAAGGCTGCGATATACACTTTACCGCCGATCTCGAAAAATTACGTGAAGCGAGCTTTTATATCGTTGCCGTTCCAACGCCAATCGATGAACATAATATCCCTGACCTGAAGCCATTGCTCTCTGCCACAAGAACGGTTGCCAAGGTACTCAAACCAGGCGATTATGTCGTTTTTGAATCTACCGTTTACCCGGGCTGTACAGAGGAAGATTGTGTACCTATCTTGGAAGAAATTTCAGGATTGAAAATGGGTAAAGACTTTAAAGTTGGTTACTCTCCTGAGCGTATCAACCCAGGCGATAAAGAACATACCATCGAAAAAATTATCAAAGTTGTTTCTGGCTGCGATGAGGAGTCACTTGATGTAATTGCCAAGGTTTACGATATCATTATCCAGGTGGGTACATACCGCGCCGCCTCTATTAAAGTTGCCGAAGCAGCCAAGGTTATCGAAAATACACAGCGCGACCTCAATATCGCATTGATGAACGAACTTTCGCTCATCTTCGAAAAGATGAATATCAACACCATCGACGTGCTTAAAGCGGCAGGCACCAAATGGAACTTCCTCAAATTTTTCCCCGGCCTAGTGGGTGGGCACTGTATTGGCGTTGACCCCTATTACCTCACTTACAAGGCTCAACAATTGGGTTATAACCCCCAGGTTATTTTAAGTGGCCGTCGTATCAATGATAGCATGGCTGAATACGTAGGCAAAAAAACCTCTCAGCTACTTATTAAAGCGGGTAAAAATCCAGGCAAATGCCGCGTTTTGGTGATGGGCGTTACTTTTAAAGAAGACGTAAGCGATATCCGCAACTCAAAAGTGGCTGACGTTATCAAGTCGCTCCAAGATTTTTCTATCGAGGTCGATGCGATTGACCCACATGCCGATGCTGCAGAAGTACACCACGAATACGGCTATCACCTGAGCGAAAAAGCTTCAGGTTCTTATGATGCCGTTGTTGTTGCTGTGAGCCATATGGATTACAAGAACCTTGATGCGGCATATTTCAAGGGCCTGATGAACGATGCACCAATCCTGGTTGATATCAAAGGCTTGTACCCTCAATTAAAATCTAGTGAACTTACATACTGGAGTCTCTAATTCATGATGAACAATATCCAAATGGTCGACCTTCAGACGCAGTACTTGCGCATGAAGGCTGAAATTGACAAGGCTGTTCTTGATTGCATCGCATCCGCAGCCTTTATTAATGGTCCTGAAGTAAAGCAATTCCAGCAAAATCTGGAAAAATACCTAGGCTGTAAACACGTTATTCCTTGCGCCAATGGTACTGATGCCCTTCAAATTGCCATGATGGCTCTTGGTCTCCAGCCCGGAGACGAGGTTATCGTGCCTACTTTTACCTACGTAGCTACCGCCGAGGTAATTGCGTTACTTGGCCTCAAGCCCGTTATGGTGGATGTAGACCCCAAGAGTTTTATGATTACCGCCGAAATTGTTGAGGCTGCGTTAACGCCTAAAACTAAGGCTATCGTACCCGTACACTTGTTTGGCCAAAGCGCCGATATGGAGCCTATCATGGCCCTCGCCAACAAGCATAAGCTCTACGTGATTGAAGATACCGCCCAGGCGATTGGCGCAGATTACCGTTTTTCAAACGGGACTACCGCCAAAACAGGTACAATTGGTCATATTGGTTGCACCTCTTTTTTCCCTTCGAAAAACTTGGGTTGTTACGGCGATGGTGGTGCCATTTACACCAATGATGACCAACTGGCCGCACAGATGCGCATGGTAGCCAATCACGGACAAGCTAAAAAATACTACCATAGTGTAGTTGGCGTCAACTCTCGCTTAGATAGTATACAAGCAGCCATCTTGAACGTTAAACTGCAATATCTTGATCAGTATTCAGCTGCGCGTGAAAAAGCCGCTAGCTACTACGATAATGCATTCGCAGGTGTTGATGGTATCATTACACCTTATCGTGTACCCAACTCTAACCACGTGTTCCACCAGTACACCCTGCAAGTGCCAGCCGATAAACGTGCTGCCTTGCAAGCACACTTAGAGGCTAATGGTATCCCCTCGATGATTTACTACCCACTGCCCTTGTATGTGCAGGATGCATTTAAACAGTACGTGCCCGAAGGGTTCTCACTGCCAGTAACGGAGCAGTTATGCAGCACCGTTGTATCCTTGCCTATTCATACTGAAATGGACGACACCTTGTTGGCCTATATCAGTGCTAAAGTCATTGAATTCTTCAAATAATCCAATCATGAGTACATTCGTACATGAGAGTGCCTACGTTGACGAAGGATGTATACTAGGCGAAAACGTTAAAGTGTGGCATTTTTGCCATATCATGGCTGGCTGTGAGATTGGCGATAATTGTAACTTCGGTCAAAATGTTTTCATCGCAAAGGGCGTGAAACTTGGCAAAAACGTGAAGGTGCAGAATAATGTGTCGATCTATGAAGGCGTTAGCTGTGGTGACGATGTATTCTTGGGCCCTAGCATGGTGTTTACCAACGTGATAAACCCACGTAGCCATGTAAACCGAAAGAACGAATACATGAAGACACACGTAGGTCAAGGTGCTAGTATCGGTGCTAACGCCACAATTGTATGCGGGCATGATATTGGTAAATTTGCCTTTATCGGTGCTGGCGCAGTGGTGACCAAGCATGTACCAGATTATGCCCTCATGGTTGGTAATCCTGCCCGCCAGCTTGGCTGGATGAGTGAACATGGGCAAAGGCTTCATTTTGATGAAACCGGCTATGCAACTTGCCCTGAAAGTCAAATACGATACTGCTTACAAGGCACAGTCGTGACCAAAGTTTAGGTACACGTACCAATAGCTTTAAAATATCAACTCCGCAATATTCCAACTTGAAATAATCATGCAACACACGGAAAAAATACGTTTCGCCATCGTCGGTTGTGGCCATATCGGTAAGCGACATGCAACCATGGTCATCCGCCATGATGAAGGTGAGCTCGTTGCCCTCTGCGATGTCAAACCTCGTGAAGCGCTCGCGTTAGAAGGTTTTGATGCTCCTTTTTTTAACGATATGGACGAAATGTTCAAGGCGGTACCCAACATCGATGTGGTATGCATCTGTACGCCTAACGGCTTACATGCAAGCCAATCGTCTAAAGCATTGGATAACCGTAAACACGTGGTTATTGAAAAACCGATGGGCTTGACCAAGGCCGAATGTGAGGATGTGATTTTCAGGTCTTTACATGTGTCTAAACAAGTATTTTGCGTGATGCAAAATCGCTATTCTCCACCTTCTGTTTGGTTGAAGGATATCGTGAGCAACAAGGTACTTGGCGATATTTTCATGGTTCAAGTAAATTGCTATTGGAACCGCGACGACCGTTACTATTTCCCTAACGGCCAACCACACCCCTGGAAAGGCCGCGCCGACCTTGATGGCGGAACCCTGTTTACCCAGTTTTCGCATTTCTTGGATATTATGTACTGGTTGTTTGGCGATATTGAAAATATCAAGGCTAATTTCCAGAACTTTATCCATGAGCATTCGATTGAGTTTGAAGACTCCGGTACCGTCCAGTTTGATTTTGTGAACGGTGGCATTGGTACGCTCAACTATTCTACCTCCGTGTGGGACACCAACTTGGAAAGCTCAATGACCATCATCGGTAGCAAAGGGAGCGTTAAAGTTGGCGGCCAATACATGAACGAGGTAGAGTATTGCCACATTCAGGATTACACCATGCCTGAACTCCCGCCAGCTAACCCAGCCAACGATTACGGCCACTACAAAGGCTCGGCAGCGAACCACGTTCACGTGATCGAAAACGTGATTGATGTGCTGAAAGGCCGTACCACCATTACCACAAATGCCCTTGAAGGTTTGAAAGTGGTTGAAATTATAGAAAGAATTTACCAACTGAAGAAATAAATACCCAAGCCTCGCGTGAGCGATGCGAAGTGGTGGCGCAACGCGCCAGCCCGAAGGGCCGAGCGAATAGCGAGCCACGTAGCGTAGCGACCCGAGCGATGAAGTGCCGCCCAACTTGGGCGGCTACGAAAACGCGAGGGACACGCCCCAAAAAATATCATTATGAAAATTGCGCTCATAACGGGAGTTACTGGCCAAGATGGTGCTTACCTAGCTGAATTTTTACTCCGCAAAGGCTATATCGTGCACGGTATTAAACGCCGTAGCTCGTTGTTTAACACGCAACGGATTGACCACCTGTACCAAGACCCGCACATTGATAACCGCAATTTTATCTTGCACTATGGCGACTTGACCGACTCGACGAACCTCATTCGCATTGTACAGGAAGTGCAGCCCGACGAAATTTACAACCTTGGTGCCATGAGCCACGTTCAGGTGAGCTTCGAGGAGCCTGAATATACTGCCAACGCCGATGGTATTGGTACTTTGCGCTTGCTGGAGGCCATTCGATTGCTGGGTTTGACCAATAAAACCAAGATTTATCAAGCATCAACTTCTGAGTTATACGGCTTGGTACAAGAAACCCCGCAGAAAGAAACTACGCCGTTTTACCCGCGTTCGCCTTATGCCGTTGCCAAAATGTACGCTTACTGGATTACGGTAAACTACCGGGAAGCCTACAATATGTTTGCCTGCAACGGTATTTTATTCAACCACGAAAGCCCATTGCGTGGCGAGACCTTCGTGACGCGTAAAATTACCCGTGCCGTGTCGCAAATTGCACACGGGATGAGCGATAAACTATACCTTGGTAACTTGGACGCTAAACGCGACTGGGGTCATGCCAAGGATTATATTGAAGCGATGTGGCTTATTTTGCAGCAAGAAAAGCCCGAAGATTACGTGATAGCAACGGGTATAACCACTAGCGTACGCGATTTTGTACGCATGTCGTTCCGCGAAATTGGTGTAGAACTGGAGTTCAAGGGCGAAGGCGTGAACGAAACTGCCGTTGTTGCCGCTGCCCATAACCCTGCTTACCCATTGGAAATTGGCCGCGAGGTTGTAGCCGTTGACCCACGTTATTTCCGCCCTACGGAAGTAGATTTATTGCTCGGTGACCCAACCAAGGCCAAAACGAAATTAGGCTGGCTTCCTAAGTACGATTTACCCGCATTGGTTCAAGATATGATGCAGGCCGACTTGGAGTTGTTCCGCCGTGAA
The DNA here is from genome assembly GCA_964508975.1 of uncultured Saprospiraceae bacterium. Taxonomy (GTDB): domain Bacteria; phylum Bacteroidota; class Bacteroidia; order Chitinophagales; family Saprospiraceae; genus CAZDVQ01. The sequence goes on from CAZDVQ010000038.1 coordinate 17,163, forward strand.
AAATCGTATAACGCCCTTTAAAATTGCTTATGCAAAGTTTAGCAGGCAAGAAAATATTAGTTACGGGAGCCTGTGGTTACATAGGTTCTCATACAGCAATTGAGTTACTCAAAAGCGCTGATTGTGAGGTGTTTAGCATTGATAGTCTGATTAATTCAAGTGCTGAAACCACGCAGCGAATTAGCCAGATTACGGGCAAATCCATCAAGAATTACGCGGTGGATATCTGCGATATGCAAGCCTTGCAGGCGGTATTTGATGCCGAGGGCGAGGTGCATGGCATTATCCATTTTGCGGCGCTGAAGTCGGTACCTGAATCGGTTGAAAAGCCGTTTTTGTACTACCGCAACAATATAGATTCATTGTGTAACTTGCTGCAAATTGCGGCAGAGCGCCATATTGTACCTTTCATTTTTTCGTCGTCGTGCTCTATTTATGGCAATGTTGATATTTTGCCCGTTGTAGAAGCTACGGAGATGAAGCCCGCCGAGTCGCCTTATGCCCATACAAAGCAAATCGGGGAGCAAATTTTACAGCAAACTGTACAGCGCTTCGGTTACTTGCGTACCATTGCCCTGCGTTATTTTAACCCAGTTGGCGCCGATGCCAGCGGTTTAAACGGGGAGTTGCCGATTAACCCTCCCACCGCCTTGCTGCCGGTGATAACCCAAACGGCCATCGGTTTGCGCCAGGGCATGTCGGTTTTTGGTACAGATTACCCTACCCGCGACGGTACTTGTATCCGCGATTACGTGCACGTGAGCGATATTGCGCGTGCCCACGTGTTGGCTTTGGCTTACCTCTTGGAGGGTAAGCAAACACAGGCATTTGACGTTTACAACTTGGGCACTGGCGACGGTGTAACCGTGAAAGAAGCCATTTCGGCATTCGAGCGGATTACCGGGAAACAATTGCCCGTAACTTATGCTGAGCGTCGGGCAGGTGATGTGGTCAGTATTTACAGCGATAGCCAAAAGGCCAAGGACAAACTTGGTTGGGAAGCGGCGCTTGATATTAACGAGATGATGCGCTCGGCTTGGGCTTGGCAATGCTATTTAGCGGGGAAGTAGATGTTTTTTTGGGGCCTCCCCTCGCGATGCTCGGGGCGCTACGTTCCGCAGCTCGCTGACGCTCGGCCCTTCGCCGCCTTTATTAAAAGCGAAGACAAGGCATGCGTCGTTTTCATAGAAGGCGGCTCGGTCTGGCGGCTGACGCCGCCACTGCTCCACATCGCTAGGCCAGAATTTTTAACTATTTTTGCAGCTCATTTCAACACGTAAATTCATACAGCAATGTTTTTTTCAGGCAAAAAGGTAATCGTAACGGGAGGAGCTGGCTTTATCGGCTCTGCTTTAGTTCGTCAACTTGTGGCTCAAGGCGCACAGGTAACCGTGATTGATAACCTTTGGCGCGGAAAAATGTCGAACTTGAAAAATGAGGATGGTTCTTGGCTCATTGACCCCGACAAACAGTTTGTATTGGCAGATTTGACCGACTACGGTAAGTGCTTAGAATATATCCGCGATGCTGAATACGTTTACCACTTGGCCGATGTAGTGGCCGGTATTGGTTTTGTATTTGACCACGAGCTGTTTATCTACCGCCAGAACTTGCTCATCAACACCAATACCCTAGGAGCTTGTCTGGTGAATAAAATACCAAACTATATTTACGTTGGTACGGCTTGTAGCTTCCCCAAACACTTACAGATGGAGCCCGGTGTGGCCCAATTGCGCGAGGAACAAACCTATCCCGCTGAGCCGGAATCCGCTTACGGTTGGAGCAAGCTCATGGGCGAGTACGAGGCAGAGCTAGCCGCTAAAAACGGTAAAATAAACGTAGGTTTATTGCGTTTCCATAATGTTTACGGCCCAGGTGCCGATTTTGAACCCACACGCTCGCAGGTTATCCCGGCCTTGATTCGCAAGGCGATTATCCATCCTGAGCCGGAGTTCGTTATCTGGGGTTCTGGCAACCAGTACCGCGACTTTGTGTACATAGATGACATCGTTTCGGCCCTGTTGCTGGTAGGCGAGAAAGGTATGAACCAAGGCTTAATTCAAATTGGAACAGGCTTGCCGACTACCGTTCGCGATTTAGCTCGTAAAATCGTGGCTATTTCCGGTAAAGATATACCGCTAAACTTTGACCCGAATGCCCCAGAGGGCGACCGTGGTCGAGTAGCCGCAGGTACCCGTGCACTTGACCTGCTGGGTTGGAAACCAACACTTGGTTTAGATGAAGGCTTGGCCGCTAGTTTCCGCTGGGTTGAAAAAGAGATGGCGAAAGGCTAGTGCCTAATAAATGCAGCTACCGCTATAAAAAAAGCCTTGCTAGGAGAATCCTAGCAAGGCTTTTGCTTTTATTTGTGCATTGTTTACTCTTTCGCTTTAAACTCCTCAAAGGTCATCAGTTTTACTTGACTTTTTGTGTCGGCTTGTTTCAGCAAGTCTAATAAGGCATCATACTTAGCTTTGGTTTGAGCCACGGTGCCTTCCAGTTCTTTTGTTTTGCGCAACTGGTTGTCGGTAGGCTTACCCGGGAAACGGCTCACACCGCCATACACTAGGGATAGTTCCTCGCGAAGGGCTTTGCCTTCGTCGATGTAAAAATCACCTTCCAGTGCAACAATACCATTTCTAAAGGCTTTGCTTTGCTCTATAAAGGGCTTTAAGGCGGCGCCTGCTTTTTCGGCTTGTTTTTCGGCATCTTCTAGACAGTAATACCAGTAACCAACATCTTCGGTCATTTTGTAGAGTTTCATCAGGGTTTCAAACTGAAGCTTGCGATCTTCTGGTTTGTAAGGTGAATTATCCTCATGTTTGATGCTAACGGTCGTGGTGAAAACTTCTTTACCCTTTTCAATCTTCACGGTATAGGTTCCATCTGGTAAGGTTGGGCCAAAGATAGAATTACCCAAGGCCATACGGTTATTGGTGGGCGCAGCTTTAGGTGTTTTCAAACTGGTCGGTAAGATTACAGTGTTTAAGCCAGCGCTTTTGCCTGCGGGTACCGACTGGATAAAGTTACCCTTGGCATCCCACAACGAAACTTCCATTTTACCGAAAGTGTGGCGTTTTTTCATGTAATAGGTCACCGCTGCATCTTGGTTAGGGTTAGGGCCAACAAAATTGCCTGCACCACCAAATGGGTCGGTCATAGGGTAATAACGTACAATGGCGGGTTGGCTCGGGAAGATGTGGAATTCTTTAGCAACTACCTCAGGCGTCAAGCCACGCAAGGGTTCAATATCATCCAGTATGATGATACCACGGCCATGTGTAGCACACACGAGGGCATTATCGCGAGGGTGTATGGCAAGGTCATGCACGGCTACTTTTGGGAAATTGTTTTCAAATCTAGCCCAGGTATTACCACCATCGAGCGAGATGAACAGGCCAAACTCCGTACCCAAGAACAAAAGTTGTGGATTTTTTAAATCTTGCTTCACCACAAAGGCATGGCCTTCAACTAATGGTTTAGCCAAGTTGGTCCAAGTTTTACCCAAGTCGGTTGTTTTATACACATAGGTTGTAAAGTCACCGTTTCTGTGGCCATCAAAGGTTACGAAGCAAGTCTTGGCATCAAATGGGCTAGGCGATACAAAACTACACCAAGTACCTTTGGGGAGGTCAGGGATATTGGCTACCACGTTGGTCCATTTTACCCCACCATCAACCGTTACTTGTAGGTTACCGTCATCGGTACCAACCCAAATCGTTTTTTCATTTTTGGGCGATTCAGCGATGGCGTAAATGGTGGTGTTCATTTCTGCACCAGAGTTTTCCTTGGTCATACCACCCGATGATTTCTGGCGCTGGCGCAAGGTATCGTTGGTGGTTAAGTCGGGAGATATGATAGCCCATGTATCACCACGGTTTTCGCTTTTGAACAGGTATTGTGCACCGAAGTACAAGCGCTCAGGTTTAGTTGGCGAGGTGTGTATTGGGGCGTTCCAGTTGAAACGGTACTCAGGTTTATCTTTTTCAGATATAGGTTGAATATCTTTAGCACGACCGTCTTTTTTGTTGTATCGTACCAGTCCACCGCCTTGCATTTCTGAGTAGATGATGTTGGGGTCGGTCGGGTGGGGTAGCGACCAAAATCCATCGCCGTAGTAGCTCAGCTGCCAGTCGCTGTTTTCAATGCCACCAGGGCTAAGAGAAGGCGCAAACCACGAACCGTTATCTTGCAAACCACCGTACACATTATATGGTGTCGCGTTGTCAACCGCTACATGGTAAAACTGAGATAAAGGCAGGTTCATGAACATCTCGAATAAACGAGCGCCATCCAATGAGCGATAAGCGCCACCATCGGTGCCAATAAGTACCATGTCGGGGTTTTTCTGGCTTACCCAAACGGCATGGATATCAGAGTGTACGCCTGAACCTACTCCCCTGAATTTACGGCCACCATCTTCGCTTACAGAAAGGTACAAACCTACTTTGTAAACTTTTTCAGCATTGGTAGGGTCAACATACAAGCGTGCGAAATAAAATGGACGAACTTTCGAGTTAAAGTCGTTGCTGGTAAGTTTCCAGGTGGCGCCTGCATCGTCCGAGCGGTAAATACCACGGGCGTTCATGCTGTCACATTCTAGACTTAGGTAAACCACGTTGGGTTTTGATGGAGCTATTTCTATAGCCATACGGCCTAATTGGCCACCTGGCAAAGCGATTTTGTTCCAAGTTTTACCACCATCGGTGGTTTTGTACAAACCACTTCCTGGACCACCTGAGCGGAAGAAATCTGGCCAGCGGCGGTAGTCCCACATACTGGCAAACATGATGTCTGGGTTCGTGGGGTCTATGCTTAAGTCGGCACAACCGGTGTTTTCGTCCACGTACAAAATCTTTTCCCATGTTTTACCGCCGTCACTCGTTTTATAAACACCGCGGTCGGTGTTGGCATTCCATAAATGGCCAAGAGCCCCCACAAACACGGTGTTTGAGTTTTTGGGATGCACGATAATGTCCGAAATGCGCTCGGTTTTATCCAGCCCCATCATGGTCCATTCGCGGCCAGCATTGGTACTTTTGTAAATCCCGGTACCGATGGATACAGAGTTGCGTACCCAGGGTTCGCCAGTGCCTAACCACAGGGTGTCAGGGTGTGCTTGGTCAATGGTTATTTTACCAATTGACATGGTATGATCATCGAATATTGGGCTGAAGTCGGCGCCTCCCGTTTGCGATTTCCACAAGCCACCACCTGCGGAAGCCACATAAACAATTTTAGGGTTTGATTGCACGGCGTCAATATCCGTTACACGGCCACTCATAAGCGCAGGGCCAATTTGACGTGCACGAAGGCCGCCAAAGTAAGTTGAACTGGTAAAAGCAGGATCGCCTTGGGCAAAAGCAGCGCTTAACCAGCAAAGCTGGAGTATAAAAATAATGTTTTTCATAGGGAGTTAATTGGGTTAGAGGATGTTTGGGTTTTGGGTTTCGAGAGAAAAACGAGCTATTTTTTGATGAGGTTGCTTTAAAAAATGGGCGCATAGTGTGGTGCTACGTAACTATTTTTTAAAGCAAAAATCATCGGAAAAGAGCTGTTTTTTGCCGGAAGCTAAAGTCCAAACATACGCTTAGACAACAAAGGCATGATGATTCATGCCTTTGTTGTCAATAAGATAAAATTATTCTGGCATGGAGAAGAACTCTGCAGGAATCTCTGGGTCGAGTTTGAATTCAGTAGCGGTAATAACTTGGAATACTTCGCCATCCACTTTTGTAGATGTGCTATAAGGCATCATATATGCCCCTACTTCTTGGTAATCACTGAAAAAGGTTTGTGTCTCGGCTCCTTCCATTGGACCAGACTTCGAAAAAGTCTTCGACATGATTAACACACCAGTTTCTACATCAAAGTAGTGGAATTCTTCGTTACCGTTGGCCTTGCTCAACTTTAACTCGTAGCATTTTGCACCTTCAATGTTTTGGGTACCCAAGATTTCGGCCTTGTGGCCTTTTTTGCTGTAATCGTACATAGCGCTCGGGAATTCGTTATCGGTAAAATCTTCCGATTCTTCTTTGCTCAACTCTTGTGGGTCAGTACCGCCTTGGAAAGGGTTGATACCCCAGGCTTTTGTACCGTCGTACGACATCACGATGGCCATACCTTGTACATCGATATCAATCCTCATCTTGTTGGGGGCCGAGTTGGTCACTTTGCCTTTAAATTTCATGCCGCCCATATTCATATCGCCAAGCATTTGCATGGATTTGAGCTTGCCCCAATTTTCATAACCACCAGTCACTTCAAAGTAATTTTTAATGACTTCGTCGGCGCTAGGCATTTTTTGGGCATTCAAGGTCTTGGCCAAGGTAAAACTGCTGATTACAGCAAAAACAAGGAGTAAATTTTTCATAAGTGTTTGTTGGTTTTTAGTATGATTTTTTAGAGTATGTTTGGATTTTGGGTTTCGAGGGAAAAACGAGCTATTTTTTGATGAGATTGCTTTAAAAAATGGGCGCATAGTGGGGCTAAGTAACTATTTTTTTAAGCAAAAATCATCGAAAAAGAGTTGTTTTTCGCCGGAAGCTAAAATCCAAACATACTCTTAATTGGTATGCAGTTAGTCGTGTTCGTTACATGCGGGCTCAATTAATTTATTTGCCCACAAAAAATTACCACGATTCTAATTACTAACCCAAAGGTGTGGTTTTAGGTTTACAATGCAACAGGCTTTGGACAAACAAGCTGCATTTTCCGATTAACGGCGGTTTTTCGATGAAATTTGAACCTCAGCTATATCTTGGCAATCGTCATTTCGCTATTTTTGAGCGTACTGGTATGTAAAACAGGCGCTACCAAAAGTTTGATTTCCTTGGCTAGTGCCTCGATCAAATTCAGTTTTACATATGGTCTATGGTACACGATGCTGATTTCCCGCACGGGGTAAGGTACATTAAAGTCGCGCACTTTAGCCTTGCGCTCCTCGGGCAGGTCGGTGTAGTATAATTCTGGGATGAGCGTCAAGCCCTTAAGATGGTCTACCATATTCAGTAGGCTATCGAAGGAGTTAGGCTGGAAATTCAGGTTGGCATTCAGTTGTTTGGTACTCAAATCACAAACGTTCATAATCTGGTCAGTCAGGCAATTGCCTTGTTCTAGCAGCCACATTTTCTCGTTGATGATATCTTTGGGGCTCAAATACTGGGTGTTGCTGTGTTCAACTTGACCGTAAACCATCAGTTTTTCATAGTACAGGATTTCTTCCTCAATCTCGGGCAAATTTAGTGGGGTAGATACAATGCCGGCATCCAAGGCGCCTGCTTTTACTTGATTAATGATATTGCTGGTGGTTATTTCGTGAATATTTAGCTTCAAGTTGGGGTACTTGGCCATGATGCTCGGGATAATCCGGTGCAGGAGGTTCCCCGCTATGGTTGGGATAATACCCAGCTTGAGTTCGCCTTCAACTTTGCCGTTTAGTTCCGAGGCTAATTGTTTCAGCCGGTTGCTGTGCAGCAGCACTTTTTGTGCTTCTTGTATAATTTCTCGCCCACCTTGGGTGGTTATAATCGGGCTGGTTTTGCGGTCAAAAATCACGATGCCCAGCTCTTCTTCCAGTTTTTTGACCATGGTGCTCAGGGTCGCCTGGGTAATGTAACAGGACTCGGCAGCCTTGCTAAAACTCTTCAGCTTGTCCAGCGCCACGATGTATTCAAGTTGTTGTAGGTTCATAGGCTGGCAAATATAGGGAACAAAAAACTAAAACGCAAAGGCATGGTCGTTTAGTCCTTTTATCCTTTTGTCATTTTTGGGCGCGTCGGTGCTACGCACCGTCGGTCCCCTACGGGCGCGCTGATCGCTTGGCGCTACGCGCTGCCGCCTATGGCGGCACCCTCCGGGCACCTCGCGCAGATACGGCGGCGAAGCCGCCGTATTTTAATGGTTAAGGAAAAATGGTTAATGATGGGTAGGGGCGCACCTTGGTTTAATGATAAAGGGTTAATGGTTAATGACGGGTAGAGGCGACCCTTGTGGTCACCCAATGAATGGGTACGCCAGAACACTGTTCGGCCTAGCTTGTTGATGTGAGGATTTGAAGATGTGAGAATATGGGGATGTGAGGATTAATATTAGGAAAGTACTATCCGCTTACCGCTCACATCTTACCGTTCACATCTAATTTCTGGCCTAGCGATGCGGAGGGCGGCCGAAGGCCGTACCGCAGGGGCGTAGCCCCAAGGTATGAGCGAGCAGCGAACCCGCAGCGTAGCGGCGGCGACCATCGGGAGACGCAGGCCCCAAAAGAATAAATGATAAAATGAGTAAATGATGAAATGACTTTGGATTAGCCGATTTTTGATTTTTTGCGTTTTGGCTAATTTAGCCTTTACCCATCTTTACCCATTTTTAGCGCTTTCGCTAATATCGCTTTTAGCAAAAACAGCTTTATGCAAACCTTACCCATCTTCACCAATTTTCAGCCTTTCGCTAATGTAGCCTTTAGCAATTTTCAGCCATCTTTAGCTAAAAAAGCCAAATCGAAGCAACTTAATTCTGAAATAAGTCTAAATAGTGCAATTTTTTTCTGTTTATGCTTTAGGAATTTTGGAAAATGCCTAACTTGCGGCTTAGTGTAAAATTCACACTTAATAGACAAAAACTTAAACCATATGAAATCAATTCGACTTTTGATGGCATGTTTGAGTGTCTGGGGTTTCCTCGGGCTTACTCAAACTTGGGCACAAGGAACGATTACCGGCACCGTGAAAGACGACACGGGTGAGCCAGTAATTGGTGCAACAATCGTGGTCAAGGGCACAACCCTTGGCGCAAGTACTGACTTTGACGGTAACTACACCCTGGAGCGGGTGCCCGCAGGTACCGTTATGTTGACGGCCACGTTTATCGGATTCCAGCCGCAAGAACGCACGTTAAGCCTGAATAACGGGCAGACCTTAAGGGCAGATTTCACCTTGTCAGAAGACACCGAGCTCATCGACGAGGTGGTGGTTATTGGTTACGGGGTTACCCGTAAACGCGACCTTGTAGGTAGCGTGGCCAAAGTAGAACAAGTGAACGAAATTGTGGGTGGTAGCTTTGAAAACGCCCTCCAGGGTAAGGCTCCCGGTGTACAAATCACCCAGACAAGTGGTGTAGCCGGTGCTGGTTCGGTTATTCGGGTACGCGGCTCGAACTCCGTGAGCTCCAATGGCGACCCGCTGATTGTAGTTGACGGTATTCCGATTACACAAGACAACTTCTTGCTCGGCGAAGCCGGCGGTGTAAACAACAACCCGCTGTCGTCTATCAACCCCAACGATATTGAATCGGTAGAAATCCTGAAGGATGCCGCCGCCAAGGCCATTTATGGTTCACGCGGTGCCAACGGTGTAATCTTGATTACGACCAAACGCGGTAAAGGCGTTTCAGGCAAGCCAACCTTTAACTTCTCAACCCGTCTGGGCTTGGTGAAAGAAACCAACCGTGTACGCGTGTTGAACTCAGAAGAATGGTTAGGTGTACGCCAAGAAGCTTGGGAAAACGACGGTAATGTAGGTCGTGCCCCACTCCCTAACGGCTTAACTTATGAAGATATTGAAGGTATTGACACCGACTGGTACGACGAGGTATTCCAAACAGGTTTCCAGCAGGACTATAACCTCTCGGCCAACGGTAAATACAAAGGTATTGGTTACTACGGTGGTGTTTCTTATACATCTGCCCCAAGCTACTTGCAAGGCAATGTGTTTAATCGCTTGAGCGGCCGTGTTAACTTGGACTTCAACTTGTTGAAAAACTTGAAGTTGAGTGTATCTAGCACCTTGAACCGCTCGGTTACAGAGCGTGCCGCGGTTTCATTCGCAGGTGGTTTAGGCGAGGCCCAAACAACAGCGCTACCTATATACGGTATCACTTATGACCAGATGATTGAAAACGCCTACAACCGTGGCGACTTGGCCCGTGCGGCTCAATTAGAAGCTGCATCAGCGGCCACAGGTGGTTATTACAACCTGTACAACAACCCCGCAGCCCGTCGTGAATTACAAAAGGCACACATTTTCGAGATGCGCACCATCAACAACGCCTCGTTAACCTACCAGCCTATCAAAAACTTGTACATCACGGCCCAGGGTAACTATGACTTCATGAACGTAGGCGAGTACAACAACGAAGACTCGCTTTGGACAACTATCGGAGATATCAACAAGGCTAACCGTCGCCGTATTTATAACTACTCTGGTTATGGTGTAGTTGACTATACTTTACCTTTGCCTGAAGCCCACAACTTGAAAGTATCGGTAGGCTCTGAGTACCAACGTACTTTGCGTCAAGAACGCTTTGAAGGTTATGTAGGTGTAAGTGATTTCTTGTACACGGATGCAGACTTTGCAAACGTGATTGACACCTTGGATGGCACGCGCTTAGATTTCTTTACGCCAGCGAACGCATCTACCAAATTCTTGAGTTTCTTTGGCCGTGTGAACTATATCTTCAAAGATAAATACATGGCACAGTTTACTTACCGTCGTGACGGTTCGTCTGTGTTTGGTTCAAATAACCGTTGGGGTGACTTCCCTGCGTTTGGTGTTGGCTATATCATCTCTGAAGAAAACTTCTGGGGCGGTGCCAAAAAAGTATTCAACTATTTGAAATTCAAAGCTAGCTGGGGTATGAGCGGTATTGCTGGTATTCCTGGAAGCTCACAGTTTGCCTTGTACAACCCTAACGGTACGTACAACAACCAATCAACATTCTACCAAACTAAACCTGCCAACCCCAACCTAAGATGGGAGACCAACACTATGATTGATGTAGGCTTTGAATTTGGTATGTTCAACGACCGCTTAACGGGTGAATTGGCTTTGTACCACGCTATCACTTCTGATGCCGTTATTCGCACACGTTTGCAAGCCTCAACAGGCTTCGATGATTTGGAATACTACCAGAACATCGGCAAAATCCGCAACATGGGTATCGAGTTCAGCTTGACTTCACGTAATATCGTTACCAAGACCTTCGACTGGACAACTCGCTTCAACGTAGCATCGAACCAGAACCGCGTGTTGGAAGTTGGTACAGCTACCCCTGACGCATTGGATGGTGGTTTCGGCGATGTTCGTGCTATCCCTGGTTACCCTATGCAAATCAACTACATCGTGCCATTCTCACATGTTGACCAAGCCACAGGCCGCCCAGTTTACATTGATATCAACGGCAACGAAACCTTTGAGTACAATGCTGTTCGCGACCGTCGTCCAGCAGAGAACCTATTGCCTTGGGCTTTTGGATCTATAATTAACGAGTTCCGTTATAAAAACTTCGACTTGAGCTTCATGTTCTACTACAGCTTGGGTGGTAAAATTTACGATGACGCCGCTAAGCGTCAACTTGGTGTAGTAACCGACTGGAACATGCGTGCAGATTTGTTCGACCGTTGGCAAGAACCAGGCGATGTTGCCCGTTACCCACAACTTACCATGACTATGTTGAACTGGGGTGGTAACGACAACTTTTGGCAAAACAACCACTCTTTGTGGCTTGAAGATGCAACATTCGTTCGCCTTCGTAACTTGACCGCTGGTTACAGCATTCCGCTGACCAATTCTAAATCGTTCAAAAGAGCCCGCGTTTATTTCGTAGGTACCAACCTCTTGACGTTCACGCCTTATACTGGCTGGGACCCTGAAGTAGGCCGTGGCCGTGAAAACGTACAACAACGCAACATTGGTGGTACCAACGTAACTTACCTAACCTCTCCTCAAGCCAAATCGTTTATATTTGGTGTTGACCTTACTTTTTAATTCAAGTAAAAGCTATATATCATGAAAGCTTCAACGATAAAAACATTATTGTGGTCAGGTGCTGCGGTTGCAGTGCTTAGCCTAGCCTCGTGCAAGGATTTCTTGTACGATCCACCAACAGATTACATTCCTGAAGAAGAATCTATCACCACCGCAGCCCGTGCACAAGAGGTACTCAATGCTTCGTACAATGCCCTCCGTGGAGGCAACTTCTTGGGCGGTAATGTACAAGTTATCAACGAGTTGATGGCCGATCACCTCCGCGGCGATATTGGCGAACCCAACACGAATGGCGACTGGCGCCCGCACTTTACCCGTACAACCGACAACTTCTTGGGAACTACTCGTAACGTGATGACTAACGCAGGCCAAGTCGTTGGCCGCGGCAACCAGTTGCTCCGCTACATTGACGCAATCGCTGATTTAACAGAAGCAGAACGTACCCGTATGAAAGCAGAAGTACGCTTCTTGAAGGCTGTTTCTCGCTTCGAAGTAGTTCGTATGTTTGCTCAGCCTTATGGTTTCACTGCAGATAATTCTCATGCCGGTATTGCTTTGTATGAAAGCTTCTCGCTAGAGCCGCTTAACCGTTCAACTGTAGCGGAAACCTACAATGCCATCACCCGCGACTTGCGTATTGCTGCAAATGATTTGCCTGGCACTAATGGCGTTTATGCTACTTCTTGGGCCGCAAAGGCATACCTAGCTAAGGTGTATTTCCAGATGAACAACTTCGACTCTGCATACTATTTTGCCAACGATGTGATTGCAAACAGTCCATTTACCTTTGATAATGATTTGAGCAAACGATTCTCGCAAAGTGGTTCAACTGAAACTATTTTCTGGTTAGCAAGTACTAGTATTAACGATAATTCGGGCGGAAACTTCAGGAGCTGGTTCTTGCTAGACCCAGGTACTTTTAACGGAAAAATATTCCCTTCTGAAACTTTCAAGGGTAAAATTGAAGCGAATCCTGACGATGTACGTTACACCACATGGTTCGTAGAAGGCCAATTTGGTCAATACCCTGTGTTGAACGTTACTAAATTCGCAACCAATACCGAAATCCAAGTGACCTTGGCCCACATTACCGAGATGTACCTGATCCGTGCAGAATCAGCTGCCGAGCTTGGTGCCAATTTGAGCCAAGCAGCTGCCGACCTATCCCTCATTCGCGAGCGTGCAGGTTATGGTGTAGGCTCTGTTCCAGGCTCAACATCGGCCACCCAGCTCATTCAAATTGCACGAGACGAACGTGAACTTGAAATGTTCTTTGAGGGTAACCGCTTACACGAGCTGAAACGCCAAGCCGTTAGAGGTAATCCTGGCTTGTTGATCCGTGGAGCTATCTGGAATTGTCCTGGTATGGTTTGCCAAATCCCCGACAACGAGCTTTCAGGCAACTTGAATTACACGCCCAATGAACAAGGTGGCTGTAATTAAGTTATTCTTTTAAACTTACTAAAATTAAATCACGATGAAAATACATGTTTCATTATTCAGCTTGGTACTTGCAGCTAGCCTATTCTTAGGCGCCTGCAAGACGAACAAAGATCAGTTCGGCGAGCCATATGACAAAGCCGAGGCCCTCAACGGTACCTGGAAACTGGTTTCTGTAGCACAGTCTGACCGTAGCAAAACACCTATTAAAACCATCGATGCCTCTAAGGTAATGTTGGGTACGGTACCCGCGGTCTTGACCATCAATAGCAACGACCAATCCTATACCGTTCAGGCTAACGATTCAAGGAATTACCTAGGCGATAACGGTGTATGGCAATTCGATGACCCGCTTTATCCTACGGCTATCGACTTTACGTCAAACGGTATCACTGTTGAAGCAAAAATGCTTCAATCTGTTCGCCCTTTCGACGAAAATTTGAAAATCGAAGTAGTTAAAGATTGTAGCGGCTACAACCTTGTCGGTTACCAATACACCTTCGAACGCCAGTAATTATTTGTTCATTCCTCAACGAAGATTTATGAAATCCTTATTCAAATTAACTATAATGACCGCATTTTGCGGCATGTTGATACCGGCGCTCAACGCCCAGAAACTTTGGTGGGAACCCGCTCGGGTTGACCCAGAAGACTCGCTGACTATCTACATCGACCTTGATCAAATGGATTGTACTGGCCTTGCTGGTACTGATGGCCCGCTTTACATCTGGTCATGGGAACCTAACGACCCCGCTATAGCCTCAGGTAATGGCCAATGGGCAGCTTCTAATACTGATCCTTCTATGCAATGGACTCGTCGTCCTGACCTCGGCGCTAATGTCTGGATGTTCAAAATGGTACCTACTGTTTTTTACGGTACCGATGCCCAAACTATTTTTGACCAAGACATCTCGTTCTTGGCTAAAGAATATGACGGTGGCGGTGGTGGCGACTGTAACGTCGGCGGTGCTGAACGCAAAACCGAAGACCTTAAAATAGCCGTGGACCCAGGTTTTATCCCTCCTCCAAAGGTTATTTCTTTCCCCGATACCCTAGGCAAAGATTCCTTGGCCATCAACCAAGATGATGTGTTCACCTTGATTTACGACTGGAACCAAGAACAAGATAGCCTACTCCGTACCAAGTCTCGCTTCTTCATCTACTCTCGTTGTGTGTTCACCGATGGTACAACTTACGACCCTTACGGCGTATCCCAAATCAATGGTAATCCCGCTGTTGAAATGGACGATACTGACGGCGACCGTGTTTACCAGTTCCAAATCATTCCGCAGCAATTCTTCAACGTGCCTAGCAATAAACGACTCAAAGAAGTACGCTTCTTGATTGCACCTGAAAATTTCACGGGTGGCATTACAGCACAAGCCGTAAAAGTTGCAGGGGTTACACTGTTTAAGTACTTCTTCTACTGCCCATAAGGATCTAGGAAGTTTACAATACACTCCCAAACTGCTAAGCCCCATACTTTTTCAAGTATGGGGCTTTTTTATTGAATCCATGAAACTTTAATAATATCATTGCGTAATTAGTAATGTATCCAATAATTTATTGCTAAATCCTCTATTATATTGCAGCATATTTTACATCTTTTATTGTTTTTTTAACTTTTTTTAGATTTTTTTAACGCCTCATACAACCACTTGCGCCCAAGCGTACACTTTAGGTTTAGATTTGCCCTTTTAAGCCCGAACCAATTTAAAATTTCGTACTGGCACGAAAGTTGAAAATCAAATTTAGCGTTATATCCCTTTTCTAATATTCTTTCACTAAACTGTTTTCATATCGATTCTAACTTCTACATGTTTTAGAGAGCAACACTTTTTTTTCAGTTCCCGTAAAACCGTAGAATATGCAACGTACTCAATTGTCCGAGCGCGAACTTGTTACCAGCTATATGAAGGGTGACGAGCAATCTTTTGTTGAACTGCTCAATCGCAGCAAAAGCAAAGTGTATACATCCATTTACTTGTTTGTAAAGGATCATGAATTGGCTAACGATATCTTCCAGGATACGTACATCAAGATTATTGATACCCTCCGCACCGGAAAATACAACGAAGAAGGTAAATTCCAGCAGTGGGCGCTACGTATCGCTTATAACTTGTGCATTGATCACTTCCGCCGCAATAAACGCGTACCAACCGTTGCCCCTACCGATGAGTTCGACGTGATGAACACTATCGCCCTCGCTGAAGATTCAGCAGAGACTTGCATGATCAAAAAACAAACCTTTGATCGTATTCGCCTCCTCGTGGATCAACTCCCAGCCGAACAACGCGAAGTCGTTATCTTACGTCATTACGCCGATCTCAGCTTTAAAGAGATTGCCGACCTTACCCACGTCAGCATCAATACAGCACTTGGCCGCATGCGTTACGCACTCATCAACATCCGCAAGATGATCAGCGAAAAGCAAATTAGCTTACAGTAATACAAGCCGTTTTTGAACCCTTTTACAAGGCCCGTTCAAAATATCAACCATATGGATTTAGTGAAGAACAGAACAGGTAGCACCTCGGCGCTACCTGTCTCTTTTTACATCAGCTTCACCGAGTCGAAGATTACTTCCATCTGGCGCACAAATGGCCTTTTGTACCATTGCTCTGGTTTCTTGTCACGCATCTCGCGGCTTGAGCCCGATGGTGCATGTACAAAACCGTCCAGCATAATCATCCGCTTGTTCTTTTTGTCCTCGAACAAGTATGTCATAAATGGACCACCTTTAAAGTCGTTCACCATCCGGAACACACCGCGACATTCTAGCACGTCATAACCGTTTATCTTCAAACGCCTGTACTCCGGCTTTAAGTAACGGTCGTCGATGCACATGTACGAGCTATCGGCATAGGTACCATAATATTTCTTGGTCATGCTGTCACGACTCGCAAAAATCAGTTTTTCATCAATCACGCCATTGGCAGGCAAGGGCAATGACTGTACTGTAATATACGATACCGAGGTCTTGGTCTCCCGCACAAACGATACGGTGTTCGAGGCATAAACCGTCGAGTTCATATAACTCTTTGGGATATTCATCAACACTTTCAACTTGGTTTTCAAGGTATCAACAGATATTTTGTTGTTGCCGCCCACGTATAGCACGGTCTTGATTTTTTCTTTGTCGCGCTCGCTGATTTCAGTCATGAGCTCGGGCGCTTTCTTCGAAATGTTTTGCGCCAAAGCCTCTGGACCATTACCAAACAGGTAAACCACCAGTTGACCACCAGCATATTTGTTCATCAACTTAGCCGAGCCCTGTTCAGGGGCGGCTTCAATGCGTTTTGTATTTTCCTCGCCGAGCGATTGTTTAAATAGGCGGGTACCCTCACTTTCAGCCTTTAAATCGGCCACAAAAATAACCGTACGATGCTCGTACAAGGTGCTGCTCATCTTGTCGGCAGGGATAAACCGAATCGAGAAGGTAGGCTCCGGCTGTGGCATCAAGGGGTAATACTTGGCAAAGTGCATCCGCAAGGTATCCCCAACAGGGCCTTGCCAAAGCGCCTCATCAGCTACAATGTAAATGTCATCGGCCTTGCCGTAAGCAAATTTACGACCGGTGCGCTCTTTTTCCGAGAGGTCACAAGAGGGTAAACTCAACATCAAGCTTGCACAAAGGCTCAGGCACAAAAGGCTCAGGTTAAAGTATCCAGCTAATTTCATAGGTTTTTTCAGGTATAAATATTTGGACAAACTCCATTTCGCATCTAGGGTCAAATTAATTTGGGCGTGCCCCTCGCGCAGGGGCGTATGGGCATACGCCCCTACACGCTCGGGTCGTGCCCTTTCGGGGTTCGCTATGCGCTCCGTGCTACGCACCGCCGCCTTTCGGCGGCGCCCTCCAGGCCACTCACGCAAATCACTTGATCACTTTTGAATTTAGATGCAATGTTGCGTGGTTTTGGTGTGTCGTTAAAACTCAAATAATGAATTCTGGGTGGCAGGCGGTACAATACCCAGGTGGCGGTAAGCTTTCTCTGTAGCTTGCCTACCCCGCGGGGTCCGTTTCAAATAACCTTGTTGTATCAGGTAAGGCTCATGCACCTCTTCAATGGTACCGGCATCCTCGCCCACTGCCGTGGCGATGGTAGTTAAGCCAACAGGGCCACCGCTAAAATTACCGATGATACAACCTAGTATTTTATTGTCCATCTCGTCCAAGCCAGAGTCGTCTACGTTCAGGGCTTCGAGGCCGTACTTGGCAATTTCAATGCTGATGGTACCGTTGCCTTTTACCTGTGCAAAGTCGCGTACCCTACGCAAGAGCGCGTTGGCGATACGCGGTGTACCGCGGCTACGGCGCGCAATTTCGTTGGCACCCTCGTCGGTAATGGGCACGTTCAAAATACTGGCCGAGCGTTTTACAATCCGCTTGATGGTCTCGATGTCGTAATAATCGAGTAAGCAGTTTATACCAAAACGGGCTCGCATGGGCGCCGTGAGCAAGCCCATACGCGTGGTAGCGCCGATGAGCGTAAAAGGAGCTAAGCCAATTTGTACACTGCGCGCGTTAGGGCCGCTATCAATCATAATGTCGATGCGGTAATCTTCCATGGCCGAGTACAAATACTCCTCCACTACCGTATTCAAGCGGTGAATTTCATCGATAAACAGTACATCGCCCTCGTTGAGGCTGGTGAGTAGGCCGGCAAGGTCGCCTGGTTTTTCAAGCACCGGGCCCGAGCTCATCTTGATGTCGGCCTCAAGCTCATTGGCAATGATAAGAGAGAGGGTTGTTTTACCTAGTCCAGGAGGGCCGTGCAACAACACGTGGTCTAGAGCTTCGCTGCGTTGTTTCGCGGCGGCCACAAAAACCAGCAGGTTATCTACAATTTTGGATTGCCCGGTAAACTCGTCGAACATCTTGGGTCGTAAAGCCCTTTCGATGGCTTTTTCTTCCGAGCTGAGGTTTTCCGGTTCAGGGTTCAAGTTGGGGTTTTGCATAGCGCGAATATACGGGAAGTTCGGGAGTTATGCTCCCCCCCCCCCGCGTGAGGTGCCTGTAGCGCCGCGCGTAGCGCGGGCCCGTAAGGGCCGACCGTCTAGGGAGCGCGGAAGGGACCGACCCGAGCGCGCAGCGCGAAGGGGCACGCCCAAATAATTATGAGTTAGGAATGAGGAGTTAGGAGTTATTTCACGTAGAATAAATCTTTGGCGGGTTTGATGTCCGTTTCGCTACATTTGAACGTTTGTTCCTGCCATTGATCGGTTACGTTGAGGCGTACATCGGCTTTGGGTGTGCGGAAAATCATGGGCATGGCAAAGTCCTTTACATCGGCTTTCCAACGGTAGCGCATGGTGGTTTTTTTGCCTTTTGACTTGAATTCCAGCTCTAGCTTGGGCAATTTGCTGTGCATGAGGTACTGCTCGAAGAACAGGTCGTACGATTGGCCGGTTTTGAGCTTGATGTACTCGGTAAAATCCTTGGTGTCAACGGGTTTGATTTGGAACTCGGTGGAGAAGCCATAAACGATGCTCCACCATAGTTTGTCATCGTTGATGCAATGGCGTAAAGTGTTGAGCATCAAGGCTCCTTTGTAGTAAATATCCGTATCAAAATCGTCGTAGTTGACGCCGAGCGGGGCTACCATCGGGTACTTGTTGGTGACGTATTTGCCGTGGAAATTAATGTAGCGCATGGCATCTTGGTAGCTGTACATCTCCTCCACGTACACCGACTCGGTGTAGGTGGTAAATGCCTCGTGAAGCCACATTTCGGCATGGTCGCGGCAGCTCAAACTGTTGCCAAACCACTCGTGGCCGGTTTCGTGCACGATGATAAAGTCAAAGTTCAAACCATCGGGCTGGCTGCCCAAATAACCCCGCATGTACTGGTTGCCGTAAGCAATAGCGCCCTGGTGCTCCATGCCCAAGTAGGGCGTTTCAACCAGCGCGTAGCCATCGTTCCAGAAAGGGTAGGGGCCAAAATATTTTTCAAAAACCCGGTGTACATCCTTCACCTGGGTAAAATGCTTGCGGGCTTTTTCCAAGTTGTAAGGCAGCACATAGTAATCGAGCGCCAAGGATTTTCCCCAACGCGTACTGATGTGTGTATCGGAGAAGTTAACGTAATTGGCTATGTTCAGCGTGACGTTGTAATTGTTAATGGGATAGCTCACGTGCCAGTCGAAACTGCGGCCCTTGGGCACCAATTTATCTGAAAGCAAGTTGCCGTTGCCCACGCAGTACAAGGAGGGATCGGAGATGGTGTAGCGCGTACGCATGGAGTCGGGCTCGTCGGAGAGGTGGTCTTTGTTGGGCCACCAAAGGCTAGCGCCGATACCCTCGCACGAAACGCCAACCCAGGGTTTGCCGTCGTCGTCGGCAGCCCAGGTAAAGCCGCCGTCCCAAGGGGCATTTTTGGCGATGATAGGCTGGCCGTGGTAAAAAACTTGGATTTGATGCTGGCTGCCTTGCTCTAGCATTTGGCCAAAATCAATGAATACAGCGTCGTGTTTGCGGTAAAAGCTCAGCTTGCGGTTTTCAAACAGCACAGAGTCAAGCGACATGTTCTGGAACAGGTCGAGTTGTAGCACATTAAAACCTGTTACCGCCTGGAATTGGATGGTATTAGAACCCGCGATGGTTTTATCCTCGAGCTGGATGAACAAGTCGAGGAAGTAGTGCTTCACATCGTAGCAAGTGCGCAGTGGGCTTAGTTGGCCGCGCAGTGAATCGGCAGGCGTGAACTTGACGTTACGGTAATAACGTTCGTTTTGGGCGTTGAGTGCCAAACTGAAACTACAGAAAATCAAGGCTAGGTGGATAAAACGCAACATGGGTCTTTTTTTCTACAAAGATGTAGATTATTGCAGCAAGGTGTACCCCAAATTAACTCATTTCGACCAGCCTTGGCTAAAATTCCACGAAAACTAGACCGTTAGACACAGGGTGCCTTCAGATATTTCTTTGAAATGCTCTAGCTTCTCAGACCAACTACATCGGAGCGCTTTGTGGTTGAGAATACCAATTTTGCGGGTTTCAAGGTCGAAAATTCGAGTATTTTCAAGCGAATTGTCAGTCGAAAAGTATAGATGTAGGGTATAAGCAGCATCGGTATCTGACACATTGCGAATCATATGAATGGCTCGGTCTTCTTCAAGCGCAATATCACCTTGTTCAAAGGTAGTACGTTGGAGGAACTTAAGTTTTTCATTATCCGTCCATTCAAAATTAACTTCTTCCACGGCGCCTTTAAGTACCATTACTGCCCCGCTAAAGTTGTAATGCTCGTGTATGGCACTACTTTGACCAGGGTGCCACTTCATGATGTATAAGCCCAGAGGTTCGTGGAATATATGACAGCGTTCGTAGGGTGTTGGCTCAAGTGCTACATCGAAGAAGAGCTCAGGGTTCAACTGTTTCAGGCCAGGGAGCACCTTCAATAGCTTTAATAGAGCTTCTGGTGCAGCATTTTGAGGCAATTGATGTAATTGATGTTGGAGCTGCCGCAGCTGGATATGGTCGGCAATATTAGCTGATTGTTGTCGAATTTCATGGAGGGCAACAGATTCCCAAAGTTGTGCCTTGCGGGGAGGCCCAACAATCCAGATGTTTTGGAGGACTGTCCCATCTTTTGCGATTACCCGGCCTTCATGGTTGGCCTCAATACCGAGATTCAATGCATCTGGCTGGATAGTTCCTTTTTGGATTAGATGTTGAAATAAGGGGTTGGGTAATTTGTTGATATTGCTTTCTGGCCCTGTACAGTTAATGACGTGTTGCGCTTGGATAGTATGTTGTTTGCTAGCCGCTTTATAGGTACAAGCCCAAGTGGAGTCTGCATTTTTAATAATAGAATCGATACGCCCTGAACGAACGATAAACTGGCCTCGCTCAATGAGCTCTGCTATATGAAGCGCTGATTCCTGCGGCATCTTATGCCGGTGAATATCCCATAAACTACTCAGCTTGTTGAGGAATAAGCTACGTTCGGTTAAGCTCCAAGATTTCCATACTTGGGCGGTAACAGGCCTGAGCTCGTCAACGATTTGGCGCCAAGACATGCCTATGTTTTTGATGGACGATTTAAAGTCTTGTACCAAGCTAGCCAGATTAGTGTCGACAGGTGAAAAGCGTTGTATTGTATTATAAGATTCATGCACCATTGGCAACCATCCATGTCTTGATATTGCATAAATTTTACCTTTGTGGCCCTGTATTTTTAAAGAAACAACCCAATCTACCATCGTTAAGCCTGTACCGATAAGTAGTACATCATCCTCGGGTTTGATTTGGGTAAAATAATGGGTATCCCAAGCATTCACCAAAACTTCATCCGTAAAGGGCAAGCGTTTAGGTTCATTGACACCTGTTGCCAGAATGGCATGGTTTACCTGGTATGTTTGCGCTTCAGTATGAACTAGACAATGCGTGTCGTCAACTTGAACAATATCTTGAACAGCGGTATTGATGACTTCCAGACGACCAGATCGTATATAATATTCCAGCATTTCGCAGACATAATCACCGTAAATGGATCGCTTGACAAAACTATCCGGGCCAACGTTTATATTATATTGTTTGGCACGGGGAGCAAGCCAATTGTAAAAATGCATGGGAGCATCTAGGAATAAGGACATTTTTGAAGCAACTACGTTGAGCGGCTGATAAGGCAAAGTACCTGAATATGCTATACCCCTTCCTGTTCTAGTTCTATTTTTTTCAAAGAGCAATACCTTTTGGCTAGCGTTTTTATGCAATATCTGGATGGCCATAGATACACCGCTGAGCCCTGCTCCTACAACAGCAATACAGTCGTTCATTTTTATTTGGTTTGGTAAATCAAAAAATCGCACTGCAAATATATACTAATTATACATACTACACCTAATTAGTAGGATATAAGTTTCAAGATTTATCCATTCAAAATCTAGTGGCTTTTAAATTAACTACCCCTTTGCACCAAATTGGCAATGGTTTCCTGCGACAACATTTCGTAATTCCGCTCCCTGATTTGCCCGAAGAATTCCCTTAAGGAACATTCCTCAGGAGTTTTGCAATCATCGCAAGGCTGGTAAAATTTTTCCGATACACAAGGCAGCAAGGCGATGGCGCCATCCATCAGGCGGTAAATTTCGGCCACGGTAATTTGATCCGCTGGTTTTAGCAAGTAGTAGCCACCCACGCTACCTTGTTTACTCGCCACATAGCCGTTTTTCTTGAGTTCGAGCAATATTTGCTCTAAGAACTTACGGGGCACGGTCGCCTCTGCCGATATTTTCGCAGTGGGCACGGGTACATATTTATCATGCCGGGCGAGCAGGCTCAAGGTTTTCAAGGCATACTTGCAGCGTTTTGACATCATGGGTTTAGCGGATTTGCCAACAAAGATACGCAAGGATTGGTGTCAAAGGGAAAAACGACTGAAACAATACTATGTTTGTTTAAATAAGTAGTATCTTGTGGGGCATTACATAAGCTACTAGATATGCGTTTAATAGATACTACTTACCTCGATAGTTATCATAATATAATAGGTAATCAAATTGACAGTTTAGCCGAATCGTTTAGTTTTTTGGAACAAAACACAGAACTTGGCTATAAAACGCAAGCTTCAGCCGTATATTCTTCGAATATTGAGGGTAACAGTATTGACTTAAACTCATTCATGAATTACAAGTTATCGCAGAAAGCAGTAAAGCCACACAAAGAAATTCAAGAAATCGAACAGCTTATTTTGGCTTATGAATATGCTCAGACGAATCCTTTGACCGAGAAAAATTTCCTGCATTGCCATAAGATACTCGCTAAAACACTTTTGACTAAAAGTAAACAGGGTAAATACCGCAGTGAAAAAGTGGGTGTATTTAGTGATACAGGACTGGTTTATTTAGCGATTGAACCCGAGTATGTAAAAGCCACCATGAACGAATTGTTTCAGGATATCCAATCTCTGCTGCAACAACCATTAAGTCGGGCAGAAGTTTTTTATTTCGCTGCACTACTGCACCTTAAACTGGCTCATATACACCCTTTTATGGATGGTAACGGGCGTTCGGCTAGATTACTTGAAAAGTGGTTTTTAAGTGCTAAGTTGGGTGCTGCCTACTGGAAACTACCTGCGGAAAAATACTACAAGGAAAATCAAACAGCATATTACGAAAACATCAATCTTGGCGTAAATTACTACATGCTCGACTATAGAAAAAGCCTTCCATTTTTAGCTATGCTACCCAATGCTTTAAAGTAGGTATAACCCAGACATCGTATCAAACAAAATGCCCCGCCTTGATTCAAATCAAAGCAGGGCATTCTTGTATTGGGCATAACCCTATTTTTTTACATCAAAACGGTCGAGGTTCATCACTTTGGTCCAAGCCGCCACAAAATCTTTTACAAATTTTTCCTTGGCGTCATCGCTGCCGTATACTTCGGCGAGGGCGCGTAGCTCCGAGTTCGAGCCGAAGATAAGGTCGGCACGGGTAGCTGTCCATTTCTCTTTGCCTGTAGCACGGTCGATACCCACGAATACTTCTTTAGTATCGTCTTTAGCTTTCCATTCGGTATCCATCGACAATAATTTCACGAAGAATTCATTGCTCAGCTGGCCTTTTTTATCGCTGAAAATACCATGCTTCGAATTATCGAAGTTGGCGTTTAACGAGCGCATTCCACCTACCAACACGGTCATTTCAGGTGCAGTCAAAGTCAACAATTGTGCTTTGTCTACCAATAGTTGCTCGGTGGAGAGGGTATACTGGGTTTTCAGGTAATTGCGGAAACCATCTGCCATAGGTTCCAACAAGTTGAACGACTCAATATCGGTTTGGTCTTGCGAGGCATCCATCCGACCAGGTGTGAAGGGAACTTCAACGGTGTAACCGCCATTTTTGGCAGCCGCTTCAATGGCAGCAGAGCCTGCCAATACGATTAAATCGGCCATCGACACTTTTTTGTCTTTATTCTTAGTGTTGAATTCCTGTTGGATTTTTTCCAAGGCAGTCAATACTTTAGCCAATTGTTTAGGGTTGTTCGATTCCCATTCGCGTTGTGGTAAAAGACGGATACGAGCTCCGTTAGCGCCACCACGGCGGTCTGATTCACGGTAAGTAGAGGCCGAGGCCCAAGCGGTACTCACCATTTCCTCGATGCTTAGGCCCGAGGCCATGATTTGTGCTTTCAACTTCTTGATATCTTTGGCATCAACCAGTTTATGGTTCAATGCAGGGATAGGGTCTTGCCAAATCAGGTCAACTTTAGGTGCTTCTGGACCCATGTAGGTCGATTTTGGCCCCATGTCGCGGTGGGTTAACTTGAACCAGGCACGGGCAAAAGCCTCGGTAAATTGCTCCGGGTTTTCCATGAAACGGCGCGAGATTTTCTCGTACGCAGGGTCAAAGCGCAGCGACAAGTCGGTGGTCAACATGGTTGGCAAATGCTTTTTGTTGGGGTCAAAGGCATCTGGGATGATTTCCTTGCCGTTTTTGGCTACCCATTGGTGTGCTCCTGCTGGGCTTTTGGTTAGTTCCCACTCGTTGTTGAACAAGATTTTGAAAAAGCCGTGGCCCCATTGGGTTGGGTTAGGCGTCCAGGTTACTTCTAGGCCAGAGGTGATGGCGTCGGTACCTTTACCGGTACCGTATGAGCTAGCCCAGCCAAAACCTTGCTGTTCAATGCTAGCGGCTTCGGGCTCAGGGCCTACATGCGAGGCAGGGCCTTTACCGTGTGTTTTGCCAAAGGTGTGACCACCAGCAATCAAGGCAACGGTTTCCTCATCGTTCATGCCCATGCGCTTGAAGGTCTCGCGGATATCCGCGGCTGCGGCTATCGGGTCAGGGTTACCGTTGGGGCCTTCAGGGTTTACGTAAATCAAGCCCATTTGTACAGCGGCAAGCGGGTTTTCCAGTTTGCGACCCTCAGCGTAGCGGTTATCTTCCAGCCATTTGGTTTCAGAGCCCCAGTAAACATCGTTTTCTGGTTCCCAAACATCTACACGGCCACCCGAGAAGCCGAAGGTTTTGAAGCCCATGGTTTCAAGCGATACGTTTCCGGCCAGCACCATCAAGTCGGCCCAAGATATTTTGCTACCGTATTTTTGTTTCACGGGCCAAAGTAAGCGGCGTGCTTTATCCAGGTTGCCGTTATCAGGCCAGCTGTTGAGCGGTGCAAAACGTTGCTGACCAGCCCTTGAACCGCCACGGCCATCGCCAGAGCGGTAGGTGCCAGCACTGTGCCAAGCCATACGGATAAACAGTGGGCCGTAGTTGCCAAAATCGGCGGGCCACCAATCTTGCGAGTTGGTGATTACTTTTTTGATATCTTCTTTTAATGCATTGTAATCCAAGCTGTTAAAGGCTTTGGCGTAGTCAAAATCCTGGCCCATGGGGTCCGTTTTTTCTGAATTTTGACGCAACACGTCCAAGTTGAGTTTGTTGGGCCACCAGTCTTTGTTGGTAGGGGCTTTTGTCATGGCGGCTTCACGGCGTTCGGTGGTAGCCGTTTTTTTGCCGTGACCCATGGGGCATTCTGCCGGGGCCTCTTGTGCCATGCCCGACAGCGCGAATAGCATTAATGCGGGAAAGATTAAAAATTTCATAGTTTAAGTATTTAATGAATACAATTGATTCTGCAAATGTGGCACTTATCTAACCATTGACAAAGACAATTGTTTCTATATCAAACATTGATAAAATCTATAATTTGTATATGGCTGTTTTTGCTTAAGATTGATGAATAGGGAAAAGTTGCTTAAGGCTAAAGTTTGGTAAAGTTGGGTAAAATGAAAAATCCCTTCACCTATTTTTTTCTATTTTTTTGGGGCCTGCGGCGCTTTGCGCCGCCGCACCCTTCCAGGCTCGGCTATTCGCCTCGGTGCTGCGCACCAGCCGCTAATGCGGCTGCCCTCCAGGCTGCTAGGCCGAACAGTGTTCTGGCGTGCCAAGTCCAGGGCTGAAAATTTTCAGCCCCTCTCGCGGGTGCACACAAAGGTGTGCCCCTACCCATCATTAACCATTTATCCTTAACCATTAATCATTAAAAAACGCCGGTTCCGCGCGAGGTCAATGCCATTAAGCGTTAATTATTTTGTTTGTTTTTCAGCATTTTT
>CAZDVQ010000039.1:0-22663 GCA_964508975.1 uncultured Saprospiraceae bacterium
AGTTGGGTTTTGGGAGGCATGTTTCCCTATGTGGAATATGTAATAAAAAAGGGGGCTGTCGCCCCCCTGGAATACACATTCCGCATGAGTAACCACGCTATTCCTCGCGGGGATGCTCCCCAGCAGAGCCCCGGTCCGCTTCACGTGGCCCTCAAGACAAAAGTAATTATCAACCTTTTTTTCTAACCGATAAGTTTTCCACATTCATAAGAGCAAAGAGCAGGAAGCTGTCAATCAAAATCATGATGAATCAGAATTGACTCTGCTCTCTGCCCTCTGCTCTCATCACTAGTTTTGCGCCTCCCCCCGCCGCTACGCGTCGACCCCCTCCACTGCACCGACGCTGCGCGTCCGTTGGTAGCGGGGGTTATTTGGGTGGGGGCAAGCCCCGCCCCTACGTAGAAATATTGCCTGTTCCGTTCATGAATTTCAATTGCCCCACTCTGCATTCTGCCCTCTGCTCTCATCACTAGTTTTTGCGCCTCCCCCCGCCGCTACGCGTCGACCCCCTCCACTGCACCGACGCTGCGCGTCCGTTGGTAGCGGGGGTTATTTGGGCGGGGGCAAGCCCCGCCCCTACAGGAATGCTGACGGTTACGTTCAAAAATTTCAAGTTTCTTACTCTGCTCTCTGAACTCATAACTAAATACTATGGTTTACTTTATCGCTTGGCTCCTCTACTTGGGTGTGCATAGTTTACTGGCAGATGATGCCGTAAAAGCCTGGAGCAGCAAGCTTATGGGCGATAAATACAAGTATTATCGCCTGATATACAACAGTATAGCTATCGTTGGCCTAGTCGCTTTACTGCTTTGGATCATGGCCAGCAGCCAGGTATTGGTATTAGATTTACCTTTGTATGTAAGGGCATTAGGACTCATACCAACAATGTTGGGCATGTACCTGATGAGCCAGTCGATGGCATCCTACAACATGGCGGAGTTTATGGGTACGGCGCAACTTAAAAGCGCCAACATGAATTACGACGAGCATAAAACACTGAACATAAATGGTTTAAACCGATATTTACGGCACCCTATTTACCTTTCGGTGATGGTGTTTACCTTGGGCTTAGCCATTTTGTGGCCGAGTACGCCTGTTTGCGCGACGGTGGCTGCGGTTTACGTATATTTGCCCCTGGGTATTTACCTGGAGGAACGAAAATTGATTCGGCATTTTGGCGAGGCTTACCTAGCGTATAAAAGAGATGTGCCCGCTATTTTGCCGAAATTGAAAAAATAAATCACTTATATCCCCCCCATGCTCCAAACTGCACTAAACCGCCTAGACCTCATACTCCAACATGCGCCCAACGCGTTGGCCCAAATTAACGCCCTTGACTTTGCCCACAAAGTACAAGCGGATAAATGGAGTAAAAAAGAAACTCTTGGGCACCTTATTGATAGCGCTAGCAATAACCACCAGCGCTTTATACGGGCTCAATTTGAAACAGCCCCAGCTATACGCTACGACCAAAACCAGTGGAATGCCTGTGGATTCTACCAAGACATTGATACAGAACAGCTTATAAGCTTCTGGACCAGCTACAACAAACAATTGCTCGAGTTGGCCAAACGCATTCCAGCGGAGCGCCTGGCCAACCCGGTCAAAATTGGTGAAAATATGGTCACGCTTGAGTTCGTGATTACCGACTATGTCGAGCACCTAGAGCATCACCTCAAGCAAATCATGGCGTATCAGTGGTAAACCTAGAACAAACTGCGCTCTGGCTTATTGGCCAAAACCGCCTCGATGGCTGCCATCACGTCATCGCCTAGTTTGGATACCAGTTCAACTGATTCCAAGTTCTCCGACAAGTGGTTGGCTTTAGATGCACCTAGAATAACAGTCGAGACATTCGGGTTTTTCAAACACCAAGCCAGCGAGAGGTTGGTCAGCGACATGCCCAGTTCATCAGCAATAGCTTTCAGCCCACGTACTTTCTCCATGTTTTGGTCGGTCAAGGTACGGTCGCGCAACCATTCCAAGCCAGCCATGCCCAGGCGAGTATCGTCTGGCATGCCGTTGAGGTACTTACCTGTCAGGATACCAGAGGCTAGTGGCGACCATATCGTGGTGCCCAAGCCAACCGTGCGGTAAACCTGTTCGTATTCTTTTTCCACGCGGTCGCGGTGGAACATATTGTATTGTGGTTGCTCCATGGTAGGGCCAATCAGCTTGTATTCGCGGGCCACCATGTGCGCTTCCATCAATTCTTGGGCGCTCCACTCAGAGGTACCCCAGTACAGGATTTTACCTTGTTGAATCAGGTGGTTCATGGCCCAAACGGTTTCTTCAACCGGCGTGTTTTTGTCGGGGCGATGACAAAAATACATATCCAAATACTCTACTTGCAGGCGTTTCAAAGCGGCTTCGCAACCTTCGATAACGTGTTTGCGGCTCAGGCCGGTTTGGTTGGGTTTATTACCGCCATCACCGAAGAAAACCTTACTCGACACGAGGTACGAGCTGCGTTCCCAGTTCATTTTCTGGAGGATTTTGCCCATCACGATTTCAGAGCGGCCCTTGGCGTAAATCTCGGCGTTATCAAAAAAGTTGATGCCTTTGTCGTAGGCCAAAATCATAAGTTCTTCAGCGGTTTGATCGCTGATTTGTTTACCAAAGGTAAGCCATGAACCGAGCGACAAAGCGCTTACTTGCAAACCTGATTTCCCGAGGCGACGATATTCCATATTTTGTAATTTTTGCTTGCTCCTTGAACAGTTCAAAAATAGAAAAGTTTCTAAAGTCTTCCATTCCTTTTATTTTTTTCTTTGGGCGCATCCCCTTGCTGCGCAAGGGGTCGGTCCGTTCCATGCTCGCTGTCGCTCGGTACCTTTGGTACCAGCCCCTGCGGGGCTGCATTCCACGCACCTTGCGCAGGGGCCTGATTTTTCGCTTTGGATTATAATTGGAATCATTTACTTTTACAGCTAGTTCAAATGTTGTACACATGCTAAACTTAAACCCACAAGTTGACCAATTTCTAGCCGATGGCTGTGGCCGTTGTAAATACCACGCTACACCACAATGTAAAGTAAACACCTGGCGCGAGGAACTCGAAACCTTACGCCAAATAGTACTGGAATGTGGCCTAACCGAAGAAATCAAATGGGGTATGCCTACCTACACACATGGCGGTAAAAATGTTGTGATGGTAAATGCATTTAAGGCATACGCAGCCTTGAGCTTTTTTAAAGGCATGTTGTTGGACGACCCTGCCAAATTGCTGCAAAAACATGGGGAGAGTTCACAATCGGCGCAGAGCATACGCTTTACCGATGTTGCTACCATTCATCATTTAGAGCAAACCTTGAAAAGCTATATCCAAGCGGCCATCGCGTTGGAGGAAAGCGGTGCCAAGGTAGCATTCAACAAAAACCCTGAAACCATTCCCGACGAGTTAGCCGAAAAATTTGACCAATCGCCAGATTTCAAAAAGGCATTTTATAGCCTTACCCCTGGTCGGCAAAGGGGTTATATCCTATATTTCAAGGATGCCAAACAAGCCCAAACCCGCCATAACCGCATTGAAAAGTATATGGATAAAATCATGCAAGGGCAGGGAATGTTGGATTAGTTCCCGCGTTAGGCATGCGTAGGGCAGCCGCCAAAGGCGGCTGGTGCGCAGCACCGAGCGAACAGCGAGCCCGGAGCACGCCGGCGACGCGCAGCGGCGCAACGCCCAAATTAAGCAAAAAAGATTTGAATTACAATGCTTCTCGCACCCTAAGCAGGCGGTAAAGCATCCAACTCGTCGAGGATTTTCTTGATGTGTTTGAGGTGCTTACCATACATGTAGCTAGAGGCGAACTCGGCCAGGCCAAAAGCTAGAAAAATAGTAACCACAGCGTTTAGCAGAAGCCAAACAGAGCCCGTTTTAGCATGAATAGCATCTAGGGTTGGTATTAAAAAGTTCTCGTCGTGCGCAGAAATGTACCCAACCAAAAAGCCAAAGGACAAGCCGAGCACCACGAGGATATAAGTGAGCGCCTTATACAGTTCCAAATTGAGTTTCAGCTCGTAGTAAAACCAAAGTAAGTTGTCCCGCGAGTTGTACTCCATGTGATACGACCGTCGGTAAAACATAAAAAACTTGGTAAAGTAAAAGCCTGTGAAAGCCAGCATCAATACATAGAATACCAAAAAAAGTACGCTAACTTGCTTGGTAAAAATACCCGTAAATGGCAGTACGCTAACTAGCACCAAAGAGAGCATTTGCATGAAAAACTCATTGCGCATATTTTTGCGCACCTTATCGATTGGGCTTTGGGCCTTTTGCATGGTATCGAGGCGCAGCGGCAGGTGGATATCCTGTACTGGTTCATCGGCCCATTGTTGCTTTAGCTCGTCAAAATTCATATCCTTGCTGTTTAATGATGTTTTGTAATTTTTCTTTGGTTCGGTTCAGTTTCACCCGGGCGTTCACCTCGCTGATACCTAGATTTTGGGCAATGTCGCGGTGCGGCAAATCCTCGAGGAACAGGAAAATGAGGGCTTTCTCGATGGCATTCAAGCTGTTCACCGCGCGGTAAAAATGTTCGAGTTGGCTTTCTTTCTCCGGGTTGTGTTCCTCGTAGGCCCGGTCTAGGTTTGGCGTGAGCGCTTGATTATCGACCTTTCGCTTTTCCTTTTTGAGGAAGGTGATGGCCGTGTTGAGCGACACGCGGTACATCCAGGTGGAGAACTGACTTTCGCCTTTGAACGAGTCGAAGGATTTCCAGAGTTGCAGCAGGATTTCCTGGAACAGGTCTTGCCTATCCTCAGGGTCCTCCATGTACACCTTGGAGACCTTGTGAATCATGCCTTTATGCTTTTCGATAAGCTCCAGGAATGTTTTTTCGCGACTGTTCAAATTTGAAAAGTTTGATTAATGCATCATTAGTATAGCATAAAGGTATTTCGTTACAGGGAATAAAAAAAGGTGTTCCTTTTGGGAACACCTTTTTGAAGGATAGCTTCAGGTTAATTGGCAATCTGCCCTTTAATGGTCTGGGCTTTTTGCTCCAGTTCGGCCACCTTGGCTTTCGCCTTGCTGATGGCTTCATCTTTTTGCTTGGCGGCTTCACCTTTCAACTTACCGGCTTTTTTATCGGCGGCAATTTGGGCCTCAGCTTTCGTGATTTTATCTTTTGAGCTAGTGATAACGGCTTCGGTATCAGCCAACTGCGTTTTCAAGGCTGCTTTACGGGCTTCATTGGCTGCTTTCGCATCGGTAGCACGTTGTTGGCCAAAATCCTTGCCTTTCAGGTCGCCTTTGTCTTTACCGTAGGCGTTGCCTTTGTTTTCAGGTTTGTTGAGTGGTTTCGACATGTCGTCTTTCACTTTTTCGGCTTTGTCATTGGCTTCCTCTGCTTGTTCTTCAGCTTTGTCTTTAGCTTTATTTTCAGCCTTTTCGAGTTTGTTTTCAACTTTTTCGGCTTTATCTTTGGCTTCGTGCTTAGCTTTATCGGCGTGTTCTTTGCCTTCGTGCTTGGCTTTGTCGCCATGCTGTTTTACATGATCCTCAGCCTTACCAACTTCGGTTTTGGCTTTGTCTTCGGCTTTGCCTTTAGCTTTTTCAACTGATTCTACGCCTTTGGCTTTACCGGCAGCAGCTTTTTCGGCAGCATGTGCAGGTTTTTGGGCAAAAGTGAGGGAAGAAAGTGCGATTGCTAGGCTTAAAAGGCTAGCTTTCTTGATGATATTTGTCATGATTTTGTTTTTTGAGGATAAAAAAAATTAGAGTCCGTTCAACAAGGAGTCGATTTCGTTAGCGGCATCTTCAGTAGATGTTTTCAGGTCGTTCTCCAAAGAGTCGATGGTTTGAGTTTCGGCTTCAAGTGCTTCGATTTCAGCTTTTTGGGCTTCATCAACCTTGGGTTCAGCTGATTGGCAGGCGGCCATGCTTAGGGCAATGGCCAATGTTGCAATAATTAAGCGCATAGTTGGAATAGTTTAGTTTACATTAATACGTTGTACAAGTTTCATTGTCACAAAGTTAATAAAAAGGCCGCTAAATCCATCATTGAATTGTTGAGCTCTTCATGTATGGTTTTATTTGGGCGTTGCGCCGCGGTGCGTCGCCGCTACGCTACGCGGCTCGCTGACGCTCGGCCCTGCGCCGCCCTTCCCGCCTAACGGCGGGAGCCGTTTCACGAAACGGCTCTACAGGGGCGGCTTGGTCTGGCGCTATGCGCCACCGCTTCGCATCGCTAACGCAGGAACGGCGGTAAAACCGCCGTTTTTTGATTCTGGTTTATGAATTGTGGATTATAAACGGGCGCCGCGTCGCTTGAAAACAAAGAAGCAAGTTCCCCCCACTCGCATGCGCTTGCGTGGGGAGCTTGCTTTGTCGCGTGACGTAGAGTTGTGAACATGTCAAAGACAGATAGTTTTGTATGTTCATAACTCTACCTCACGCAACACATCTTACAACTTACATCTCACAACTTACCGCTATTACTTATCTTTGCAACTCAAAAAACAACGTCCATGAAAGATCAAAAGAGTTTTGGTTCCCTGTGCATCCACGATGCAGCTTTACCTGAAATAATCCGCTCCACACAACTGCCGATTTACCCGAGCTCATCTTTTAGCTTTGACAGTATTGAGGAAGGCATGGAAACCTTCCGCGGGGATAGGGCCCAGCATCTGTATAGCCGTTTTGGCAACCCTACCACCGATTTAGTTGGACAAAAAATTGCCAGCCTCGAAACTTTCGGCAGCGATATCGAAGCTTATGGTTTTATGACCTCCTCGGGCATGTCGGCTATTTCAACGCTGGTGGCTGGTTTGTTGAAAAGCGGTGATAAAATCCTGACTCAAGGTAATTTGTACGGTGGCACGACCGAGCTTTTCTTGCGGACTTTCAAAGATCTTGGCATCGAAACCATATTGGTAGACCTACGTCAACCCGCCCTAGTTGAAGCGGCACTCCAAGCAGATAGCAGCATCAAGATGTTGTACTTTGAAACGCCGTCTAACCCTACCATGGATTGCTTGGATATTGAGTCGCTATGTGCCATCGCTAAAAAACACCAGGTAGTCAGTGCCGTTGATAATACTTTCTGTACGCCATACCTCCAACGACCATTGCTGTTGGGTGCCGATTACGTGATACATTCTACCACCAAGTACCTTAACGGACACGGCAACTCGATTGCTGGTGTAATCATAGGTACGAATATCAGTGACATGAAAACCAAGGTGCTCAAAACCATGAAGCTTTTGGGCACCAACTGTAGTCCATTTGAAGCATGGCTCACCAACACAGGTATGAAAACCTTAGAGTTGCGCATGGAACGCCACTGCGATAACGCCGAGGCCATTGCAGCATACTTGGAACAGCACCCGAAAGTACTCAAGGTAAACTACAATGGTTTGAGCAGTCACCCAGATCATGCCTTGGCCAAACGCCAAATGAAACGCTTTGGCGGCATGTTGAGCTTTGAGTTGAATGGCGGCTTGGAAACGGGTATTAAATTTATGAATGCCGTACAATTCTGTACACTAGCCCCAACGCTAGGCGATACCGAAACCTTGATATTGCACCCAGCGTCGATGTCGCACTTGAATGTGGCGAAGGAGATCCGTTTACAAAACGGCATTACCGACGGCCTGATTCGTTTATCGGTAGGCATTGAACCCGTTGCTGATATTATTGCCGATTTAGAGCAGGCGCTGGCGCAGTTGTAGTGGCTCTATTCATATCACATGCGACATTAAGGTGTGCGTTGGATTAAGCGCTTGAGGATTTAGAAGCATAGACTCATACCGCAACGCTCAGGATTGTTTGGTTATAAATTATGGCACTAAAATACTAAAGCTGCCCAAAGGGCAGCCCCTTGTGGTAGCCGCGGGTTAAGCGAAGCGCAACCCGGGGTAAAACGGAGCGTTAACCTAATCCCAGGCGCGGCGGTAAAAGATAAAAACGGGTCTAGACTTTGCCGCGCCGCGCAAGTGTCTCGCGTTTGTAGTCCAAATGGGTACGGCTAACGTTCCGTGGCGATTTCTGTATCGTTGATGCTCAAAACGGCTTGCCGCCACGGGTTTTCTGTTGTTGCCTTAAACCCCGGGTTGCGCTTCGCTTAACCCGCGGCTAGGATAAGGGGCTGCCCTGCGGGCAGCGGCAAAAAGATTTGTCCTAATCGTCCTTGTAAAGGAGTGGCGAAGCGCTGGTGGCATTATACGCCACTTAGCATCCACACCTAGCTCAAATCAGCAGTGATTAACTTTAGGAACTCGTTGCGGGTTTCAAACTTTTGGAACTCGCCGGTAAATGCAGAAGTAGTGGTGACGGAATTTTGTTTCTGTACACCGCGCATCATCATGCACATGTGACTCGCTTCAATGACGATGGCCACACCTAGCGGGTTGAGGGTTTTCTGGATACAATCGAGTACTTGATGGGTAAGGCGTTCCTGTACTTGGAGGCGGCGTGCAAACACATCGATAATGCGGGGCAGTTTTGATAGGCCCACGATGTAACCGTTGGGTATATAAGCGATATGCGCCTTACCAAAGAAAGGGAGCATATGGTGTTCGCACATGGAATACAGCTCGATATTTTTGACGATGACCATGTCGCGTACATCTTCTTTGAACATGGCCGAACGGAGGATAGCCTCTGCATCTTGGGTATAGCCCTGGGTGAGGAACTGCATGGCTTTGGCAGCACGCTCGGGGGTTTTGATTAAGCCTTCGCGTTCGAGGTCCTCTCCTACCCCATCGAGGATGATCTGGTAGCTCGCCTGGAGTTTGGCGGTAGTTTCATCGGAGTAAATTTCGTGCAGTTCGTAAGCCATGGGACAGGGGGATATAGAGCGTAAATAAAGACTAAAGATACATGTACTGCACTATTCGCCGCGATATTCAGCCCAGATTTTCTCGGTTTCGCGTAAAACGATACTGTGTAACTTGCAAGTATCAGGCAAGAGCGGTTCTAGCTCTTTCCAGATATAGTAAACCAAGTTCTCGGTGGTTGGTTGCACGGTGTGGGGTAAAAAGGTCTCATCCATGTTGAGGTTGGTATGGTCGAGCACATCGGTGATGTGTACGCGGATGAGTTCTCCGAGCTTTTTAACGTCGATGATAAAGCCTGTAACGGGGTCAGGAATACCTTTTACGGTAACTTCGAGGCCATAGTTATGGCCGTGGAAATACTTGTTGGAGCATTTGCCAAAGGTGGCGATATTTTTTTCGTCAGACCATTCGTTGACCCAGAGTTTGTGGGCAGCATTGAACGTTTCGCGTCGGGTGAGGTATATCATGGGAGAAGAAATGAGTAAACGAATAAATGAGTAAATGACAGCAAATGTTTAAGTTATGGTTTTTTTAAGCAGGAGCTGACTATCAACAATATAAAACAAGACCTAGACTCCCCTCCATGAAAAGGAGGGGTGGATGCGCAGGTGGCGTTTTACGCCACGTAGCGCAGACGGGGTGGTAAATCACAATGAAAAACAGAACCTATCAATCCCTCCCCCGCGCAAGGTGCTTGGAGGGGGCCGCCGTAGGCGGCAGCGCGCAGCGCCAAGCGAATAGCGCACCCGGAAAGGACCGACGGCGCGTAGCGCCGATGCGCCCAAAACGATAAATGAATAGAACTTTTGCGGCCGCAAAGATAAATAGAAAGCCCACATAAAAAAAGCCCTTGACCTGTAATGCAGGCCAAGGGCTTTGGTATTTGAAATTTGTCTAATTAATGGACGCCGTGCATGAGTTTTTTGAGCAGCGGGTTGAGGAGCACGATAATTACCCCGGCAGCGATTGGCACGATGGTGAAAATGAGGAAGAAAGTTGAAAGCGAGTAATCTTTGGTGATGCTTTCAATCTCGCCGCCCATTACGCCAGCAATCTTGTTTGCGATAGCGATGTGGAGGTACCAGATACCGAACATGATGGCAATCATGCGGCCAGGTACCAACTTACTCACGTAGGAAAGGCCTACTGGAGAGATGCATAGTTCACCAATGGTATGGAAGAAGTAGGCAAAAATCAACCAAATCATGCTAACTTTAACCACGGAGCCTTCAACCAAGCCGCTAGAACCAAAAGCGAGGGCGGCGAAACCAATACCCATGAGGCTTAGGCCAATGCCGTATTTGTAGGCCGCACCTGGGTTATATTTACTTTCCCAAACTTTAGAAATGAGCGGCGCAAAGGCGATGATGAAGAAAGAGTTGAGGATACCGAACCATGAAGCGGCGATTTCGACTTCGTCTTTGCTGAATTCGCGGTACAACATCCAAATAACAACAGCCCAAATAACCACGAAACTGGCCGATAGGATGATGTTGCCCAAGGCATAATCCTTGAAGGTTCTTTGGAATAATTGCCAAAGCACATAAGTAATGATACCCAAAGGTACCACGGTGAGCAAGGTGTTTACAATTTTGAAGATAGTACCAGCGCTTCCGGTGAGGATACGTTGTGTATATTCCTCGGCGAAGATGGTCATAGAACCACCAGCTTGCTCAAACGATGCCCAGAAGAAAATAGAGAAGATAGCAAAAATAGTAACCGTAATCAAGCGGTCGCGGGTAATTGGTGCATATCTAACCAGACGTGTGACCAACAAAACGATAAACAGGATCAAGGCACTTAAAATAGTAAAACCTTTACCATCCATACCCAGGATCGTTTCAGGTAACAAACTTGCACCAGAAATTTTAGAATATGGGTCGTTGAAAATCCAAATCAAGCCAAGAATCAAGGATCCGGCCATTAACCCAAGGTCAACTGGGGTAAATGGGTTAAATTTATCTTGGATGTCTACGCCACCAACGTTATTAGTAGCTACAGCCGGGGCATCTCCAGCAACGGCAGCTTTAGGCTTGAGGCCGATATCGCCAAAAATATTTTGGGTAAAGTAGAACTGCAACATGCCGAAGAACATGAAAATACCCGCTAAACCGAAACCTAGGCTCCAGCTAACTTGCTCGCCAATGTATCCACAAAGCATGATACCCAAGAAAGCACCAGCGTTTACACCCATATAGAAGATGGTGTAAGCACCGTCTTTTTTCTCTTGGTGTTGTTCGTACATGTTTGATACGATAGAGGTCATGTTAGGCTTGAAAAAGCCATTACCAATAATCAACAAGGTAATACCA
Organism: uncultured Saprospiraceae bacterium; assembly: GCA_964508975.1. GTDB lineage: Bacteria > Bacteroidota > Bacteroidia > Chitinophagales > Saprospiraceae > CAZDVQ01. Next base: position 11,097 of record CAZDVQ010000039.1, read on the forward strand.
ATATACAAGAACATGGGCGTTTCGACAGCCATACTGGCGTGACCCAAGGTCATGATAACGGCACCTATGACCACGGCCCAGCGGTAACCGAGCACTTTATCGGCCAAATAGCCCCCAAGGATAGTCGTTAAATATACCAGCGACGTATAAGTACCGTACAAGGCCATAGCGTTCTCTTTAGGCCAAGCCCATCCGCCATCGGTGACAGATGAAATCAAGAACAATACAAGGATGGCGCGCATCCCGTAATAAGAGAAACGCTCCCACATCTCTGTGAAAAACAGTACGAACAACCCTGCGGGGTGCCCAAGTACCAAACTTTCCTTTGCGAAGAAATCTTTATTCATGTTGTATTAATTTTTGAACTGGCCGTAAAAGTAGATTATTATTTTTATTTCGCTAATATTCCATACAAAATTTTGGAATTTATATACCAGACAAGGGAATTATGCTATTTTCTTCCGCTGCTCTAGGATACTGCTAAAGCGGTTTGATAACCAATACGTTAGCAAGGCGATAGCCGTTCCGGTAACTGCCCCGGCCAAAACATCGGGTAAAAAATGCTGCACGAGGTATATGCGTGAAATGCCGATTAAGGCTGCTATCAATAAGAACGTGACTTTCAAGGTATTTCGTTTGCTGATGAGCGCCAAAAAGCCGAACAAGGCAAAGGCAGATATGGTATGCCCTGAAGGAAAACTGGTATCGGAAGCCGTGATGAGTTCTACCCCTTCAACAAAGTTGAGTTGTTCCAATTGGTTGTGCTGTTGGAAATAGTAAAATGGGCGTGGTTGTTTGAAGTAGCCCTTTAAGCCAGCACTTGCTATGGTAGCCATAAAAGCAATAAAGGGTACTGCGATGGTGCGCTTATAGTCGATGGCAACAAGCACTACAAATGCAAGCACATAGGAAAATGCTTCACCCAGGCGGGTAATGTATGCAAACAGCTGGTCGCCCAATGCGGTATGTCGTGCGTTAATCCAAAGCAGTGCATCGGGCTTATCGGTGAACAAAAAAAGCAGCAGGGTCGGCACAAAAAGTATGAGCCAAGCTATGATGTACCAACGTTGGGCTTGAATAAATGACATGGGTTAATCAGTACTGGATTACTTAGGCACCAAGCCAACACGTTTAAATAGTTTGTTGAAAAATGCGGCGTAAGCATCCGGGTTAAACAACGCTGAATCGCGCATGGCACGGTCAGTCAAAAATACCCCTAAAGGCAACAAGACGATATTGGCCAACCACATACCGATATAAGGCGGGAGGCTGAGGTTTTTCGATAATTTCTCGCCGGTAATACTAGCCACGAAGAATATAGTGAAGAAGATAATGGCAATTAATATAGGCCAACCAAAACCACCCTTACGTATGATTGCTCCCATGGGCGCACCGATAAACAAGAAGATGATACAGGCTACCGCTAGACTGAACTTGCGGTGGATTTCATTGAGGTGCTTAGCTTTTTCAACACGGTGTTCGTGTAACTCGACGATAGACTGTTCGGCATAGCTACTCAAGTTGCGTGTACTGGATAGGGCTGTGTTGATGATTTTATCCCTATCGGTCCGGGCGATGGTTTCCAAGTAGGGTTTTTCGGCTTTGATTTTGGCCCCTTGCATGTCGAGCAATGCTTGTGCAGGCGTATAGGTACGAATGCTATCCCTGTTTTTATTTTGGTTGCGAATCAGCTGCTCAATGGTGCTTTTGCGGGCGAATGCGTACACGGGGTCGGCATTTATCTTAAGCCTACTCACGATATCAATTTCACGGCGGTACAAGGAATCGAGCGACTCGTACAACTGCCTGGAGCTCAACAAGCTATAATGGTTTTTGAAAAGTTCTTCGTCGGTTTTGCTCATGTCAAACTGGGCCAAGTCAAACATGCTTTGGTATTCCTTGAACTTCATCCGCATCACGGGGTAGTTGTTGGAGCGTAGGTCGTTGTTGTTTTGGATTTCTTCGTACCGTTCGCCGTCATGCATTTTTAGGATGAGGTAGCGTTTATCGATAGAATAGTAAGCCTCGCCTTTAGCAGCGTTAACCTGGCTCACATTGCCACGGCCAGAGGTATGGTCGTACACTTTCAAATCGTTGAGGATGTTCTTTTGGGCATCTTTCGACTTGATGTGCATGACAAAGTTCTGGAAGTCGTAGTTAAACTGGCCTGCATCGAGGCTCATGGTTGGTTTTTGCCGACGTATGTCGTAAAGCCTCGACTTGAACTTGAGCGAGGCGACTGGAATGATATTATCAGAACAGAAGAAGCTGAAACCAGCTATCAAAGTGGTCAACACGATGAGCGGGCGCATGGTACGGGTTAGCGATACCCCAGCCGATTTCATGCTGGCCAGCTCGTAGCGCTCGGCCAAGTTGCCCATGACCATGACCGAGGCAATCAACACCGCCAAGAGGAGTGCTAATGGCATCATGGCCAAGGACTGGTAAAATAGCAACTCGATGATGAGCTGTACTTCTAAACCTTTACCAACAATCTCGTCGATGTACTTCCACAGGAATTGCATATTGAGCACAAACATCGCGATGAAGAAGGTCGTGATGAATGGTGCCGCAAAACCGCGCAGTAAAAGAAGATCGAGCTTTTTCAAATGTTAGGTGTGAGGGGTTAGGTATAAGGGATGAGTTATGAGTCCAGAGTTATGAGTTCAGAGTTGGCAACCAGAGTTAACTCATAGTTCATTATTCATAGTTCATAGCTCCTTAACTATTCCATTAGCGCCTTTACTCCTGGCCGAAACCCGGAAAGCGTCAGCAGATTTTCGGTCGGGGAATTTGCCGAGGTACAAGCGGTAAACGGATTTATCTTCAACACGGTCGAGTTGAACCATGACTTGTTCGCTAAATTTTTTGCGGAGTTTTTCGGCTTCAAAAAGGATGTTGCCATAATCGCCAAAAACGCCAATTTGTACGGTAAAGCCTTTGGCTTCAACCCGTTTGATATCAAATTCAAAAATCTCGGGGTTGCTGGCTACATTGGGGCGTTCATCGGGGGTCGACACTGTTTTGCTACTTCCCGGCAAACCTGGGGCAGGCGATTTATCGGTCGTTTTGGTATTACTACCCACTTGGGCGATACCTGCGGCTGGGGCATCTCCCCTGAGCTCTCGTTCAAGCCCTAGCATGATGGTAAGGATATCGTCGGCACTTTGGTAGCCTTCCAAGCGTTTAAGGAACTTGCCGTTTGGGGCAAAAATCAGCATGGTTGGCAAGGCTTCAACTTCGTAAACGCCTGAGAGCCTAATACCTTCAAAATCTTGTATATCAAGTTTTTGTGCCACCACTTTATCTTTCATGTAGCGGGCTAGACGAGCATCTTGATAGGTCGTTTCGTCCATGGTACGGCTAGCGGAGCAGTAACTGGCGTCAAAGTCAACAAAGAAAAACTTGTTGGCTGTTTTGGCTTCTTCCTTGGCGGTTTCCCAGTTGCTCGCGGTAAACACCACGGCCGTGTTGGGGCGTGTGCCCATAAAAAGGGGCAACAGTAGCAAGGTGAGGAGATATTTGCGGGATATTTTGCTTGTCATAGTTATGCATCTAAGTCACAAATGTAAGGCATTTGGCGCAACCCTGCAAACTTAAGCCTGTACAGCACATAAAAAAACCAGTGCGAGCAAGCTGGCACTGGTTTTTGTTCAGGTTAGAAGCCTAATGATTACAACTTGAGGGTCAAACCAAAGGTTGCATAGCCAAATGATGCACGGCCACCTTCAAGGAACAAACCGAATTTTGGTTTTAAGTAATAACGGATGCCACCAGTTGAGCCCCAGCCGAATCCACCATAATTGGCCGTCCATGTATCGTTGTTGGTATTCCTGATATAATAGCCTAGCATTAAGCTGTAGTAGATGTCCAGTTTGTCGCCATGCAGGTCCGTTTCCAATAGTTTCTCCAACAAGCCATACCAGTGGAAAGTAGCACGGGCACCAAAACCCACATAAGAGTCGCGGTATTTAGCACCAAACCAGTTATAGCCGTAGCTAGCAAAACCAGCCCAACCACCTACGCCGACGAAGTCGTGCACGCCAATTTCGGCAGATACACTCACCGGAACGCCAAAACCATAAAAACCACCGCCGTAATAAGAGCCTAGACCAATTCCTGGGCTAACGAGGAAATTGCCTTTTTTGTGTGCCTCATAGTTTTGGGCAGATACTTGCAAGCTCAACAAAGCCGCAAATAGAAAGAGAGATAACTTTTTAAAAAACATGATAATTGATTTAAGTGATGCGTAAAATCTAATCTGGGAACAAATGTAGTCCGAGTCCATAAATATACGGCTTTAAATCTAGTATCTAACCATATTGACTTATTTTAAGGTAGGTTTTATTGAGTAAACCGTAATAAAGAGCAAAGAGCAGAAGGCTGAGCGCAGAGCAGGGTAACAAAGGGCTATTAAATTTTACAATCATCAAATTTTGCTTTTAGCGAATAAAGCATTTCGTTTAATATTTTGGGGCCTCCCCTCGCGTTGCTCGTGGCGCTACGCTACGCGGCTCGCTTTCGCTCGGCCCCTTTGGGTCTGGCGCTACGCGCCACCGCTCCGCATCGCTAGGCCGATGTTTAGTTCAGAGAGCAGAGGGCAGAGAGCAGAGTATTTTGGCTACATTACGCTGACTTTAAACGCATAATCAAACGCTGCTCTGCACTCTGCTCTCTGCACTCATAGCTAATCAAGGCGCCCCAAATCCAAAAATTTATTCAAATCCAAAACGCTTTGCCTATATTTGCCCAGTATATACAAGTTGAAGCCGTATGACCCTGAAAACGACGTTTCCATACCAGCCTATTTTGCTGATCATTGCCGCGGCAGCTTGTTTCGCAGGCGTGCTCCAGCATGAATTTGTAAACCTCGACGATAATGTGTTGATTTACCAAAATCCGCTGATCCGAAACACGTACTGGAATAACCTAAGCGAGGTTTTTAAGGCTCAATTTGGCACATTCGACTATAAACCAATCGTTTATCTCAGCTGGATCGTTGAATATAAACTTTTTGGACTTGACCCAGCCGTCTACCATTTCAACAATCTACTGTTGCACATACTGAACAGTTTATTGGTCTTTGGCTTAATCCGTAAAATAATACAAAAGCTTGATTACAAGGAACATGCAAATCAAGTTGCCTTATTTGCAGCATTGATTTGGAGCCTACACCCCCTGCGTGTAGAGTCCTTTGCCTGGGCAGCTGAACGCGAGGACGTGCTTTCTGGTTTCTTCTACTTTCTAGGTATACATGCCTGGCTTAAATTTAGCGAGCAACGCCGATTTGTATGGTTATTGGCCTTTGGAGTCAGTTTCGTGTTGGCTTACTTATCGAAGGCTACCGCCATTACCTTACCGGTTGTAGCCTTGCTCAGCGATTACCTTTGCGGTGGCCTAAGCGCCAAGTTCGACTATAAGAAACTGAAGTGGGTTTTGCCCATTGGCCTTGGCGTAGTGCTAGCGTTGCTTGGCCTCAATACTGCAGGCCTGAGCAGCTGGGTGGTGGGCGACGAAACGGCCATGCACCCAGAAAATATAGCCAACTTACCCTTGTTTGTTCAAATGCTGCTATTGTTGAGCTATCGTTTTGTATTTTACCTAGGTCATTTTTTAGCCCCCATTGGCCTCTCGGTGGTGTATAGTCGCCAAGTATTGGTACAGCAAATGGGCAGCATGATTTACCTTATGCCCATTATAACGGCCGCTTTACTCTGGTTGTACTGGCGTTATGCCTTCCGCGATAAATTTGTGTTCTGGGCTGGAGCCGTTTTTATCGTAGCCATGGCACCGGCTTGGATTATTCCTAGCTACGGTACCAACTTCGTTACCGACCGTTATACCTACCTCGGGAGCATCGGCTTATCAGCGTTACTACCCTATTTGCTGTTGGTACAATGGCCTAAAATAGCCAGTGTTGCACAGTATATATTAATAGGTATCGTGGCCATTTTTGCCTTGTTGGCCTACAATAGGCTTAGCGTTTGGCAAAACAGTTACACCTTGTTCAACGATGCCTTGACCAAATACCCCAAACTACCTTTAGCCTTGAATAACAGGGGTTTATATTATTTAGACAACAACAATCTCGACTCGGCTTTCCTAGATTTTAACGAGGCCGTGAAACTAAACCCAAGCTTTACCACCGCTTTGTATAATCGCGGTAAAATGCTATTTGACCAAAAACGCTTTGACGAAGCCTTGAAAGACTTTAACCAGGTGTTGGCCGTGGATAGCAGTTACCAGTTAGGCTATATCTCTAGGGCAACGGTTTATGCCGCTACCGGCAATGACTCCTTGGCCTTTATTGATTACAACAGGGCCATAGCGATGGACCGTTACAGCCCAGATGCCTATAAAAACATGGGCAAGCTGTACGTGCGCCGCAACGATTACAAAAACGCTATTGATAGCTATACCAAGTACCTGAACTTCTCGCCCAACGACCCAGAGGTGCTGTACCTACGTGGTATGGTGTATGAAATGAACGACCAGATGAAAGAAAGCCTAAGCGACTTGAACAAGGCCATCAACATCAACCCGAATAACGGTTATTATTACTCGGCACGCTCAAAGACCCATTACATCATGGGTAATATTCAACCTGCTTGGAACGATGCCAAGACAGCTAACGCAAAAGGCGTACCTGTACGACAGGAATACCTCCAAATTTTACTTTCAGAAGGAGCCAAAGGCAACTAATGCGCATCATAGAAAACAAACCCAAACGACTTATCGACGAAGTTCGAGAGTTGATTCAATACCGCAACTTGATTTTCATGTTGGCGGCGCGTGAACTTAAAATAAAATACGCGCAAACGGTGCTGGGTTTGTTCTGGTCGGTTTTACGGCCGCTTTCCTACTTGGCCATCTATACCTTTTTCTTCACGCGGGTGGTCGATATCCAGGCGGTTTACGCACCTTACGCCTTGATTGCACTCTCAGGCATGATGGCCTGGAACTACTTTCTCGATATAGTGAACAGCGCCGGTAACTGTTTGATTACCGATGCTCAACTCATCAAGCGAAACTATGTACCTAAACTGGTACTACCACTTTACCGGAGTATTCTCGGCTTGGTAGAATTATTCATCAGCTTGGCCATATTCTTTGTGATACAGATTATACTGGGCCATCAATTTAGCATCAACATCGTTGCGCTGCCGCTATTGGTTTTGCTCAACATGGTGCTAGGCTTATCGGTAGCCTTATGGACCAGTGCCTTGAGCATCCGTTCCAGGGATTTTTTCCACTTCGTGATTACCTTTGTAAACTTCTTTTTCTGGCTCAGCCCGGTGTTTTATATGCCCGAGTTGATTCCGCTACCCTACCGCTATTTCATGTGGTTTAACCCTATGGCGGGTTTAATATCATTGTACCGCTGGTGTTTGCTCGGGGCACAGTTCCCTGGCTATGGCTACATGATGGGCATTGGGCTATTCATGATTGTGTTCTGGTTTGGGTTCAGGGCTTTCGTTAAGGCTCAACGCGATGTAGTGGACTACATTTAGAGTTAGGAGTTAGGAGTTAGGAGTTAGGAAAATCTTGATAATCAATCAATTAATAGCATAATTTGGCCCTTATTTTTTCCCAAACGCTGAATTTATCAGCTCTGAACTTTTAACTATTAACTCATAACTCAAAAAAAAAGCCCCGCCAAATGGCGGGGCTTTTTTTTTGAGTTAAATACTAGTATTTAACGCCCAAAGATTTCAAAGTCTCGAAGTCGAGGCTACCGATAGGCAAGTTGTTTGCTTTTTGGTATTTAACCAAGGCAGACTTAGTCAAGCTACCGAAGATGTTGTCGATAGGACCTGGGTCGAAGCCTTTCTCTTTCAAAGCCAATTGGATTTGACGGATAGTGTAGCTATCAACTTTATCGTTACAAAGCACTTCTTTCCATTCAGAGAAGCCGCCTTCTTTTACCAATTTACGAGAAGAAACGGTTTTGTATTCCGCAGGGATCTCGATAGTTTTGGTTTGAGGAGCAGCAGCCATAACGGTTTTCTTAACTTCTTTATACTCGGCAGGAATTTCGATTTCGCGCGTAGTTGCAGGAGAAACCATAACGGTTTTCTTGATTTCTTTGTACTCAGCAGGAACTTCGATTTCGCGAGTAGTAGCAGGAGAAACCATAACTTGTTTAGTAACTGTACCGAATTCAGCAGGAATTTCTACTTCGCGAGTAGAGGCAGCAGTTTTCAAAACGGTTTTAGTAACGGTTTGTTTTTGAGCAGGAACCTCAACCAAACACCAAACTAGACAGTCATCTGGGTTAGCAGACAAACAGTTTTTGTCGCCTTTTTTCTTCACCCATTTGGTTGAAGCAGGAGCGATTTCAATAGTTTCGGTAACGGTTTCGTACTCGGCAGGAATCTCAACGAGGCGTTTGCCACCTGAAGCAGATTGTACCTTTTCAGTAACTGTTTCGAATTTAGCTGGAACAACTTCAAGGCGTTTGCTCGCTGGCTTAACTTCGATACGTTCGGTAACGGTTTCGAATTTAGCTGGAACAACTTCGAGGCGTTTGCTGGCTGGCTTAACTTCAACACGTTCAGTAACGGTTTCGAATTTAGCTGGAACAATCTCTACGCGAGATGATGCAGGCTTAACCACGATGGTTTTCTCAACGTTTTCGTAAACGTCAGGAATCATACACTTGGCGTAGCATTTTCCTGGTTCAGCGTTTTTGGGGTAATCACCCTGTGCTTGGATGGCACCGAAGCCAAACAGCAAAGCAATTGCTAGAGCGTTTGCTTTTTTCATAGTAATGGAGCGTTTTTGGTTAAAAAAGTATGCAAGTTAATAAATGGATTACTTAGGGGTTTTGCTCTAGTGATGCCGAAGCATACTTATTCTTTGTCCAAATCTTTTGGGTAACACAGGAAATAGCGCGTCACTTTGCTCTTGTCGAAGTTCTGTTCCAACCAAGCCGACACTGGACGAACTTCACCGTTTTTGTACAAAACTTGAATCTCATCCTTGTCTTTGTTGTAGGCTGTGTTTGTTTCAGCGGTAGTAATGACGAAGCTAGCCGCCTCTTCGTCACAAAGATGATACTTTTCTTTGATTTTATCTAATATTTTTTGCTTGTACTCCGTTGGAAAGGGTTTATCATCCTGCTCCACTTTAAACAATTTCCTATATATAATACCCTTAGACAGTGTAGATAATACTACATCTGGGTGTATCGTGAAATTTTTTAACGCAGAAATTACATCAAAATCGTCCAGCATGATAAAGTGCTCTAGCACATCATGCTTGTTGGCTTCAAGGTAGTCGGCGTCTATGTTCTGGCTTAAGAAATAATCCAGGAATGGACTTAAAGGCAACTGCACGCCTTCCTCCGTCAGTTTCCGGGCTCGTTCTATCGCGTGGATGAGCATGAATTCTGCACCAAGCACGGTTTTGTGCAAGTAAGCTTGCCAATACATCAAACGGCGGGCAATTAAGAACTTCTCGATGGAGTACAAGCCCTTTTCTTCTACTACCAACTTGTTGTCACGTACATCCAACATCTTGATGATGCGGTCGTAGCCTACCACGCCCTCGTGTACCCCGGTGAAAAAGCTATCTCGGGAAAGGTAATCGAGCCGGTCCATGTCCAATTGGCCAGAAACCAACTGGTGCAAGAAAAGCTTCTCGTACTTGTCTTCAAATATTTGGATGGCTAGGCTCAGTTTCCCGCCGAATTCAACATTAAGTTGTTGCATGATCGCCGTGGTCAGGTCCTCGTGGTGTACTTTAACCAAGCGGTGTTCCAACGCGTGCGAGAATGGTCCATGACCAATATCGTGCAACAAAATGGCAATGATGGCGGCCTCTGTCTCGGCATCGGTGATGTCAACGCCTTTAGATTTTAATACGTCCAAGGCTTCCGACATGAGGTGCACGGCTCCTAAAGCATGGTGAAATCTAGTGTGCAAGGCCCCCGGGTAAACATAGTGTGTAAGGCCTAGTTGCCGAATACGGCGCAAACGCTGAAAGGCAGGGTGTTCAATCAAGTCGAATACAGTGCCGTACGGGATTGAAATAAACCCATAAACAGGGTCGTTAAATATTTTGTGCTTGCCTTTCATAGATTTTGTTTGCTCGTGCAAAGATAGTTCAATTCAACGGCTTGCACAAACCGCCCTTACACCCAATTTTAGCAATCTTTAGCAATTTTTACCCAAGATATTCCCTTTTCAGCTAAAATCCGTAAGTTTGCCCTTCAAGTAAAACATCATCTTGGAAATATTACAGCAAATAGGATCCTTCGTCGTGCGGGAATGGGTATTGGTATCCATCCCCATCATCGCTGCCGTGGTTGGTTGGTTCACCAACTTGCTCGCGTTGAAGATGACCTTTTACCCGCTGGAGTTCTTGGGTGTTGAGCTGCCCATCAAGATGATTGGTATCGACATTAAACCGCATATCGGTTGGCAAGGCATTATACCTTCCAAGGCGGAGAAAATGGCCGGCAAGGCCGTAGACCTTATTACCAGCAAGCTCATCGACGTGAAGGCACAGTTTGCGCACATCGACCCCAAGGTGGTGGCCCGCGAAATGGAACCCGTGCTTGACCGCTTGACCCGCACCATCATCGACGAGTCGATGACCAAGCATATTCCGCTCATCTGGAACATGACTCCTAAACGCCAAAAGGAGAAAATATACGAATCAGCCGCCAAAGAATTTCCCCTGGTCACCGAGGAAATCATGGAGGATATCAAGGAAAACATCGTGGAGCTCTTCGACCTGAAAGGCATGGTCACACAGGAGTTAACCAAGGATAAAGCCCTGCTCAACCGCATTTTCCTCGAGGTAGGCAGCAAGGAGTTCAAATTTATCGAGCAATCGGGTTTTTACTTTGGCTTCATTTTCGGCCTTGTGCAAATGGTCATCTGGTATTACCTCCGCGATTACAGTTGGTCCTGGATTATCCTGCCTATCGGCGGGCTCATCGTGGGCTGGTTGACCAACGTGTTGGCCTTGCGCATGATTTTTGAACCCGAAACACCCCGTCGCTGGCTGTTTATCAAGGTTCAAGGCTTGTTTATCATGCGCCAAAAAGAGGTTTCGGCGGCCTATGCCAAGCTCATCGCAAACCACATCCTCACCATGCCCAATATTTTCGAGACCTTGCTCCAAGGGCAATCAACCGATAAGCTGGTTAAAATCGTGGAAAAACACGTGCACGAAGGTGTCGACAAAACGGCTGGATTCACCAGTTCACTCATCATATTTACCTCGGGTACAGCAACATACGATAGCATCAAAGAAACCGCTTGCCAACGTTTCATGGAGGAACTACCGGAACATATCCGCCTCATTTTCGATTACGCCGAGGAAGCCCTCGACATCGAAGACACCCTCCGCGACAAAATGCAAAACCTTAGTCCACCCGATTTCGTATCGTTCCTCCGCCCCGTTTTCCAAGAAGACGAGTGGAAACTTATCCTCGTGGGCGCTATATTAGGCGGCCTAGCGGGGCTTTTGCAGCTTTTTACGGTATAATTTAAGGGTTAATGGTTAATGGTTAATGGTTAATGGTTAATGGTTAATGGTTAATGGTTAATGGTTAA
>CAZDVQ010000039.1:22763-41276 GCA_964508975.1 uncultured Saprospiraceae bacterium
TAATTTTTTTTAAAAAACTGGCATAACAGACAAATCAGCCCGTATATTCATAGTTCATAGTTCATAGTTATTTTTGTGGCGTTGCGGCCTGCGGCCGCCGCTGTCCTACGGGGTTCGCTGTTCGCTCCGTGCTGCGCACCAGCCGCTACGCGGCTGCCCTCCGGCCAGCTAACGCTTGAACGGCGGCAAAGCCGCCGTTCATAGATAGGAGATAGAAGCGAGGAGAGAGGAGCGGAGGCAAACATTGCCCAGCTCCGCTAGGAGCGGCATGTTAATAGAAAGAAAAATACACCTTAATCCAATGAGCTCCGCTAGGAGCGACACATATTCGCCTGCTGCACAGCCTTACGATGTGCTGATTATTGACTTGCATAGGCATAAGATTTTCTGCCCTGCTGACCAACAAAAATTAATTTGTATCTTTGTGATACATAAGCAAAGCCCATCGCAAAATATTTATGCAACATAATTTGACGCTATACAAAAAAGCAATGTCGCTTTCAGAAGTCGACAACGCCGTTAGGTTTGATGTACCGATAACGCCAGACCACCCGTTTTACACGGACTTTTCTGACGTGCGGGGCGATTTTGAGGATAAAATGATTTATAAAACCTTAAATGTTCACCCTAAGACATTTAAATACAACCGATCGGCCAATATTGGCAATAAAGTAACGCTGTTCTTAGCGGGCATGAGGGGCTCCGGCAAAACCTCGGAGTTGGCTAAAATCGCCCAAAAATTAAACAACAAGGAGTGCTTCCTTTGCATCACCTGTAACCTAGACGAAGGTCTTGACCTGAACGATATGGAATACATGGACATCCTGATATTCCAGCTAGAACGTTTGTTTGAAGAAGTTGAAAAGCACCAGATTGCATTAGATGAAGGTATCGTTAACGCGTTGTACGCATGGTTCGACGAACGCGTGAAAGAAGTCAACAAAGTAATTAAAAAAGAAGGCGGCTTTGAGCTTGACGTTAAAGCAGAAACCCCTACTATTTTTAGTTTCCTAGGTATTGCGGCTAGGCTTAAGGCCAATTTGGCCGGTAGCAAGGAAAATGCGGAAAAAATTCGGACTACCTTCAAGAATAACTTTACCACATTCTCGCTCAAGTTTAATGAATTTGTTGAGCACGTCAACTATGTGATACGCAAAGAAGGCGTGGCTCAGGAGTTGCTTTTTATCGTTGACGGCCTTGAAAAAGTTGCTACTAGGGACATCCGCAAAAAGCTCATCATTGATGAAGCCAACCGGATTAAACAGATAAAGGTCAACACTATTTTCACCTTGCCCATCGAGCTTATACCAGAATGCCAAAGGTTGTTGAGTTTTAGCCAAGTAGTTTCTTTCCCTTTTGTAAAAATCAAGGAAAGAGATGGTTCAATAGTGGAAGAAGCCCTTCAACGCTTCCAGGATTTTGTGTACAAACGTATAGATGCCGCCCTATTCGATAGTCCTGAAACGGTAAAACAAGCTATCTTGTACGGCGGTGGCTCTCCGAGGGAATTATTGCGTGTGCTAGAGTTTGCAGCCTTGTTTGCAGACGAAGATAGTAACACCATATACCTCAAAGACTTAGAAAAAGGTGTTCAAAAACTAGCGGCACAAACGGCGCAGTACGTTTCTAAAAAAGATCTAACGAAGCTGAAGGAACTCAAGGAGGCCAACGACAATAATATGCCCTTGGCCTTTGACGAAGAATGGCAAGACTTGTTGGAAAAACTAATTGTGCTAGAATACAATGATGGGACCTTTAAACGGGTGAACCCCATTGTAGAAGCATCAGCCTTGTATAAACAGTATGTCCTTGGATAATTACACGGAAGAAACGCAGCCCTTATTCAAAATGCTTCGCACGGAGGCATTTAGGTTTATCATTGTGCGCTACAACCATTACTCGTTTGTGCAGCAACTTGAGCAGGATGTGCAAGCGCAATTCCCCGACAGGCCCTTTTTGAAAATTGATGCCAAAACAGCGGACTACAACAGTATAACGCAGCAGTATTTTTCCATAGCGCGTGGTTTTCTGTTTCTAGTACATTTTGAGGATGTGCTCCAGGAACAATACAATGATCGGAAACAAGGAACGCCCGAGTACCAACAGGAAAACGAAAGACGCCGTGGCATAAGTGCAGGTTTAAACCTTAGGCGCGACAAGTTGGCCAAGCAGCCTGTAGCCTTGTTTGTATTTATACAGGCCAGCAGCGATGATTTATATGCCAAAACTATCATGGAAAAAATGCCCGACTTATGGTCGTTCCGCTCCATGATTTTAGACCTTGAAAAAACAGGGGTTGGCCTTGTTGAGGATGCCGCTATGTTTTACGAAGTGGATGAGCTAAATCATCTTAAATTTAATACCGATATAACTAAAGACCGTAGAGAATATGAGCGATTAAAGGCTATTTTAGAACAAATCCCCCTAGATGAAATTGATTACCGTTTGACGCTTTTCCCTCAGATAACCGAAGCAGCCATAAAAATTGGAGCCCACCAAGAAGCCCTCCAATTATTGGAGGAATGGGAGGCTATTGCACCGGAGGAAAGTGAAGGATTTATATGGTCAATGATAGGCATTAGATTAAAAGATATGGGAGATTTAGATAGAGCTAAGTCGTACTTCACTAAATCAATATTAGACTCTGAAAATGATCCTCACTTTAAAGCCGCCTTATTGAGCTTATTAGCCGATATTCATAAAAGTGAAGATAATTTGAGTTCAGCATTAAGTCTATGTTTGCAAGCTATTAAGATACTAGAGAATTTAATATCAAAAGAACCAGATACTCAAAACGCAGCTCAACTTTTGTATTTCCAATATGAAAAGGTAGGCGAGCTACTTAAATTGAACAATAGGCCAGAAGATAGTTTGAGATATTTCGAATTAGCGTTGAAGCAACTAGACAAATCTCCCACAGGAATTAACCTTAAAGCTGAAGAATCTACAATCTTGCTTCATATGAGCTCAGTTTTTTTCACCTTGGGTAATATTGAAAAATCTATAAATATGTTGAAAGCCAGTATTATGCTAAGAAGTTGGTTTTTAGCATTAAACCCAATCTTCAATGTCGAAGAATTAAAAAACGGGCTGGCCATCGAAAATTACAAACTAGGCTACATTTACAAGGTAGAGACTGATATTGCACAAGCAAAACAGTATTATGAACAAGCCTTGGCCTTATGGAAAGACATAGATCAGCCACAAATAAAGGCATTTTCAGCAAGGGTACAAGCCGAATTAGAGGGATTGGGGGCTAGTTAGCCCAAAACTGCTACATGTTGTAGCAGTTTTGTGTTGGGAAGGTTCATGTGGGAATTACACCATCAACAATGTAGGGGTAGAGATTTTTAGCAAGAAGGTTGGACAAAAATTACAGGGAAACAACTCTATAAAAATATGCTTAGTTATGTTTTTTGACTATTTTTGCAGATTACGTATTTCCAAACTATCATGTATTTTAAAGACCTATACAATAACACATTATTTAAAATACATTGAAAAGTGTACATTTCACGCTTAATCTAATTAAAATGGAATTGACAAAAAAAGTATTATACGACCTTCAAAAGAGGCTAAAAATTGGGAACCGTAGGGGAGTACATCTAAATGCTATTCCTGCAAATTCACGTTATAAATTTGACTTGAGTAAACTCTCCATTATCGATAAACAACTGCCAAACGACTTCATAAAAGAATTACTTTCAAAACAACCGTTGAAATATAGGATAAGCTGGAAGGATAAAGTGCCGGATTTAAATACATTGGTTGAGGAAAAACAAAATCAACTCCTTAGAATTACTAAAGCTTTTGAAAATCTAATTAATCAAACAGAAGCAATAGAATCAGAGAAAGGTATCAACACTTTTGGATTCGGTTTTCCAATTTTGGTCAGGCGAGACAATGCGGACAACAAACTAACTGTTGCTCCAGTACTGATTTGGTCTTTAAGAATTAAAAGAACAAAAGAATACAATACTTGGGAAGTATTAAGGAATGAAGATGACCCAATATACCTTAATGAAATATTAATTAATCACCTTGAAAATGATTCTAAAATCCAACTTGAACAAATCCCTGATGAAATGCTTGACGATGGGCTAATAACCCAAGATGAACTAATCCAAATTTGTGTTAATCTGATAAAATCAATCAACACATCAACGATACCCGATATTATAGACTATTATACAAAAAAATCGCAAACCATTGTTTCTATCGGCGATAAAAATCACTATGAAAAAATTATTAACAACTCAACCGATTCAATTATAGATTTTGGCGGGCTTTTCTCAATTTTTGAAGTCCAAAAACAAAATATCGTTAATGATTATGACTGTTTAATAAATCTTAAAGGTCTAAATATAGACTTAAATGATTTAGAATCTCACTACTTTCAAACAATTTCATCTGTAGAAACCGATCCATCACAACAAGGTGTTTTGCATTCATTAGAGTCAAAAAGAAATTTATTAATTCAAGGCCCGCCTGGCACCGGCAAAAGTCAGACCCTAACCGCGGTTTTAATAAACGCCTTAGAAAACCACAAAACTACAATAGTGGTATGCGAAAAAAGGACCGCTCTAGAAGTTCTTCACAATGCATTAATTGAAAAAGGCCTTAACTCGCATTGTATTCTATTGAGAGATATTGTTAAAGATAGAAAAAATGTGGTAAATTCGGTTCGCAATAGATTAGATGATTCCGAATATAAATTTGGTCATGAGTATTCGAAAGTTAATTTTGACAGCCTTCTTAATAAAGCAAAGGGTTTAATAAGTTCTATAAACAGAAAACATAGGAAACTGGATACAAAAATCCTCGGCGACAAAAACTGGACCGATGTTGTAGGAGATTTGATAAAAGAAATGAAAGTATTGACATTTGATTCGGAATTTGATATCAAAAAATCAGAATTGAATTACAGCGCTCACGAGCTTAATTCATTACTAGAAATTATAGACAAAGGCCAACCTCTATACCAAGCCTTTAAGAAATATGAAAATTCAACTTTATTGAATGATCAAAAACTTGAAGGTAACAATCCAGATGCCCTTAAAGAGGCAATATTACAGGATATTTCATACTACATATCAGAATTATCTATAATAAAAAAATTACTTCTCAATAGAAAATGGTTTCACAAAATATATTATCCGAGGTTGAATAAAGATATAAATCAATTGTTTAAAAGAGTACAGAAAGACAATTGGTTAAAAACTAAATCCACCAGCAAGGATAAGGAACAAAAATTATCAGATTTTGATGCGGAACTAAATTATGTCATAAAATATATTAACAATGAAAATGATATTTTCTTTAAAGAGTTTGAATGGTTCAGGTTTTACAAAAGTTTGAGCAACAAACAAAAAAATATAATTGACTTATTAAAGCCTAAGTCAAATTGGCGTAGGTCTTTCTTAGTGGCCTATCTTAATTCACTACTTTTACTTAAATCTAATATAGACTTACCAACAGATGAAAATGAGCATATTGAACTTGATGGAATACTTAGAGGTATTGAAGATGAACAATTAAAGTACGTAAAAGAGTATTGGCGTTCTAAACAAATAAAGGAAAGTAGGGATTTTGAAGCAAGAAACTCAAACATTGCAGTTGAAAACCTATATAATAAAAGGAGTAGTAATCGATATAAGCGGCTATCGCTTAGACAAATTGTTCAGTATGATGTAGACTTGTTTACCACTTTTTTTCCTGTTATTCTTACATCCCCAGATGTCTGCTGCAATTTATTCAAAGGTATGCATAAATATTTCGACATCGTAGTGTTCGATGAAGCGTCACAACTTAGACTGGAAGACAATTTGCCTGCGATTCTTAAAGGAAAACAAATTATAATAGCAGGCGACGAACACCAAATGCCCCCATCAAATTATTTCAGCAAGATATATGATGGTTCTGTTGAAGATGATGATGAAATTGAAGAAGAAGATGACATCATAGTTGATAAAGACGATATTATTTTAAGTTGTGAGACTCTACTTGACTTTGCTACTGAACTTAAGTTTGATAAAATCCATCTTGACTTTCATTATAGGTCTAAGCATCCTCATTTAATAGACTTCTCTAATTATGCTTTTTACAATCAAAGGATAAAGCCTTTACCTAATGATTACGAGTACTTAGCAATTAAATATATCCAAGCTAATGGAACTTTTTCAGACCATACAAACGAGGCAGAAGCCGAAGTAGTTTTATCAATAATAGACAACAACATAAACAGACTTGAAAATGGTAAATATCCCACAATCGGTATTGCTACCTTTAATATCGCTCAGAGAAACCTAATTAAAAGTAAGATTCTAGAAAGACTGAATCTCTCTCAATTTGCTGATTTTAATGATAAAATACGAGAGCTAGAAGAAAATGGAATGTTCGTCAAAAATTTAGAAAATATTCAAGGAGATGAAAGAGATGTAATTATTTTATCAACGACATACGGAATTAACAAAGATGGTAAATTCGCTCAAAGATTTGGGCCAATTAACCACTCTAAGGGATATAAATTATTAAATGTTATTATAACAAGGGCAAAGCACAAAATTTATGTATGCACCTCTATACCTGAACAAGTTTTCGTGAACTATAGAGAACATTTAATAACCGAAGGGTCGAACAACAAAAAAGCTGCATTGTATGCTTACCTAGCGTACAGCAAAGCTGTGAGTGAGAATGATGAAAAAGAACGAAAATCTGTATTAATGGCTTTAGAAGAAAACACCGTAAATAAAAATAATTATAGCACTTATTCGACAGGTCAACTAGAATCTCCATTTGAGGAAGAGGTTTTTCAGGCACTTGCTAATGAATTTGGTGAAGATAAATTAACACCTCAGTTCCAGTTTGCAGGCTTTAGAATTGACATAGTATTTAATTCCTCAAAAACTAATGTTCCGAAAATAGCGATAGAATGTGACGGTGCAAAGTATCATTCTAGCAGAGAGGCCTACCTTTATGATAGGCATAGACAGAAAATACTTGAAAGCCACGGTTTTGTATTTCACAGAGTATGGAGCACTAATTGGTGGCGTAATTCTAAAAGAGAACTAAAAAAACTAGTTGAGTTCATAAAAAAAATTGAAGCTGAATCGAACCATTCATCAAGCAACTCCACACAGGCTTCAATCGCTTTTTCAGATGACATTGAAAAAATCGAGAAATACATCGCACGGAATCAACATAAAAATTAAAACAGCATATCCATTTTCTTTCACTACAGAATGTATAGTGGTTTAATTTTTTATATCTGACAATCACCCCTCCCCCACATTTCTCAGCCATTTTTAATGACGTTCTTCGCGTTAAAGCCGTTATATCAATTATCTTTATGCTTGAAAACATGACTTTGACGATGAACAAACTAAAAGGAATTGGTATTGGACTATGCTTGACGCTTGGTTTTAGCGCTAGTATCGTAGCCCAAAAATACAGCAACGAGTTTTTAACCCTAGGTGCTGGTGCTCGTGCCATGGGCCTTGGCAATGCCGTTGGGGCTGGTGTTTCAGATGCCAGCGCAGCTTATTGGAACCCCGCCGGCCTAGCCTGGATTGAACGCGACCTGCAAGTTGGTTTCATGCACTCCGAATGGTTTGGCAGTGTGGCCAACTACGATTACGCTACCGTGGCCTTACCCATTGCCGACCGTAAACGGGCCGTGGGCTTATCTTTTATCCGCTTTGGTATTGATAATATTCCCAATACCCTGAGCTTGTATGAAGATGATGGTACCGTGAACTATGATAATATCACGCCTTTCTCGGCAGCGGATTATGCCATCCTCTTGTCGTATGCCCAAAAAATTGGGACCAAAGGTTTAAGCATCGGTGGTAATGGCAAGGTGATTCACCGTAAGGTTGGCCCTTTTGCCACCGCTTGGGGTTTTGGCCTAGACCTTGGCTTGCAGTATCGCCTCAAAGACTGGCGTTTCGGCCTCACGGCCAAGGATGTAACCAGTACCTTCAATGCTTGGACCTTCAACTTTACCGACGAGCAGAAACAAACCCTGAACCTTACGGGCAACGAAATACCCATCAACTCGGTTGAAATTACTCGCCCTAGGATTACCCTTGCGGCTGGCTACACCAAGGACATCCTGCTGAACAAGTCGAAACTGGCTGAAGGCAAGAAACCTAAAACCTTGAACATCAGCACCGAAGTTAACTTTGACATTACCACCGACGGGGAGCGCAACACCTTGATACGCTCGAATCCCTTGAGTATTGACCCGATTGCAGGTTTGGAATTGGGCTACAACAAGTTGGTTTACCTACGCGCCGGTGTGAACAATATTCAACAAAAACTCGATTTTGACGGCACCAAACGCTGGTCGGTACAACCCAACTTTGGTATGGGCCTGCGCCTATGGAATGTGAAAGTTGATTACGCCCTGGCTAACGTAGGTAATGTATCGGGTGCGGCATACTCGCACGTGGTATCCTTGATGGCCGACATAGACTTCGATTATTTCAAGAAGAAAGGTATTTAAGAGTATGTTTGGATTTTGGGTTTCGAGGGAAAAACGAGCTATTTTTTGATGAGGTTGCTTTAAAAAATGGGCGCATAGTGGGGCTACGTAACTATTTTTTAAAGCAAAAATCATCCAAAAGGAGCTGTTTTTCGCCGGAAGCTAAAGTCCAAACATACTCTAAAGCCTTGGGCCGGACTAGCGCTGCGACGGCGTGGCGCAACGCGCCAGCCCGAAGGGCCGAGCGAACAGCGAGCGCCAAAGCATAGCGACCCGGAGCCACCGAAGGTGGCGGAGGGAAGGCCCCAAAAAATCCAAATCAATAGCATAAACACGAAACCTGAGCAGATGAATAGATTTATACTAGCCATATTTTGCTTTTTGGCGACTTGGATGAGCAGCCCTGCTCAAATGATTGTAGGGCAAGACACACTTTTTGGTAACGAATGGATTAATTATAGCCAGTCGTACATTAAGATAAAGGTCTCAAAAACAGGTTTTTATAGAATACAAGGCAGCGATTTAGCCCAAGTGTTGAGCCAAAATGGCCAAAGCCTGAGCAGCATCAACGCTAGCCAATTTGCCCTGTACCACGAGGGGCAAGAACAGGCTATTTACCTGAGTACATCGGGCACTTTAAGCCCTAGCGACTATATTGAATTTTGGGCTAAAGGCAATCAAGGCAGCATAGATAAATTTTTATACAAGTTTGCTAATCAACACGTTAACCCATATTTTAGCCTATTTAACGATACCGCCGTTTATTTTCTAACCTGGGACAACCAAGCGAACCACAAGCGGATTAGCAACCAAGCCAACGACCTGTCGAGCCCGCCAAGCGCTGAAGCCTACTGCTGGTTTGAAGCCCTGCGGGTAAATTCGAACGTGCTGGATCAAGGCAAAGTGTACAGCGGAGGCCTACGACGTACCGCTTTTGACATTGGCGAGGGTTATACCAGTAGCGCATCAAACAACCTGAGCCAAAATATCCCAACGCCGAATCGATATACCTCAGGCCCTGATTGTCAGGTAAATATGCATGTCATTTCATCGGCCAACGACCATGATTTAAGCATTGAAGTAGGCAGTACATCGTATTTTAGCCAAGTGTTTACGGGCTACAACATGAACGTGTACAACTTTGCGGTGCCGAGCTCGCAACTAGGCGCAAGTACCACCACGGTGCGGGTTCGGGGTTTGTTGGGCAGTACCGACAGACATTCTACGCCATTTGTAAAACTGACTTACCCTCGGGAGTTTAGCTTTGGCGGCGATTCCTTGATATCGTTTAGCCTGAGTGCTAATCCGAACGCCCGATACATTGAATTTCAGAATTTTGACGCCAGCACGGGCAACCCTTGGCTCTACGATTTAACCAATGGCTACCGGTTGGAGGTGTTCTGGAACGCTGGTGTTGGCCGGGTGCTATTACCGGCACCTGTGGCTGGTAATCAAACACTTACCCGTAATTTAGTGCTCGTCAGGGCTAATTATTTCCAAACGAGTGCTTTGCAATTTGTGCAGTTCCGGAACTTAGCCACACTCAACGCCGATTATGCCATAGTGACACACCCCAGCTTGATGCTAGACGGCAACGGCGGTACAGTAGTGCAGGACTATGCGGATTACCGCTTCCAAACAGGTTTTAATCCTGCCATAATTGACATCCAAGAGCTCTACGACCAATTTGCCTACGGCATTGAGCGTCACCCGCTATCCATTCGCAATTTCACGGGCTTTGCGGTTAAAAACTGGAGCAACCCACGTTATTTGTTCTTGATTGGTAAGGCGAGGGCATACAGCACCGCCCGCAGCGGAACCCCAGAGGATTTTTTCATCCCAACTTTTGGCCTGCCTGAATCTGATATATTGTTGGCTGCCGATAATAATCGGCAAACACCCCGTATTCCGATTGGCCGCCTCGCCGTGACGAATGGTGATGAAGTTAGGGCATACTTGAACAAGGTCATCGGGATAGAGTCATACACTACCCTACCCCAGAGCATTGAGGACAGGGCTTGGATGAAAAATGTACTGCATTTAGGTGGAGGCTTCCCTGGTTTCGAGACGACTACGATACGATCTATTTTGGAGCAGATGGCAGCCTTGGTCGAAAATGTACAATTTGGCGGTCGGGTATTCCCTTTTTACAAGACATCCACCGACCCTATACAAGTATCACAATCGGATGCTTTAGATAGTTTAATCAACAACGGTGTGGCCTTGATTACCTTTTTCGGGCACTCCTCGCCGAACTCGTTTGACTATAACCTAGACCGCCCAGAAAACTACAACAACACCGACCGCCACCCCGTGATGTTGTCGATGGGTTGCTACACGGGTAATATCCACATTGGCGGGCCGTCTATTGCCCGCGATTTCGTGTTGATACCCGAGAAAGGCGCTATTGCCTTCATTGCATCCTCGGGCTTGTCGACCCTTTCCTCGCTGGGCGTGTATGGCCGTAGATTTTATACCGAATTGAGCGGCAACTCCTATACCAACGGTATTGGTGTGATGATGCAACGCACCATCAACACCTTGGGCGGCTCGGTTGGTGTAGATTTGGAAAATGCCATTACGGAGATGACCCTGCACGGCGACCCAGCCTTGCGCATTTACCCACAGCCTGGACCTGACTACCTGATTGGAAGCCAAGATTACCAGGTAAGCCCTGATTTAATCACTACCCGGCTTGATTCATTTGAATTGAAGCTAGATATCAGCAACATCGGTTCAGCGGTTAACGATAGCTTTAACGTGCAAATCAGGCGGGTGTTCCCAGATGGCTCGGTGAGTACATTGAATAATGTACCACGCATGAAAGCGCCCTACTCGAGGGGAACGCTGCTGGTTAACATACCAGTGGGCGGCAATGCTGCACTAGGCTTGAATTTGATACAAGTAACTGTTGACCAAGACAACGAAGTTGCGGAAGTACCTTCGCCAGCAGCAGAATCGAACAACTACCTTGAAATACCTATTTATATCTTATCGGATGAGGTAATACCAGTCTACCCAAGCGATTTTGGCATCGTGGGCCAGGCTCCAACCTTAAAAGCATCAACAGCCAACGTGTTTGAGCCAATCAAGGAGTATATCTTTGAAATTGACACGACGGAGTTGTTTAATAGTCCAGCCTTAGAGCAAGGTAACATCATCCAAGCTGGTGGTACCCTAGAGTGGCAGCCGAACATCAGCATGATTGATAGTACCGTGTATTACTGGCGGGTTAGCAAAAGACCAGCAGCCGGAGAAGCCTACGACTGGCGGAAACGCTCCTTTATCTACTTGGCGGGCATCCCAGATGGCTGGAATCAGTCGCATTACTTCCAGTACTTGTACGACCGATATCAAAATATGCGTTTGCCGCAAAACCGTGACTTTGAATTTGTAAGCGACGTGCAAGCCATCGATATCGAAAACGCCTATACCAGTACAGTAGATTACCGCCGGATTGCCGTTTATCAAAACGGGTTTATTATCAATTCTTTATCTGGCCAGTGCCTTAACGGGCAGGGTTTATACGTATTGGTGTTTGACTCTTTGAGCCTCAACCCTTGGGAGAACCCTCCATTGACCGACAGTTATGGCTCCTTTGGCTGCAACTCGTTCCAAGTGGCTGGATTTTATTTCCCTACCACCGATGTCAATTACCGATTTAACCTCATACGCTTTTTGCAGGACAGTATACCTGACAATAACTACGTGTTGGTGTATTCGTTGAATGATTACCAGTCGCAACTGTGGGATGATGACCAGGCTAATTTTGGGCTTTCTATTTTTAGCACACTGGGGCAATACGGCGCTAGCTTGATAGAAAACACTAGGAACAATCCAGCGCCTTATGCCTTTTTCTTCAAGAAGAATGACCCGCTGTTCAGCCCTTACGAAATCCTGGGCGATAGTGTAAACGCTGTCATTACCGGCACCTTCAATATTCCGGGCAACTGGGATGAGGGCAATGTAAAGTCGACAAAGATAGGCCCAGCTATGGCTTGGAACCAGTTAAAATGGGCTGCTAGCCAAGACCAGTACCTGTCTGACAGCCTAGGTGTAGATGTACTCGGCGTGCAGGCCAACGGGGTGGAGACCTTACTCCTGCAAAACATACAGGTTAGGGATACAAGTCTGACGCAAGTAGATGCAGGGCAATACCCATATCTGCGACTACAATTTAATGCTAGGGATACCTTACGCAGTACCTCGCCACAACTGGATTACTGGCGCGTGTTGTATGAGCCCCTACCCGATGCGGCGGTTCGCCCAGAGATTTTGTTCAGCTTCAAAAGTGATACATTGCAACAGTCCGACTCGCTTAAAATGAGTGTGAAAGTTGAAAATATCAGCACGCAAGACATGGATAGCTTATTGGTACGTTATGCTGTGCTTAATCAGCCAGATCTCAACTACTTCAAGCGTTATAAAGCTTTAAATGTGGGTGATACCCTCAATGCTAGCGTAGCTATACCAACGGGCAGCTTGAATGGACCTCAACAGTTTTTGGTTGAGATTAACCCGAATAGCGACCAGCCAGAAGAGCATTTCTTCAACAATTTGGCCTTGCGCAATTTCTTCGTGAAAGGTGATCGCGTTAATCCCTTGTTGGATGTAACCTTCGATGGCGTATACATCATGGATGGCGATTTGGTCTCGGCCAAACCTGAAATCCAAGTTACCCTGCGGGATGAAAACACCTTCTTGGCTTTAAATGACACGAGTGATTTCCAGCTATACTTGAAAAATCCTCAGGGGCAAACCAGTCGTTTATTCTTTACGGATCCCGCGATGAATTTCATCCCGGCGAATAATGGAGATTTGAGCCGACAAAACAAAGCCATGATCCTCTACAACCCCAATACGCTGGAGGATGGTACTTACGAGCTGATTGTCAATGCTCAGGACCGCTCGGGTAACAGCTCCGGCGCATTGAGTTACCGGGTATCGTTCAAGGTTATCAACGAGGCCAGTATCAGTAACGTGCTGAATTACCCTAACCCATTTACCACCTCTACCCGATTTGTATTCACGCTAACGGGCTATGAATTACCCGATTATATGAAAATTCAAATCATGACGGTATCTGGCAAGGTGGTGCGCGAAATCACGATGGATGAGCTAGGCCCAATCCGAATCGGGCACAACCTGACAGATTTTGAATGGGATGGCACCGATATGTTCGGAGACCGCCTGGCTAATGGCGTTTACCTCTACAGAGTAACTGCTAAACTCAACGGTAGCGAGTACAAACTGTACAACAACAACACCAGCCAATATTTTGAAGGCGGCTGGGGTAAAATGTACTTAATGAGATAAGAGATCAGAGGGCAGAGAGCAGAGTTCATCATTACTCTGCTCTCTGCTCTTCGCTCTCATCACTATACAAGTACTGTATAACCTTTCACAATTGCGGCGAGGCGCACTGCGTCATACACGCGGGCTTGGCTTGAGCCGTGGCTGACAACCGACGCCTCGTGCGAGCGTACGCAAGCCTCACAGCCATTAAGGGCCGATACGGCAAGGCTAACCAACTCGAAAAACTCTTTACCCATCACAGGGCTGCCCATCACGCTCATCTTGATGCCAGCGGGCGTCGTGTTGTAGTACTCGATTTCTGCATAATGGCGGAAACGGTAAAACACGTTGTTCACGTTAAGCAGCGAGGTACATGCCGCAATTTCGCCTAATTCAGCTACCGTGGCACCATGTTCAAGGGCTAGGTTGCGGAAAGTCTGAATCAACAAATCATGGCGTTGGTTAATAGCCACCGAGAGGGCTAGTAGCGCCGACTCTTTAGCGTTTAAATTCGGAAATTTGAGCGCGTTGGTCACGTTGATTTTCAGGTCTTTCAAATAACGCGTATCCGCGTCAATCATATCTTGCATGGCCTGCGTAGGCTGCGTTTCGGTCATTTTGAGCGCTTCAAACAGCGAAGCGATAGTCTCGTTTTGTACAGACATAATGGTAAATTTTGGATAATTGGTAGATGGTATTTGGGCGGCCCGCCCGCGTTGCGGTCGGCGCTACGTTACGCGGCTCGCTGTTCGCTCGGCCCTTCGGGCTGGCGCGTTGCGCCACCGCTGCACATCGCTGCCGCGGGCGCCACGGCATATTAAAAACATGGGGCTGAGCTATTTGCAAGCCAGCCCCATGTTGTATTGGTCTTCAAGTACTACAAAGTAGCTTGACCTTTTTCCCAGTTACATGGGCAAAGCTCGTCAGTTTGGAGGGCATCCAACACGCGGATAACCTCTGCGATGTTACGGCCAACACTCAAGTCGTAAGCAGAAACCCAACGTACAATACCTTCTGGGTCAACGAGGTACGTTACGCGGTAAGCGATTTTCTCATTCGCTTCCAAGATACCGAGATCTTCAGCAAGAGATTTAGATGTATCGGCCAACATTGGGAATTTCAAATCACGAAGGTCGTCGTGGTTATTGCGCCATGCCAAGTGAACGAATTCAGTATCGGTTGATGCACCGATCAACATGGTGTCGCGGTCAGAAAAATCTTGGTAAGCTTTGTTGAACTCTGCAATTTCAGTTGGGCAAACAAAGGTAAAGTCTTTTGGCCACCAGAACATACACATCCATTTGCCAGAAGCTTTGTGGTCTTCAGAGCTTACGTCTGCGAATTCTTTGCCTTTCTCGCGAGAAACAACGGCGGTCTTTTTGAATGCTGGGAACTGACTTCCTACAGAAACAATTTTGTTCATGATTGTTGGTTTATTAAGTTTTTGATGTTTTACAATTGTAGTGCAAAGGTACGTAAAACGATTGTGCGGGCATAAGGTTCAAATCAATTATTCCGTATTTGCAGTGCAAAGTTGCGGCAAGTTGACGGATATACCAAACTGATAATATTTAAGATAGATATTGATAGCATCAATAGTATTAGAAAGATACCTGTTTTGCCGTGCGCTACTCCACGCTGCCCTCTGCTCTAAAAAGTGGCTTTTGCCACTTTTATTTTGCGCCAGGTGCCCGGAGTGCTCGGCGAAGCCGCGGTGCATAGCACGGAGCGCCAGCGAACCACGGAGGTAAACGAAGCGGTCCAGCTATGCTGGAATAAATGTGCTAGATGCACATTTATAGCGAGAGCACCATTTACTCCCGTAAATGGCTTTCCGACGCGAAGCGGCGGGGCGTCCAAATAAAAAAACTGGCTATCTACCCGAAAGTAAATAGCCAGTTTAAAAATGGGGGCACTACCCTATCGAGTTAAGGTTACGTCACCTTTGAAATCAAGTTCAGATCCATCGATGTAGCTAACCCGGATGTAGTACACGAATACTGCTGTGTTCATGTCTTTGAGGTTATAGGTACCATCCCAGCCGAAGTTGATGTCGCTAGGTGGGAAAGGCCCGCCGCTGTACACCAAGTCGCCCCAACGGTCAAAGATGAGCATTTCCTCGATACGGGCCACATTTGGACCAGCGAAGAGGGTGAATACATCATTATTGCCATCGCCATTAGGCGTGAAGATGGTTGGGATAAACACATCGCGCACTTTTTCAACCGTAACGGTAACCTGCTCGCTAGCAGAACAACCGTTGATATCCGTTACCAGAGCCGTATAAGTGGTGGTTTCTACTGGGTTAGCCACTGGGTTCAGACAATCAGTACAGCTGAGCGTTGAACTTGGGGTCCAGCTGATTACTGGCCCTTGGATTGGCGACAAGATAGAGAGTTGAAGTTCCGTATCGTTACCCAGTTCGATTGATACATCCAAGGTGAGGTTGAGTACGATTGGTGGTGGTTCAGACAGGATTACCTGTGTGCTCACTTCGCAACCTTCTGCATCCTGAATGGTGAGGTTGTACACCCCGCCATCTAGCGCTTGGAACAATGTATCAGGGGTAAACAAGCCGCTATCCAACGATGCCAAGTAACCAGGAGTACCGCCAGTTGCCGACCATTCAATAGCCCCGTCGAAAGCTTCGTGGCAAGTGAGGTGTGTACTGATGGTGCTCAACACGATTTGGCTAGCCTGAGCTACCAGGACATTGGCAGTGTCTTGACAACCGTTGATATCGGTTACCGTTATCGTATACAAGCCCGCAGCCAATAAATCATTTTGAGGTGTTGCAGTGCCATCTGGCCAGGTATACGTGTAGCCAGGCGTACCGCCAGCGGCAGAGACAATAGCCGAGCCATCGTTACCGCCAAAGCAGGTTACATCGTCGAGTAGTGTGGCCGTAGCATTTACCAAGGCGGGTGGTTGAGACAAAGTTGTACTCGCCGTCAAGGTACAAGCCCTGCTATCCGTGATGGTCACGGTATAAGTACCCGCGGTTAATCCGGCAATACCAGCTGTTGTAGCACCATTTGACCACAAGTAAGTGTAGCCAGCCGTACCGCCTGCAGGGTTCACGTTAGCGGTGCCATCGTTACCACCTTGGCAAGAGATTGGCGTAGAGTTAATCTGGGCCAACAAGGCAGGTGGTTGCGCAACGTTTACAAAGGTGGTGAATGTACAACCATTATCGTCAGTTATGGTAACTGAGTATAAACCTGCTACCAGGTTGAATGGATTCTGGTCGATACTGAAGTTCGACCACTGGAAGGTATACGGTGCAGTACCGCCGGTAGGCAAGAGTGTAATAGAACCATCGTTTCCACCGAAGCAACTTGTACCGATAGAACTTGCAGTAGCTGTAAGTCGAGCAGGCTCGGCAATAGTAAAGGCTTGCGTGTATGTACAAGCGTTATCATCCGTGATGGTCACGATGTAATTACCAGCCGCCAAACCTGAGAACAAGGTAGATGCCTGGTTACCCGAGCCGATATTGTACAAGTAAGGTGCTGTACCACCCGAGGCAGTAACCACCGCCTGGCCGTCGGCAGAACCAAAGCAAAGCGTATTTGTAACCGCCACACTGATGGTGAGGTTGAGCGGCTCCGTGATAGTAGCTGTAACGGTCGCGGTACAAAGGTTTGCATCCGTGACAACTACAGTATAGCTACCAGCTATAAGGTTAGAGAACACGTTGGAGGTTTGAGCACCAGAGCCTAGATCATAGCTATAAGGGGCCGTGCCACCCGATGGCGTGAAGGTCAAGACACCATTGCTGCCGCCAAAGCAAGAAACATTCACCACGGCAGCTGATACCGAAAGTTGGGCCGGTTGGAATACTTGTTGTACCACGCTTACAGTACAGCCATTGAAGTCGGTGATGGTTACAGTATAGGTACCAGCAATCAGACTTATGAAGGTATTCGATGATTGTGCTCCAGTGCCAAGGTCATAGCTGTATGGAGTTGTGCCACCGTTGGCCGTAATCGTGATCGTACCATCATTGCCGCCGAAGCAGTTCACGCTGTCTTGTACGGCGCTGGCGGTGAGTTGCGTTGGCTGAAGGACCGTGACGGTTACCGAGGTATCACAGCCGTTGAAGTCGGTGATGGTTACGGTGTAAGTTCCAGCAGTCAAGCCTGTAAACTGGTTAGAGGCTTGTGCACCAGAACCAAGGTCGTAAGTATAAGTACCAGTTCCACCGTTGGCCGTTACCGTGATTATACCGTCGTTGCCACCGAAGCAGTTCACGCTGTCTTGTACGGCGCTCGCTGTCAGTTCAGCAGGTTCAAGAACGTCGATTACAACTGTTGTATCACAGCCGTTAAAGTCGGTAATCGTAACGGTGTAGGTTCCTGCGGTCAGACCCGTGAAGGTATTCGATGCTTGTGCGCCTGTACCAAGGTCGTAAGCATAAGTACCCGTACCGCCGATAGCAGTTACCGTGATAGTACCGTCGTTGCCGCCGAAGCAGTTCACGCTGTCTTGAATGGCGCTTGCTGTGAGCTCCGTTGGTTCAAGTACTTCAATCGTTACTGTCGTGTCACAGCCGTTGAAGTCGGTAATCGTAACGGTGTAGGTTCCTGCGGTCAGACCCGTGAAGGTATTCGATGCTTGTGCGCCTGTACCAAGGTCGTAAGCATAACTACCCGTGCCACCGTTGGCTGTTACCGTAATTGTACCGTCGTTACCGCCGAAGCAGTTCACGCTGTCTTGAATGGCGCTTGCTG
>CAZDVQ010000040.1:0-38555 GCA_964508975.1 uncultured Saprospiraceae bacterium
CTTGCCCTTTGGTATTGCGCATGTAAATTATCAGCTCCGGGGAACGGACTCGGATGAAGACGCTTTTTTTGTGGCTGAACTTGCCCAAAAATTGGGGGTGCCTTTTCATAGCACGACCTATGATACTCGTAGCATTTTATCCGAGGAGATGCAGAACCTACAGTTGCTGGCCCGCGATATGCGCTACGCTTGGTTTTTGCAAATTGCGAAGCAACACGATTATAAACAGATTGCCACGGCTCACCACTTGGACGATAGCCTGGAAACGGTGTTGTTGAACCTGAGCAAAGGGGCAGGTATCAGGGGATTGAGCGGTATTCCGTACCGTCGCGGGCGGATTATGCGCCCCATGATTCAGTGTACCCGTGCTGATATTTTGGCCTACGCAAAGGCGAACGGCATTGTACATCGCGATGACAGCTCCAATGCAAAAACGCTGTATACCCGCAATAAAATTAGGCACTTGGTGCTGCCCAGCCTGCGGGATATTAATCCGGCCCTGAGTGAAACCTACCGAGATACCCGTAAAAACCTGCAAGAAACAGAAGCCTTGTATGCTTTTGCGGTGGAGCAAATCCTGGCTAAATTGCTGCAATATACCGAGCGCGACGAGTTACTTATTCCAATCGACGACTTGCTTAAAACACCTGCGCCAAGGAGTATTGTGTATGAAGCCTTGTTGCCATACCAGTTTTTAGCCAGCCAGACGGATGATGTGATGGCCTTGCTAGACGCGCCAAGTGGTAAGCGCGTGCTATCACCAAGCCATATTTGCCTCAAAGATAGGGGCAGGCTGATCGTGGCAAAACGCGAGCAGCAGTTACAGGAGTTGATTTACATTGAGCAGCCCGATGGACTATATGATTTTGTGCTGGGCACTTTGACCCTCGAAAACCAATTGAAGCAGCCTGATGAAATAATCCGTTCAGCCCATGTAGCACAGTTGGATTTAGACAAGTTAGAGTTCCCACTTATCCTGCGGCCTTGGCAAGAAGGCGATGTTTTTTGTCCGCTGGGTATGCAAGGTAAACAAAAGAAAATCAGCGACTTACTCATTGATCGTAAGCGTAGTATGCTGGAAAAACAAAACACCTGGGTGCTCATCAGCGCCGAGCAAATATGCTGGGTGTTGGGCGAGCAAATTGACGATAGGTTCAAGATAAGCCCATCGACCACGAGGCATGTAAAGTTTGAGTTAACTTACTAAAAAACCATTATCTTTACGCAAACAAACAATACCCAAAAACATGCGTGGAATTCCGTTCTTATTATCGTTCATGATCAGCTTTGCATTGGTCTATGCCTTGAACCAAAGTTGGTTCGTTGGTGGTAAGCCCATCCCCGCCTTTGGCAAGTTCATGAGTCCGTTTACCGGCTTTTGGCAAAATGCCGAGCCTAAAACGCCACAATTATCCAATGTGAAAGCTCCTGGTTTATCAGGACCAGTTGAAGTGGTTTATGACGACCTGATGATACCGCACATCTTTGCCAACAACATGCTTGATGCAGCATATGTACAAGGCTATGTAACGGCCTCGATGCGCTTGTGGCAGATGGAATTCCAGACCCACGCCGCGGCTGGGCGTCTTTCTGAAATTTTTGGCGCTGGCGAAGACAAACGAATCTATAAATTTGATAAAAATCAGCGCCGTTTGGGCATGACCTTCGCTGCCGAACGTGCTTTGGCCGCCTTGAAAGAATCACCAGAAGAGTTTGCTATCATTGAGCGTTATTCAGCTGGAGTAAATGCCTACATCGCCCAGCTCAGCGAACGTGATTACCCGGTAGAGTATAAACTCCTGGGCTATGCCCCCGAGGCATGGAACCCTTACAAAAGCTGCCTATTGCTCAAATACATGGCCCAGACTTTAATTGACCGTGCCGACGACCTTGGCAATACCATCGCGTTGAAAAACTTGGGCCGTGCTGATTTCGACTACCTTTACCCAGAGTTTTTCGAAGGGCAATCGCCCGTTATCTCGGTACCTTCTTGGGACTTTTTCCCAGCCTTGATTTCAAAGCCTGACTCGATCAAGATGCCGCAGGATTTGATCTCCGATAACAGCAAACCCGAACGTAAACAAAACGAGATTTTCCTCGGCTCCAACAACTGGGCAGTAGCCGGTAGCAAAACGGCCAGCGGCAAACCTATCTTGTGTAACGACCCTCACTTGAACCTTAACTTGCCTTCTATTTGGTATGCGGTTCAACTCCATACGCCTGAAACTAACGTGTACGGTGTGTCTATTCCAGGTGGCCCCGGCGTTATCATTGGCTTTAACGAGTTCATCTCTTGGGGCGTTACCAACGTGTCGCACGACGTTAAGGACTGGTATCAAATCCAATGGAAAGATTCAACCCAACAACAATACTTGCTCGATGGCCAATATGTGCCAAGCGATCCACGTGTGGAAACATTCAAAGTGCGCGGCTGGGTCGAACCTCAACAAGATACCATCAAATACACCGTTTGGGGGCCAGTTGTGCACGATGATAAATCTAACCCACACGCCGGTATGGCTATGCGCTGGCTGGCCCATGATCCATCCAATGATTTTAGTACTTTCTTGCGATTGGATATCGCCAAAAGCTACGATGACTACGTCAATGCCTTGAGCCGTTACGGTGCGCCTGCCCAGAACTTTGTGTATGCCGACAAAGAAGGCAACATCGCACTTTGGGTTAATGGCCGATTCCCCCTCCGCTACAAAGAACAAGGTCGCTTCATCCAAGATGGTAGCGATACCAAGAATAACTGGGCCGGTTTCATCCCGCATGCGCACAACCCGCACATGAAAAATCCAGAGCGGGGCTTCGTGAGCTCGGCAAACCAACATTCTACCGATTTAACCTACCCTTACTATTACACGGGTAATTTTGAGCCTGACCGTGGTCGTTTCTTGAACGAACAACTGGCCAAAATGAGCGGTATTACAGTAGATGACATGAAAAAGCTGCAAGCCAATAGCACTTCCTTACAGGCTAGAGATTTCCTCCGGGCTGCACTGCCCTTGGTCAATACAGCTTCGCTTAACGCCGAAGGTAAGGCCATTTACGATGCCCTAGCCAAGTGGAACCACAGCTTTGATGCCGATAGCGAGTTGCCCGCTTTCTTCCTAAATTGGTACGAAGAAGCTTATAACCAAACCTACGACGAGGTGGTTAAACACATGGCTTGGCCAGAACAATGGCAGTTCCAATATATGATTGAAAAAGATACGGCCAGTAAATTTTTCGACCATAAGGAAACCCCAAAAGTTGAACAAGCCACCGATATCATCACAGATGCCTTTAACCAAACCTTGGAAAAAATAGCCCAGTGGAAAACGGACAATAAAGCCGAAAAAATCACCTGGGCAGCTTACGCCAACCACGGGGTTAGGCACTTGATTCCTGGTTTAGGTGCATTTAGCTATGAAGGCTTGCTCATTGGCGGACACGGTTCTGCCCTTAACGCCACCAACACCCGCAAGGGTCCAAGTGGCCCTATCACGGCGGGCCCGTCATGGCGTATGATTGTGGATTGGGCCTCGGGTCGTCCGCAAGCCCAAGTGGTTTACCCTGGCGGACAATCGGGCAACCCCGGTAGTGTACACTACAATAGCATGCTCGAGCGCTGGAGCAAAGGCGAGTATTTCGAGGCATTATTCTTGAAATCGGCCGATGAGCAAAACAACCGTATCCTAACCCGTCAAACCTTTAGCAAATAATGAAAAGCATCATAATTCTAGTACTATTTATCGTTTTGGCCTTTATCGCCCAACTCATGTTGCCCTGGTGGTCGCTATCGGTCGTTGCATTCCTCATGGGTATGTTTGGCGGGCTAAAGCCAGCTTCTGCTTTGCTTACTGGCGTCCTCGGCGGACTACTGCTTTGGGGTGGATACAGTTTTTACCTCAACCTCGCTAACGATAGTCTACTAGCCAACAAGGTAGGTCAAGTGCTGGGCGGCTTGAGCGGCAACGGCATGGTATTAGCCACGGCTGTGCTGGGCGCTGTACTCGCTGGCCTAAGCATGTGGAGCGGCGCTTTGGGCGCAAAGCTCTTCGTTAGAGAGCGGAGTTAGTTCATTTAACTATGAACGATGAACTATGAATGATGAACTGTTGTAAATGAGTCACTAGTCATTTCATCGCTTTATCTTTTCATCATTTTATCATTTTGGGCCTCCGCCGCGATGCGGCGGCGCAGCCTTCCGGGGTTCGCTTTGCTCCGTGCTACGCACCAGCGCCAGAGGCGCTGCCCTCCAGGCTGCTAGGCCGAGTAGTGTTCTGGCGAGTCCAATCAGCACATTAGCACATCAAAAATCTGCACATCAATATGCTTAAAATCGTAAACATATTTGCAGCCGCCATACTGTTAGTTGGTATGGCATCTTGCTCAAAGCGCCAGTCTACCGATACTCAAACACCAAACCCAACAACGCCCCAGGCGCTGCAAGAAGATAAAGGTTCGTTGAATATTAAAAGTGGAAGGAGCCTTTTTCGAGGAAGTGGCGGTAGGTCTCAATCTAGGCTACTGGATGATTTATATGATGAACTTGTTACAAAAACACCAGAGCTCCAAAAATTAGAAGACGATTTAGTCAATTATAATGAAATGCTCTATCCATTGGAAGAAGCATACGCTGCCTATAATGGTAATTCAACACAGTATTACCACTTAGCCAACGAGAAGGCTAACGGCATTACCGATAGTTTATTCAAGGTTAAAATTAATGCAATCATCGCAGCAAGTAGTGAAAAGTACTTAAATAAAACTGCTGACTTAAAATCCTTGCTCAGCCAAATAGACCGCAACAAAACAAGTTTAGACGATTACTACATCGCAATGAAAATCATCTTAACCTTGCCCATGATAGAGACCTATCAAGACAATGAAAAACCAGACCAAAAGCCATACCGCGACTTGATACAGTTGCAGGAAGACTTAATCAAAAGGATGTTGGGTTTTATCCCTGCGGTACGGTAACGTATAATTACACAACACTTACTACAAAAAAAAAGCTACCTACTTGCAAGTAGGTAGCTTTTTTTACGCTAACGTGTAATGGGGCTATATTATGTTTAAACCTTTTTTTGGGGCTAGCCAGTGCAAAAAGCCTGCGTTAGCTGACCGGAGGGCAGCCGCGCTAGCGGCTGGTGCGAAGCACGGAGCAAAGCGAACCCCGCAGGGCAGCGGCGACGCGCTAGCGGCGCAACGCCCAAAAAAACAACATCATAAGTAGGCTAGTCCGTGAGGTACGTTAAAGCCAATAATAGACACCAAGCCTATTGGCGAATCCAAGTATTGCCATTATCTGGCTGGCAAATGGTACAGTTAAAGTTCAATGGACCAACCGTTTC
The DNA here is from genome assembly GCA_964508975.1 of uncultured Saprospiraceae bacterium. GTDB lineage: Bacteria > Bacteroidota > Bacteroidia > Chitinophagales > Saprospiraceae > CAZDVQ01. Next base: position 5,346 of record CAZDVQ010000040.1, read on the forward strand.
CGTTTGGCCACAAGGTGTAACCACACTGAAATTAACCTGGCCACTACTACCGCTTGTTGGTACGATACAGTAATTAGCTACAGGACCGTTACCAGCGCATAAACCTTGTCCGGAGAGATAGGTATAACTACAAACATACCCAGCAGGCAAGGTGATTTGAGGTGGCGCTACACAAGTGCCTTGTTGAGGGCTGTACGCAGCCAATGCCAATGGTGCATTGCTTGGTGGAGTTACGCTTACCGCAATGGTACAAGTACCGGTACTGTTATCCGTGATGCTTAAGTTCAGCGTACCCGAACTAATAGGGTAGGGGCCAAATGAACTCGCTGCACCGTAAGTGCCTTGTGCTGTTGCACCACCAGGCAAGCCTGAAACGGTGTATGTTGCACCTAACTGTGTACCGGTAGGGTTAAGCGTAAAGCTGTAGGTATCGTCGGCTGTAGCCGTAGTAGCTTGGTTATTACAACTGGCGGGGGTAACTATTAATCCGCTACCCGTAAGGTTACATGGCGCAACGTTTGAGCAAGAAGCCGGTGCCGTAACCGATGCACTGAAACTACATGCGCCTGCACCGTTATCTTCAATGCTTAGCACGAAGTTACCAGCCGAAATCAAGAACGGCCCGAAGGTAGTGGCAGCGCCATAGTTACCGGTGGTACTACCTGCATAACCAGCAGGGAAGCCCGATACAGTGTAACCCGCAGCCAAGTTTAAACCACCAGGGTTCAAGGTAATGGTGTAAGTGTCATCTGCTGGGATTGTATTGGTACCGTTGTTGTTGCAAGTGCCGACTACTAATCCAGCGGCATTCAACAAACAGGCATTTGAACAAGAAGCAGGAGCGCTTACACTCGCTGTTGTTGAACAACCCGTTGGGGCATTATCTTCAATGTTCAAGGTAAAGTTACCCGACGAAATGAGGAAGGGCCCGAAGGTAGTTGTTGTACCATAGTTGCCAGTTGTTGGTCCTGCATATCCACTCGGGAAACCAGAAATCGTATAACCAACGGCCAAATTTACACCACTGGGGTTCAGGGTTATGGTGTAGCGGTCGTCGGCAGGGTTAGATGGTGTACTATTATCGTTGCAGGCACCAACCAACAAGCCGTTAGCGCTAAGCGAGCAGCTGTTTGAACAAGAGGCTGGTGCTGTTACGCTAGCCGTTGTATTACAAGCGCCCGCACCGTTATCTTCGATGCTTAAGTTAAAGCTACCAGCAGAAATCAAGAATGGGCCAAATGTAGTAGCTGAACCATAATTACCCGTCGTGATACCCGCATAACCTGCTGGGAAACCTGTTACGGCGTAACCCGCAGCCAAATTTGTACCCGTAGGGTTGAGTGTAATGGTATAAGTATCATCGGCAGGGTTTGAGCCAGTACCAGCATTATTACATGCTCCAACGGCTAAGCCACTGCTTGCTAGCACACAAGCATTAGAACAAGACGCAGGTGGTGTAACTGGAGCGGTACGGTTACAGGCACTTGCTCCATTGTCTTCAACGGTTAAGGTAAAAGTTCCCGCTGAAATCAAGAAGGGCCCAAAAGTAGTAGCCGAGCCGTATGTGCCAGTCGTTGCGCCAGCATAGCCAGCAGGGAAGCCTGAAACCGTATAGCCAGCGGCCAGTGCCGAGCCTGTAGGGTTTAGTGTAATGGTATAAGTATCGTCGGCGGCGTTTGAGCCGGTGCCGTTGTTGTTGCAAGTACCAACAACAAGACCTGCATTGGCTACATTACAGGCAGGACAACTATATGCCCTGGTAGCGGTAAACGTACAGTTTGCAGGGCTAGGCTGCGTTTGCGTAAACGTGAACAATACGTTGTTGATTTCAATGGTAGAGGCCGTCCACGTACCATCGGCGTTAGCCCAGCCAGTAGGGACAAAAGTGGTGTTTACGCCAGAGTTGTTGAATGTATTGGGATAAACGTATACCTCAATCACAGAGCTAGAGTTGAATGTTGCTCCCGCAGCGTTGATTTGTGCTAGCGTAAAGTTTAAGTTTTGTGGTGCAGTGGTGTACATCACATCCGAAACCACGATACCATCCACATAAACGGTAATCCAAAAATCAGTGTTGGCCGTGCCGGGAGGGTTGAACTGGTAGCCTGCAAAGTTTACAGAGAAACCGCCACTAACGGCTTGACCACCAATACCCGCGGGGCCTGTAGTAACGTATGCTGAGTTGTTTACGCCACCAAAAGGACTGTTCTCAACCGTAACAGAACTCGTTAAAGCTGGTGTGGTATAGGTAATCGGAACAGCAGGTCCACCCGTTGCACAGCAACTTGGCCCGCCAGAAGGACCGTTATAGGTAATGCTAAAGGTTTGGTTACCAGAAGCCCCTGGCGCAACAGCCGTTGCTGGGTTAGGGCTAATGGTAAAGATTGTACCTATGGCCGCAGCCGCACAGTCGTTATTGGGTACAACATCCCAAGCACAGGTGCTGCTGTTAAAGTTGATTGAAACTAAATCCGAAACCTGTGTAGGCAATGAAGGATAAACCGTGATATTCTGACTACCAGATGACAATACCGCACCACTTTGGTTACAGGTTATCGACCAACTTACTGTTCGTGTAACCGTAGTACAGAAGTTAGGGTTGCTGAAAGTGATTGGCAAGTTCAAGTCTGCACAACTGGCCAAGGCAATGTTCTGCGTGCCAGAAGGGGTTGTGACCACAGCCGTAGCTGCTGAAATATTGACCGGCGTAGAGAAGCCTTGATTGGTCTGGGCGGCATCAAAGTTGGCATCGTTGAAAGAGGCTAAAACGGTACCAGTAGATGATGTCACTGTAATTACACCTGCTCCGTCAAGACCATCACCAAAGTCATCGTAAATGTAAATAGTGTACGCTGTACCCAAGGTAGCTGCCGATAATGGTCCAACGGTTACGTTGATGACTTGGTTATTCGCATATACCGTACCACCTGAACCTACAGAGGTTGGAGGACCAGGTAATAAACCTGCTGTTGCTACAACCGCCCCAGTAGTGTTGCTCACGATTTCCCAAGAGATTTCATCGGCAAAGGAGCCTGCATTACCCGTTACGGTAAACGTAATGGTGCCTGGGCACGCAGTGTTCTGGATGTCAAATACAAAAGCTTGACCAGCACAGGCTACGTTAGGGCTAGCGGGTGTAGCGCTATACGACGGACATTGAGCGTTTACCTGTAAAGCGGTGAAACACAAGCCCAAAAAGAGCATTAAGTTGTTTAACTGTTTCATTATTCGGCGTTTTTAGGGTTATTGGTCACGCGTCCTGTACGAACAGCTTTGGTTTGCATCCGTGTTCCCACGGTACTGGTTTGGCCTTTGGCTTGCATTTGCTCAACCTTGGTGGAGGCTGCTGGTAACTTGGCCTTGGCTGGTTTTGCCTCGTTTGATGTGCTAGTGCTAGGCTGGGTAACCTGCGCGGCTAACAACTGGACAAAACAGCAAAACAACATGGTGGAGAGTAGTTTTTGTAGTTTCATTGTTTTAGGGTATTTTGATATAAATACAAAATATTTTTTGGCATCAGGCCAAGTAGAAGCAAATATAGAAAAGCAGATTTGATTTTACACCAAATCTGCCTTAATTAATGTATTAAAATTTATTTTAATCTTTCGCGTGTGCAATCAAAAGGTGTGATATCCTTGCTGATTTTCTTGAATTTGTTGGCAGCATCCAAGTTTGCAAAGCTCTGGTTTTTGTTGTTGCGCACACAAATGCGGTGTTCTTCTTTTACTTGGCCGCTGCGGTCTAGGTGTTCGGGTTTCACGATGCCATCGTATACCACGTGGGGCACTTTTCGCTTGAATTTCGACCAGAGCAAAATGCCAATCTTATTCTTGAAGGTTGGCATCATCTTGTTGTTTTTGCCCTTTGCAAAGTTGTTGTCGTGCACGTAAACGCCACCTGGATATGGGTCGTATGTTGCATCTGTAATCGGGGTTTCTGTGATGAAATAACTGACAATACAAACAGATACTGTTCGGTTATCAATCACCTCATTTTCAAATACTTCTACATCGCTGGTAGCCAATACCATGATGCCGGTACCAGGAGGTACTTTGCCCACGGTGTTGCCTTTTGGGGCAAAATTCTTATAGTTATTTGCTTTTACATTGTTGCGGTAAACCTTCACGTTGCCGCCTTTTTTCTTGATCAAACCGGGAAGGTCGAATACCAAGATGCCCCCGGTATTCCCTTCTGCTAGGTTGTCGTACACCTCGGCGTTGGTGGAGTTTTCAATTTCGATACCGGCCACGTTGCGGTAAGCCCTGGAGTTACGCACGATAATATTGTTCGATTGCCCCACGTAAATCCCAGCGTCAGATGCACCGATAGCCTCGCAGTTATCAATGAGTACACGTTCGCATTGCACTGGGTAAAGGGCGTATGCACCATTGCTCTTTTTGGGTTTGCCCGTCCATTCGGCCACGATGTTTTCAAAAGTGATGCCGTCGGTATTTTGCACCTTGATCAAGTCGCCTTTGGCGTCTTGCGCGGTAAAATCCTTGAGGGTAATGTTGCTGCAATTGCTGATACGCAAGCCTTCGGCGCCTTGGGTTTGGTTTTTGAAACTCAGTATGGTTTCTTTGCGGCCAGCACCGATGATGGTGATGTTCTTTTTGCCGTCCATCGACAAGGTGTTGTCGAATTGGTAGGTCCCGGCGGGCAGTTTTATCACATCGCCGTCTTTGGCAGTGATAAATTTAGCTTGGATTTCACGGGGCACGTTGGGTTCGCGTTGTGCCAGCATGCTCAGGGGTAAAAGTAGGCTAAGGAGTGTAAAGTAGCGCATCATACAGTTGATTTTAAGGGCAAGATAAACGATTTTTATAAATTGAACAAATATTCAATATAAAATGTGATTTTGGGCGTTGCGCCGCTACGCGTCGCCGCTGTCCTCCGGGGTTCGCTACTCGCTCCGTGCCTGGCGGCACCAGCCGCTGCGCGGCTGCCCTACGGCCAGCTAACGCATCGGCGGCCTATGGCCGCCGTATTTTGTCAGAACTTGATTTGTGTGATTTTTATGATTAATGTGATTGGCAAATTTGGTGTTTAGCATCACGAAAATTAAAATAATCAAGGTTCAGACGAATTAATGTGCTGATTTGAACACGCCAGAACATTACTCGGCCTAGCAGCCTGAAGGGCAGCCGCTCTAGCGGCTGGTGCGTAGCACCGAGGCGAATAGCCGAGCCCGGAAGGGTGCGGCGGCGCAAAGCGCCGCAGGCCCCAAAAGAATAAATATAAAATGAAAAAACGAGTAAATGACAGCAGCTATTCGCCACTCCATTTACTCGTTTTATCACTTACTCGTTTGCTCTAGCCAAGCTTAACGGCGTATTTCGAGGTAACTATTAAAGTTTCGGGTATAATTGAGCTCGTCGGTGTAGTAGAAATGGTAATAATAAGTGCCATCGGGGATTGCAACACCATTCCAAGTACCGTTGAAGCTGCGCTCGGGGTCGTTGTGGTTGTAATTTTCGGTACTGAACACCAACACACCACCGCTGCTGTAAATTTTAATACCGTTGTTGGGGTAAGGCTGTAAACCTTCAATCACCAGCACATCGTTGCGGCCATCGCCGTTGGGCGAAATACCGTTGTACACCCGTACGCCTGGGCACTCGATGCTGATTTTTACCACCGCCTCATCAGAGTTGCCGGCCTGGTTGGTGATCTGATAGCGGAAACTATCTTGGCCGCAGAACTCGTTATTGGCCTCATATACAAATACTTGTGCATCATTATCCCAGAAAGCGATACCGTTGGCAGGGTACTGCGTTACAATCGGCTCGCCTGCCAGGATGGCTGTTGGTCCACCGAGGGTATCATTCAGCAATGCAGGAATATTTACGGGACCACCTTGGTACACCACGTCCAGCGAGTCATCGACGGCTACAGGACTGCCTACAAAACCAACGGTTTCTAGGTTAAGGTAAGTGGTATCGCACCAGTTACCGTCGCAAGCCAGCAGCACAACGGTGCCAGTACATGGCTCAAAACTCGACACCAAAGTAACGCAGCCTTGTGCATCAATATCATCGATAATGACACAACCATTACCGGGTTCAATGATGGTCCAGGTAAGGTTCGGGTAACCAGGTAATTCATCCGAGAAGCCATCGATACAGGCCACCGCACTTGTACCCGCAGGTACTTGTATGAGCGTGTCCTCCGTTTTGGGCAGTACTGTAATGTATACAAGGCTTGTGTCTACATTGCCGCAAATGTCGGTAAACACTACTTGCAGGGTATCAAATCCAACTGATTGGGTATTGATAAGTAAACAAGGTGTCGTATTTTGCAAGGTGGCGCTCGTGTTGTTCGTGCGGCTAGTTACTTGGATGTTTACAATGGCGCCAGGCAATTCATTATCGTAAGCATAGCAAGCGTTTAAGCTAGAGCCGATGATGATAGAGTCGGTAAAGGTCTGTACACTAGGCGCTAGTGCTGGATAAACCGCCACGTAAACGGTGCCTGTATCACAATGGTTTGACGCATCGCAGGCCAGGTAATTCCAGGAGGCAATACCGATGAAACAAGTATCCGGGAAGAATTCCCAACCCACAAGTTGGCCACCTACAACATTGCCCAAGGTGCTAATGGTCACGTTACTACCTGTTGGCGAAATGGCCAAATCATTCGGGTTAATCAAGGTTATAGCTTGTGGTTGGATGGTGCTTAGCACGGCATTTCCGGCAAGCGGGTATTCAACGGCCCAAGCAGGCAATACATCAATTATGATTGCGGCGGTATCGCAAATACCTTGGCCATCACAGGCTTGGTACAAGAGCGTATCCTTGCCGCTGAATGACGGTGCAGGAGCATAAACCAATTGACCTTGTGTATTGAGGTTGGCGGTACCCTGAATCAAGGTGCTGGTCAAGCCTGTGGCACTAGGGTCGAGGTCGTTGATAAGCACGTTGGTTTGGATATTGCCACCTTGTAATACGCGATATTGATCGTTGTTGGCATGTGGTCTAGCTTGATGAGCAGTTACGTTAATTTCAAGCCAGCTGGTATCACATTGACCCCAGGTATCGCAAACCGAGATGCGTGCTAGTGCAGTAGTACCTACGGTGCAAGAAGCGCTATTAAAAGTATAGTTGCCTGAGCTGGTTAACTGCAAAGTACCACAGGCAGGTGCTTGTACCAAGGTATAGGTTAAAGGTGTTGCGCGTGGATTATCATCGTTCATGGCCAAGTTGCCAACAGCGATACCAGATTCTAATACGAGGTTTAAATCTGCATCTGCGTAAGGGTAACGTGGCAGCGTCAAGAGATGTACAGCAGCGGTGTCGCATGCACTCGCCTCGCAAAGTCGGTAGGTAAACCAAGCCGGACCTTGTTCTGCTTCGGTAGTGGTATATGTAAAAGTACCGTCGGCGTTTAATACCAGTGTCCCGGTAAGGCTTGATTGTAAAAGCGTGAAGGTTTGAGCTGGAGTGTTGACGATATCGTTGCTGGATAAATCACCCGCAATAATGCCTCTAGCAGCAAAGGCATCGGTATTGGCGAAAGGTTTAAGGGGCTGGTTGTGGGCCAAGTCGGCTAAAACATAGCACAAGAGCCAACTGGTATCACAAGCGCCGGCGGTGTTGCAAACCGTAACTGCTGCACTATCCAAACCAACATAATCTACATCAGGCGTGTAGGTGAAGTCGCCATTAGCTTGTAGGCTTAAGCTGCCGTTTGCTGGGGCTTGCAAAAGGGTATATGTATTAGGGCCAAACTGGTCGTTATTGCTTAAGTTGCCATTCGTGGCGCTACCAAAGCCGACAAAAGTGGCATCGTTCAGGGCTATCGGCGTATTTTGTAAAGGCTGAACCACAGCAATTTGTAGCCATGCCTGGGTGCAGGCGTTTAGTGGGTTACAAACTTGGTACGATACGCTATCAACACCTGTAAAACCATTGGCTGCTTGATAGGTATAGTTACCATTGCTTTGTACCGTGAAGGAACCACCGAATGCCGTATTGAATGTTCCAGCGTTTATCTGTAAAGCAAGACCTTGGGGCTCGTAGTCATTGAGTAGTACATTGCCAGCAGTAGTTGTATTGGCTAAGCTTAGGTTATTATCGGGCAGGGCGATGGGGGCTAAAGGCCGTACTAAGATATAAGCTGTTGCAGTATCGCAGCTTGTACCGTTACAGGCCCTGTAGCGGAATCGAGCTGCGCCTACAAAGCCCCAGTTAGCCTGGAAGCTAAAATTACCGTTGGCTTGTAGGTTAAATAAACCACCCGTTGGGGTATCCAGGTTGGTGTAGGTCATGGCACTTGGGTTGTCGTTTGTAGCGAGCGAGCCAGAGATTGTGCTATGGGCCAATCCTACAAAAGCATCATCTGAGGCTGTTGTGGTGTTGGCCACAGGCATGATGTTTAACCAAAGGGCGGAGCTATCGCAAAGGCCATCGGGGTTGCATGATTCAACCCAGAATAAGTATTCACGTGGAGCGGTGGCGGTGGGCGCAACCTGCCAGTTTAGGCTACCATCGGCAGCGACCGTGAGTGTTCCCCAGTTACCGCTAGCGTTAATTGGCGTTACTGCGTTATTGCCAGGCTCAGCAGACAGTACATTACCGACGATTGTTGATCCTGGAACAGCAAGTAGTGCATCGGCTGTTGCGGGGTTAAAATTACCGTAATCAGGCCAAACACGAATAAATAACCAGGCAGTATCACACATTAAGCCTACGCAAGTACGGTATGCCAAGCTATCTAAACCAGTAAAGCCAGGAGTAGGGTTATAGGTATAAGTGCCTGTGCTGTTGCTCCAAGACGTGATAAAGCCATGCGCTGGAGCTTGAATTCTAACGGCATTGGTACCGTTGATGTCGTTAGTCAATACTTGTCCACTAACGGCTGTGTTCTGTTTGGTATGGTTAATATCCACTCGAGCCAGCGGGAATTGAGGGCAGCCTAAAACCCCAAGGCCTAGTACGGTGGTAGTAGCTGTAGCGGTACAGAAGGTACCAGAAGTTGCCGTGACCGTATAAGTTATAGCTGTCATAGCGGCTGGGGCTGTAATAGCTGGGCTAACTTGCCCGCCTGCCGACCATTGGTAAGTAGCACCAGGCGAAAAGGCTTGAAGCAGCAAGCCTACAGGTGTGTTACACAGGGTATCAGCCGCTGCATTGATGACCACAACTGGCACGGGGTTTACTGTAACGAAACCTGAACGGCTGGCTGTACAGCCAGCAGGAGATGTAGCCGTAACTGACCAGTTTGTATTGGATGGGAATTGGTTAGTCAGTACTGCTATTTGAATTTGGGCTGTGGTTAAACCGTTATTCCACAAGTATGTCTGAGCGCCAGAAACCAGTAATTGTATGGTATCTCCGGAGCAAGCAAAAGAAGGGGCATTCACCGTTAAAGTGGGCACCGCATCAACAACGGCTACCACAGTATTGATGCTGGTACAGCCATTGGCATCTGTTCCGCTAACGGTCCAAGTGCCACCGTGCAGGTTGGGTTGTGCGGAAATAATATTTACGACCTGGCCATTAAATAATTGACCTTGCGGCGACTGCCAGCTGTAGCTTACGCCTGAAGGCAGCACTGCCGACAAACTTAAGGGTGTACCAATACATGCAGTATCGCCAGTAACGTTAATTGGAGCAGCAACCTGCATCACTACCAGGGTTGAGTCGGTAGCCGTACAAGTATTTTGATCTGTAATGGTTACCACGTAGTAGCCTGCAAAACCGAGTGGGGCATTGAGGCGGTTAGGGTTTTGTTGGTTTGCATTAAATCCAGATGGACCTGTCCAGCTATAAGCTACCGCTGTTGGAGCACTCGCGTTGAGCTGTATGGCATCGCCTACGCAATATGGACCCGTATTGGTTACCGAAGTGATGGCTGGGGTAGCATGAACGATAACGTTGGTACAAGTGGTACTGGTACAAGAGAATGCATCTGTAACGGTAACGCAGTATACACCGGCCGTTGCCAAGTTAGCATTGGTAATAGATGGTGTTTGTTGAGTACTACTAAAACTTCCAGGTCCGACCCATTGGTAAGTCGAGGTACTATTGGATGTACTGCTTAAATTAACCGTTTCACCAATACAGTAAGAACCATCGTTGCTGGCAGTAATGCTTGGGTTGGGTCTTACCACTACACTCAAACAGGCAGAATTGGTACAACCGTTGGCATCTGTCACTGTTACACAGTACTGGCCGGTATGTTGGGTAGGGTCGGCAAAAGGTATGCTAGGCGTAGCACCAAATAGGGATGAGCCTAGTGGTGTGGTCCATATGTAAGACACTCCACCAGCTGCCGTAAGCGGGATTGGCGTTCCTTGGCAGTAGGTACCAGCACCGCCCAAAGTTATGGTAGGTTTGGGGTTAACCGTAACGTTGGTACTACCCGTAGAAGAACAACCATTTACGTCGGTGCCAGTAACTTGATAATTACCTCCCATCGCAACTGTTACGTTGTTACGACTAGGGAAAGCACCTGTTAATGTGGCTCCGTCAGGTGCTTGCCAGGTGTAGTAGTCAGAACCGATGACAGACAAGTTCAGGGTATTGCCAATGCAAAGCGGTGAGTTGTTGCTTACCTGCAACACGGGGTTATCATAAACGGTAACGGGAACACAATTAGTTGCCGTACAACCATTGCCATCCGAAATAACCACGCAGTAGTTACCTGTAAAAGAAGCGTTGGCATTGGCTCTTATTGGAGATTGGTCTGTAGAGCTAAATGATGCAGGGCCTGACCAGTTAAAGGTAAATGGACCAACAGCATTTGAACTAAATGCATCGAGGAAAATAGCCTCATCGGCACAATATGGGTTAAATCCATTAGATAAAACCAACTCTGGGGTAGGAGTTACAGATAAAGTTGTACTGCCGATATCAATACAATTGTTCGAGTTATCGGTTACCGTTACAGTGAAAGTATACACACCTGGTGTGTTGAACACATACAATCCTGGATTTGCTACGGTTCCTGTAAATCCAGGTACTTGAGGAGTAGCCGTCCAGCTGAAATTCAGGGTGCCCACAGCCCCTACAACAGAAGATGTCAGGGTTATGGCAGAGCCTTGGCAGATGCTATTATCGGTTAATTGAGGCACGACCAATAAAGTACAAGGTATGGTGTCAACCTTGGCACAATCGGTATCAATACAGCCGTTTACGTCTGTCACTGTAACGCAGATAAAGGTACTAGCAGCTGTGAATGGACCAAATACTGGGTTGGCAAACGGAGAACCATCGCCAATTTGACCAGCTGGCGTGGTACTCCAGTTATAGGTATATACGGGCGTACCGCCAGTAGCCACGCCGACAGGTGGTGTATAAGTATTACTCGATACCACTTGAACATCAGGACCTGCATGAGCAATTGGGTTCAAGTTTACACTTACGTTGGTGCTATTAGAGCTACTACAGCCGTTGCCATCTGTTACGGTAACCGTGTAGGTAGTATTTGTTGCGGGGCTTACTACCTGAACAGGGTTGGCACCTAGTCCGTTGTCCCAGTTAAAGGTATAGCCTGAACCTGCACCACTGCTAGGGATCGCCGTCATAGTTGTTGGCAAGCCTTGGCAAATAACGGGAGAAGTATTTCCAATAGTAACAACGGGGTTGTTTACGATTTGTACCAACACGGTACCCACGCTGGAACAACCATTACCATTAGTAGCGGTAACTTGCCATAAACCTTGGTGTAAAATGGCGTTGGCGTTTGGAATACTGACCGGGTTACCGCCAAAAGTTAATCCTCCTGGGGCGCGCCACTGGTAGGATAAACCGCCTGAAGCCGCTAAAACAATCGTTTGCCCAACACAATATCGCGGTAGGCTGGCAGAGGCAACAACCGCAGGGTTAGGATAAACCACCAAGCTGGTACTGGCCGTTGTAGAACAGCCATTGGCCGCATTTACAGTAACTTGGTAAGTGCCATTGTTGCTGGCTTGTATGCTTGAAAATGCAGGTGATTGTTGTGTGCTTGTAAAGCCTCCTGGCCCTGTCCAAGTATACGTGTATGGTGCAGAACCTGATGTGGTCACGTTTACGCTGGCTTGGAGACCCGCGCATACTGGCCCTGAATTACTGGCTACTGAAATCGGGTTAGTATTTACCACCACTGTCCTGGTACCGGTTGTTGAACAACCTAAAGCATCCGTTACGGTTACTTGATATAAACCAGCAGTAGAAGCATTGGCAGTAAAGGTATATATTGAACCAGTATGCGTTGCACCATTAGGTAGTATCCAGTTGTAGGTGTATGGTGCTTGGCTTAAGCTACCCGCCGCAACCACTTGGGCTGAATTACCCACACAATATGGGGTTGCCGTCGTTAAGGTCAAAACTGGGTTGGAGTAAACTATAACGGTAGTTTGGTTTGAGGCTTGGCAGCCAGTAGCTGCATCCTGAACATTCAGGGTAAAGGTGTATAAACCTGGTGCTGTTAAGGTGTATGTTCCAGGGTTTTGTATGGTTGAGTTGAAGCCTGCAATCAAACTAGGCCCGGTATAAGACCAAGTGTAGTTTATTTGTCCAACAACACCTGTAGGGAATGAAGCCAATGTAACTTGGTTGTTCAAGCACATTACCGGTGGCGCAACGTTTAAGTTTACGCCCAAGGCACAAGGCACTGTATTTACAAAGGCGCAGTCATCGTCTTCACATCCATTGAGGTCTACTACGTTGACACATATTTGAGTCGATGATGCGGTGAATGGCCCAAAGGTAGTTGTAGACTGTGTTGAACCATTACCGCCTACCGATGGCGTTGTAATCCAGGTATAAGTGTAGGGTGCTTGACCGTTTGTAGCAGTTGGTAGTGGTGGTGCATAGCTTTGTCCAACAGTTACAGTAACGTCTGGCCCTGCAAATGCCGTGGGTAAAGCATTTACCACAACTGTTACTTGGTCAGATGCTGTACAGTTATTGCTACCCGTGGCTGTTACAGCATATACAGAAGTATTGGTAGGGAAAACAATAGTTGTAGCGCTACTTCCACCAGCACTCCATGTATAGGTAATACCTCCAGTAGCTGTCAATACGGCTGCTTGGCCTAAACACACCGTATCGCTTAAGCCTGCATCTACAAGGGGAAGGTCTAAAAGGTCAATCAGAATGCTATCAACGCTTACACAATTGTTTGCATCTGTCACCGTTACATTGAATATGCCTTCAAATTGAGGCGCCTGCACATTCGGGATAAAGGGTGCTGTACCATTGTAGGTTTGTCCTCCAGGGCTAGTCCACACGTACGATGCGTTGCCTGGCCCCGCGGCATTCAAGTTCAAAGAGGAGCCGGAACACACTGGTGCATTGCTCGACAAACTGACACTCGGGTTTTCAAATACAGCAACCAAAGTACTGGCTGAAGCCGTACAGTTATTGGCGTCGGTTACCGTTACTTCATAAAATCCATCATGGATTAAAGCTCCGTTAGTAATGGTAGGGTTGGGCGAGGTTGAACTGAAGCCAGCCGGGCCCGACCAAGAGAAACTGATGCCACCGGTTGCTTGTAATTCAATAGTCTCGCCAACACAGAATGAGCCTGTATTGGTTGCTCCAACAATAGGCGCTGGGTTAACCGTTACGGTGGTCGAAACTGCTGCGGTACAACCGTTAAAGTCGGTAACCGTTACAATATAGGAGCCATTCATCAAGGTGTTGGCACCTGGTCGAATAGGGTTCTGCAAGGAGCTGACAAAGCCGCCTGGACCACTCCAGGCATACGAAATACCCCCCGATGCAATCAGTTGTATGGTATCTTCTAAACAATATGGACCACCGTTGCTTGCCAAAGGTTGTGGGTTGGGGAAAAACAAGGTTGATACAGCGCCTTCACCCACACAACCTGCTGCGTTTGTAACGGTTACCGTGTAGTTGCCAATCGTGTTTACCACTGTTGGGTTGGTAGTCGAACCGTTCGACCACAGGTAACTTACACCCGTGGTTGCCGTTAACGATAAGGAGTTGCCCACGCAGAAGAAACCTGGGTTAGGGTTTACCGTTACCGTTAAAGGTACTTGTGCTATCGGGTTAAATGTTGTACTCCGTTGACATTCTTGGTTGAAACAACCCCACCAGGTGTAAACTTCAGTAGGTTCGTTCGGGTTGGTACACGATAAAACGGTGATGGTTTCGGTAATCGTTACGGACTCCCCAAATTCTAGTCCGCCGCCGGGTAAGTTGGCACTTACAATGGTTGCCGTTACTGTGGCGCCTTGTGCGGTACCTGAAAAGGCAATAGGTATACCGTTAACGGTAATACTGTTCAAAATCAAACCATTCTGTAGGTTGTCGTAGAAGTTAATCTGCGACAAAGTAGTGTTCAACTGTGTATTGGTTAGGCTCCATGAACGAGTATATACTTGTCCAACAGTACCGTTAGTCAAGTTGATGTTACCTACCGGGAACATTTGTAAAGTGGGTACACGGATGCCCGCTTGATAAGTACTACCTGTAAAGCTAGTCACCTGTAACGAGGCCCCTTCCACGTACGTCAGGCTATAACTATTGATTAAGCTCGATGCTACTTGTGCGCCACAACCAGCCCTAACTAAGAGTCTAACTTCGTAAAACGAAGAGGCCGGTAGGTCATCCAGGTTTATAACCATGGTCTGGGCTGTGGGTAATGTCGCTCCCAAGATGTACAACTCCTGTACCACCCCAAGGCCGTAAATGGTTGCGGGTAAGGTCACATTTAAAAACGGACTTTGCAAGGCATTTGTACCAGAGGTGTTTTGGATTCGGAGGGTCAAGGTATCTGCGCTTTCACAAAGGGTTAGATTGAGTCGCGCCAAGTCGGTCGTCTCGGTTAATACAGCAGATTGGCCAAAACTTGCTGTCCAGTGTAAACACATGGCTAGCAAAAATAAAAACACATTTTTGGCCGGCTTAAGTTGAATATAGGTGAAGCTCATGGATTGGGGGATAGTTGAAATTCTAGGCAAAAGTACACTTTTATGCGTTGCCTTTTGTCATTGTAACAGGTAGAACTATCTACTAGACTCACATATCGGGGCTATGGTTGTATTTGTATAACGCTTAAGCCCCTATAATTCAAGTAAAAACAACATATTTAACTTTTTTTACAAGCTGTTTGATTTTTTTAACCAGCTAGCCTTGGGGTTATTTTACCTTGTCACATTTTTAAAACTATTTTGAATATATGTAGGATTGATACATTGTCCTTTAGATTCCTCGTTCATAGTTCATAGTCATAGTTCATTGTTCATAGTTACATTTTGGGCGTTCCCCCTTCGGGGTCGCTGTCCTACGGGGTTCGCGATGCTCCGTGCTGCGCACCGCCTGCTGCGCAGGCGCCCTCCGGCCAGCTAACGCTTGAACGGCGGCTTAGCCGCCGTTTATAGATAAGAGATAGAAGCGAGGAGAGAGGAGCAGCAAATGTCGCGTGACGTTAGCGTTGTGAACAAATAAAAGTCGAATAGTTTTATACAGCATGAAAATGCCGCACCGCGGCAAAAGCTGTCAGCGATGGGTGAGGGAGTGCCTTGGGCACGACCGGAACCCATCGAAAAATGCCAGAAAAAATTGAGCCCTGGAAGGGCGATATTTCAAATAATGTAGTTTAGTTTGCGCATTATATCGTCCTTTCAGGACTCAATGTCTAACCGCATCCCTCGATGGGTTCCGGTCGTGCCTTCAGCAGACGCAAAATATTGCGTCTCTACGACCTCACCCATCGCTAAGATATGGTGCCGCTTCGCGGCATTTTTAGGTTGTACAAAACTATCTGTCTTTAGCATGTTCACAACGCTGCTCTCTGCATTCATATCTCTGCTCTGTAATCATTGCGGCTAGCCGCAATGATTAGCGTTAGCTGGCCGGAGGGCGCGGCTGCAAGCCGCGGTGCGAAGCACGGAGCGAGTAGCGAACCCCGTAGGACAGCGGCGCCGCACCTCCGGGGCGTATTCCATACGCCCCGGAATGCGGCGCAACGCCCAAATCAATATTCGTCTAACGCAGTTTAGCAGGGGAATTGACCCAATAAAAAAGCGTAAGTTTAAAGCTAACCTTGCGGCTAACCCTAAACTTACGCTGCTGTAATTTATGGCTGGGAATTATCGCTGAACGATGATTTTCTTTGGTTTAATGTTGGTGTTATGACTGATGGGCTGCACAAAATAGAGTCCGTTGCCCAATTGGCCCAAGTCAAGCTCGGTTACGCCGCTCGTGTTGTACGGGAGCTCTTGTAAAATGCGTCCTTGTAAATCAATCAGCCTGATGCTGTTGATATCCGCATTGATTTCGCGAAGGTCAACCTGGCAGAAATCGCTGGCGGGGTTTGGCGAAACTGACCAGTTGTACTCGGGTTCTAGCAAGGTAAGGTTGGTGTTTAAACCATCTAAAACCCATGGCTCAATACCGTATGAGGGATGATTGGCGCTAAAAAACAGCTTGTTTAAACCCATGGTGAAATACTTGGGTTCCGATCCCGTTACACCCGAGTAGATATCTGCCACTAAAACGGTACCGGCGTTGGTTCCATCGCTTTTCCAGAGTTCGCGGTTGTTGGAGCTCACGCCACCAGAATAGGCGCTGTTGTTGATGGCCACAAAGTAAAACGTGTTGCCGGAAGTTGCCACTGGCGTAAAGTTAATGTCGCTGTAAGTTGTGCTACCCGTTTGGTACTCGAAACCGCCTATGCTGCCACCTCTGATTGATTTAACCAATATTGTACCCGCGTTGGTACCATCTGTTTTCCAAAGCTCGTTGCCGTTGGTCCCGTCGTTGGCGGCAAAATATACTGCCCCGTTGAAGGTGTAAAAACCATCTGGGTACGAGCCTTCTACGCCGCTCCAAATATCTTTAACCAAGGTGGTGCCGGCGGTGGTACCATCGCTAATCCAGAGCTCGCGGTTGTTGGTGGCGATGCCGCCCGTGTAACTGCTGTTGTTGATAGCTGTAAACATAAATTGGTTGCCCAGGGTAGCCACAACATCAAATGCAATGTCGCTGTACGAAGTACTACCTGTTTGGTACTCAAATCCACCACGGGCACCGCCCCTAATAGATTTCAAGAGTATAGTACCGGCGTTGGTACCATCGGTTTTCCAGAGTTCGTTGCCGTTGGTCCCGTCGTTGGCCGCAAAATATACTGCCCCGTTGAAGGTGTAAAAACCATCTGGGTACGAGCCTTCCACGCCGCTCCAAATATCTTTAACTAGCGTGGTGCCTGCGGTAGTACCATCGCTGATCCACAGCTCGCGGTTGTTGGTGGCGACACCACCCGAGTAAGTACTGTTGTTGATAGCTGTGAACATAAATTGGTTGCCCAGGGTAGCTACAACATCAAATGCAATGTCGCTGTAGGAGGTACTACCCGTTTGGTACTCAAATCCACCACGGGCGCCGCCCCTGATGGATTTTAAGAGAATGGTACCAGCGTTGGTGCCATCTGTTTTCCAGAGTTCGTTGCCGTTGGTCCCGTCGTTGGCCGCAAAGTAAACCGCCCCGTTAAAGGTATAAAAATCATCGGGGTACGAGCCTTCCACGCCGCTCCAAATATCTTTAACTAGCGTGGTGCCTGCTGTGGTTCCATCGCTAATCCACAACTCGCGGTTGTTGGTGGCAACGCCGCCCGAGTAGCTGCTGTTGTTGATGGCGGTAAACATAAACTGATTGCCTAGGGTAGCTACAACGTCAAAAGCAATGTCGTTATATGTTGTGCTGCCAGATTGGTACTCAAAGCCTCCTATAGCGCCGCTACGGATTGATTTTAGGAGCACCGTACCTGCGGTGGTGCCATCTGTTTTCCATAGTTCTTTGCCGTTGGTTCCATCGTTGGCAGCAAAGTAAACCGTCCCGTTGAAGGTGTAAAAGTCTTCGGGGTACGACCCTTCCACGCCGCTCCAGATATCTTTAACCAAGGTGGTGCCTGCGGTAGTACCATCGCTGATCCACAGCTCGCGGTTGTTGGTGGCAACACCACCCGTGTAAGTACTGTTGTTGATAGCGGTAAACATAAATTGGTTGCCCAAGGTAGCCACCACGGTAAATGCGATATCGTTATATGTTGTGCCGCCTGATTGATATTCAAAGCCGCTACGGATGCCCGTTCGGATATCTTTTACCAATACGGTACCAGCGCTTGAACCATCGGTTTTCCATAGTTCTGTGCCATTGGAGCCGTTATCTGCTACAAAGTATAATTCACCGTTGAAGGCATAGAAATTACGGGGGTACGAACCTGCATTACCAGGGTTAATGTCTTTTACCATGGTAGTCCCGGCGGGTGTACCATCCGATTTCCACAGTTCAACGTTCTCTTGGGTAGAGGATGAAAAATTGGTGGCCGTGAAGTAGATAAAACCATTGTCCTCCCATACTACGGTGAAAGCACTTTCAGAGTAGTTAGATGAAGAGCCGTTCAATCGTTCAAAGCACCCAATGGCACCCGTTTTAATGTCTTTGACCAAGGTAGGCGTTTGCGCCATCATGGCAGAGTACAAGGAAATAAATAGGATAGTGTAAAATTGTTTCATAGAAAATGGCTTAGTTTAGGCTATAAAGGTACAAAAAAAGGGCTTGCATGAGGGTAGCCTAAAGGTTACTTTTTAATAGTTCATAGTTCATCGTTATTTGAAGCGCCTCCCCCCGGCGCTCAGGATTGCATGGTTCTAGATTAATGCTTACGCATTATTATTTACCACCCCGTCTGCTGTGCTACACGCGTTGCGTTCCGCTTGCATCCACCCCTCCTTTGCATGGAGGGGAATTTAGCTTGTCTTGTATTTGATTGATTATCAATAATATATAGCAAGGCTTAGGCTCCCCTCCATGCAAAGGAGGGGTGGATGCGCAGGTGGCGTTTTACGCCACGTAGCGCAGACGGGGTGGTAAATCACAACGAAAAATAGAACCAATCAATCCCCCGGCGCTGCGCGCCGACCCCCTCCACTGCACATGACGCGCAGCGTCATGTGCAGTGGAGGGGGTTGGGCCGAGCGGGGCTCGGCCGGGTGCATCGTTCATAGTTCATAGTTCATTGTTCATCATTCATAGTTATAAAATCCTATCTTTGCAGCCTATTTTTAGCTTATGACCAACAACGACATCCTTCGCCGCCTACGCTATACCATCGATTACACCGATCTTCAAATGATGGCTGTATTTGACCTGGCCGATCACGAAATTGGCCGCGATACCCTGGGCCAATGGCTCAAAAAGGAGGATGAACCGGAGTTTCAGCCCATGAGCGACCAAGACCTCGCCATTTTCCTCAATGGTTTAATCAACCAGAAACGTGGCAAACGCGAAGGCCCTCAACCGGTACCCGAAACCGAGCTCGACAATAACGCCATCCTGCGCAAACTCAAAATAGCCTTCAACCTAAAAGACACCGACATCCTCGATATCTTCGCAGCAGCGGATACAAAGCTGAGCAAACACGAGATTTCGGCCTTTTTCCGCAGCCCAAGCCAAACGCAATACCGCCCCTGCTTGGACCAATACCTCCGCAACTTTTTGCAAGGCTTGCAAAAACGCCTGAGAGGGTAGTGGCTTAACTACTTCCCGTGATACTCCATATTGGGTAAAGGCTCCTGATTTTTGAGGTATCGGTTAAACCAATCCAGCACCTGTGCCTCTACGGCCTCTTCATGCTCTGATATCTCGTGGTCGCCGCCTTCAAACATGATTAAGCGGTATGGGATTCTATATTGCTCAAACGCTAGGGCCATTTTCAAACTTTGTTCGGGTTTTACGCGCCAGTCGGCATTGCCGTGCAGCATCAGGATGGGTACCTGTTTTGAAAACCGATTGGCCCATTGCACCGCAGAGCGACTGTCAAGGGCCTTGGTCTTATCTTCGGCATAATTCGGGATGAGTTCAGCCATTACCATGGTTTCCATTTCAGGTCTATCGCGAATAATGGCATAGCTGTCAGATACAGCTCCACCAACCACCGCGGCTTTAATCCTATTGGTTTTGGTCAATGCAATGTAAGTCATCATGCCGCCACGACTCCAGCCGTACATGCCAATCCTGGCGGTATCAGCCCCGGCCACTTCTTGCAGTACCTCTGGTAAAATGAGGATGTCGTTTACATCAGCACCGCCAAATTCCTCTTGGCCTTCGCTACCGCCATTGCCGCGGTATTGGCTCGCAATCACCACGTAACCCTCCTTGGCGAGTTGTCCTAAGGTCAAAGCTCCATGCGCGGCTTTTAGGGCACCAAGTTCCCTGTTGCCGCCTCGGTTATAAATAATGCAAGGATATTGGCCCGTGGCTTTGGGTTTAGCCAATAAACCGTTGATTTTCAGTCCATCGCTCAGGTAGCTAATGGCATAAACCTCAATGCTGTCAAGGTATTTGAACGCGCTTTTCCACTGGTTTACACCATTTTTGGATTCCACCAACTTCGGGTAAATCGGGTATGCCGACCAATCGCTGACAAGCTTCTTGTCCAGCAAAAGCTTCGTTTGTGCTTGGCCGTGTAGCGCTAAGAACAGCAGTAGGAATAGGGGGAGTTTGTGCAACATTTTCAGGGCTATAGATGATAACTAAAGTACAAATATGCGATAAATACACGCATTTTGTACCCCAATAAGCGCTTAAAGGCTATTTAAGCCATTTATTGGAGCCATGCAGAACCTCTAAACTTATTCAAGTTTCAGTCAACCTTACACCTTATCCTGCATTTTACGGGTTACTTTTACAACGATTGACCGCGGGATAAACCGCACGGAGTTGGCCATAATCCAATTCATAAAGCCATGGATAGCCACTGTTTTGCCTTTCAGCATGGCCGCGTAACCGTACTCGGCTACCGCTTTTGAGGTAGGTAATTTCTTGCCTTTCACCAGGTTGCTCTCTTCCATGGCTGCCGCCGCTTGGAAGCCACTTTCGGTAGCACCTGGGCAAAGTGTAGTAACGCTCACGCCTTTGTCGCGAACTTCATTGTCAACCGCCTCGGAGAAGCTAAGCACATAGGCTTTCGTCGCATAATATACCGACATAGTTGGACCCGACTGGAATGCCGCCGTAGATGCCACGTTCATGATTTTACCTTGACCACGCTTTACCATATCTTGCAAGTACATCTTGGTAAACTGCGTTAAACAGCTGATATTCAGGTTAATCATCTGGAGTTCTTTGTTCCAGTCGGTTTCTACAAACATACCAAACTCGCCAAAGCCAGCATTGTTGATCAGATAGTCAACCTGTATGTTTTGAGCTTTGGTTTCGTCGTAAACAGCTTGTGCGGCGTTGGGCTCCGACAAGTCCTTGCCGATGGTGTAAACCTTTACTTTGTATTGAGCTTCTAGGGTGTTTTTCAACTCGTCGAGTTTAGCTTTGTTCCGGGCTACTAATACTAAGTCGCCACCTTTCGAGGCGTGTACTTTGGCTAATTCTAGTCCGATGCCATTAGAGGCTCCTGTAATTAATGCTGTGGCCATTTTGAGGTATGTTTTAAATTTAGGGCAAAATTATGCCATACCATTTAAACCTACAACCTTAGAGTATGGTCTATACTTGTAATTTATTTTTCCACAGCTTACCTTTGCGCTATGTTGATACATGAATTATCCAAACGAACGGGCTTGAGCGCCCATACAATCCGGTTTTACGAAAAATCGGGCTTGATAAAAGGCACCCGCGACGAAAGTGTTCAATCCAACAATTACCTGCATTACGATGAAGCCACGGTGGAGCGTTTGCACTTGGTCCGCGACGCCAAGTCCATCGGTTTTACCATCAGCGAAATCAGCCAGTTGATTGATGCTTGGTACAACAACAAGTTCAGCATTGCCGACAAAGTAGCCGTGCTTGACGAAAAGTTACACTCCATCGATGAGAAAATCAAGCAGCTCAAAGCCATGAAAAAGCTCATCACCCAGTTCAAACAAGACGTTATCGATGATGCTTGTTGAGTAATTTTTGTCTGCCTACTTATTTTTTTTGATTGTTTTTGGGCGTTCCCCCTTCGGGGTCGCTGTCCTACGGGTGCGCTAAACGCTTAGTGCTACGCACCGCGGCTTGCAGCCGCGCCCTCCGGCCAGCTAACGCTAAACACTGCGGCTAGCCCTAAACTTATGCTGGTGTAATTTACTACTTGGAATTATCGTTGAACGATAATTTTCTTGGGCTTAATGTTGGTGCTATGGCTGATTGGCTGCACGAAATACAGGCCGTTCCCTAGCTGGCCCAATTCAATCTCAATGATGCCGCTGGTGTTGTAGGGGAGCTCTAGTAAAATGCGTCCTTGTAAATCAATCAACCTGATACTATTGATATCTGCGTTGATTTCGCGTAAGTCAACCAGGCAGAAATTGCTGGCGGGATTGGGCGAAACCGTCCAGTTATACTCTGGTTCCAGCAAGGTGAGGTTGGTGAGCAAACGGTCCAAAACCCATAATTCTATGCCGTAAGAAGGATGTTTAGCAGTGAAAAATAACTTGTTCAAACCCATAGTGAAATACTTGGGATATGAACCCGTTGCACCTGAATAGATATCTGCTACCATAATTGTACCTGCACTGGTTCCATCACTTTTCCAGAGCTCTAGGTTATTGGAAGCCACGCCACTAGCGTAGGTGGAGTTATTGTTGGCAACGAAATAAAATGAATTAACCGATCTAGCCACAGGCGTAAAGTTGATTTTAATGTATGTGTTGCTGCCGGTCTGTACTTCGAAACCACCCAATACACCACTCGTGATGTCTGCAACCATCATTGTACCAGCGCTGGTACCGTCGGTTTTCCAGAGTTCTCGACCGTTCGCCCCATCATTTGCAACAAAGTAAACTGCTCCATTGAAACTGTAGAAATCACTGGGATTCGAGCCTTCCACGCCGCTCCAAATATCTTTTAAAAGCGTGGTGCCCGCAGTGGTACCATCGCTAATCCAGAGCTCGTGGTTGTTGGAGGCAGTACTACTGTTGGAACTGCTCATATCTATTGCTGTAAATAAAAATTGATTACCCAGTGTGGCCACCATGGAAAAGCTTATGGTATTATAGCTGTTTAGAGGTGATAACGTTTCAAAGCCTCCTCTGGCCCCGTTCCGGATGTCTTTAAGTAATACTGTACCAGCGTTGGTGCCGTCCGATTTCCAGAGTTCCCGCCCGTTAATGCCATCATCGGCTGTGAAGTAAACAGCTCCGTTAAAGGTGTAATAGTCGCCTGGGTTTGAACCATATACACCACTGCGAATTTCTTTGAGCATTGTTGTCCCAGCCGTGGTGCCGTCACTTACCCAAAGTTCAAAATTATTGGTGTTGTAGTTACTAGTATCGACGGCTCTAAACAGAAACAGGTTGCCCAATGTAGCTATTACTGTAAAGTTATCCTCATAAACACTGTTGGTTAGTTGTATGTCGAAGCCTCCTTTGATGCCTGCTCTAATATCCTTTACCAGGACTGTCCCGGCGGTTGTACCATCTGTTTTCCAGAGTTCACGACCATGGGTGCCATCTTTAGCCACAAAATATACCGCTCCGTTGAATATAAAAAAATGACTTGGGAACGAGCCATTTACGCCGCTCCATATATCTTTAAGCAGCGTGGTGCCGGCCGTTGTTCCATCACTAATCCAAAGTTCCCGGTTATGGCTGTTTATGCCGTTCGTGTAACTGTTACTGTCGATGGCGGTAAACAAGAATTGATTGCCAATTGTGGCCACTACAGTAAAATCTATATCGATATAATAATTACTAGCAAGTTGGTAATCAAAGCCACCAATTGCCCCAGCCCTGATATCTTTGACCAGGGCTGTCCCCGTGTAAGTTCCATCCGTTTTCCAAAGTTCGGAACCGTTTACACCGTCATTTGCTCTGAAATAAACAATGCTGTTCATGGTATAAAAACCACTGGGGTTTGACCCTTCTATGCCCGGGTAAATATCCTTGACCATCCTTGTACCTGCACTTGTTCCATCGCTAACCCAGAGTTCGCGGTTGTTGATTGTGCCGTTGCTGTAGGTACTATTATTCACGGCAATAAATAAAAACTTACTACCTATTGTAGCAACCACTTCAAAGTAAAAATCACTGTATTGAATACTCGATATTTGATAATCAAAACCACTTTGCGCACCAGGTCTAATATCCTTCACTAAAACAGTGCCCGTATTTGAGCCATCTGTTTTCCAGAGTTCGCGTCCATTGGTACCGTTATCGGCTATGAAATAAAGTTCGCCGTTAAATGGGTAGAAATTTTGTGGAAATGATCCTTCGTTGCCGGGGTTGATGTCTTTAACCATACTAGTTCCCCCAGGTGTCCCGTCTGATTTCCAGAGTTCAACGTTCTCTTGGCTTGACGAGGAGAAATTAGTTGCTGTGAAATAGATATAGCCATCGGCCTCCCACACTATGTTGAAAGGGCTTTCAACGTAGCTTGACGATACGCTATTGAAACGCTCAAAAGCTCCTATGGAGCCTGGTTTAATATCTTTAACCAAACTTGGTATTTGTGCTGCTAACGCTGAGTAAAAACTGATGAATAAAATTATATTCAATTGCTTCATAGGATATCATTTAAGATTACAAATATAAATAAATGTTACTAAATACGAGTCATTTAAGTCATTTTTTTAATTTGGTCGTCCCTCCGCTTCCTGTCGGCGGCCTTTGCCGCCGTTTCTGCGTTAGCTGGCCGGAGGGCGCGGCGTCAGCCGCGGTGCGCAGCACTAAGCGTTTAGCGCACCCGCAGGACAGCGACCCCGAAGGGGGAACGCCCAAAATGAACAAATGATGAATTGAAGAAATGATGAATTGACATGTTTCGCCAAGCCATATTAACCAACTTCACCAACCCCCGCTACCAACGGACTTCATGAACAATGAACAAATTAATCATTAACCACTTACCATTAACCATTAAAAAAAGCCACCCCGCATTACTGCAAGGTGGCTTTTTAATACCAATAAATCAGCTTTTAAAAGCCTAGTTGATTATTGTTTAACCAGTTTCAACACGTTTTGAACCGATGGACCGGTGATTTCAACGGTGTAAACCCCATTGCTCAAACGGTTGAGGTCAAGTGTTTGGTTAACCGCACCCGCTGATAAAGCATGGGTCTCGGCCAATACCACTTTGCCTAAAGCATCGCGTACCACGAAGTTTAACTCGGTGCTCTGGTTCAAATCAAACTGTACTTGTACCAAACCGTTGGTTGGGTTAGGGAACAAACGCACTTGGCTCAAACTTGGGATATCGTTGGTGCCGGAACAGTTGTCGAAATAAACCACCGTTGGTGTACCGTAATCCTCACAGAATGGGTCAATCGTTGGGAATGAAGCTGGTGGTGGAGGCAAGGTAAAGTTAATGCTCACAGGCTGGCCGTTAGCCGGTATAATCACCGTTTGCGCCGGAACCGTTACCACTTGGTCAACCCCGTTGAGTTGTAAACACGAATCGGCATCTACAACCACGTTGAAGGCTGGTACCTCGAAGGTCAATGGACCAGTACCACTGTTGATCACCACGAAGGCCCAATCGCCGTTCGGGTTACCGTTAAACAAGCTGGTCAATTGCAAGCAGGGTAGGGTACCACCCAAGAATTGATCTAGTACCAATTGGTTAATGTCGATGGGCAAAGCCACGCCCAACAAGGCCGTGGTAAGTTGTGCCACAAGGTCAACCGTGTCGCCGTTCGGGTACACACCTAAGAGTGTGTCAATCAACCAACCTGGGTTTGCTGGATCGGTAATCAAGTTTGGACAAATATCGGCATCGGGCCTACAACCAGAAAGCGTATCCCAAACCAATGGGTCAACCACGATGTCGTCGGCAATGAACGGCGTCACGTAGTAGCTGCCCGATGGCTGTGTACAGTTGTTGCTCAAAGTGTAGCTGCCATCGGCATTGGCCAGGTAAACATTACCGGCTGCTTGGGCTGCGGCTACATCGGCACTTGAAGTTACCGGTGCGCTGGTTACAGTCCAGGCCACAATTTGACCAGAAGTTAAGGTTGAAGCCGTACGCTGGATAGTTACGCTTGAACCACAGCACAAGGTATCCACGCTAGATGCGACGGCGTCACCTGCATCACATACGATACAACTTACGGTACCGTTGATGGGCGCTTGCAAACATCCTGCACCGTCGCTCACGATAACGCTCCAGTTAGCACCGTTAGCCAAGGTTTGGCCAGCGCTGTTAGGCGAGTTGGCAGCAACCACATAGCCTGCGCCTGAACCACCCGATGCAGGGCCAAGGTTAACTTGCAGTTGGTTCAAGTTACAGTCGTAAGTAGCTGTAGCACCGCTCACCACAGGGTAAACCGTGAAGGCCAAGGTATCGTTGCTGATACAAGTGGTAGTGTCGTCGCGGAAACGAACAACATAAGTTTGTCCGTCAACAGGTACTTGGTTGCCCAACTGGTTGGTGGCAATTTGGTTACCGTTGGTAAACCAGGTAAATTGACCTGGGCGACTAGTTAATTGTGCATTGTAGCTGCTGATATCAACACTGCTTGCATTACACAGTGGATCAGGTGTTACCGCGTTAAACGTTGGCAGCGGGTTAACCGTGAAGTTCCAGTTTTGCGTTACAGAACAACCTTGAATGTTGGTAAAGGTAAAGGTGTACGCATCGCCAGCAACAGGAACTTGGTTTTGCGAAGCTCCAAGGGTCAAGGCGTTGCCGTTACGGGTAAAGGCATAGCTACCAGAGCTGGTCACTAGGTTGTCGGCAATTTGTACCAAGTTAACCGACTGGCCTGCGCACAATGGCGTTAAGGTTGGTTGCAACACCGAAGGTGTTGGGTTAACGGTATACTGGGTTGAACGCGTGTTGCTACAACCGCTGATAGAGCTGGTAAAACGTACAAAGAAGTTGTTGCCGTTTACAGGCGTAACCATCGTAGGGTCGAGAATTGGCGTTCCTGTAGTTGCAGGGTTGCCCAAGAACCATTCAAAAGTACCTGGGGCGCTGGTCATGCCAGCTTCTAAGGCTGTCAAGTCAACCACGGTACCGGAACAAATAGGCGCTTGCTGTGGGATGCTCGCCAAGGCAGGCAGCGGGGTAATATCAATGCTGATGCAAACTTTGTTCGAGCACTGCGTTAAGTCGTCGGTAAATACAGCACAGTAAGTGCTACTACCCGATGTTGGGTTTACGGTGGTGTTGCTCACTAGGGTACCGCCGTTGTCGGGGTCGCCTTGGTACCAAGCGAAAAGACCTGCATCGCTCGTCAGGATAGGTTCGAGTTGGGTCAAGTCGTACGAACCATCTTGGCAAACCGTTGGCGAAACGAACGGTGGGGTCAAGGCTGGTAGTGGGCTTACGGTGTAGGTCACATCGGAGTAATTAGAGCAACCCGTGGCTGCGTTCGTAAATCGACACCAGTAGTTTGTACCATTACTTGGTTGCTGTGCCGAAGCCAATGCCGAAGGCAACTGAACCGCAAACTGGTTGGTTTGTGGGTTACCCCTGAACCAGGTAAAGGTACCAGGAGCCGTGCTCACTTGGCTGTTCAAGGCATTGAGGTTAACCACATCGCCGGCACAAATGGTTGCTGGTGGTGTAATTGGGTTTACAATTGGCAAGGCAGTAGGTGTAAACAACCTTGAAGTAGTATCGCTACAAGCCGAGTCTTGGGCAGCGTAGAATACCGTCCAATAAGTTGAACCTGTGCTTGCTGGCGTAACTACAGTTGATGCTAACTGAGTGGCACCACTGGCTGGGTCGGCATCAAACCAAGCATAGCTGCCAGCTACGTTTGCGCTAGGTTGAGCGTTGCTTAGGTTTATTGTATTGCCATTACAAACAGGTATGTTGCTGATAGAACTCAGGGTAACGGCTGGCAACAAATTATAAGTGAGCGGGTTGCCCACATCGTTACATGAACCACAACGTGAACCAAATGGCACTGCATCATAACGGATGGTCAAGGTATAGCTGATGTTTGCACCGAAGAACAAGTTACCAGAACCGTTAATCGTGATTTGCTGGCCACTTGGGTTGCCTGTAAAGTTGTTGCTGCTCAAGTTACGACTAGTAACTGAACCTCCGCTATAACTGATGCCCGGTATGTTTGAGCTAATACCATCGATAGCACTTACGCTGCCCGTGTTGTTGGTTTGTTGTACCGTTAGCGTAATGTCAAACTGGGTCAATCCGCTGCAATATGGTACTTGCGGGATTGTAATTACAGCGCTACCACCTTGGAAAGGCGCACTAACGCTGAACGAGCCTGTAGTTTGGTAAGCCAATTGGTTTTGGGCAAACTGCATACTGGTAAATGGTACAAAGTAGTATGTACCAGCATTGTAATCCACACCGTTGGTGAAACTAGGCGTTGATGCCGCCGTGTATGGCCCTAGGATATTACCTTGGGTAATAGCAGTGTTTACCGCTGTGGAGAGGTTGCTGAAAGGGTTAGTTGTAGTTACGGCATAACCCATCACATAACCTGATGGTAAGCTAGTACCTGTTGTGCTCAATTGGAACGACTCCCCAGCGCAGATATTATTATCCGCTGGTGTGTTGCCATTACCTGCACTGGCGGTACAAGTTGCTGCTGGACACTGAATGGTGTAAGTTCCCGTAGCGGCTACACCCGCAGGTGCGCCCGCAACCGAAACGGTATACGAAACAGTTGTAGTGCCAGAACCAACGGTCGGGTTGGTAGATGGTGTGATAGCAATGTTCAATCCACCACAAGCATCAATAGGAGCTACCGTACATGTGTTGGGGCTAGGGTAGAAGTCAACACCAAACACTGGGATTGGGTAAACCGTTATCGGGCCCGATGATACGTTCAAGGTGGTTGTTGTAGCTGGTGATGCCGCAGGGTCAAGACAAGTAATTACAACGCTATACACTTGTACTTCAGGGGCACATCCTTGCGAAACCCTTGCGGTATGGTTGTAAACCAAGAAGGTTGCACCCGGGATAGCTACACCGTTCATGTACCATTGTGCGGTAAAGTTTGTGTTCAAAATACCTTGGTCTACAGTAGCTTGCAACAAGATGCTGGTGTTGGCTCCGATGCTGGTTGTACCCGATTGCGTCGAGGCAAAAGCAGAGGTCAAGTTCGAACAATCGTTCGGGTTACAGAAGCTAGAGTACGAACCCAAGGGCAAGTTACAGTTGGCATCCTCGGTATTGGTTACCGACAAGCTGATGGTGTTACCGTTGGCAAATGGCCCAATCTGGTAAACACCGGCCGTAGAAGCCGCTAGCTGTGTGCCATCGCTGGCCTGGATGATATAACTACTGGCCGAGCCAGGCGTAAAGTTCACGTTGATATAGAAATTGAATGGGTCGTTGCTGTTACAAGCTGCTACAGCCGTGGCCGTTGGCTGTACACAGTTGCCGCTACATGAAACCGTTTCGGTTACCACGGTATTACAAGCGCCTAAACCATTTGAAATGGTAAACGAGCGGCTAGTACCATCGTCGGCAAACGTCGCCAAATAAGTAGACGAACCCGTTTGACCGTTCACCGTGAAACTCGGACATCGGCCTGCTACCGTGATGATACATGGATTGTTTACAATGGTTGGCAAGCCAATTTCAGGGTAAACCGTCACGGCAACGGCGTTTGTCAGCGATTGACAACCCGCCTGCGCCGTGGTACCGTTATCCGATACTACACCTTTGATGTAGTAAGTAAGCGGTTGACAACCAGTGTTGGTAGGCATGGTAAAGGTCTGTGCAGTTGTACCAGAACCCAAGTACGTACCTTGGCCATTGTATGGGTTAAACGCGATATTTGTGCTGTAGTACCAAGCGATGCTTTGACCGCAAGTGGCCGATAATGGCAAAACCGCACCCGACAAGTTCACCTCGGCTGTACCGCCAGAACAAACACTACCGTTGTTTTGTGGTGACGTGATGCTACCGGCTGTAGATGCCACGTTTTGAACGTTCACGTTCAAGGTAAATGTTGGACGCTCGGTTGCACCTGAAATATACACATAGTATGTACCCGCAGGCAATGGCGTACAAGTTGAAATACTGCCATTACAAGCCGATGCTTGGATGATAGCACCTGGCGCCAATGTTGCACCTGGGTTTGTAACTGTAGCGCCTGTGATAGGGTTGGTGGATGATGTGCCTGGGCAAACTACATCGCTCAATAAAACGAGGTTGTAGCTGCCGGTGCCACCCCAGCTGCCTAGGCTCAAATCAACTTTGTTGCAGGCAAATGGTAGGGTAATTTGGTACCAAGCTGCCGCTGGTGATTCAACGCCACAAGGAATTGGCAGGTTGTTGGCCAAGGCATTGTTCATGGTACCGTTCAAGGCAGTTTCGCACAAGCAACCGCTAGCACTACCGCTTACGCTACTGCTGTTACCGCTCAGTGGAACGTTTTTAGTGTCGCCACAAACAAAACCTTGTTTGTACGGTGATACCTCAAAGCAAATAGGGCCAGTGGCGCCGCCAACAGTAGCGATTTGCATGTAGTATTCAATATTGCTCAAGCTAATACCGCTGGGCAAGAAGCCAGAGTTTGCAATTTGCGAAACAGTAGGGATTGTACCCGCCGGGGCGTAGAATTGCTCGCCATTGCTGTTGTTCACGCAAATAACGTTCTCGGAGGCGAAGTTGTCACTTTGTGTCGGTGCCGGAGAGGTACAGTCGATGTTGATGCTAATGATACCACCAGCGGTACCGCCAACCTCGGCGTGGATTGACATGTTGGGCGTTGGGCCACCAGTTGCACGGTTGGGCCAATCTACCCAACGGAACACGAGGGAGCCGTCGTAACCCGCAATCGAGTTGTAAGGGTTTGGGGCCTTTAACCAGAGGTCGTTGGGTGCTGAGCCGCCAAAACAGCCCAGGT
This sequence comes from uncultured Saprospiraceae bacterium, assembly GCA_964508975.1. Lineage (GTDB taxonomy): Bacteria > Bacteroidota > Bacteroidia > Chitinophagales > Saprospiraceae > CAZDVQ01. The sequence continues at coordinate 36,069 of CAZDVQ010000040.1, forward strand.
TGTTCACGCCGGTGCTGTTAGCCATGCCCGTGTTGTTGAGGCAAATGGTACGGCATTGCGTGAAATAAGGCACAATGTTCAAGGCGTTTTGGCAGTTGTCGGGCTGTGGGCTCACGTTCACTGTCGTGCCTTGCGGGCATTGCGCTTCGACTTGACCGAGCAGGGTCAAGGCCGATACAAGCAATAATAATAATCTGTGTAATTTCTTCATAATGAAGCTGTTTGGTGTTTGTGTATTACAAATAAACGTTTGCAAATGCCATGTGGCGTGGCCTTACAGAAAACAAAATTACAAGAATAGCCCGTTTAGCCAATATAATTCGCATTAAATTAGTTGATAGCTGATAGTTAAAAGTTAATAGTTCATAGTTAAAAGTTCATTGTTCATCGTTATATTTTTGAGCGTTTCCCCTCGCCTTTGGCTCGGGGCCGCTACGTTTCGCGGCTCGCTGACGCTCGGCCCCTGCGGGTCTGGCGGCTATCGCCGCCACCGCTGCACATCGCTAACGCAGATTGCGGCTTTATTCAATTGTTTAAAAGAAGGAATACCTTGCGGCTGTTCTGCCCCCCCCCTGTCTACAAATAACTTACATATGGGATGCCGCTGCCCGCGAGGGCAGCCCCTTATGGTAGCCGCGGGTAAGCGTAGCGCAACCCGGGGTAATAAACGCGGTGCCCTCCCCACCCTGGGCGCGGCGGCAGTCGTTAAAAATCGGTCTAGGCATTGCCTCGCCGCGCAAGGGTTCCGAGTTTTTTTTGCAAATTTTAATTAAAATTAATACCATTGGTGCCTCACCCCGTCACGCACTAGTGTGCGTGACACCCCTCTCCACGGGCACATGATGCGCGTGTTGTGGAGAGGGGATTTTATATACCCGACAGGGCTTCATAACCCTCTCCGCACGCGAGTTTACGAGCGTTTCAGGGGAGAGGGTCGGCGCAGAGCGCCGGGGTGAGGCACAAAATAACTATGAACTTTGAACGATGAACAATGAATTGCTCGACCGGATTTCGGTCCGGCTACCGTTCCGTGGCGATTTCTGTATCGTACCTGCCAAACGGCTTGCCGCCACGGGTTTTCTATTGCGGCCTTAAACCCCGGGTTGCGCTTCGCTTACCCGCGGCTACCAAAAGGGGCTGTCCTATGGGCAGCAGCAAGAAATGTGTCCTAATCGTAGCCATGCAAAGGTGGGGGAACGCTGCGCGTGTGCAGCGGGCAGGGTGGTATAAATTAATACAGTGAGCAGTAGCCTAGAACCAGTCAATCACGCATGTTGGCCAGGACGGCAGATAATGGGTATCGAATTCAAAAAAGAGCGTAGTCCAAACTTTGGCACGGTTCTCTCCCCATTTTACAAAACATGCACTAAGTTTGCGGCCTTAATCAAAGGCTTAACCATAAAAATACAACACATGAAAAAGTTAATCTTCATTTTCGTATTGCTCCACAGTCTTGCTTATACAACTACAGCCCAGCGTGCCCATGTGGTATATGTTGAAGGTATCGGCGCGGGCATTTTCTACTCACTCAATTATGACGTACGTTTGTTTGACCAGCCCGACGGATTTGGTTTCCGCCTAGGTGCCAATGTCATGGATGCCTCTGGTGGTGATTTTGTCACTTTTGTACCGGTGCAGGCTAACTACGTTTTAGGTAAAAAACATGCACTTGAAATAGGGGCAGGATTTACCTATTCCTTACAACATGCTCCTTCAGAAACGAAACACTTTATATTCCCTAATGCGGCATTCATGTATCGCTTTCAAGCAGATAACGGATTTAACCTTCGGGCGGGCTGGTCGCCAGTATTCACCCCTGATGATCCAGATGCTATATTCAGCACCAAGTTGTTCTGGTTTTTACCCGCGGTGAGCCTGGGGTATAGGTTTTAGGTTTGTAGGTTAAAATGGGTAAATATGGGTGAATGTTGGTCAAAGTCGGTAAATGTTGGGTTAAGATTGGTGAAAATGGGCAAGTCTTTATTTGCAAGGCTACTATTAGGACACATCTTTTGCTGCTGCCCGTAGGGCAGGATTGATTGGTTCTATTTTTCGTTGTGATTTACCACCCCGTCTGCGCTACATGGCGTTTTATATTATTGATAATCAATTAAATATAAGATAAGCTAAATTCCCCTCCATGCAAAGGAGGGGTGGATGCAAGCGGAACGCAACGCGTGTAGCACAGCAGACGGGGTGGTAAAAAATAATGCTTAAGTATTAACCTAGTATCGATCAATCCTGCCCAAAGGGCAGGCCATATCGGTAGCCGCGGGTTAAGCAAAGCGCAACCCGGGGGATAAAGCGCAGCCTGGGGTTAATTGCGACCACAAATAATCCGTGGCGGCAAGCCGCTTGGCAGATACGATACAGAAATCGCCACGGAACGGTAGCCGTTCGTTAAGTTGTTCAAGCACTTAAACTAGTGGAATTTTTTTTCTTCGTTCTTTTGTCTTGATACAAAAGAACCAAAAAATCAAGGCTGTG
>CAZDVQ010000041.1:0-38381 GCA_964508975.1 uncultured Saprospiraceae bacterium
ACGGGGTGGTTATAAATTCGAGAAAAATTAACGCTTAATGGCATTGAGCTAACGCATTTGTAAGCAACCCTGAAAGTCTCGGCCATAAAAAAGCCGCCTTGCAATTAGCAAGGCGGCTGTAAAATCATGATTAGGAATAGCTTTAATGACGCACTATTTCGTATTGGTAGGTCTCTTCATTGACTACCATTAAAATATAGTACATGCCAGCGGGTAAACTGCTTAGATCAAACGTGCCTTTTTGTGCATCCTCCATCGCTAAATTCTTAGTATCAACTACTTGACCTTTAGAGTCGACAATACTGATGTGTTGGAGTTTAGCATCTGAAGCAAGTGCTGTTACTTCCCAGTTAACTCTATCGCTAGTAGGGTTGGGGAAAACATCAAGCTGGAGCATTGATTTAGGTTCCATTGATTCGATTGGAGCGTCGTGGCTTGCATCACGGTTTGAACTACCGCAAGGGTTGACGGTGAAAGTAACTACCCTGAAACAAGTTGGGTCGTTGGGTGCGGTTACAGTTACCGTATATGTGCCTACAAGTAGAGCAGGGGCTTGGGTAATGTTTACAGTAGAAGTTGTTGCAGCAATTGGTCCATTAGGTCCTGACCAGTTGTAAGTAAACCCGGATAAATTGGTGACGGATAATCGAATCCTTTGAGATGTAAGCGTAAAATCAGCACAAGGAATAATGCCTACTACTGGGTCATCCATCCTTCTGGTAGTTGTATTTGCAGTTGCTGTACAACCATTGGCATCTGCAACCAAGAGGCTTACTGTAGATGAGCTAGAACTAGAAGCAAAAAGGCTTGGGCTACTTGTCGAAACTGTAATGTTTTCACCATTTCCGAGCTGGTTGGTACCTCTAGTCCAGCTGTAAAAATTGAATCCAGTTGGTGCTGATAGCGTAATATTACATCCCGTGAAAACAGGTCCAGATTGTGTAATGCCACTAATTACTGGGCGTGGGTTCACAATTACTGGCACAGTGGCAGTAGCGGTACAACCATTCCCGTATGATACCACAACAGTGTAATCGCCGCTATGACCAAGTGATAGTGAGCTAATGTTTAACGTTGAAACACTAGTACTACCAGTAATGGCAGCTGTAGCAGTGGTTGTCCACGCATAAGTTGCACCTGCTGGAATTTGTGGCATGTAGTTAGGCGTAATTACGAGTGAGCCTTTTTCGCAGTCTACTAATGGTCCACACAGCACAATGTTCAAAGGTTGGCAAGCACAGCCATTCAGGATGCTGAATGTTTGGGTAGCCGTACATCCAATATCATCAGTCACCGTGAGGGTATAGCTACCAGGGCTGAGTTGATCGAATATCTCATTGCTGATCACACCTGTTAAGCTTTGGCTTGAAGGTCCATTCAGGCTCAAGTTGTAGCTTGGTATACCTCCAGAGATGGCGATGTTTACCTGGCCGTCATTGCCTGCACAGGTAGTATTATTTAATGTTGAACCTAGTCCAATTTGGCTGTTTACAAATAAAACTAAATCGTCAGATGCAGTACATCCATTGGCATCGGTAACAGTTACGCCGTAAATACCACTATTTACCGTTGTTGCATTTTGGATGTTGATGCTGGAGGTAGTACTTCCATCACTCCATAAGTATGTGGCACCAATGGCATTCGTAGCAACACTCAAGTCGGTATTAGCTCCTGAACATATCGACGTACCTGCTGAAGAAGCAACGGTAACGGTAGGGTTGACACAACAGAAAATAGAAGTGATGTCAACGGTGTCAGTGTAGGTACAACCAAGGCTATCTACCAAGGTAAATATCCAGGTGCCAGCCTCGTCAATGACTACAGGCGCCAACGGAGCTGTTCCTGAATTGGTAATGCCTGCTGGGGATATCCAAGTAGCCGATGCTGTTGCTGCTGGGAAATTTAAGGTAGTAGATTCACCTTGACAAAATGCTGTGTTACCCGTCATTTCCAATGGGCTCACCACCACGAACGACACGTTGTCCAGGTGCGGTCCAGATTGCGAGTTGGTGTTGTCGTCGAAGAACAAACGGTAAGTTTGTCCAGGTGTAATGGTCGCCGTGTACACGTTGGTCGTCCAAGACGTGCCGTTCATGCTGTACACGCCGTTGTTGTTGGGGTTCAAGGTTAGGGCGGTATTGGTCGACAAGTCAATCAACCGTACATTGTAGTTAAGCGTCAAGTTTCCACGGTTCCAAGCTTGGAACTGCAACCTACCGATGTTTGACTGCACGTTGGCAGGCACGGTAAAGTCTTGGTAAACACCGAAGTCAGCTTCAAGGTGGTTGTTGCCAGCGGCACTCGGGGCACCAAATCCACCGCTACCTGACCAAACTTCAGACGAAGGTACAATGATGCCATTGATGTTCAACTGGATCCAGTTAGGCAACTGGCTAGCAGTATTTACGGCGTTCGCACCTAGTGTAGAGGTCCCAGTGTTCTCGAAATCGCCATTCAATATCAAGTTCTGCGTGAACGCACAACCTGGCAAGCAGTTTTGGCTTTGTGAGATTTGGAAAGTATCGCTGTCAACGCAGTTCCCGTTGCTGAGGGTAACGACCCAAGTACCAAACTGGCTAATGGCTATCGCCGGGATGTCAAGATCACCTGCAGTAGAGAAAACGTTTCCAGCAGGGTTAATCCAAGCAATAGTTTCTCCTGGCGCAAGTGCAACGGAAGCAAATACGGCGTCGCCTTCACAGTACTCACCACCTAGGTTCTCGAGCGAGATTACAGGCTGTGGCGTTACGTTCAGTGTGTAACTGGCCGAGGCAGTACAACCATACAAGTCGGTAACGGTCACGCTGTAGGTGGCCGTAGCCTCTAGGTTCTCAAGCAGGATGCTAACGGTTGTAGCAGCGTTGCTCCAGAGGTAGCTGGCACCGTTGGCGTTGGTGATGGCGCTGAGGGTAGCGTTCGTGCCAGCACATACGGTATTCGGACTAGTAGAAGATATGCTCAAGCTAGGTGCGGTACAACAAGTACCGGTCAACTCGAGGGTGTCAGCGTATACACAGCCAAGGGTATCGGTCAACTGGAAGAACCAGGTACCGGCAGCGTTGGCCTGGATAGGGCTCAAGGGCGCAGTTGCTGAACCACTGATACCGTTAGGTCCTTGCCAAGTAGCCGAGGCTGTAGAGGCCGGGAAGTTAAGTACCGTTGCAGCACCGTAGCAGAACTGGGTATTACCCGTCATTTCTAATGGGCTCACCACCACGAACGACACGTTGTCAAGGTGCGGTCCAGATTGCGAGTTGGTGTTGTCGTCGAAGAACAAACGGTAAGTTTGTCCAGGTGTAATGGTCGCCGTGTACACGTTGGTCGTCCAAGACGTGCCGTTCATGCTGTACACGCCGTTGTTGTTGGGGTTCAAGGTTAGGGCGGTATTGGTCGACAAGTCAATCAACCGTACATTGTAGTTAAGCGTCAAGTTTCCACGGTTCCAAGCTTGGAACTGCAACCTACCGATGTTTGACTGCACGTTGGCAGGCACGGTAAAGTCTTGGTAAACACCGAAGTCAGCTTCAAGGTGGTTGTTGCCAGCGGCACTCGGGGCACCAAATCCACCGCTACCTGACCAAACTTCAGACGAAGGTACAATGATGCCATTGATGTTCAACTGGATCCAGTTAGGCAACTGGCTAGCAGTATTTACGGCGTTCGCACCTAGTGTAGAGGTCCCAGTGTTCTCGAAATCGCCATTCAATATCAAGTTCTGCGTGAACGCACAACCTGGCAAGCAGTTTTGGCTTTGTGAGATTTGGAAAGTATCGCTGTCAACGCAGTTCCCGTTGCTGAGGGTAACGACCCAAGTACCAAACTGGCTAATGGCTATCGCCGGGATGTCAAGATCACCTGCAGTAGAGAAAACGTTTCCAGCAGGGTTAATCCAAGCAATAGTTTCTCCTGGCGCAAGTGCAACGGAAGCAAATACGGCGTCGCCTTCACAGTACTCACCACCTAGGTTCTCGAGCGAGATTACAGGCTGTGGCGTTACGTTCAGTGTGTAACTGGCCGAGGCAGTACAACCATACAAGTCGGTAACGGTCACGCTGTAGGTGGCCGTAGCCTCTAGGTTCTCAAGCAGGATGCTAACGGTTGTAGCAGCGTTGCTCCAGAGGTAGCTGGCACCGTTGGCGTTGGTCATCACACTAAGTGTAGTGCTTGAACCAGCACAGACGTTGCCCGGTGATGTCGAATTGATGCTCAACATTGGGCCGACACAACATACAGCGGTCATTTCTACCGTATCTGTATATACACAGCCCAAGGTATCAGTTAATTCAAAAATCCATGTACCAGGAAGTGATGTTTGTACACCCATGAACAAGAAAGGGCCACTGGCTGAACCAATATCGCCACTTGGGTTAACCCATGTAGCAGATGCTGTTCCCGCAGGGAAAGATAAATCAGCAAGCACGCCATGGCAGAACTGTGTGTTGCCTACCATTTCCAATGGACTAGATACCACAAATGAAACATTGTCGATGTGTGGTCCAGACATGGAGTTGGTATTATCGTCGAAGAACAAACGGTAGCTTTGGCCTGGTATAATCGTTGCCGTGTACACGTTGGTTGTCCAAGATGTGCTGTTCATGTTGTACACGCCGTTATTGTTGGGGTTCAGTGTAACCGCGGTGTTGGTCGACAAGTCGATCAACTGTACGTTATAGTTAAGTGTCAAGTTACCACGGTTCCAAGCTTGGAATTCCAGTCTGCCGAGGTTTGACTGTACGTTGGCAGGCACCGTAAAGTCTTGGTAAACACCAAAGTCAGCCTCGAGGTGGTTACCTGTTGCAGCTGGGGTAGTTCCAAATCCTCCGTTGCCGTTCCATACCTCAGATGTAGTGATTACATTGCCAGCACTGTTTAGCTGGGTCCAGTTAGGGAGTTGGCTAGCAGTTTCATAATCGTTGGCCGAGATAACCGTAGTGCCCGTATTCTCGAAATCGCCATTCAATATCAAGTTTTGGCTGAACGCACAACTTGCAGGTCCACATGAGCCTTCAACAATGCTAAAAGTTGTTGAATCTAGACAATTGTTCAAGTTCGCATAGTAAATCGTCCATTCTCCTACCATATCGCTGGTAACTGGAAGGTTACTGATGGAAGCATTAGTTGATACGGCAATACCGGTAGGGCTAGTCCATTGGAAAAACATACCAGTAGTATCGGTGCCTAATTCTAGGCTCAACAAGTCTCCTACACAAACGCCTTCTGTCGGTAAATTGGCTACAACGGGTTCTGTCATGCCACATGCGGGATCAAGACAGTCTGTTAAACCATTAAAGTCGTTGTCGATGCCATCTCCGCAAATCTCGATACAGCTAGTATCTTGTACTACGCTAAATGCGATGGTATCATTACAGCCGTTAATACCTTGGCGAACCAACATCCAAGTGCCGAATTGGTCGGCTTGTACTGATGCTACATTGAGTTCTGTTGTGCTTGACACCGTTTGCCCGTTGGGTGCAATCCAAAGCGGGCTACTCGTCGAGTCAAACGCAATGGCCGCACTCAATGGCTGGTTCAAGCAGTAAGATGGATTCAATAGTTCAATGGTAAGGGAATCTAATCCACAGACAGCATCTGCACAGTCAATTAATCCATTTCCGTCGTTGTCAATGCCATCACCGCAAATTTCTACACAACCGAGTGATACGGTGGTCAAAGTATCGTAGTAGGTACATTGGTTATTGGTATTGAAGGTAAAGTACCAATCACCAAATTCTGTAAAGGCAAGGGGGCTAGAGGGGTCACTTGAAGAGCCAGAAGCACCGTTTGGTCCAGTCCAGCTAGCTGTTGCTAAGCCACTTGGGAAATCAAGCCAAGCGGTGTCTCCTGGGCAGAAAGATGCATCTCCCAACATACTGTAGTTGGAGCTGATACTCAGGCTTACATTGTCAATGTGAGGGCCAGTGGCAGTTGCATCACTATCCACAAAATATAATATATATTCGTGTCCTGGTTCAAGGTTTACTGTGTAAGTATTGGTTGTCCAGGAAGTACTGTTTGAATTGTACTGTACAGGGCCAAATATAATGGTGTCAGAGAATGTAATGTCTTGTATGGCCACCATTGCATTTGGACTTGCATTCAATCGGTTCCAAGCATCAAAGCTCAATACTGCTGAATTACTTGCAATGTTATTCGGTACGTTTATAAATTGATAAACCGTGTAATCTGCTTCAAGGTGGTTGCCATCTGAGTTGGCAGGTGCGCCGAAACCACCCGTACCATTCCAGATTTCGCCTTGAGGGGCGTTATTGCTGTTAGCGTCCAAGTGTGTCCATCCTATCCATTCAGTAGGCGTTGGAAAAATGAGAGATCCTGTTGGTACATTATATGCTTCAAATGTACCATTCACAACCAAATTCTGGTTAGTACCACAACAGCCTTCGTCGGTTACACCGTCTTGATCGTTGTCAACATTGTCGCCACACACTTCAACACAAACGTTTACATCAATTTCAATCGAGTAAAAATTGGTCATGCCCATCGGGTCGGTTGCTGCAAGTATGTATGAACCTTCTTGCGCAATAGAACTAATGAACACAATACCTGAAGTGTCAATCGGTACACCTGATGGGTCAAGCCATTCATACGTAAATCCTGTATTGTCACCTTGGGCTGTAAAGTCGAGGTCAAGGGTTTGGCCTGTACAGATAGTCGATAAGTTTGCGCTAAGGTCGTGCGGTACGCTCGATGTGCAGCCATCGCTTATACTGAATGTCAAAAATTCCGTGCACAAGTTCATGTCAGTGATAAAAACTGACCAAGTACCGAATTCGCCAGCCGAAATAGTATATCCGGTTAAATCTGGTGATGAAGTTGTGCTCACCAGCGTACCTGCAGGGTTATACCATCCATATGCAAATACATTATTCAGGTTTCCGCTAATAGTTACATTGAGCAGGTCATTTGCACACAAGGTAGTTGGTGCCGACTCGATGTTTGGGCTAAAATTACAAGCATTCGGGCTTGCCCCTACTTGTTGAGTGGCTTTCTGCCAATGGGGCATGTCGGGTTCAGCCCGATGCCCCACGCCCGATAGCAACAACACTATCAAGCTCTGAACAAATAAATGAATCATGGTAAATAATTTTTGGAGTGATTACTTGGGCAAAGCTATGCCCATACGCAGCGGCCTATGGGCTCGGTTTTGTGTAATGGCCGATTTTCCACATGAAAACCTGTTGTGACTTTGTCTGGGTTCTTACACACATTGCTGATTGCTGCAATGGGTTTTGTTCTGATTTTTTGTGTACTAAGTTGTCTCTTCATAACCGGGGGATATTTTTAATGATACCCCAAAACTATGGCCTTCAGAAACTACAATGTCAAAGTCCTCAGCAATGGACAAATTCGTTTAGGAACAGCGCTAAATCATCCTTAAATCATCCTATTTTAGCGGCTCAATTCTACTTTTCATGACCATAGCCATCGCTACAGCGCAATATCCTATAACGTATTTTCAAAGCCTGGAGGCCTGGCAAGCGCATTGCCTTCAATGGCTCAACGATGCTCAAGGAGCCGAGCTTGTTTTGTTCCCAGAATATGGTTCCATGGAGCTTGCTAGCTTACTGCCAGCGCAGGTACAAGCCGACCTCTCAGCACAAATTACTCAGATGCAGGCCTTTCTGCCTGCTTTCCTCGAAACCTTTAGCCATTTGGCTCAATCCCATGCCTGTATCATCGTGGCACCCAGTTTCCCGGTACAAGACAACAACATATTTGTCAACCGTACTTTTGTATTCGGCCCTCAAGGCCCTATGGGCTTCCAAGATAAATATTTCATGACCCGTTTCGAGGCCGAGACCTGGGGTATTTCACGGGGCAAGCCCGAGACCGTTGTTTTTGATGCTCCCTGGGGTAAGTTTGGTATTCAAACCTGTTATGATATCGAATTTCCCATCGGTGCTTATGAACTCTGCCAAAAAGGCGCTAGCGTAATTCTCGTGCCTAGTTGTACCGAAACTATTCGAGGTGCTACCCGTGTCCACGTAGGCGCCCGCGCCCGTGCGCTCGAAAATCAATGCTGGGTTGTCGTCTCGCAAACAGTTGGCGATGCACCTTGGTCGCCTGCCGTGGATATAAACTACGGCTATGCTGCGGTATATGGCACTCCAGATGAAGGCTTCCCAGAGCAGGGTATTTTAGCTATTCACGAAGCTCAAGCAACCGGGTATCTACACGCGCAGCTCGACCTGGATCTCGTGCAGCAGGTTCGCCAGTCAGGCCAGGTTTTCAACTTTAAAGATCAAGCTCTTACACAATACAAACGTACGTAAAGCTGCTTTAGGCGTTTATTCAGGCTTAGAGTATGTTTGGACTTTAGTTTCCGGCGAAAAACAGCTCTTTTCCGATGATTTTTGCTTTAAAAAATAGTTACGTAGCCCCGCTATGCGCCCATTTTTTAAAGCAACCTCATCAAAAAATAGCTCGTTTTTCGCTCGAAACCCAAAATCCAAACATACTCTTAAACAACGATTTGGCCTCTGCTGTAAAAATGGCAAAGCACCTGCGCCAGGTGCCCGGAGGGCCGCGCCAAAGGCGCGGGTGCGCAGCACCGACCGTCTAGGGAGCCCAAAGGGGACCGACGGCGCGCAGCGCCGTGGCGCCCATATCTATATAAAAATAAGTTTAGGCTACTTGAATTGTCATTACTCTATCCAGTGCTCGGGCCTAAAGGCTTCCAAGTTGCCACGCATCCGCATCATAGAGTGTTTTTGCAACCTAGCAATAAACACAAACGATACAATGATGGCCAAGATTAATACCCCGAATGTCAGCAACCGAAGCATCTCAAAGTTAAGCTGGAATATAAAGAAGTCGTAAGCCCCATGCGTTACGGTTGCCCAGAACAAGCCTAAAAACAAAGGCCATGTTGCAATGCCGTTTTCGGTTTTTGCCTTGCCAGCAAAGTATCCCATTATTACCGCGAACGCGGCGTGGGCAGGTACTGCCGTGAATGCCCGCAATATGGCCACGTCATAGCCACCACCTCGGAACATCACGTACAATATGTTTTCCCAGCAGGCAAAACCCATGCTAATCATCACCGAGTACACAATGCCATCCATAGGCTCGTTAAAAGCCCGCTTCGGCATAATGTAGTAGCGGAGAAATATAAATTTCGAAAATTCTTCACTCAGGCCTACTACTATAAACGCAAAGAAAGCCGTTTTCAGGATGTCTTGCGAAACACCCGCCCCCAGCACGTCCATGCCGAACGTTTCTAGCATGATGGCCGGAATCGTGCTCAACATGCCAAAAACAAAGCAAATAAACAACAGCTTCACGGGCTCGGGCTCGTACTTATCTTTCCTGAAAATATACAGGCTAATCAACACCCCAGGTGTAACGGCAAATAGTAGTAGGATTAAGCTATCAATCATGCGCTAAAATTTGTTCTGCATGTTCTTTCGACTTCACCTTGTCGATGATTTCTTCGATCACGCCTTGTTCATCGATGATAAAGGTAGTACGCAAAACGCCAATCACCTCCTTTCCCATGAATATTTTTTTTCCCCACACGCCGTAAGCCTCTAAAATCGCCTTTTCAGTATCAGCTAACAAGCGGTAAGGTAAGTCGAATTTGGCAATAAATTTCTGGTGCGAGGCACTGCTATCCGGACTAACGCCCAGCACTTGGTAGCCCTTAGCCTGCAAGGCAGCATAGTTGTCGCGCAGGTTACAAGCTTCTACCGTGCAGGTTGGTGTATTGTCTTTGGGGTAAAAAAACAGGACCACTTTTTGGCCTAAAAAATCACTCAGGTTAACCGTTTTACCATCTTGGTCTACACTGCTAAATGCGGGTGCTTTGTCGCCAGGTTTAAGACTTATCATCGTTGTTGGGGTTTAAAATGTATTAATCCAAGGCAAACAACTATATTTTCAACTTGTTCAGCATGGCCGTTATTTGCATAAGGCCTTGGATGGGTTAAAATGGGTAAAGGGTAAAAATGGGTGAAAATCTGGTCTCGTTACCCATTTACCTTGTAAGCAAATTTTATCAATCTTAACCCTTTCACCCATCTTTACCATTTTTTTGGGCGTTCCGGCGCTTTGCGCCGTCGGCGTGCTACGGGGTTCGCTTTGCTCCGTGCTACGCACCAGCGCCTACGGCGCTGCCCTACGCATGCCTAACGCTTGAACGGCGGCGTAGCCGCCGTTTTATAATGTTTAAATGTAAATGGTTAATTATTAATTATTTATGACATTTTTTTATGTATCAAAAAAGCGATAGGTAGATGTAGGGGTAAAGCTGCTCTGCTCTATGCCCTCTGCTCTCATAACTAAAACATCGCGCCGTAGCGCCCTCCAAAAATTAATCCGCCAAGAACGTAGCGGTAAAAGTGGCGGTGTTGCCCAGCTTGTCGGCTACTTGTACCTTGAGTTTGTTGCTACCTTGTACCACCGCACTGTCGAAGGTATATACAATACGATTCGATTTCTGGTCGTACACCATCACTACCCACTGGTCGTTTACCCAAGCATCAATATCCTCGATGCCCGAGAGGTTGTCGCTGATGGTAAAGGCTATTTTCTCGCCGCTGGGTTTGGCCCCGCTTACAAATTTACCTTGCGCAGTAATCACCGGTGCGATGGTATCGGCCATGATGCAAAAACTGCCCAGGGTACGTACTTGGGCCTTCAACATACCTGATTCCCACACGCCACCAAAAGAACTGGCTCCATCGCTACAAGAAGCGATAACCACCTTGTCGCGGAGGCGCTCGGGCAGGTTGACAGGCTTGATTGATATATCGTAATAATCATGCACGGGCACGTTGCCGTTGTGTACATGGTGCGTGCGCGAGTACACGCCCTTGGCAATATCTTTGGCGGCGCTGTACTGCATGTAGAGGTCCTCGTAAAAAGTGCCCTCCGGGAAAAACAGCTGGATATCGTCGGTTTTAACCACGCTTGGCTCGTTCCAAGGCAGCAGGTAGTTATAAGGTTGTTTAGCCACGGCACCGGGCTTGCCCTTTTGTAGGATGACCTCGGTCACGGTCTCGTTGCCGTGGTAGTCGGCCACGGTGATTTTAGCCTTCAAACTGCCTGTTTCGGGCAAACGGATGCGACCGTTGCGCGCAAAAGGATCGTAAATATTCAATCGGTTGCCGGGCAGGCGGAAACAGCGGTGTACCTTGGTGCCGCGCTGCTTGTAGTCGATATGGGCATTCATAAAACGGGTTTCGTCGTATGAGACCGCGTCGATTTTAAACGAAAACGCGAGAGAATCGCCTACCTCTACCTTGAGTTTGTAAATGCCGTAGGTGTTCTTGGTGTTGTCCATAGCATCATCAACCAGCATGGCCAGGCCAGCATAATCGCCGTTAATCACGATGGGCGCGCTAGGTGCATAAACCCCGTTGGAGCCTTTAACCAAGCTGTAGCTTTGCGATTTAAGCTCGCGGCCGTACACGTCGAGCGCGTAAGCACGCACCGATTTAACGTAGGGCGCAATATTATCCTGCACATCGAAGCCAAAAATAAGCGGGTTGATGGGGCATTCGGTCTCGGTATCGCGTATTTCAAAGTGCAGGTGCGCACCACGCGAACTACCTGTGTTACCCATGATGCCGATGGTCTCGCCTTTGGCCACGGGGAATTCTTTAGGACCAAATTTAAGGTCTTGTTTAAAATTCTGGCTGCTGAGCTGTTTCTGGCGGATGTGCGCCGAAAGCTTATCGTTAAATTTGTCCAAGTGGGCGTACACGGTGGTGTAGCCATTGGGATGGTCAATGTAAATACAGTTGCCAAAACCGCGGGGCGACACGAGCACCCGCGATACGAAGCCCTCGCCGGCAGCCAGGATGGGGTCGCCAACCTTGGAGGTGGCCGGTTTAATGTCGAGGCCCTCGTGGAAGTGGTTGTTGCGCAGCTCGCCAAAGTTGCCCGACAGCATCATTTTTCCTCCGACCGGGGCGCCGAAAAAGTTTTTAGCGGGAATGACTTTGCTTAAATCGGGGGCGTTAGCCGCCGTCAAGGTCATGAGAATAATGAGGGCTACAGATATATATTTACCAATGTACATGTACTCGGGCAATTGTTTGGGTTGAGAATGGCTACAAAAGTACTTCGGAATAATCACTTTACAAAAAAAAGTCCCGAATCCTGGCATTACACCAAAACTCGGGACCTTCCTATCTTCCAACACCGCTGGCCTATGGGAACAACCAGCCGTAACGACGTGGGAATGGTACGGCCTCGCGGATATGCTCTAGGTTACACATCCAAGCCACGAAGCGCTCTAGGCCAAGGCCAAAGCCTGCATGTGGCACAGAGCCAAAACGACGGAGGTCAAGGTACCACTGGAATGCTTCAAGCGGGAGCTCGTGTTCATCAATCTTGCGCAACAGGATGTCGATATCGGTTTCGCGTTCTGAACCGCCAACAATTTCGCCAAAGCCTTCTGGTGCCAACACGTCAACACCTTTTACAAATTCAGGGTTGCCTTCAACCTCTTTCATGTAGAAAGCCTTGATTTTGGTTGGCCAGTTGTACACCATCACGGGTGCGTCGAACAAGCGGGTCAACACGGTCTCGTCTGAACCACCGAGGTCTTCGCCGTAGGCAAAGTTAGCAGCAGATTCACGCCATTTTGGCAAGTTGCGGAGTTGCTCTTCTAGGTCGGCAATCTCGTTTTTCAGTTTATCTATTTGCGCTTGGTTAAAGTTGCGCACGCCTTTTTTCTCGTTAGGGTTGTTCACCACCAGCTCGCGTTGGGCAATATCGGCAGCACATTCGGCCAGGCGCGCCTCGGCGTTAGCGATGGTTTCATCAAGCATTTTCAGCGAGTTGCGGCCGTTCACGTCCATGTCGCCACGCAATACTTTCACGGCATCGGTATACGCGATGCGTGGGAACGGCTTGTTCACCTGTTCCAACATGGTGGTATCGCGTTCCAACACTTCTTTGAGCTCAAAGGCACATTTTTCCAACACGCGGTTCACCACCGAGCGGATAAAACGCTCGATGAGGTCCATGTTCATCTCGTTGTTGTAGAAGGCCATCTCCGGCTCAATCATCCAGAACTCCGACAAGTGGCGGCGGGTTACTGATTTCTCGGCACGGAAAGTAGGGCCAAAGGTATAAATCAAGCCTTGGGCCATAGCCATGGCCTCGCCGTACAACTGGCCAGATTGCGAGAGGTATGCAGGTGCGTCGTAAAAGTCGGTTTCAAACAATTCGCTGGTACCTTCACAGGCGTTGCCGGTCAGGATAGGCGCGTCCATCTGCACGAAACCGTTATCTTGGAAAAACTGGTGAATACCCATGATAACCTCGTTGCGCACGCGCATGATGGCCCACTGGCGGCGTGAACGCAACCAAAGGTGGCGGTTGTTGCCCAAGAATTGTACACCGTGTTCTTTGTTCGAAATAGGGTACTGCTCAGTGTTCACGAAAATGATTTCCAGGCTGCTCACCTGCAATTCATATCCGCCAACCTGGCGCTCGTCCTTCACCACGGTACCGGTCAGGGCCACGGCGCTTTCTTGGTTCAAGCGGCTCGCCTCGGCAAAGGCTTCAGCGCCAACGGTTTCCTCGGCAACCACGCACTGAGCATAGCCCGATCCGTCGCGCATCACGAGGAAAAGGATTCCTTTACTTTCTCGGCTGTTCGATACCCATCCTTTGATGGTCACGGTCTGGCCTTCAAATTGGCTAAACTGCCTAATGTATTGATGCATCATGATATAATTGATTCGATTGTAATTGGCCGCGAAGATAAGTTTTTTATGTTCGGATTGGTAATTAAGTTGTGCGTTATAAGATGTAAGTTGTAAGATTTAAACGGTAAGATGTAAGCGGTAAGATGTGAGTTGTGAGCGGAAGAAACACATTATTGATCATCGAAAAAAAACAAGTCATTTCCTCAGTTAATCCTTTCCTCATTTAGTCTTTTTGGGCGCGTCGGCGCGTTGCGCCGTCGGCGTGCTACGCGCTCGCTGTTCGCTCGGTGCCTACGGCACTGGCCGCTATGCGGCCACGCTCCGCATGCCTCGCGCTTCGGCGGCAAAGCCGCCGGATGTAGCTGTGAGATATGAGATTTGAGCGGTAAGCTAAAGGGTTAACGGCGCTACGCTTTCCACAAAACAGCAAAGTTCCCCGTCCATTAGTTCACTATAGTTTGTTTTTCTTTAGAAGCATGCCAATCACCTGCTCTGTTTTACCCCTTGTTGGCGGGGATGCCAACAAGGGCAAGGTTCGGGGGCTGGTTAAAAATATTACTACATTATACATTCCAGTAACAGACAGCCATGAAAAAATCGCCCTAAACCTAGTCTTATAAAGAAGTTGTACAGTACTTTTGACTATCATTTACCCAAGTTTACTTTGATGCGCACAAGATATATTTTCCTGCTTTTAATGACTTTTTCTGCTGTCTGCCTTTGGGCACAAACCCGTTTGGATAATTCGGTAATGCTACAACACGGTGCCGTTGTGTATGAAACGCCCAAGGTTTACGAGTTGATGAACATCGCACTCGCCCTGCTGGATAAAGACATTACCGTGGGGCAAACGAACCTCTACTACAACAACATTGATACTAGCACGGCTTACTACCGTTCGGTAATGGCGTATTTTGAACCCTATAAACAACATCCTTTTATCCAGGCCATGAATCAAGACCTGCGCCGAAGCCCTGATTTTTACATGGGCAATCTACGCTTGGCCTACGACCTGGCCTACCATTCAGGCAAATTGCTCGATGATGTACAGCTCAACTTACCCAAAAGAATTAAATACTTCCGGCATGTCCAGCAAAAAAGCCTAATCGCTGATTTTATAGCCGACTCAAATTTCGAGGCTTTCTATGCCCAACACCAAAGCACTTACAGGCAAACACTTGCCCGGGCGCATGATTTCTTGCAGGCTGATTCGATTAAATCTTGGCTTGAGGGCGAGTTCCCCAGTCGCTACGATAGCTATAAAATAGTCATTAGCCCCTTGATGAACGCCTGGCATTTTACCCATCGTTTTACCAAAGATAAACGCCAAACTACCGTGATGTGGGTCTCCAGCGCCGATGATTATCTCCCCGGCAAATACACCCTCAACCAACTAAAAGGTATTTATACGGGTGTGGTATTTACCGAAATTGACCACAACTATGTGAATCCCGTTAGCGACCAGTACAAAAAACAACTCAAAACCATTATGGGTGGCGACTACCGCGTCAACTGGATCAAAGCAGATGGTGATGCCCGGCTGTACACCGATGGCTACAAGGTGTTTAATGAATATATGACTCACGCGGTGTACCTATTATATACCAACTTAAAATTCCCAGCTGCCGACCAAGCTAAAATAGCCGATAACCGCGTGCAGATGATGGCGCAACGCCGTAAATACTATCGCTTCGACGCTTTTTACCAGCAGCTACAATCGCTTTACTTGGCTAAAAGCCCTGGCCAAACCATCCCCGATCTATACCCGGCCATGATAGCATGGGTACAAGCCGTGAACGCCAAGCCTTGATGCCCCGGAACTACCTATTTCTGCTAAATTTTACCCATTTTTGCAGGGTGAAGCCAAACCCTTATGCCTAATTTTAACCACTGCGAAAGCGTATATTGGGTTTTTACCCAACTCTGTAACGATAAGTGCGACCATTGCTATAACCTCTCGGGCCCGCAAGGCGAACGCATGAGCGAGGCTGACTGCCTAGCCATTGTACAAAACCTACCCGAACAAGTTGACCGCCTCATCCTGTCGGGTGGCGAACCACTGGCCGAGAAGAAAATCTTGTACAGCATCCTCGATGCTGTGCAGGCCCGCTACGGCAATAGCACGCAGGTGATGCTGCAAACCAACGGCGATTTGCTCACTGGCGAAATACTCGATACCCTCATCGCGAAAGGCGTGACCCGTTTTGACATTGCCAGTATCGACCGTTACCACAAGCTGGCAGGCGAAAAGCTCATGGAATTAGCCGCCCTATTTGATAGTCGTGGCGTAAACGGCGACG
The DNA here is from genome assembly GCA_964508975.1 of uncultured Saprospiraceae bacterium. Taxonomy (GTDB): domain Bacteria; phylum Bacteroidota; class Bacteroidia; order Chitinophagales; family Saprospiraceae; genus CAZDVQ01. The sequence goes on from CAZDVQ010000041.1 coordinate 15,983, forward strand.
ATAAAGATCCGCTCATCGAGAAGGAAACCTACCTCGTGAAGGAACACCCCTTGAGCTGGGGCTACTGGGGCGCTACCGACGATATGTGGCTAGGCGGTAACTGGGCCCGTGGCCGTGCCTTGGACAAAAACATCTGGAAAAAAGATCCTCAACATAATTTCTGTAAAATTTTGAGCGGTGGTATCGGTTTCTTGACGGGTGCCGAAGGCATACCGCAGGAAATATCCATTCAGCTTTGGCGCATTAATCCTTGCTGCCCCGGCACCGCTAAAGCCATGGGCGATGCCCGTACCCAAAAAGTAGCCGATGTGCTGGAAAGGGTTTCACAGTCGGCGGTGTTCCAGCAGATCAACGCTGGCGACCCGATTGCCATGGGCGAATCGGTGGGCATCAGTCGGGACTTTGCCCAGACTAGGGTAGAGGCACTCCAAAATGTTTGCCTCTGGTGCGACGAGTTTTTTACCGATTATTTTGACATGGATACCTTACAATCGAAATTTACAAATTAGTGCGCCATGCAAAAACTCGTATTCGTATACAATGCCGACAGCGGCTTTTTTAATCTGGCCAGCGATATCGCCCACAAGATATTCTCGCCAGCTACGTACCCTTGTAGCCTCTGTGATTTAACCTACGGCGTGTTTGCTATCCGCTCGGAATGGAAAGCTTTCAAAGATCGCAGTACCATGCCCATGGATTTTTTGCACAAGGATGAGTTCTTGAAAGCCTATCCGGCTTACGCCCAAACGCCGCTTCCCGTTATTTTTAAAGCCGATGGCCAACAACTCGAAGTGTTCATAGACCATGCCCGGCTCAATGCCTTTGACTCGGTAAAACCCTTGATTGAAGCCATTGAAACTGGCTTGAAAACATTGTAACATATGCGCAAAAGTATATATTCAAAACTGTTTGGCTGGCACGCCCCCCGCACCAGCGCTGCGCAGTGGTGGCGCAACGCGCCAGACCGTAGGGCCGAGCGCCAGCGAGCCACGGAGCATAGCGACGGCGCCCAAAGGGCGCCGGGGTGCCCCAATATCCTATCCATCGTCGTGGTTTTATTGCTGTCGTTTACGGCTTGCCAACCATCCAACACGCCGCTGCCTACCGCCAAGGTTGAGGGCCTGGATTGGCCCGCCATCGAGCAACTGGCCCGCGGTACCACCGTGAAGTTGATGATGTGGCAGGGTGACCCCATGATTAACCAGTATATGCAGGGTTTTGTGGCCGAAAAAATGCGCGAACGATACGGCATCGAGTTGCAAATATCGCCCTGGGCACCTACCGAGATTACCAAGGTTTTTTTGGCCGACCGCGAGGCGCAAAAAACCTACAGCTCGTTGGATGTGGGCTGGCTCAACGGCGAAAATTTTTACCAAGTACGCAAAATTAATGCCCTGTACGGCCCATTTACGCAGCTTTTGCCCAACGCCGAGCTGATTGATTTTGAAAATCCGTTTATACAATTCGACTTCCAGCAGCCCATTGATGGCTTTGAATGCCCCTGGGGCAACGTGCAGATGGCCATGATTTACGATAGCCTGCGTACCCCCCAGCCGCCGCAAACCCTGGCCGAGTTGGAAACCTACCTGAAAGCCAATCCGGGCAAATTTACCATCCCCTATGAGTTTGCGGGCATGACCCTGCTCAAAGCCTGGATGATTGAACTTGCAGGCAGCCGCGATGCCTTGGACGGCCCTTTTGACGAGGCCAAATACAAGCGCTACTCGGGCGAGTTGTTTGCCTATATCAATCGCCTGAAACCCTATTTCTGGCGGCAAGGGAAAACCTTCCCCGAAGGCTTATCCGCTGTGCATCAGATGTTTGCGAATGGTGAACTGGATTTTACCCTCTCGAACAACGACAACGAGGTGGACAATAAAATCATCCAAGGTGTGTTGCCCAAAACCTCTAAAGCTTACGTGATGCAAACGGGTAGCATTCAAAATTCGCACTACTTGGCTATTCCCGCGCAGGCCGCCAACAAGGCGGGCGCCTTGGTGCTCATCAACTTTTTAATCAGCCCGGAGGCCCAGTTTGAAAAGCTAAAACCCTCGGTTTGGGGCGATGGCATGGTGCTGGCCGTATCCAAGTTGCCAGAGGCCTGGCGTGTCAAATTCGAGACCATGCCCGAGCGGAAATCGGCCCCAAAACGGGCAGATATTCAGCCATTAGCGCTACGCGAGCCCGCACCCGAGTACATGATTAGGCTTTACGAAGATTTTAAAACCCAGGTGATTGAACAGTAAAGGCATCAAAATTTTGTTCCTTGCCTTGACCTTGCTGCCTATGTTGGCCAGCTTGGGCTACGCCTTGTTGTATTCCTTGGGCTTGGTGGGTGCCTTGGCACAAGGTTTTACCCTGCAACATTGGCAACAGTTGCTAGGGCAGTGGCCCTTTTGGGCATCGCTACTGTGGAGCATGGGCATTGCCACATTGGCCTTGGCCTTGGCCTGGTTGGCTGCCTTGGCCACTTTGCACCTGCTGGGCGATGCTTTACAGCGCGGTTGGGTACAAGCCTTGTTGCATATCCCCTTGGCCTTGCCACCCATGATTGCGGCTTTTATTGGATTTCAGTGGTTGGGCAGCGCCGGATTATTGTCGCGTGTGGCCTATCGGCTTGGCTTGGTGGATAGCATCCAGGCCTTCCCGGTGCTCATCAACGATAGCTATTACCTTGGGGTTATTGTGCTGCTGGCGGCCATGAGTTACCCATTTTTCCTGCTATTGATGTTGGATTATTACCGCAACGGTGGGGTAGCGGCCTATATAGATTTAGCCCGAACGCTGGGTGCCAGCAGTTGGCAAAGCAGCGCCAAAGTGCTGTTGCCCTTGATGTGGCACAAAACCAAGGCCAACGCCATTTTGGTGTTCATCGTGGCTTTTGGCGCATTTGAAGTGCCCTTGTTATTGGGGCAACAATCGCCGGCCATGATATCGGTGTTCATCCACCAGAAATTCCGGAAATTTAACCTCGACGATTACCCGCAGGCTTATGCTGCTACGGTGCTTTATGCACTCATCGCCTTGCTGTTTGTATTGTTGCTCACGCGTCAAAACAAGGAGGAAAAATGGGCAGATTAATCGCTTGGTTGCGCTCGGGAAGTTTGATTTTACTGGCTTTCGGGCTGGTATTACCCTTGTTGTTCCTGCTGCTTTTATCGGTGTCGGGGCAGTGGCGCTACCCCGATATTTTGCCGCGAGACCTGACCTGGGCGCATTGGAAAATGGCTTTCTTAGCGCAACAGGGCAGTTTATTGGCCTTGCGCAACAGCAGCTTACTGGCGCTAGTGGTGGCCACGGTCTCTACTTTTGCAGGATTTTTCACGGCTTCGGTATTGGCTTACGATGCCCGTCGGGGACTATGGCTCAAAATGGCCTATTTGCCCTATGTTTTCTCGCCGGTTATTTACGCGTATGGCCTGTTGTTTTACTTCCATTACAGCAATGTTTCGGGTACATTTGGCGGCTTAATGCTCGCACAACTCCTGCTGACTTACCCATTTGCGGTCATATTTTTCTTCCGGCATTTTGATGGGCCGATGCAAGCCTTGGGGCAATTATCGCAAACCCTGGGGGCAAGTAGTTGGCAAGTATACCGTAAAGTTTGGGTGCCAGTATCGGCCACGGCCTTGCGTATTTGTTTTTTCCAAGTATTTTTAATCAGTTGGTTCGAGTACGGTTTGAGCGCGGTGATTGGTTTGGGGCAAGTGCGCACGCTAACCTTGGCCGTGTATCAGTACATCGGCGAGTCGAATATATATTTTGCGGCCTTGGCCAGCAGTTTACTCAGCTTACCGCCTTTGTTGATGTTGTGGTTTGGGTCATTTAGTCGTTTTGGCCCAAGGCTGCGCAAGGAATTATAAGGGTTGCTTAGCGTTAAGTTGTCAATAGCTACGCCGAATTAGAACAGCTAAGTCATTTTATCAATTATTCTATTGCTCTATTATTCCTTTTGGGCGCCCTATTCGCGTAGTCCCTTCGTTCCTTTGCGGTGCACTTCGTGGTTCGCTCGGTGCCTGCGGCACCGCCTCCCTGCGGTCGGCGCGCTCCACATGCCTGGCGCGATGCACTGTCGTTGCATTGCCTAATCGTTAGGCGGCTTTTTAAGCCACGTAGTGCAGTCGAAAAGGCGAATGCTTAGATTAGTCCTAGTTTTTTGGCTTCGTTTATGGTATTTTTTACCAACTCGTACTTTAGGCTCAGGCGTTTAGCAATTTCGCGCATGCTAAGCCCTGCTTTATATTGTTTAAAAACCTCTAAAGTGCTTACAACGCCTTCTTCTCTGCCTTTTACATAGCCGGCGGCCTCGTATTGTTCTTGTAGTGTGTAGGGGGTTTTGTCCATATTAATTTGCTTGAGTAGATTTTTGAAATTATAGCCTACAGCAAAAATAAGACAAGCATAAGGAATGAGTGTAATTATACATATAATCATTTTAGGTGTAATTCGTTTGGCTTGGAGCAGTATTTTTTTTGCAAGGTCAATTATGAAAATTAAACTTCAAGTAATACCGCTACTCGATAAATGCAGTAATAATCGAATACACTTGCAAAGAGTTAATCACGATGTATTGATACTTAGTGTTGAGTTAAATCAACTCTTAGCCTAGGTAATTATTAGCTTAGAAGTATTATCTTTGTAACTTACAAATAAACTATCATGAACCAAGAAGATAAAATCAGTATTGATCATTTTGATAGCAAGCATTAACAGTTTCGAATAGAATTCATGATGTTTTTCATATATTAAATAATATTGAATGAATAGTAGCAATTGGACTAGGGAGGAAACAATTATTGCTTTCAATGTGTATTTTAAGATACCTTTTAACCGTAGTAGCAAAACTCACCCCCTGATTGTTGAATATTCCAAAATTATTGGACGTTCACCTTCGGCATTAAACATGAAAGTTGGAAATATCGGCAGGCTTGACCCGAATCTAAAGTCCCAAGGAATATCTGGATTGGGTCATGGGGCTAGGCTTGAAGAGCAATTATGGGAGGAGTTTGACGGTAATTGGGACAGACTTGCTTATGAGAGCGAGTTATTAATTGCCAAATATAAAAATAGAAGTATTGAATCTCAGGCAATTATAAATGAAGACGAATTGCCGTTAGGTAAAGAAAGGGACGCAATCGTTAAGGCTAGAGTTAATCAAAGCTTTTTTAGAAGCATGATCCTTTCCTCTTATCGCTCAGCCTGTTGTATAACTCGTTTAACTGTTCCAGAATTATTGGTTGCTAGTCATATTAAACCCTGGTCTCAAGACAAAGTAAACAGAGTAAATCCTCATAACGGGCTATGTTTAAATGTAATGCACGACAAGGCGTTTGATAGGGGATTAATAACAATAACACCAGATTATAAGGTTAAGGTATCTGGACGGCTCGACAATTATTTGGATGACAAATCTTTAGACTTTTTCTTCTACCCTTACCATAATCAAACAATCGATTTACCGGACCGATTTTTGCCGTCGCAAGATTTTTTAGAGTATCATAATAATCAAATATATCTAGAATGAGTTTCGGTTTAAGGTTAATAAAATTAAGAAATGAAGTTTCTAATAAAAGTCATATAGTTAATCATCAGCCTAATAGCTTTTCAGAAATTATTTTAATCGAAAAAAAAACACTCATTTTAAAAGTTTGCGAAACTGTCAAGGTGTTATATAAAATAAATGGATTTCATGGCAAGGAATATATCGTTAAGCGTATTAATGAGATGCCTGAATTAAAATCACGGATTGAAGAAATAAGAGTACATGGAGGTGATTTACAGTTTAGGTCAATAAAGCCTGATTTATTTAGCTTAAAACTCCAATTGATAGACAGTTTATTTCCTCGTATTTTGGCCGAACTGGTTAAATTGTCTGCGACTCAAAGTTTAGGTAAAATTAATCAACTAATAGACTTGCTTGAAAGTTCTAATCCAATTGGTTACAATACAAATACAGCGCATAAATTATATGTGTATAAAGTTAAACGTTTTTTATATGCTTGCATATCAGGGATGTATCGTAATCAAAATTACGATATGAAGAGTGATTTTATGATACTTCTAGAGAATTATGATTTGCAAAATAGCAGTATAATTAATCCCGGAGGAAGTATTAAGTATATCGAAGATGCCTTGTTTCTTCGGTGTGAATTAGAAATTGTTCAAGATCAATTCCATGACATTGGTAAAATTTATTTAGCAAATGACAATTTATTTTACATGGATTTGAACTTACAAATACGATTTACATAAATTTTCTAATTGTCAAATTAATAGGTTACTGGTATGCCCTAATCCCCAGCCCAGTTTTCTCGGTCTAGGCTGCGGTGGTGGATTGCTTCGGAGAGGTGCTCCACTTTAATGTCGGCGCTGTTGTCGAGATCAGCGATGGTACGGGCAACCTTCAAGATACGATCGTAGGCCCTGGCCGATAGTTGTAGGCGCGTCATAGCACTTTTCAGCACGGATTGGCTGTTGGGGTTGAGTTGGCATACTTCGCGTACCATTTTGGTCGACATCTGGGCATTGCAGTACACGCCGGGTTGGCTTTCGAAACGGGCTTGTTGTATTTTCCGCGCTCGGATTACATTTTCACGGATATCTTGGCTCTTGAGTTGCGGGCGTTCGTCGTAAAGTTCGTCGTAGCTCACGGGGGTAACTTCCACGTGTAGGTCGATACGGTCCAGCAAGGGCCCCGATATTTTGTTGAGGTATTTTTTAACTACTCCTGGGCCGCAGGTACAATCCTTGGTAGGGTGGTTGTAATAACCGCAAGGACAAGGATTTAGCGAGGCCACCAGCAAGAAACTGGCGGGGTAATCAACTGAAATTCGGGCACGCGAAATGGTGACCTTGCGTTCTTCCATGGGTTGCCGCATGACTTCTAGGGCTTGTCGTTTAAATTCGGGTAATTCATCGAGGAATAGCACGCCATTGTGCGCTAGGGATATTTCGCCAGGTTGTGGATTCGAGCCACCACCAACCAGGGCTACATCGCTGATGGTATGGTGTGGCGAGCGGAACGGCCTGGCCGATATGAGCGAGGTATGCGCTGGCAAATAACCAGATACCGAATAAATCTTGGTAGTTTCGAGTGCCTCGTGCAAGGACAATGGCGGCAGGATGGTGGGCAAACGTTTGGCCAACATGGTTTTACCGGCACCGGGCGGCCCGATAAGGATAACGTTGTGGCCACCCGCCGCGGCTATTTCCATAGCCCGTTTGATGTTTTCCTGACCTTTCACGTCTGAAAAATCCTCGGCGTAGAGGCTTTGGTTGAAGGCAAACTCTTCTCGGGCTTCCACTTCGATACGTTCCAGTTTTTTGTAGCCACTAAAATGGTCGATAACCTCGGTTACATGTTCGGCACCGTATACTTCAAGCCCTTTAACGATGGCGGCTTCTCGGGCGTTGGCCTTGGGCAGGATGAAGCCTTTAAAGCCTTCCTTTTTGGCTTGGATGGCAATGGGCAGGGCACCTTTGATGGGCCGCAGCACGCCATCGAGCGAGAGCTCGCCCATGATGATGTAATCGCCTACTTGTTTGTGGGGGATTTGGCCGGTAGCGGCGAGGAGCCCGATGGCTAGGGTAAGGTCGTAGTGAGAGCCTTCCTTGCGGATATCGGCTGGGGCCAAGTTAATGATGATGCGGATGCGCGGGATAGGCATGCCGATGCTTTTGAGCGCGGCCTCGATGCGCATGTAGCCTTCGCGTACGGCGCTATCGGGTAGGCCAACGAGTGCGTAGCCGGGTTGACCTTGTTGTAGGGGGCCGCCAGGGCTCACCTCGGCGGTTATGGTTTTAGCATCGACACCGTAAACGGCGCTTCCGTAGGTTTTAATGTGCATACAAAGTTTGATCGCTTGGTCAGTAAATTTCGTCGGGGCAAAGATGATACGAAATTTTTAGAAGCCTGCAAATCAAACGGTTATAACTTATTCGATATTGGAATAAGATATTACGGAAGGATGGAGGTTTTGGAATAAGAGCATTATTTGGGCGTTGCGGCCTTTGGCCGCCGCTGTCCTACGGGGTTCGCTAACGCTCCGTGCTATGCACCGCGGCTGGCGCCGCGCCCTCCGGCCAGCTAACGCAGCCAAGGCCGCGAAGCGGCCTTGGCAATGTGGGGATGTGAGGATTTGAGGAAGTGAGGATGTGAGGATTTGGGGATAAGATAATACCCACTCTGCCCTCTGCTCTCTGAACTAAACATTGGCCTAGCGATGCGGAGCGGTGGCCCGCAGGGCCAGACCGCAGTAGAGCCGCCCAACCTGGGCGGCTAACAAGGGCCGAGCGAACAGCGAGCCGCGTAGCGTAGCGCCCCGAGCAACGCGAGGGGAGGCCCCAAAAAAGAATAAAGGATAAAATGAATAAATGATGAAACGACCTTGGATTAGCCGTTTTTGATTTTTTGTGTTTTAGCTCATTTAGCTTTCAGCGAAAACAGCCTTTTGCAAATTTTAGCATTGTATTTAAAGGACGCACTATCTGCGTCAGGGGCTACCCCATTGGGCTTGTTCAGATATGGCCAAACAAAAAAAGCCAACCCTTGCGGATTGACTTTTGATGCGCCCTCACCAGGATTCGAACCTGGGACCTGCGGATTAACAGTCCGTCGCTCTAACCGACTGAGCTATGAAGGCGTTGGGTATTTGCATACCACCTTTTTTCTAAGGCAGGGCAAAGATAATATCATGGAGCGGACATACGCAAGTGTTTTTTGTATTTTTTTATATTTTTTTGCAAAAGCCTTTAGTTTGCTATTGTTTAGGCCGAAAATGACTTGATTTGAGCAGCAATTAATTAATATTGTGCGGTGATACGAAACATGGTGCAACTTTGGCGGGAATCAAGCATACGGCAACGCTTCGCGATGTTGGTGTTAAGCCTTTGGGTGCTTGTAGCCTTGCTGGCTAACTTTTTGGCCAACGATAAGCCCTTGCTGTGTAGTTATGAGGGCCGTGTTTACAGTCCGGTGTTACACGAGATGGCTGTTACGCGTGGCTGGGCGGGCTGGCCGGAGGAATTTAAGCTGGCCAAGTGGAAGGCGTTGAAGTACGACTGGGCCATTTGGCCGCCGGTACGGTTTAAACCATCGGGAGTAGGGGAGGGAAGCACCGTATCATATCGCAGACCTGGCTACCGCACAGATGAAGGAGCACATTACTTGGGTACACACAAGTTGGGGCACGATATTGCTGCCGGTATGATACACGGCGCACGCTCGGCTTTAGTGGTAGGCTTGAGCGCCTTGGCCTTGTTGACTATAATAGGTTTGTGCATGGGCATGAGTGCTGGTTTTTTAGGCAACCGCCTGCCCGTGAAGGTTTACACCTTGATTATACTGATACCATTTATATTGGCAGGTATTTTTTATGGCTTGTTGGTATATGCCTACCCCTTTGAAGCAACTTGGCCAAGCTGGCTGGTTGCGCTTTGGCGCATATTTTTGTTGTTGAGCCCTGCTACCATTATATATGTGGTGCTGGACCGCTGGATAAAGGGCCCACAGATACAATTGCCATATGATAGCCTGGTGACCATGTTGATGGATGGTTTAAATGCTATACCCTTGATATTTATCGTGTTGGTGCTGAGTTTGGTGCTCAAAAGCTCGGTTTGGGGTTTGGTGTTGATTATTGGTTTAACGGGTTGGACCGGTGTAGCACGCTTGAGCCGTGCAGAGACGATGCAGGTAAACAGCAAGGACTACATGTGGTCGGCCAAGGTGTTGGGCGTAGGTGTTTGGCGGCAATTGTGGGTACATGTATGGCCGAATATCAGGGCGGGGGTGTTTGTGGCCTTGTCGTTTGGCTTGGCCAATATCATTATGGTGGAGGCCTTTTTGTCGTTTTTAGGCGTAGGATTACCCTCGACAGAGATCACTTGGGGAACGATATTACAATCGACAAGGGAGTATTCAGGGGCCTGGTGGGTGGCGATATTCCCGGGTACGGCAATATTTTTAATCGTGTTGAGTTTGAATATAGTGGCTGAAATGTATGAAAAGCGTGCATCGGGGCGCTTAATATTATTTTGAATAAGTGGTTAATTTATGTGCATAAAGTTTACATTTTCAGGTGTTTACGTCATATTATTTTTTGTGGGTTAAGAAAAAGTTAAATAAATAAAACCGAGCGTTAAGAAAACCTTACTACATTTGCGGCAGTGTAATATTCTATCTATTAACTAAAATGCATGCCGCATGAAACAACTATTAAGCACAATTATGGCTCTGCTATTGACGGTTACCGTCATGGTGGCGCAAAAAAACATCACAGGCACAGTGTTCGATGAAAACGGGGAACCGGTTATCGGGGCGAATGTGGTGGTGAAGAACTCGGACCCTTTGGTAGGGACTACAACGGACTTTAACGGGACTTACTCCTTGAAGGTTCCTGCTGGCCTTGATGTATTAATGATAACGTACATTGGTTATACAGACCAAGAGGTTACGATTGGTGCAAGTAATCGGGTAGACGTTACATTAGCTGTTGGAGTACAGCTTTCAGAAGCCGTTGTAACGGCTTTGGGTATTTCACGTTCTGACAAGGCTATCGGTTACGCCGCACAAACCGTTGATGGTGATGACTTGTTGAAAACAAATTCTCGTAGTTTTATTGACGCGTTGAGCGGTCAATCAGCGGGTGTTTATGTAAACAGTTCATCTGGTGCTGCGGGTGCCTCTTCTCGTATTTTGATTCGTGGCCAGTCTAGCTTCAACGGTGAAAACAACGCACTGATTGTAGTGGATGGTTTGCGTATCAGCAACAACGAGAACCACTCAGAGCGTTCATTGGGTGGTGTTGCGGTATCAAACCGTGGTATTGACATTAGCCCTGACGACATTGAATCTATCACCGTGTTGAAAGGTGCAGCTGCAACAGCGCTTTACGGTGTTGATGGTGCAAACGGTGTTGTTCAAATCATTACTAAAAAAGGTAAAGGTTCAAAAGGCCTTGGAATTGAGTTCCGTTCAGGCGTTACCATTTCACAGGTAAACCGTTTTCAACCTACACAAAGCAAGTACGTACTTGGTACTGGTGGTGGTATTGCCAACGGCGGTATCCGTAGCTGGGGTGCTTTGGCTGATACTTTGTACTGGGATGGTGTTCCAACGGAATACGACCCAAATGGTACATTGATTGGTGCTACTGCCGCTGAAGGTATCCCTACAGCGCGTAAATTTGAGCCTTACAACCCATCGAAAGACTTCTTCCGTACGGGTTCTACTTGGAACAACGCTTTATCTATCACCGGTGGTGGTAAAGAAGCGACTTACCGTTTCTCATTTGCCAACACTAAGGAGAATGGTATTATTCCAAACAATACATTCCAGCGTACCAACGTTGGTTTGGCTTCAACAGCTGATTTGTTCAACAACAAATTACATGCTGCAACTAGTATCAACTACGTGAACTCTGGTGGTCAGCGTATCCAACAAGGTTCAAACACATCTGGTTTGACTTTGTCTATGTACCGTACACCTATTTCATTCGACAATGGCGCTGGCTTGAATGACCCAGCCAATGATCGTAATTCATATTACTACTCTAACGGTACACAACGCCGTTATGGTGCATTTGATAACCCTTACTGGATTGTCAACAATGCTCCTTTCAACGACGAGACCAACCGCATGTTTGGTAACGTATCTTTGGACTACGATATCTTGCCAAAATGGTTAACCGCTGGTACTGTAATTGGTACTGACTTCTACTCTGACAAACGTACACAATCTTTTGAAATTGGATCAGCTGCCAACCCTGGTGGTTTCTTGATCGATGATTCTTACTTCTACCGCAACATTGACGCTTACTTCCGCTTACGTGGTGGTGATTACATTGGCGAAAACTTCAGCTTGAACTACAACGTTGGTATCAACATGTTTAGCGAAGATCAGAAAAATGTAAACGTAACAGGTAGTGGCTTTACTATCCCAGAATTCCCTACTTTGTCAAACTCTGCTAATATCAACTCAACAGTTACGTTGACACAACAGAAAAACTTCTCTGTTTATGGCGTTATTGAAGCAGGTTTCAAAAATATGTTGTATTTGACATTAACTGGTCGTCAAGACTGGTTGTCTACCTTGGCTACTCGTGAATACAAAGTTGGCGATATCGGTGTATTCTACCCATCTGCTTCTTTGAGCTTTGTGTTCTCTGAATTATTACCTGAAAACAACATTTTGTCTAACGGTAAACTTCGTTTAGCTTACGCACAAGTAGGTGGCGGTGCTCCAAGTGCTTACTTGACATCTACAACTTACGTAGTGCCTCAATACAATGGCGGTACAGTTAACGACCTGAATGACGGTTGGACAAACGGTATCGGCTTCCCATATAACGGCAGCCCAGGTTTTGTATTGAACGCTGTTGCCGGTGCTTCAACCATCAAGCCTGCTCGTACTACTGACTTTGAAGTTGGTACACAACTCGATTTCTTCAATCGTCGTTTGGGTGTTGACTTCACATACTATACCCGTAAATCTGCTGATCAAATTATCCCAATTCAAGTTGCCACATCATCTGGTTTCCAACGTGCCGTATTCAACTCTGGCGCACTTCAAACCAATGGTGTTGAGTTAGTACTTTCTGCTACGCCTATCCTGACTAAATCATTTAGCTGGGACATGAAGTTCAACTTCTCTTCTTGGAAAACTTGGGTTGATGAATTGCCAGTGGCTAACCAGTATTTGGATGGTTTCACAGGAACAGGCGTTTACAACATCGCTCCAGAAGAAGATGGTACACGCTACCAATTCGGTCAATTGTTGGGTGGTGACTGGTTACGTGCCAACAACGCTGATGGCACTGCATACGATGCAACTTTACCTTACAACCCTAATGGCGCTGTTATTATCCAAGACGATCCTACCAAAGGTGGCTATGGTTACCCAGTTGCTGACCCTATCAACCGCGTAATCGGTAACCCTAACCCTGACTTCTTGTTGGGTATCGGTAATACTTTTGCTTACAAAGGATTTACCCTTGACTTCTTGTTCGACATCAAACAAGGTGGCGACATGTGGAATGGTACTAACGGTGCTATGACAAACTACGGTACTTCTTTGGACTCAGAAGTTCGTGATGCACCTGGTGCTTCTGGTAACTTCGTATTTGAAGGTATCAAATCAGATGGTACAGAAAACAACATTGTAGTTCCACTTAGCCAAGCTTGGTATCAAACCAATGGTGGTGGCTTCGGTACCGTTGCTCGTCAATTTGTTGAAGATGCCTCTTGGTATCGCCTCCGTGTATTGTCATTGTCATACCAGTTGAACAAAAAATGGTTACAAAACACACCACTTGGCGATGTTACAGTGTCTTTCACTGGTCGTAACTTGTTGTTGTTCACGCCTTATTCTGGTATCGACCCAGAAACGAGCCTTGTAGGTTCTAGCAGTAACGGTCAAGGACTTGACTATTTCCAATTGCCAAATACAAAGAGCTACGCATTCGGATTGAGTGTGAAGTTCTAGTACCTTGGATTAGTTTAAACGCTTAAATTGAATTTATTATGTTGAAAATAAAATTTAAATCGCTCGTCCTGCTCATGGCTGTTGCTGTTGGCTTTAGTTCATGTAAGGATTACTTTGGCGACATTAACGTTGACCCCAACAACCCTACGGATGTTCCTGCCAACTTGATGTTACCTACCATTCAAGCAGGCTTGGCTTACACCTATGGTGGTGATGCTACTCGTTTTAGTGCATTGATGAGCCAGCATATTGATGGTACCGACCGTCAATTCTTAACCATTCGCGAGTACATTTTCCAAGGCGCTGATGTTGACGCACTTTGGGATAACCTTTATCAAAAAGGTTTGATGCAAATCAAACAGCTCAATGCCAAAGCTACTTCTACTGGCCAAACACGCTACCTTGGTATCGCTCAAGCCTTAGAAGTTTATACTTGGTTGGCTGTTACTGATTTGTTTGGTGATGTTCCGTATTCACAGGCACTTCAAGGTGTTGAGAATATCGAACCAACTTATGATTCTCAAGAAGCCATTTTGACTGACTTGCTCGTTAAACTCGATGCCGCCCGTACATCTTTGGCTGCTACCAACACTGGCCCAGTTCCAAACGCTACATCTGACCTTATCTATGGTGGTTCAGTAGCATCTTGGACTAAATTCTGTAATGTATTGGAAGCCCGTATTCATCTCCGTATGGCTAAACGCAACGCTGCGCACTACCAAGATGCTGCTGATGCACTTGCTGCAGGTGCGTTCACTAGCTCAGCGGATGATGCTCGCGTAGCCTTTGGTGCTGGTGGCGCAACTACTGATGCTCCTTGGGCACAGTTTATCTCTCAACGTGCAGGATACGCTGAGGCACACCCTAGCTATACTGCATTGTTGAATGGTTTGAATGACCCTCGTGAAGCTATTTTCTGTGCTGCATTTACCACTAGCCACCCTTATTTCACCACAACTCAAAAAGTTGCTTTGCTCAGCTATACCGAGCAGAAATTTATTGAGGCTGAAGTTGAATTAATGCGTGCAGGCGGTAGCGCAACAGCTGCACATACTGCATACCTAGACGCAATTGCCGCATCATTCGATGATTTAGCTATTAGCGCTGATTATGCTGCTTATGTAGCTCAGCCTGCTGTTGATCCTGGTAGTGCAAGCCTAACCCGTACTGAAGTGATGACTCAAAAATACATTGCTTTGTACACTGACCCAGAGGTTTTCTCTGACTGGCGCCGTACGGGCTTACCAGCACTTACACCTAACGTAGGTACTGAAATCCCACGCCGTTTCCCTTACCCCCAAAATGAAACTTTGACTAACCCTAATACGCCAGCAGGTGTGTCAATTTTCTCACGTGTTTGGTGGGATGCCCTTTAATCAAAACATAAACACAGGAAGGGCTGTACTATTATAGCCCTTCCTATTGTTTAAATATTAAAACAATTATCCATGAAAAATAGCTTCAAATTTCTAGCTTTTTTAGCCCTGGCTTCAGCCTTGGTTTTTAATGCTTGTAAAAAGGACGATGAGTTTATCAACCCTGGGGTAAATGCTCCAAACATTAAACTAACGCCTGGTACTAGTACCATTTTCAATTTGATTGACCCTGCTAACGCTCAGGTTGATTTTTCGATTTCAAAATCGGGAGACTACGACTTGGAAACGGTTGATATCTACAAGCAGTTAATCACTGCCGATACTACTACCCCTGTAATTTTCCACGCTACGATTTCTACTTTACCTGCGAACGGTATTGTTGTAACCGCTGCCGATGCGTTGAATGGTTTAGGTATTACACCTGCCGACCTAGAAGTAGGTGATAAAGTGGTACTCACGTTCCGCCCTAAAGCTGGCGGAAACGAGTATATCTCTAACCAAAGCCTTACCATCAACGCTAGCTGCCCTTCTGATTTGGGTGGTTCTTATAGCGTAACCACTACTTATGGTTACCATGACTTCTTGCCTAACTTTGCTACTTTTACCGATACGGTAGAAATTACAGCCTTAGGTAACGGTAACTATTCAGTGGTTGACTTCTCCGGTGGTCTTTATAGCGTTGGCCCTTACCAAGGTGCTTACGGTACTACTGGTATCGCTGCCACTTTCACTGATGTTTGTGGTCAAATTTCATGGATTAATATCAATGATCCATGGGGTACAGTAGTGCAAAATGCATCAGGTCCTGCAAGTGCAGTTGACCCCGCTACTGGCGTTATCACCATTAACTTTTTCTGTAATGGTTACGGCGAAAATGGCGTGTCAATTTACACACCACTGTAAGCCTGAGCTAATTACGGTCTAACTACTTCATCCCCTCATCTTGCAAAAGCTGAGGGGATTTTCTTTCGTAGTTGATAGTTGAAAGTTCAGCGTTTAAAGTATCTCCTCACTCCTCTCTTCTATCTCCTCTCTTTAAAACTATGCTTTGGGGAGTTTTTTACTGAGGTATACGGTGCCGGGAATGCAAGCGCCAAAAGATGCTTGCCCATCGTACATGCCAGCCATCACCTTTTTGTCCTCGCTATCATAAATGCGGAGGGTACCGCTTTTAATACACCATTCGGCGTTCATGTCAGGAATTATAGCGCTGGTTAATATCTCGTTTTCTTGGTAGTAAAGCACCCCATTTTTAATCACGCCCTTGAAGCTCATCCGTGCCGATATTTTTTGTTCTGGCACGGCCACTTCCGATACACCCCACACCTTGTTGCCCTCTTGCTTGGTGATGGTCATTTCATAATAGTAGCGCTCAAACAGGCCCCCTGGATTTTGGATCAGGTAACCCGTCCAACGTCCTTCGATATTTTGGGCAAAGCATACCTGTGTGATAGTCAGGCTAATAGAGAGTAGTAAAAGCTGTTTGATCATGTTTGGGGTTGTTTAACATTGATACAAAAATAAGCACTTTAATGGGAACGTAAGATTTTTTATTGGGGCGTTCCGGCGCGTTGCACCGTCGGGGTTCGCGCAGTCACTACGTTCCTTTTCGGTGCACTTCGTGCAGTGCGCTGCTGCGCGTTGCTTGTCCCTGACGCTGCGCGCTGCGGGAGCGCCTATGGCGCCCGCTCCAATCCCTAACGCGTTTAGGCTGGGTTTAGCTTTAAGGGCTATTCAAGTTTTACTTAATATAAATCATTGAAATACAGTAGCTTGCTTCCTGCGTGAGCGATGTGCAGGCGTGGACGCGTAGCGGCCAGACCGAGCCGCCTTGTAGAGCCGAGAGATGCCTCGGCTAACCATGAAATGGGCGGCGAAGGGCCGAGCGAACAGCGAGCGCCGGAACGTAGCGACCCCGAACCAAGTTTTCTTGGGACGGGGGCACGCCCCAAAAAATCTATAAATTAAGTATTGATATATTAATAAGTATCTTTAGTGCAACGCAATAGCCCAAAAAACAGTCACTATATTAAGCGCCCTGCGCATCAATCCATTTAGCGAGAGTCTTATGAAAAAGTTATCCATCCTTATCCTTTTGCTAGCTTGCTGGTTCCCTGTTTGGGCACAGCAAGACGCTATGTTTACAAAATATACCTTTAACGCGCTGACCTACAACCCGGCCTATGCGGGTAGCCAGGATGTGTTAAGTATAGTAGGGTTGCACCGTCATCAGTGGGTAGGCATTGAAGGGGCGCCAATTACACAAACATTATCGGTGCATTCACCGCTCAAGAACGATCGTGTAGCCTTGGGATTGAACCTCATGCGCGACCAGATTGGCCGTAACACGACTTATGATATCAATACCAATTACGCTTATCGTTTGCCGATGAAAGATGGAAAATCGCACCTGGCTTTTGGTTTGATGGCAGGCGTAACGAACTTCAGGGCCAATTTTAACCAAGATACCGAGTTTGATTACTATGATGATTTTGACTTTGCCTTCATTGCTAACCCTACGCCTAACTATTGGATGTTCAACGTAGGTGCCGGGGTTTATTACCAGGCGCCCAAGTGGTTCGTGGGGTTTTCTGTACCGCAGTTGCTCAACAACGATTTGCGTCGGGAGGGCTTTACGCCCAACCAAGTTAAATGGGCTCAACAATACAGGCATTACTTTTTGACGGCAGGAGCGGTGATACACCTTAGCCCTAAGATTGACTTTAGGCCTATTTTCCTTTGGAAAAACGTGGGTATGTTTTTCGAGAAAAACCAAAATGGCGAGTTGGTTTCCGCGCCTAACGAGATTGATATTGATGCTTCATTCTTGTTCAACAAGCGCGTTTGGCTGGGCGCTGCATTCCGCACGGCGGTAGAGGGTAATAGCTCTTTTGACTCATTTGATCTTTGGGCGCAGTATATTTTCAACTCAGGCCTTCGGCTAGGCATTGCTTATGACTATGCCTTGACCCCGCTTCAGGGGCCTTCTGGCGGCTCTTACGAGTTAATGGTGGGTTATGATTTTAACTTCAAAAGGTCGGGTGTAGTTTCGCCACGTTATTTTTAAAAAACAAATTATTGTAGCGTTACCTTCCCGGATGCGGGGTGTAGTCCTATACGCCCCGCTTTTTTCGTTTGGGTTATTGTATTAAAACGAATGTAGATGCAACGGTCAAGCATTTGTTTATATCTTTTAAGGGCATCTTCTCTCAATTATACGCTCTCTCCGTTATGTTGAACAAAAACTATGAATTAGGTTTGGGTTATTTTAACCAGGCCCTACGCTGGGTATACAAGGCCTGGTTATTTACATTATTGGCCTTTCTGCCTGGAGTAAATTATGCACAATGCCTTGGTACCTCAGGGAATCTTTTAGTGAACCCGGATTTTGCAATACCGGTATCACCGGTGGGTAATAATATACTTACATGGCCAATTCCGGGTTGGACAGGCGTAGGTAATAGTCCGAATATTGTACGTACCAGCAGTACTTTTAATGGCGGTGGCCCCAATGCAGCTCAAAATGGTGCACAGTATCTTGATATAGTTGGAGGCTCCGCTGATTTCTGGCAGGAATTCAACTTTACCTGTAATGTCCGTGTATTTTTTTCTGGTTACTTTTCAGTTCGGGTCAATACCCCCTCTACCGGTCGTATTGACATATACCGTGTTGATACCCTCGGGGGGCCAATTATAGTAGCAAGTTCAAACCAGTTGAATATGCCTAGTACTATGGATGTGTGGTATTTGGCCAGTGGCACAACCGTGTTGGTGCCAGGGACCTATCGTTTCCAGATTTCAATGGGAGACTTTAGCAACTTTGATAATGCTTGTTTTTCTTTTGACGATTTAGGGATATCTGCGGGGACTTACGGCCCTGTATGCTCTACTCAAGGCGGGATTACGCTCACGGGGACTCCGACTAATGCATTTGGTTCTTGGTCTGGTATTGGGGTAAGTGATAATAACGATGGAACAGCTACGTTTAATCCTGCGGGATTAGCTGGTCAGAATATTACAGTGTCGTATAGTTATTTTGATGGTACGGGGGCTGGCTGTACGGAATCTACAGTAATTCAAGTTGTTTGCTGTAATCCAACCATTAACCCACCCTTGGTTACACAGCCAAGTTGTACTGCAAGTACAGGTGCCATTGTGGTTGATGCAACTGGATCGGGTATTTTAGAGTATTCAGTGACTGGCGCGAGTGGGCCATTCCAGTTATCCGATGCATTCAACAACTTATTACCTGGGAGCTATAATATCGTCTCGCGATATAGCTCTGAGCCCAGTTGCTCAACGGTATATGCTTCAAACCCAGTAGTATTGACGGCTGCTAGTTTGTGTCCCGAAATATGTAACAACGGAATTGATGACAACGGCAACGGTTTAATCGATTGCGCTGACCCCTCGTGTTACCTTGCCTCTAATTCAGGTGGAACCGATACCGACGGCGATGGCATAGACAATTTCTGCGACCTAGATGAGGATAACGATGGCATATCTGATCTAGTAGAGTGTTCTATTGCACCCGCTGACTCATTTGTAAATGGGAGCTTTGAAAACACGATTCCTATTTTGCCTCTAGGTGCAATAACAATTACAGCCGCTTCAAATGTTCCAGGATGGCAAACCACGGAGAACTTTAATGGTTTTCCAGAAATAGAAATTTGGAGTACAGGGTTTAATGGCGTTCCAGCGGCAGAAGGCAACCAATTTGCCGAATTAAATGCGTATACGAACGGCACCTTGTACCAAACCTTTTCTTTAAATGGTACTTCGGGTGTAGTTGACTGGTCGTTACAACACAGGGGGAGAGGGGGCGTAGATGTTGCAGCTGTTAAATTTGGTCCAGACTTAGCATCAACTATTGCCTCGGCTCCTGCTGCAACGCTCACGACGGGTACAAGCGCTTGGCAAGCTTATTCAGGCACCTATATCATTCCACCAGGGCAAACCACTTTAGTTATTGCATTCCAGGCAATCTCAACAGGGTCAGGTTCTCTTTCTGTAGGGAACTTCATAGACGACATTGAAATTCAAATAGTTCAAGGCTGTCCAGATACAGATCTAGATGGTATTATTAATGCTTTAGACTTAGATTCTGACAATGATGGTTGTTCGGATGCCGATGAGTTTTACAATACAGCAACTGCCGACGGTAATGATAATCAAGTTTATGGTATAGGTATTCCCGTGGTTAATACCTCGGGTATAATTACAACTGCTTCATATGTAGGCACATATACGAATGCTGTAGTTAATTCCATTTCCACAGCTTGTGTTGAAATCTGCGGAAACGGTCTCGATGAAGACGGGGATGGTTTAATAGACCTTGCTGACCCCGACTGCCGGCCATTGTGTAGTGGTATATCAGGTAATATACTCATCAATCCGGATTTTGAACAGCCAGTACTACCTCCAGGGAATAACTTTTTTACTTGGCCTATACTTGGTTGGACAGGTTTTGGCAATAGTCCGAATATTGTGCATCCTACTAGCACCTTTAATGGAGGAGGTCCCAATTCTGCTCAAAACGGTAATCAATATCTTGATATAGTTGGAGGTACCGCTGATTTCTGGCAGGAATTCAACTTTACCTGTAATGTCCGTGTATTCTTCTCTGGTTATTTTTCTGTCAGAGGAAATATCCCATCAACAGGTCGTATAGATATATATCGAGTGGATACCGTTGGCGGTCCGCTCATTGTGGCAAGTTCAAACCAATTGAATATGCCTAGTACCATGAATGTTTGGTACTTGGCAAGTGGCACCGCAGTACTTGTTCCAGGTACCTATCGTTTTCAGATTACAATGGGTAACTTTAGTAATTTTGATAACGCATGTTTTTCATTTGATATCCCAGATGTTTCAACGGGGTCTTATGGGCCTGTTTGCAGCAATGGGGGTAGTATAACGCTTACGGGCATTCCTGCCAACGCATTCGGTTCTTGGTCAGGCCCTGGAGTTACAGATAATGGAAATGGGACAGCTCTTTTCAATCCATCGGGGCTATCAGGTAACGTAAGTCTTACTTATTCCAACTACGACAGTACAGGTTTTGGCTGCTATCAATCTACGGTGGTCACGGTGCTTGACCCTCCAGTTCCAAGTATTCTTGGTACTGATACAACATGTCTCGGCTCTGCACAAACTTTTACGGCATCAGGCGGTAGCAGTTATATTTGGTCAACAGGAGAGACTGGTCCTGCTATATTTGTAAGTACAGCAGGTAATTATTCGGTTACAGCAACTAATGCAGCTGGGTGCACTGCTACAATTAACCGAAGTTTAGTTGTTAACCCTCTGCCTGTCCCTGTAGTCTCGGCCACAAATGCCAATTGTGCTGGAGAACCAAGTATCTTAACAGTTTCAGGTGGAAATTTATACGAATGGAATACAGGAGCAACAACAAACGTCTTGTCTGTGATTCCAACGGGCACCTACGCCGTCACCATCACCGACTTCAACGGTTGTGACACAACGGTCGTAATCAATGTACTTGAACCTGCCGAACTTACAGCAAGTGCTATCCAAGACAGCGTGAACTGTTTCGGCGGTAACGACGGTATGATCACGGTAACGACCAACGGCGGAACAACGCCATACAGTTATGATCTTGGTACTGGAGCCCAAGCATCCAATACCTTCACGGGCTTGACAGTTGGTACCTACACCGTGACCATCACCGACTTCAACGGCTGTGATACAACGGTTGTAATCAATGTACTTGAACCAACAGAACTGATCGCGAGCGCTATCCAAGACAGCGTGAACTGCTTCGGTGGTAACGACGGTACTATCACGGTAACGGCCAACGGCGGCACAAGCCCATACAGCTATGATCTTGGTACGGGTGCACAAGTATCAAATACCTTCACTGGCTTGACAGCAGGCACCTACACGGTAACTATCACTGACTTCAACGGTTGTGATACAATAGTTGTAACCGATGTACTTGAACCTGCTGAACTGACCGCAAGCGCTATCCAAGACAGCGTGAACTGCTTCGGTGGTAACGACGGTACAATCACGGTAACGGCCATCGGGGGAACAACGCCATACAGTTATGACCTTGGCACTGGTGCACAAGTATCCAATACCTTCACGGGCTTGACTGCCGGAACTTACACTGTAACCATCACTGACTTTAACGGCTGTGACACAACAGTTGTAATCGATGTACTTGAACCAACTGAACTGACCGCGAGCGCCGTCCAAGACAGCGTGAACTGCTTCGGCGGCAACGACGGTACCATCACGGTAACTGCCAACGGAGGTACTCCTTCATACAGCTATGACCTTGGTACAGGAGCACAGGCATCTAACCAGTTTACTGGTCTGACCGCAGGAACCTACACCGTTACGATTACTGACTTCAACGGTTGCGATACAACGGTAACTATCGATGTACTTGAACCTGCCGAACTGACCGCGAGCGCTGTGAAAGACAGTGTGAACTGCTTCGGTGGTAACGACGGAACAATCACGGTAACGGCCAACGGTGGAACAACCCCATACAGTTATGACCTTGGCACGG
>CAZDVQ010000042.1:0-38113 GCA_964508975.1 uncultured Saprospiraceae bacterium
CCTAATCGTAGCCATGCAAAGGAGGGGTGGATGCGCAGGTGGCGTTTTACGCCACATAGCGCAGACGGGGTGGTAAATTCTCCATAAAAAACAGAACCGATAAATCCACCCCTACTGCCCGCGAGGGCAGTCCCTTATCATAGCCTCGGGTAAGCGAAGCGTAACCCGGGGTTTTCAAGAGCCGCCACCATATATACAGCGCGGCGGTAATACAAATAATGGATGCACAGGATTGCCCCGCCGCGCAAGGGTTCTGAGTTTACAGGCAAACCCTTGCAAAGGCTACCGTTCCGTGGCGAGCAAAAAATATAAAACGGATGTCGCTCCCATGCTATTATTCGCAGCTAAGTAATAATAGAAAAGTAAGTTCGTTTGAAAAAAGTCATGCCAAACTACCTTTCTATAACTTTTTAGGCTAGTTTTGTAACAGCTACATCGCAATCTTAATAACGCCATATCAAGGCTCAATAGCCCATACGTATATATTTTACACACTTTCCGTATTTATATGATAGCCTTATGAAAAGAAACCTAAAATTTGCAGTCTTGTGCAGCATCCTCGTTGCCGCTTGCACTGCGTTAAAAAACGATAAAACCCTCGCCGACTCTTCTCCTGAAAATGATACAACAATATCCTCCAAGCTTAAGCAGATAAGTAACCGAAAACGAATCATAGACAGTGTAAACACTTCGCTTGAATGGCAAAAAACAAGCTTTGATTTATGGAAATCCCAACACGGCGACTTAGCCATTAAAACGAGCGAAAGCAATGAGGAAGGTATTTTCATTGATAGGTATATATCAAGCTTATGCTGCGGGCTTGGGGATATAAAAGATGTCATTGACACCTCAACTTTCAAACACATCGGGAATGCATTTTACAAAGATAAGAACAACGTGTACCTTCACTATGTCATGGCTGATGGAGGAAATTTTCAGTTTATAGAAACGGCTGATGTACAAACTTTTGAAATCCTTGGCTCATGTTACGCAAAAGATAAAAATCATATTTTTGACGCTAAAGCCCGGCAGCTCCTAAACATAGATTATCAAACGTTCACAACTTGTGCGACATGCGGCTGCTTTGCCAAGGACAAGTTTGGCTATTACTTTTGGGATATAAAAATAGACTCTACTGAATTAAACGATATGATTAACGGCAATGATGAGGCTAAAAATATTATTGAAAAGCTGAGAAAGTTATAATCCCCCCCCCGTTCATCGTTCACCATTCATCATTCATCGTTATGCACCGCCGTTCCCGCGTTAGCTGCTTGGAGCGGGCCGCCGCAGGCGGCAGTGCGTAGCACCGAGGCGAATAGCCGAGCGCGGAAAGGAGCGGCGGCCGCAGGCCGCAACGCCCAAAAAATCGCCTAAAAAGTGGCCCTGATTTGCATGCGGCCTGTATGTACCATCTTGCTCTCGCCGGTTTTGCGGCCCTCATAACCCAGGTTTAACTCCAACACTTTGCTCAGGCTACGCCTGAACGTGAGGCTCCAGATAAAGTTGTTGCCCTTTTGCAAGGCATCGAGCATGGCGAAGGATACCGGCGTGTTGTTGGCCCCGCTGTACACGATACCCACGTACGAGAACTTGGCCCGGAGGTCGCTCTTGCCGCTTTGGTTGTAGGTGAGGTCAAAGGCGATTTCGTTGCTGCGGGCCACTTCCTGGCTGCCGATGAGGTTGTTGCGTACCCGGTACTGGTACGAGCTGGATAGCCGTAATTTGCGCTTGAACATCCAGGATAATTCGGGTTTGATGGCCTTGCCAGCAATCTGGTAGTCGCGGTCGGCAAACAACTCCGAGTCGTTGTCTTGCCTGCCCGTGCTGGCTTGTACTTGCAAACTCAGGCTAGGCAACAAGTTCCAACGCAGTTTGAGGAGCCACTCGCTGCGGCGGCGGGCCTCGTAACCCGTGGCCAAAACGTTCTTGTTGCGCAGGTCGGATTGCGTTACTTCAAAGCTGAATCTAGGGTCTGAACGGTTGAAAAACAAGGTGTTGCGCATGGACGAATTGATGCTCACCAACAAGGAATCGGCGATGGCCAAGCGGAAGGGGTCGAGCGCCGGAATCGAGGCATCGGCCAGGGTACGGCGGTCAATGTTGAACACCGATTGCGAGGAAAGCCGCGATAAAAACTTGAGCATCGTACCTTTTTTCTTGTTGAACCACAAGGATTTAGGGTTCAAACTCAGGCTCTGCGAAAACTGTATGTTGTTGGTTCTGATAAACTCGTCGGTAAACGATATGACCCGCACGTAAGAGGCTTGGTCTTGAAAAACCGACTGCTCAAACTCGTTCAACTGTGGGATGCTGTCGTTGTTGCGATCCAGCCAGGTAAAGTTGCCCTCGCCTTGGTTTACGCGCAGGTAGTTGTACTCGGTTT
Organism: uncultured Saprospiraceae bacterium; assembly: GCA_964508975.1. Lineage (GTDB taxonomy): Bacteria > Bacteroidota > Bacteroidia > Chitinophagales > Saprospiraceae > CAZDVQ01. The sequence continues at coordinate 2,387 of CAZDVQ010000042.1, forward strand.
TGCGCTGTTGCCCCGAGCCCAGCTCGTAGATGGTGTTCAGGCGCACGGCTCCCTTGAGCAAGCTCATGTCGTACTCGGCACGGCCCAAGTAGGTTTGCTGGGGCTTTAAATCGGTCAGCGCGGTGTCTTGGATAAAGAGATTTCGGTAGGTGAAATTCCAGCGGAGGTTGGCATTCTGCCAAATTTTCCAAGCGCCGTTCAGCCCGGCTTCATCGCCGATGGTCAAGTTTTTAAAGCGAGTGCTATCCGGCACATCGTCATAACGCCGTTGATAATACGCGCTGAGCTGCACGGGGATATTGTCCTGCTGCGGCAACTCGGCGTAAGCCTTGAACACATCAAAACGGAAGGCCGAGGCCAATAGGGTATCAGCTTGAATATCGAGGCGGGCATTAGATTCCCGCTCCCAGTACAGGCCAATTTTCAGATCCTTGGCTTGGGCAAAACGCTTGTACAGGTCGAACCTTGGCCGAATAAACATGGAGCGCTCCGTGCTACCTTGTTGGCTCAACAACACGCTACTGTTAGATTCTAGCCCAAAACCCTTGTACAGCAACCGGGAACCCAGGCTATGCCGCTGACCTTGGAAAACGGTATCTTTCGAAAACAGCGCGGCCTGATAAAACACTGTGCCCCAACGCTTGCTGTTCAGGCTAAGGCCAAAGGAGCCCAGGTGCTCGGCAGAGGCGCTGCGCACACTGCTGGTGTTCCAGTCGCGGGTAAATTCCCGCGGCCTGTACGGCTCAATAAACTGAAAATGTTGGCTCAGGTACTCGTAGTGCCCCTCTAAATCAAGGCTCAGCAGCTTTACTTTTTGCTGGGCGGTATCGAGGGCTTGTTTCAAGGTAAAGGATTGCTTGGCGCTCAGGCGGACGGCCAGACCGTCGTCGTTGGCGGCATCAAGGGCCGAGAAGCTGTTCAAGTCGTTTTGGGTATAGGCTACTTCACCTTGCAGCAGGCCAGTTTTACCGATGCTGTAATCTAGTCCGAGGGCGTACAACTGCTGCCGTTTGGGCGTAACCAAGCGCACTATGGGCATGTAATCGCCTTGTAAATTACCGCTGGCATCGGGCGCTACCCAGCGGTACACCCGGCCGTTGGCCGAGGTTTGCGCCAGGCTGTAATAGCCCTTACCCTGGCCCACAAAAGCAAAGCTAGCGGTGTAAATAGCCAGTTGCGGGTTGGTAGAATACACCAGCACGCTATCAAACAGGGTGCCTGCCACCAGGGTGTCGCGCAGGAGGTAGGTAATCACCTGCGGGTTATATCCTCCTGCGATGGTATCAATGCTGTTGGCCAGGGCGAGCTCGGCGTTATCACCGGCTTGGGCCAGGCGTTGTTTATCGGTATCGCTGAGGTTAAACTGCGAGGGTTGGTTTTTATTATCCTGCTCGTTAAACAAGTGCAGGTGGGCTTTCCAAGGGCCTTTCGTCCAGCTCATGTTGGCGGCATAGAGGCTGCGCAAATAGTTCTGATCGGCGTATTCAAACTCGATTTGTATACGTGAATCCTTGGTAATCAAGCGATTGGTGGTAAAGGTTATCTCGCCCAGGTTATAGTCGATGATATAGTCGCGATCTAGGCCACGCTCCATGAGTTTGCCATCGATGAACACCCTCTCGGTACCCGAGAGGATAATGATAAAGCGTTCGCCATCGTTTCCGGTGAGGCGGTATGGGCCTTGGTTGCCCTCGCCACCTTGAAAAGTGTTGCGGCCAAAACGCCCCCGAGATACTGCGGCGCTGGCATCAGCGGCCAGGGTACCCCAGCGTTCAGAGCCAAATTGCGTTTCGAGCGTGGCACCTTTCAGCTTTTTGATGTAGTTGAGGAAGTAAGCATTGGCGGGTCGGTTGAGCTCGTAATCGCCCGCGGTGAGCTTGGTTTTATCCTTTTTCACCTGGATAAACACCTTGTCGAAGTCCTGGATTTGCTGCGTGTTGCCATCGGGCTGCAAGGGAATGGCGTTATCGGTCAAGGCGGCCGTCACCTCGATATCGTCGGAGAGTTTTCCGGAGAGCTGCAGGTTAAAGTTGGAGTTTAGTACCAGGCTTTGGTTGTTGCCAAAGCTTAGGCCACGGGCAAAAGAGCCGCTGTAATCTAGGCCACGGGTATTGAAAACGTCAAAATTACCGCCTTTGCTGGCCAGTGGGTCATATAATACACCAGGCAAAGTATCGCCCAGCATGGCGGGTTTATTTTGCTTATGAAACAGCCTGCGCTCTAGGTCGTAAGCCAGTACCCGATAGAAAATTTGAAGGCTATCAGACTTTGGCCCAAGCCAAATAAGCACATGGTTATCAAGCTTATACATGGATTCCGGCACGGGCGATCCAGTGCTAGCCCAGCGCATTTGCAGCGACTGCGGCACGATGATCAAGCTATCCTGCACCAGCGTATCTTGGGGCCAGCGCGTCAGTTGTCGACTGTTCTGTTGGGCCTGCAACAACGTGCTACCGTTCAGCGATAGCAACAGCGCGAGGACCAGTCGTACAGGGACGAACTGCCAACACAACAACCATCGCTTGGGGTACGGCATGAAATAGCTTTATCAACAAAGGTAAAACGTAAAAATTTAAGGGAATAGTTAAAAGGGAATAGTTAAAAATTAGGAGTTAGGGGTTAGGAGTTAGGAATTCATTGTTCATCGTTCATCGTTATTTTAATGGCGTTGCGCCGCCGGGGGCGTCGCCGCTGTCCTACGGGTGCGCTGGACGCTTAGTGCGCGATGCGCACCGCCCGCTATCGCGGGCGCCCTCCGGCCAGCTAACGCGAATATTGCGCTGGTATTTTACACAAAAATAACCTATTTAAATCAAGCCTATTAAAGAATAGGTCGTATTATCGTGCTTTAAAACAGCACTTTATGGATTTTTCGGGCTTTTTAAACGACAACCAGGACTTCAGTCTATTTGGGCCACAGCACCAAGTAATACTGGTCCTTTTATTGCTGGGGAGCATCCTCCTACCCTACCTGGCCAAGCGATACATGAATCCAAAACAACAGCTTTGGCTTGCTCGATTCATGGCAGCATCCATCGCTTTCTGGGTTTTGGCCTACGTGTTCATCTTGATGGGCCAGGGCAAATTCAACTACAAAACCGACTTGCCGCTCGACATCTGCAACATAACCGGATTGGCCCTACCCTTCCTGATGTGGAACCCCAAGTACAAATACCACGAGGTGCTTTACTTTTGGATATTGGCCGGCACCATGCAGGCTATCCTAACGCCACACTTGTACCAAGGCTTCCCTAATTTCGTATTTATCAAGTACTGGTGGGTACACGTTGGATTGGTCGTTTACGCCATTTACATTACCCGGGTGTACGGCTACAACCCCAAGGCCAGCAGCATACTCAAGGCATTTGTCAGCTTGTTGATTTACGTGCTGATTATTTTTGGTATCAACGCGGTGCTAGGCTCCAACTACGTGTACGTAATGCACAAGCCACCAACGGCCTCTGCTTTAGATTACCTCGGGCCTTGGCCTTTCTACCTTATTTTTGCCACCCTAATCGGGCTGCTTTTCTTTGTCATCATGTACATCCCTATTTGGGCTTGGGAAAAAAGGCGGGTAAAACAAGGGTAAATACTACCTTTGTGGCACGGTTTTCACCGTGTGCACCGAGTAAATCCCCCACTTATGTTTTTGGTATCGCTTATCCTCAGTTTAGTATTGCACAGCAGCCCAACGGGCCGCGAGCTCATCATCAACCAGAGCTACCTGGCCAGCAAAAACCTCGACAACTGCGAAGGGCTTAATCCAGTTTACAAGGACCGCAACCTGAATGTGTTGTACATGTACCAGTACCCACCCCTAGGCGAAAATCAAGACCCGGGCTACAAGTACTGCAAACTGGAAAGCTTTAAAGTGGATGCAGATACCGAGATCATGCTCTACGCGGCTTTTTCGAAACGCCGGAATAAAATCCAAGAGGTTAGAGCCGCCACTATTTACAAAGGCGAGCTTAAGTTCAACGCCAGCATCTGGATGAACGAGGAGCAACAATACACCAGAGTACAATACGACGGCGGCGTATACAAGTGCAGCATCATGGAAGTGAACGAGGTATCCATGACCTACAACATGCTCAGCGGCGAATTTACCATTGTACAAGAACACTGGAAAAAAGTTTTGGATAAAAATTAAAAAAGCCAGACCTGATATGCAGGACTGGCTTTAGCACACTTAACTACATGCCCAAAAAGCAGTGTTTGGAATAGTTTTTCGTTTTGCTTTTAGTGACAAGTCAAAGGTAAAAATTACTGATTTTTCGTAAAGCACAAAAGTGATGCTTGTCTAAAAGAGCCAAAATGGCCTTTCAAAACACATAATCATTGATTATCAGCCAATTAAGTGCATTTTTTAGGGGCAAAAATTGAAGTTGCTTTGCATTTCTAGCTTAGTTCTGAAGCTGTTTATTTAGCCATTTCATTAGCATATTTGCCCCGTGTTTAAAAAAATAAGTTCAACCAATATAGAGCAACACACCAAAACAGGCCTTCAAAACATCCATGTATTGGCACTGCTACAGTCTTGCATTGAACAAAAGCGATACAGTAGCATTTGATATAGTATTCAACTTACCTCTATTCATTCAGTGGAGGTTTAGCATAAAGAACTTAAACTGCAATACCATGAGAAACATATTTGTCATTATACTGAGCTTAAGCCTTGGATTAGTAGCCTGCCAAAATACCAAGAACAGCGAGCAGCAAAGCAAAACAGAGACGGGTGCAAAAACCCTAGAGCCAAGCCCTAGTCGCCCTGACCGTATTGTAAAAAGCGACGATGACTGGCGCAAGCTACTCAGCGAGGAAGAGTTTAACATCATCCGTAAAAAAGGTACAGAACGTGCCTTTACCGGCGATTTGCTCTACAATAAAAAACATGGTCATTACACTTGTGCCGCTTGTGGTTTAGAGCTGTTCAGCTCAGATACCAAGTTTGAATCGGGTACGGGTTGGCCTAGTTTCTACGATGAGATAGGCAACGACCATGTGGGCAAGATTGAAGACCGTAGCTATGGCATGGTCCGCACCGAGGTGGTTTGTAACCGTTGTGGTGGCCACCTAGGCCATGTATTTGACGATGGCCCAAAACCTACAGGCTTGCGTTACTGCATCAACTCTTTGTCGCTCAACTTTGTGGAGAAGCCGTAGCTTAGCAAGGCTAGGATTGGGATATAGTTTTCCATCCCCCTGCCCAATGAGCAGGCCATATCGGTAGCCGCGGGTAAGCGCAGCGCAACCCGGGGTTCACAGGGCGACAACAGAAAACCCGTGGCGGCAAGCCGTTTGAGCATGTATGGTATAGGAATCGCCACGGAACGTTAGCCGGACGTTAATCTCTGCTCTCTGCCTTCTGCTCTAAATTGTGCCTCACCCCGCCGCGTTGCGGCGACCCTCTCCCCTGAAACGCTCGTAAACTCGCGTGCGGAGAGGGTATGAAGCATGAGTTTCATGTCAATTGTTAGATATAGTGATTACTTCCATATTTCCCACCACTTTTTGCTCTGTTTAAAAATAGTCTCCCGTTTAGTTATTTCTTGGTTTTGTTCGGTTATTTGAGTTCCTGACGATGATTGCTCAAGTTTGCTTTTAACGAATAATGGAAACACATCGCCGGTGTCATGTTCATTGATAAGAAACATAAAATTGTCTTTGCAATTTAATGTGTTGAAAGTTCCTTCTTTATCTAATTTTTCCAAAACCTCATGAATCGCAATCATTCCTTTCACCTTAAATAATTGGATAATTTCATCGTATCCATCAAATTCTTCAATATCTTTATATTTGTATTTAAGTTCATTGTGATCTAGTATTTCAAGTGGATCAAAAAAGTTTAAAGTTATTCCAGGACTCGCATAAAATTCTGTTGTAAAGTCATAGTCGAACCCCATATCAAACTCATCAGTTTGAATTTCAAAGTTTTTCCATTCACCTATACCATAAGCAGGAGCATCTACTCCTTTTTGTAGGAAATAACCATATTCAAAAAGGATAGCAAATAATTCTTCGCTAGGGATAATACCTTTTTCTGTATTTGTCCACCATTCTATCAGGTTCACTTTTATTTCATCGTGAACATTCTTTTTATATAGCTCAAAATCAAATGATTCCAATTCAGCCAATAGTCTGTCAAAAATGGGTTCTTTTGATTGAATTGATTGGTATAAATCCAAATACTTATTCAACTTCTTTTGCAGATTTTGTTTTATTTCTGTGTTCTTATTCATTTGTCAATTTTAATTCCATGATTAATTGTAGTCGCAAGATATCCAACTAGCCTATAGGCACAACCCCGCTTGCTTCATTGCGTCTATAAATTTGTACAGATTAAATATATTGAAAAAACGGCTTATGTTTGTGTACCGTAGTGTTCAAACAACGATGAGCCCGCTTGCAGATGTAATGAAAAAGTTGAAAACCCTCGTATTTTTTACCCTAAATATATAGGGCTTTTCTCTTGCTTCATGAGCTTGAATTCCTCTGCCGTTCTATCTTTGCCGGCATGGCGGCCTACAAAACATAAATCCTCAAATTCTCACATCTCCAAATCCTCTAATCCTCACGGCGGCTTTGCCGCCGTGTTCGCGTTAGCTGGCCGAAGGGCGCGGCGTCAGCCGCGGTGCGCAGCACTAAGCGTTTAGCGCACCCGTAGGACAGCGGCGGCCAAAGGCCGCAACGCCCAAAAAAAATCATTTTTTATGCAAATTTTATGCAAATAAAAAAGGAGCTATGCAAACTAATGCATAACTCCTTAATGTAATGTGGGTAGTATAGGATTCGAACCTATGACCCTCTGCTTGTAAGGCAGATGCTCTAAACCAGCTGAGCTAACCACCCAATAAAACTGCGGTCCGGACGGGACTCGAACCCGCGACCCCCTGCGTGACAGGCAGGTATTCTAACCAACTGAACTACCGAACCAATGTTTGTTTTTAATGTTTTGTGGGGCGTTCCCCTCAAAAGCGATGCAAAGATACGACGGGTTTTTATATCTCCAAGCATTTTGTAAAAAAAATTTAAAAAAAGTTTACATTGGGTAGAATCCCGTTGTTTTGCCTAATTTTGCATGATAATCAAACCCTTGATATTATGGTATTTCTTGATTTTGAGAAACCGATAGAAGAACTCTACGCCCAGCTCCAAAAACTACGTGACATGGAGCAGTCAAGCGGTATAGAGATGAGCGACAAGATAAAGGAACTGGAGCAACGTATTAAAACGGTGCGCAAAGACATTTACCAGAACCTGACTGGCTGGCAGCGGGTGCAACTTTCGCGCCACCCGGAACGCCCTTACACCTTGTTCTACATCGATGCCATGTGCAAACGATTTATAGAATTACATGGCGACCGGAACTTCCGCGACGATAAAGCCATCGTGGGCGGCCTAGCTAGCCTCGACGGCCAAACCGTTATGTTTATTGGTCACCAGAAAGGCATCAACATCAAGATGCGCCAATACCGCAACTTTGGTATGCCTAACCCTGAAGGTTACCGCAAGGCTCTACGCCTCATGAAAATGGCCGAACGTTTCAATATCCCCGTGGTTTGCCTCATCGACACCCCAGGCGCTTACCCTGGTATCGAGGCTGAAGACCGGGGCCAAGCAGAAGCAATTGCCCGAAATTTATTCGAGATGGCGCAACTCCGTACACCCATTATTAGTTGTATCATTGGCGAAGGTGCCTCAGGTGGTGCCTTGGGTATTGGCGTGGGCGACCGCGTTTTCATGCTCGAGAATACCTGGTACTCGGTTATCTCGCCCGAGTCGTGCTCTTCTATCCTCTGGCGCAGCTGGGATTACAAAGAAACCGCTGCCGACGAGTTGAAGCTTACCGCCGAGAACATGCTGGCCTTCGGCCTCATCGACGGGGTGATTAAAGAACCCGTTGGTGGCGCACATGCCGCACCCGACGAGATGGCCAAAAACTTCAAGAAGTTCCTCAAGAAAGAAATTGCCGAACTACAGCAAATTCCACTCGACGAGCTCGTTGAACAACGCATCGAGAAATACTCTAAAATGGGCGAAGTTGAATACCTCCCCGAAAATTAACCCCTAGCTCTAGCTCGAATGGCTTTCCTACAAAATTTCCGGACGAAAATGCATAACTACTTCTTGGACAAACGGATCAAGGAGTTCAAGGCGGAGCGCCGCAATATTTCGTTCGCCGAGGCGAAATCGGTGGGTATCCTCTTCGATATCACCAACCCGCAAAACGAGAAAGTAGTACAAGATTACATGGAATACCTCAAGAAACAAGGTAAATCCGTCGAGCTCTTGGCCTATGTAAACGATAATGCCCGACACAACAACTACGTGTTCCGGCATTTCAACAACCGCGACCTGAGCTTCTTCTTCTTCCCGAAGTCGGACGTGGTTGAAAAATTCATGAATACCAAGTTCGATCTCCTGATTTGTATGTACACCGGCGAAATCGCGCCGCTCGAATACGTGGCCACTTTCTCTAATGCTTACCTACGCGTGGGCCAATACCACGAGCAGAAAACGCATTGCTACGACCTGATGATCGACACGCCCGCCAGCGCTGACCTCAAGACTTATTCTGGCCAGCTAGATTATTTCCTCAAGCTAATCAACAAGAAAAATGAACAGCTCGTTTAACGGAACTGGCGTGGCTATCGTCACACCATTCCTGCACGGAAATGTAGATTTTGACGGCCTGGCCAAGGCTATAGAACATATGCTCGACGGTGGCGTTGATTTCCTCGTGGCCCTGGGCACCACCGGCGAGTCGGTTACCTTGACCAAGCAAGAAAAACACCAGGTGCTCGACTTCGTGGTACAACAAGTGAATGGCCGTGTGCCCGTGGTGGCTGGCTTTGGCGGCAACGATACCGCTGCCGTAATCCGCGAGATGGAAGGCTACCACTTTAACGGTATCGATGCCATTTTATCGGTTAGCCCCGCTTACAACAAACCTACACAAGAAGGTATATTTCAGCATTTTATGGCCTTGGCTCAAGCTGCGCCACGCCCTATTATCATCTATAACGTACCGAGCCGCACCGCCTCGAACGTGAGTGCGGAAACAACGCTCCGATTGGCTTACGCGAGCGATAAATTTATCGGAATCAAAGAAGCATCTGGCGATATGCGCCAATGCATGGAAATCATCAACCGCCGCCCCGAGGGTTTCTTGGTCCTCTCCGGCGATGATAATTCAACGCTGCCCATCATGGCGCTCGGCGGTGAAGGTGTCATCTCGGTTGTGGCCAACGCGCTGCCCAAGGCATTCTCGCAAATGGTCCGCCATTGCCAGGCCGGCAACTTCTCCGAGGCCCGCAAGCTACATTACCACCTCATGCCCGTGGTCGATTTACTGTTTGTGGACGGCAACCCAGCCGGTGTAAAAGGTGTACTGGAAATGCTGGGCGTATGCAGCAAGGACGTTCGTCTACCGCTCGTGCACATCACCAACGAGACCTACGCCAAACTCGAAAAACTCATCGTGGCGGCCAATTCGCCTTTCAACGCCATGCAACGATAGTGGGGGGAGTTGATAGTTTGTAGTTGATTGTTGATAGATTGGGGCGCTGCGCCGCTTCGCGTCGCCGGCGTGCTACGCGCGCGCTAAACGCTTGGCCCTTCGGGCTGGCCGCTGACGCGGCCACGCTTCGCATGCCTAGCGCGGGCCACGGCGGCGAAGCCGCCGTGGAGGAGTTATACAATCATGTGAGCAACAAGCACTTAAAAATAGTGAAAAGCCCCACAGGTTTATGATGAAAAATCCCCCGGTTTATTTATTTTTTTTCATTACATTTGTGTAGCGATTATATGTGATGGAACTCCACTCTACAGCAAGTATGGACCAATTATCTGAACAGTTAAATCTTTACAGATAATGAATATAGCAAGCGGAGTTGCGGCTATAGGTTAGTTGTACACCTTAAAAGGAAAAGACCTGCAAATGACGACACAAGAATTTAGAAAACAAATTGGAAAATATTTTGGCGCAAAGATGCGTGAGTTCGGATTCAAAGGGTCAGGTTTCAATTATATATTGTACTCTGAAAGCTATGTTTATACAATTGGTTTGCAAGCGAGTAGATATGGCGGAAGTTTTTGTGTAGAGCTAGGAATCCAACCAAAAGAAATAACAAACAACGGATTTCAGGATTTGGATTTCACTAAACTTAAATATTATAACTGTGAATTTAGGACACGATTATCAAAAGAAAGGAAAGGTGCAAATTGGTGGGACTATAATGATTCAGAATTGAAGAACCTTGAAACTATAGACGATGTAATTCATTCTATTTCAAAATATGCCTTGCCAGTAATAAATAGTTTCAAAAATGACACACAACTTTTAGAAAGAGTTCAAATATCTGACATAAAGAATAGATTCATTCCAATACCAGCCATTAAAGATGGATTGACACCTATGACAACTGATATCAGACTGGCTTGGGCCCTGGCAGTGGTAATTGAAAAAACTAATCCTAAAAAATCATTGGAATTTGCTAAATATGCATTAAAACACGATAAGTCTCCAAGTACATTTTTTGGCACAAAGGATTTGAAAAGGATAATTGAAACTTATGAGGACGATTCGGAGAAAGACGTGACAGCTCACGAAATGGACAACGACAAGCCAAGTTTTTGGACAAGGATTACAAACAAACTAAGAAATAGATGAATTAAAGTGTCCAACATTGTATATACAAACCGTTCAGCGCAACTAAATAATAATGACATGGAAGAAAAACTATTTACCTCAAACTTTTAGAAGAAAATTCAGACTTAGATTCAAACCACAAATGTATCTTTACCTGTTCATGGCATTAGGTATATCCTAATTGAATAAACTGCGCATCCACATCATAGTCATAACCCTGCTGGACACCTGTCGCGGTCGAAAGGGCTGCTACAAGCTGAACATCATAAAAAAAGGCCAAGCACTGTTTCCAATGCTTGGCCTTTTTCTTTTGGTATAACTTACCTAAAGCTTAGGGTAATTGCACGTAGCTCTCGGGGTGTTCAATACGTTGAACCCGCATAGATTTGGTGCGGAATTTCTCGTTGAACAAGCCCAGGAAATACACCCTGAACAAGTACCAAGCAAAGTTGCTCTCGTTCAAGCTAGGGTCAATCTTGTGCTCAATCTCGCGATGTTTTTCAGCAGCTTTGCTCCAGTGCATCGATGGCCACAAGTGGTGTACTGTATGGAAACCGTTGTTGAGCAACCAGAAGTTAACCATCCCGCCCGTTACGTTGCGTGAGTTGTTGTATTGCGTCTCTTCGTCGGCATGAATGTGTTGGATGTAATTGAAAATCAACACCGTGTTCAACGAAATTTGCTGTGGTATAAATACAAACAACAAAGCTTTACGCCAGTCTAGGTAAAAAGCTATGGCCAATACGCCCACAATCAGTATGATTTGAAGAAGATTCAAGAAGAAAACCTTCTTGCTCTCTTTCCAGCTATCCTTAAAATACTTGGCTACCGGACCTTGTTGATAATAACCGCTTACCATGGGGTAAGCCAGCAAGGTAAAGATGTTGTTCTTTTCTGAATAACGGTAGGTTTTCGTGTAATCAGCCTCTGTGTTCACGTTCACGTGGTGGTTGCTCATGTGGGTAGGCAACCAGGCAAAAATCGGAAACCCGTACAAAACCGACAGGACATTATCCGTGATGATGTTCATGGTTTTGTTTTTCCACATGCCCACGTGTTTGTGGTTGTGGCACATTACAGAAATACTCACGGCCATCTGGAGCTGGAATAAATACAGCGGAACCAGTAACCACCAGCTCATCTCAGAACTGTAATTCCATAAAATGAAAATAAGCGCAATGGCAATCAACATGAATGCGACTGAGCGCACGTCGGATTGTTCCCTTAGCATAAAAAGATTTTTTAGGTCAGTGTAATATAACGGGGATAAAGGTAACTAAAAATGTATCTTTTAACAGAATTTTATTGTGGACCAGGCCCAAATTGCTTAATTTCGCCATAATAATCTGTTTCAGAACCTAGACAAATCCACCCCATGAAACCCAATATCGTCATACTTACCGGTGCAGGTATAAGCGCCGAGTCAGGCATTTCCACTTTCCGCGATGCAGGCGGCCTGTGGGAAGGCCACGACATCATGGACGTCGCCTCGCCCCAAGGCTGGGCCAAAAACAAGGAACTCGTACTCGATTTTTACAATATTCGCCGCCGACAGTTATTCGAGGTAGAACCAAACGCCGGACATAAAGCCCTGGTTAAACTCGAAACCAAGTTTAACGTGCACATCATCACCCAAAACGTTGACGACTTGCACGAACGGGCCGGCTCTAGCCAAGTCATGCACTTGCACGGCGAGCTCCGCAAGGTGCGCAGCACCCTCGACCCCAAGCTGGTGTACGACTGGGAAGGCGATCTAAACCTCGGCGACAAGTGCGAGAAAGGCGCCCAACTCCGACCACATATCGTGTGGTTTGGCGAGGACGTGCCCCTGATTGAGCCCGCCGCCAAACTGGCCAGCCAAGCCGATATCTTTATCATCGTTGGCACCTCGATGCAAGTATACCCCGCGGCTGGCTTAATCCAGTACGTGGCATACGATAAACCTAAATACTACATCGACCCTAAACCTGCCGAAAGCTACGCCGCCCAAAAACATATCAATATAATGGCTACTAGCGCAACCGATGGCGTGCCTAAACTGGTAGAGGACTTATTGGCACTATAGCCTAAACCAAGCATCCACAACAAAGAAAGCCCGATACGCAGTGCGTATCGGGCAAATATTTTATTCAACGAGAAAGACTAGGCTTGCTCTAGCTCAGCTCTAACTTGGTCGCGGTATACAGCTTTCAAAACTTCTTCACGACGTGTGATAGATGGTTTTGTGAAAGCTTTACGGTTACGAAGCTCTTTCAAAATACCTGAATCAATGTATTTCTTCTTGTAGCGACGCAATGCTCGGTCAATAGTTTCGCCGTCTTTGATGTTGATGATAATCATAATGTTTGTTCTAAATATTTCACTTTAACGAAAGGGTTTCGAACCAAAATCCTTGGCCAATCCCCGATTGTAATTGGTTAATGTTTCAATTCGGATTGCAAAGATAATGCTTTATTTGATTTTCAAAATACTTTGCATATTTTTTATACAAAAAGCTTTGGCTAAGCGTATGTTTGGTAGCCGACTGCAAGAAACCGCGTGAGCTGCTTGGAAGGCGGCCCGCCAGGGCCGGTGCGTAGTAGGGGCAGGGCTTGCCCCTGCCCGCGAAGCACGGAGCAACGCGACCCCTGGCAAGGAGCGACCCAGCGCTAGGGCAAGCGCGGTTAAGCGCTTCACTAGCGCTGGGGCACGCCAAAAAAAATTAAATCATACTAAATGCCTTGCCGAGATAACGCGTTATATCACTGGCAATCATAGCGTTATGCCCCAGTTCAGCAGCGGCTAAATCGCCCGCTAAACCGTGTACATATACGCCAATCATGGTGGCCTCGTGTGGGGCATAACCCTGCGCCAACAAGGCCGTGAGGATACCCGTCAACACGTCGCCGCTGCCCGCCGTGGCCATGCCTGGGTTACCCGTGCTGTTGAAGTACACCTGCCCGTTGGGGAACGCGATGGCCGTGTGCGCCCCCTTCAGCAAGATAACCGCTTTAAGGGTATGCGACATTTCGCGCATGAGTTCCAAACGTTCAAAATCGTTGGGCGCTTTGCCAAATAAACGTTCAAATTCCTTGGGGTGTGGGGTTAGAATACTGCCTTTGGGGATTAAATCTAGCCATTGTGGCTCGTCGGCAATAATGTTCAAGGCATCGGCATCCAACACCATGGGGCGTTCGTAATGCTCTATTAACCAGCGCAATGCGTGCCTAGTGCGGTTACGGGTTCCTATGCCGCTACCAATCCCGATGGTCTCAAAACGCAGCGGCACTTCAACCCGGCTAAAGCTCTGCTCGTCCATATCAACGCTCACCATGGCCTCTGGAACAGCCACTTGCATAATATCGTAGCCACATTTGGGCACGTGCAAGGTGAGCAAGCCCACGCCTGAACGCAAGCAAGCATTGGCCGAAAGGATGGCGGCGCCCATTTTACCGTAGCTACCCACCACGAGCAAAGCATGGCCAAATACGCCCTTGTGCGCAAATTTACGGCGTGGCATTAGCCTTTGGCGGATATCAGCAGCCTCCAACAACACGAAAGGGGTTTTCTCATTGGCCACAAAATCGGTATCGAGCCCGATTTTACCCAGGTGCCAATCCCCTACCCTATGGGCATTCTCGGGCAGCAACAACCCCAGCTTGGGCAATTCAAAGCAAAAAGTATGGTCGGCCTCGATACTGGTTCCCGGGGTGTGTTTATCGGCAAACATACCGGAAGGCAGGTCTACCGACACGATACCACGGCTGTTCTTGTTCAAAAGCTCGATGGTTTCGGCCATCAGTCCCTCCACGGGGCGGTTAAGGCCAGCACCCAAGAGGGCATCAATCACGAGGTCGTAAGCTGATAGCTCGGGCCAATCCTCGCTCGACTCCACATGAATCAACTGGCTGGCAGCCAAGGCTTTAAACTTATTCATGTTGTGCAGGCACTCATCCGAGGGCATGGCCATGTCGTTGAGGTAAAACACATCAACATCGTAGGCACGTTGTAGCAGCATGCGTGCGATGGCAAAACCGTCGCCACCATTGTTGCCGGGGCCACAAAAAACGGCCAGGGTTCGGGTTCCTCCAGCGGGCAGCTCCGCTGGGAAAGTAGTTTCAAACCATTGTACGAAACTAGCGGCCGCGCGCTCCATCAGATCGGTAGATTTAATTTTTTCTTTCAGGATGCTGTGTTTGTCGGCTGCTTTTACTTGATCAACATTTAAAATTTTCAAAGGCATTGGTATTATTTTTTTATTCTTTTTTTGTTTTTGGGCGTGCCCCTCGCATGCGCTCGGGTCGTAGCCTTTCGTGGTTCGCGTTGCTCCGTGCTTCGCACCGGCCCTGGCGGGCCGCCCTACAGGCTACTCACGCAAAGGCTATGCTAGAAGGGATCGAAAATATTTTTACGAGCTGGGAATTTCAAGAAATCGAGGGTTGATGAGTTGGCAAAAAGGCTGAAGTTCCAGGTTTGTTGTTCTGGTTGCCAGCCGAATGTAAGTCTCCAACAATGCAAAATGCGTTCTAGTTCAAGACTTGGTTGGGCTATGCGTTTATTTTGGAAGTCGTAGCTGAAAGAATAGTTTAAACTCCAGTTGGTTGAAATCCGTATTTTGCTACCTATGCGTAAGGTTTGGATGGCAATCAGGGTATCGGTGTTGTTCTGGTAGGTATTGCGTAGACTTAAGTTATAGGCCACGTTCATGGTCTCTATTAGTTTGAAGCCCATGGGTGCTTGGTTGGGGTTTCCGGGCTTGGGCGCAGGGGTTTTCTGCTTCTTGAAGATATTGCTCAGCTCATCCCCGCTAAAGCTTGTCCCGATGTTGATACCCACGTAGTCGAGCCGGGCTAATTTCTTATCCGACTTGATGAGGAAATCATCTATCCGCTTGCCTTCAACCCGTTTGTAGGGGTCGAAAGTCATGTTGAAGCTTACGTTTATCTTCTTGAACAAGGCCGTTGAACCGTTGACGGATATTGGGCTGAGCTTCAAAGAGTCGGCCAAGAAGTTATAATTACCCCCAAGGCTCAAGCTATTGAGCAGTGGAACTTTCCGGTATCCATCGGTACTGGTAGAGTCGCGCTTGTCGCGGACTTTAGCCTCGAACGAGTTGCTGATGCCAAAGTTGATCAGTGCAGCGGCCCCGCCAGATGGCGCCCCGAAAATCATGTTCTGAAACTGGTTGTAGGCTTGTAAACTATCTTGATAACGCAGGTCGAAAGCCACAGAGTCGTATACGTTCCAGGCTGGCTGTTTATAATCTGGGCTCCAGTTAAAGCCAATGCTGGGCGACAAGGTGTGGCGAACCGCCTTCAATGGGCCCCAGTTGAGATTGGCTAAACCAAATAAAGTAGTACTTAAATTTGCCCCGGCACTTAACTCGCGCAAGGCGTAAAAACCGTAATCGCGAACGGTATTGATTTTACCAAACTGGGTGGTATCAATACGCTGTAAGCCGTTCACCTCGGTGGTATCGGTGATGATGGCCGTAGGATCAAATTCTTGCTTGTTGCGGTAGAAGTACCAACGTTCGTTGTATTGTACCCTTGGCGAGAGCTTGAGGTATTTGAACAAGTTGAAGTTCATCGACACCTCGGGACTATGCCTGATACCATACTGGCTCTTGTTGACCACCTCGCTGACAAATTTATCAGAAAAGAGCAAGGAGTCCTGTGTATCAATCCGGTTGAGGAAGTTGGCCGAATAGCGGAAACCAATTTCTTCGTACCAGCGTTTTTTGCCCACGGGGTTCTTGCGCTTGAAGGGGTAGATTTGGGTTAAGGCAAAATCCATCCGCGGGAAACTCACCGAGATAGAGCGGTTAGCCCTGTTTTGGTTATGCTCAAAACCTGCGTTAAACTGGAAAGGCAAAGAAGGGAAGATACGGGTATAACGGATACTAGAGTTAAAGTTGTTCTGGTTCCGGAGGTTAAGGTCGGTGGTAGTATTGGAGAAATAGGTACTGGTACCCACGTTCAGCGAGGCGGAGAACTGGTGCAAAGGGTTAGCCGTTGGTAGCTGATTGTGATTCCAGCGCACGTTAAACTCTAGGCGTTTGTTGAAATCAGGGTCTTCAGGTAAACCTTGGCGGATAGAGCTCAAGTTGAGGCTCAAGGAGCCCGAGTATTTATATTTGACGTTGTAACTGCTGTTGGCGTGCAAGCCCCATGAGCCCCGGGTGTAAATATCGCCGGTTAGTTCGAGGTCAATTTTATCGGTGAGGGGTTGGTACCAGCCAATACCTTTAAAGCCAAGACCTAGCTGTGGGCTATTCTCGAAGTCGCGCGGGAAAACGATACCAGCCTTGCGGGTCTGGGTGATGGGGAAAAAGCCGAAGGGCAAGGCCAGGGGGGTTGGTATACCGCCCAACTCTAGGTATGAAGGCCCAATAACGATGAGTTTGTTGGGGATAATTTTAGCCTTAGAGCTTCGAATACCGAAGTGGGCCTCTGGATAATCGCAAGTGGTATACAGGGCATTTTTAGAATAAATAACGTTGTGTTTACCATCAGGTGTACCGTTTTGGATAAACTTAGAGTCGTTACTGCGCAAGTAGCCCTCCCCTTCTTGGGTATAGCCGTAAGAGACTTTACCTTTCTTGGTTTCGTAGTTGTAGGTAATTTTCTGCGCAATGAAGTTTTGCTCGCCCATGTCGAACTCGGGTTCTTCCTGGCGGCGGCCAGCGCTATCCACCACACCTTCGGCAAGGGCGATTTTGTTCTTGAAGTCAAACTCTATATAACCCGCCTTGATGGTCATATCTTTATACTGCATGGTGGCTCCACCGAAGAGGTATACTTTCTGTGCGGCAATATCGTACCACATGGAATCACGGGCCTCATAGGTAACGGGGGCATCAAGGGAGTCAGGGGAAAGCTGCACCACTTGGAAATCGCGGCTGAGGAGTGTATCGGTATCCGTTCGGGCGAGGGAGTCAAGCCCCATAGAGTCGGCAGCGATGCGCAAGCTATCTTTGGCGAAGCTATCTTTTTGGACGGCCAGGGAGTCTGTTTTGGTAAATTTCAATTTACCGGGTGTAGTTGCGGTGGCAGTGCTATCCGTTTGACCCGTTTTTAATCCTTTGAGGTTGGTATTGGCGCTGGTATCAAGCGGGTTTACTGGATTTTGAGCCTGTAGTATTTTCTGTTGACGGCGATAATCACGCGCTTGTTTACTGCGATTAGGGTAAGAACAGGCGGCTATACCCAACAAGAAAAACAAGCTTACAGGTACTAAAAGCCTGATAAGCGAACGTTTATCTACTAAAATATGGTATTTTTGCAGTCGCATGTAATAATTCGAGAACGATCCCAGAGCGGTCAAAATTACTGCCATTTTCGATTATTTCACCTGCATCAGGCCTACTTAACAAGTTTTTATGATTTTTGGCACTATTTTACAAGTGTTAAACTTGTGTATAGCGTGTCAAAATAGCTGCGTGAGTGGCGTGGAGGGCGGCGGCAAAGCCGCCGGTGCGCAGCACGGAGCAAAGCGAACCCCGGAACGGCACGACCCTAGGCTAGTAGAGCCGCCCAAGCTGGGCGGCTTCGATAGACTAGGGGCACGCCCAAAAAAATCCCAAAGCATAATTCAAGCATACCTTACCTGTCTCGACAACCATGTTCACATTCTCCCGCTTTTTTGCTTTAGCGTTACTCATGGCTTTGCCATTTGACGCGATGTTGAGCCCTAACCTGAACCCAAAAGTTGATTACGTGCGCACCGTTGTGGTTGACGCAGGCCATGGCGGCAAGGACTCGGGCGCACTTGGGGCCGTATCGAAAGAGAAGGACATTGCCTTATCGGTAGCCTTGAAAGTGGCTGCATATATCCGCGAAAATTTCCCGAACGTGAAGGTCATCATGACTCGAGACACCGATGTTTTCATCGAGTTAAGGGAGCGTGCCCGTATTGCGAATGACGCCAAAGCCGACCTGTTTATCTCTATACATTGCAACGCTGTGCCAGGTGCATCGCAAACGGCCTTGGGTACCGAGGTGTATATTATGGGTACCCACGTGCTGGACATAAACCTAGACGTGGCCAAACGAGAAAACGAAGTCATTTACCTGGAGGATGATTTTAACACCAAATATGGCGGCTACGACCCCAATTCGCCAGAAGGGCATATCCTGTTGAGTATGTTCCAAGATGCCTTTCAACTACAAAGCATGGAGTTGGCAACCAAACTGGATGAGCAATTTAAAAATCTGGCCAAGCGCAAATCAAGGGGCGTGAAACAAGCCGGATTTTGGGTACTCAAGGCTACGGCCATGCCAAGCGTGTTGATTGAAACGGGGTACATTACCACTCGTAAGGAGGAAAGTTTTCTCAACTCGGCGAGTGGGCAAGAGATGCTAGCGGTATGTATCTACCGGGCATTTTGCCAGTACAAAGGCCAAGCCGAGGGCCAAGATTTGACACACCTGGCCGAGAGGGTAAAGCTCACCTTGAGCAGTCCTCCGGCCGAACCCGTTAAAGAGCCCGTAAAGCCCGCCCCCGTAAATCCAGAACCGGTTAAGCCCATAAAACCTGACTTAGTACACTCGGGCAACGAGCCGGCAAAACCCAACAACACGCCCAACAAACCTGCTGCTGAACCAACGGTAGTTAAGCCAGCTGTACAAGTTGAAACTAAACCAAGCGTGGTACTCGATGCAAAGTTAATAGAGTTCAGGGTACAAGTTGCGGCATCGCCTACCCAGCTAAACCTACAAGAAAGCAAGTGGGGCCTTGTGCCTGGCCTAATGGAAGCCCTTGAAGATGGGAAATACAAATACCTGAGTCAAGCCTATACGAGCTTTAGCGAGGCCAACGCCATGCGCGGCAGCTTGGCGAGCAAAGGTTTTAAAGATTGTTTTGTAGTAGCTTACCAACAGGGCTTGCGGGTAGATATCAACAAGGCCAAGTTATTGAGGCCCTAGAAACTCGGCAAAACGCTGGATATCAACCTCGGGCATGAGGGCTTGAGCATCGGTTAAATATTGCGTCATGTGCTTGGCCATATAAGGGCCCAGCGTGGCGCCTTTGGTGCCTAAACCATTGAATATATACAGGTTCTTATGAACGGGATGTTGCCCCAGTAGTGGTTTGCGCCCGCGTACGGCAGGGCGGATACCTGCACGGTGTTCTAATATCGTAAAAGGATGATTTACCGCAGCTTGTAGGCGCTTGACCAAATCCGTGCGCATGGCCTCGGTAGGCGCTAAGGTTTCAAATTGATTATCGTAGTTGCTGCCTACCCAATACTGCTGCTGGCCGAGGGGCACAATGAACACATCGTGCTTGACCATGTAACCTGATAATTGGTAATCAGGCATTTCGACGATGAGCACTTCGCCCTTGGATGGCTGGAGGGGCAAATAACTAAAGTAAGGGTTATCGAGTACTTGAAAACCCTCGCAAAAGATAATTTTGCTTTTAGATTGTAGGGCTTTATTGTAGTCGAAACGGGATTCGTGTAGTAAACCTTGGCTTAGCAGCCATTGTTTCATGGCCTGTTTAAAGGCCTTAAGGTCGCATCGGCCAGATTTATTGAGGGAAATGTATGCTTGCAGGCCATGTAGGCTAGCCAGTTGCTGCTCAGATAAGGCTTGTTGGTTGAGGTAGCCTGCATATTCAGGAGCGGCCGATTTAGCCATCCAATCGTTCTCGGTTTTAATATCGGGCAGGGCGCGAACGAGGGGGAAAGGGCTATAAAAATCAGCTCCAAGTGCTTGTTGGATATCTTGATAGCACTGGTGCGCAAATGGTTGTAATTGGTCGTATAGCCAACTCTTGACGAACGTACGGCCTGTAATCGGGTTCATGATACCAGCAGCTACCTCGGAAGCGGCATGCGGATTAGCATGTTCGTAAACCTGGATGTTTTTACCTGAGGCATGTAAAAACCACGCGAGTAAACTTCCAGCAGCACCTTGACCTACAATGATATACTCAGGTTCGGCTTGCATTAAAAGAAATAACTCAGGATTGGAATACCTTCTTTGCCGCGTTTAAAGGTACGTTTGAGGAATTCAACCTCAGGCAGGATGAAACGATCTTCCTCTGGTTCAGGTTCTGGATTGGTATCTTTGAAATCGGCAGAGTCTTTAGACAGTAGGCTTTGTGAGGTATCGTTACTGGGACCTGATTGCACATTGGGTATTTGTACGATGCTCAAATATAGCAAAGCAGAAAGCGAAATAACGGCAAGCACCATCAAGAATGAAGGTGCAATAGTTGGGGCGTTGGGGTTAACTGGTTTCGACATAGCCACTGGGTATAATTGTACAAACGCTGTGACGTATTAACTTGTTCAAAAGTTACAGGCCGTTACATTATTTACTGCGAAAATAATTGAAAATCAGCAAATTTAGTTCCAATCGAAGGGTTTTTATATATTTTTTAACGTTTAAATGCCAATTCATTGCATCGTTCAGCTTTTAGGGGAGTTGACTATTAGAACTTTTTAATATATTTTTGCATTAAAGTACATAGATACAAATATTCCCTGCATTATGATTCGAACTGTAACCATTGACATTATAAACGATAAAGCTATGTTGTTGCTTCAAGACTTGGAGCTGTTGCAGCTTATTCGGGTTCGCAAAGAAAAGTTAAGCTCTCCTAAAAACCAAATTAACCTACTAAAGGGAGCCCTTTCAAAAGAAGATATCACTCAAGTTGATCAACAGCTCAATGAACTTCGTGCAGAATGGGATTAAAGTACCTATGGGACACGAATACTGCCATATATTTTTTACAGCAATTGTTCCCGCCACAAGCTGAGCATTTCATCGATGCGACTTTAAAAGAAGGTCCTCCCGCAATTTCTGCGATTACAGAAATTGAACTACTTTGTTGGAAAACGCCTAAAGAAGATGAAATACAAATTCTTCAATCCTTTATCAACCAAGCCAATGTTCTGGAATTAGAACAGCTTGTAAAGTTGAAAACTGTTGAATTAAGAAAAAAATACCCGATTAAACTGCCTGATGCTATCATTGCAGCAACAGCCCTATCCTATAATTTAACGTTGATTACGAGGAATACAAAGGACTTCAAACTCATTCCAGAGTTGAACGTAGTAAATCCTCATTTACTTGACGAGTAGTTGTAAGCCAAACCTCCTGCGGCTATATATTTTTTAACGTTTTCTCCACCTGCCGGTAATCCACAAAATATAAAACCTTCAAGGTAATACTGTTTAGTTGGTCCTGATCCAGCACATTGCCTAAGTTGCGTACAAAGTTGCGGTCAACCACTTCGCCGAAGCTGAGCACCGAGTTTTTCCAGGTGAGGTTCAATTCTGAGCCTGGGGCAAAACGCCAGCGGAAGAATAAATCGACATTAAACGCGTTGAAATTGGTATTTCGGTTTACATTACCGGAATACTCGCCCAAAGTCCCATCATCTTGCAGCACGAAGTAATCGCTATAATCTACCAATCCCCAGTAGTGGCGTACCCGCAGGCTTATAGCGATGTTGCGGGTAAACAGGTATTGCGCTGAAATAGCGTTGATCACGTCCTGTCGGTATCGGTAACCGAATATACTTTCACCCTGATCTGTGAAAGTGGCGAAGCCAACATCATTAAAACGCAGCACGGTTTCGTTGGAGATGTTCATATTGAAGCGGTCGCTAAACCGAACGATAGGCGTTAAACTACCATAAATGGCGGTGCGTTGCCATACACCGTTATAACTACGGTTAATGCCACAGTTACCATCGAGTGCAAATGGCTTGCGGTAATCACTCGAAAACCAACCACTTAACTCCACGCTGGGCGGAAGGATAAATTTCATCCCAGATTGGCGGGGTTCAAAATAGTCGTGGGTGGGCAACGGAAGCAAATTAAGGTCGAATCCAGTGGTCATAAACTTTCGGCTATTACCCACAGCACTCAAATTAATGAACAACTGGTTATGCACCATCGGTTTATACAACATGGCATAGTCAATCAAAAGATTGGCCCGGGCGTTATTGTACACCCAAAACGGCGAGAAAATGCGGTAGCCTACACTCAAGGTATGGGTAAAGTTGTTGGCCCGGGTCAAGAAGCCGAGGTCGTTCGGGTTATAGGTATTTGATTTTACATCTTGGGTTAACGAGAACCTAAAGTTGCCACTGGCTTTTTCAAATCCAGCGTAATAGGCAAAACCCATGTCGAGGTAAGTCTCTGAATTTTCTGATTGCACATACTGCTGGCTAAATGCACCCGAAGCATAAACCCCGTATTGGTTTTTCTTATCGCGTTTGCGGAAAGTCAAGGCACTCACGTTGGCATCGTTGTATTTGCCAAAACGCATCACGTTGGTATTGGTAAAACTAATAAACGAGTTGTTTGGCATGAGTTGATCCACCACCAACACGTTGTAGTTTGATACCGGCGAGGTTTGTACGGTCCGGCTTCCATCAGGGCCTTGAATAACGGCCTCTGTGGGGCCAGTTATCGCGTTGAACACCCCGATACCAAAGCCTTTTTGGTTGCGGCCAGTTAATTTTATAGCGTTGAGCAGCGGACTGCGTTCCGGGTTACTGGCTACATATTCGGCGCTGTCCAATCCGCTATAAGCTTTGTTGAACGCAATGGGTTGACTCCCAACCCGGCGGGAGTAAAACAAATCGCCGCGGTTCAAAATCTCGGTACCTTCGGTAAAGAAAGGACGGCGTTCTTCAAAGAAAATCTCGAAAGGGCCTATGTTAAACTGTTGGTCGTCGGATAGTACATCGCTAAAGTCAGGGATCAGCGACACGTCGAGGGTAAGGCTTTGACCAATACCGTACTTGAGGTCCATGCCACCGCTAAATTGTGGTTTCCAATCGCTGGTGTTAGGGTCGCCATCCGATTGATGCTGCACACGGGCCACCGCAAATGGCAAGAAATTCAAACGGATAGAAGGTTTAATGCCGTGTATGCCAACGGCTTGCCCGTATTGCTGCACCTCGCCGTCAATGCTGGGGTCGATAGCCGCCCAAAAGGAAACTTCCCGGTCGCGGCGTACTTCCCGGAGGAAGTTGATGCCCCAGGTTTGTACATCTTGGTTCGGGAAACGCAGTTGTGAGTAAGGTATTTGCAGCTCGGCCGTCCAGCCTTGCTCGTCGATGTTGACCTGGCTCGACCAGGCGGCATCCCAGTTAAAATCTGCATCGCCAAGGGTGAGGCTAGCGTCAAATTCTACGCCACTGGCCGATACGCCAAAAGCAAAGGCACCTTGCTTACTCGATATAGCATCAATATACACCACGAATTTATCAGCGTTGATACTCCAGAAATCGTCGCGGGTAGAGAGCTGGCGGAGAATCTGCTCGGGGTTCGTGTCGTACATGCGCGCGGCCACGTAAAGGGCCTCGTCGTCGTAAAGTAGTTTCACTTCGGTTTGGTATGAGGAAGGCGTGTTCGGCTCGGGGCTTTTCTCTGTAAAACCTTGGGTAGCAGGTGCAATGAGCCAATCGGCCTCGTCGAGTTTACCGTCAATTTTTATACTGCTGCTGGCACGGATTACCTGTACCTCGCGTTGTGCAAAGCTGTTTTGGGACAATAAAAACCCTATCAAAAATATACAAAAAACCTGAAGACGCATATGGGTTATAGTTTTTGGAAGCGCAAAAATGCGAACTTAGGTTATACCATTGCTACTATTTATCTGAATTGCTATAAATATTAGACTAAATTTAGCCGAAGGCTGTTTTTGCGAAAGGTCTTTTTTGTATATCGGTACTCTGGGCAAAATAATTCCATAGTAAAGACTTGCTTATTATTCGGGTAATACCCCGTTGCGAAAAGGGTCCCTTGGCACAATGCGTCACATTTTAAACTGTTTCAGCCTAGAAACCTGGGGCCATTTTCAACTACCAATAATTCTACTCCGTCATTAAATCATTTTATCATTTATTCATTTCATCATTTATACTTTTTGGGGGCGCTGCGCCGCTACGCGTCGCCGGTCCCCTCTGGGGTTCGCTTTGCTCCGTGCTTCGCACCCGCGCCTACGGCGCGGCCCGCCGGGCACCTAGCGCGAGCCACGGCAGTTTTAAAACCTACTCCCCCAACCCATACACCAACAAGCTCTCAGCCGAGTGTTGGTCGGTATACTCATATACAAAGCCCAAGCGCTCTAATAAGGCGATGGATGCCCTATTATCTGGCAGGGTGATCCCAATGATACGGGTATAAAGCCCAGTCTGTTTCAACGCATGCAAATATGCTTGACAGGCTTCCAAAGCATAGCCCTGCTTGGCAAACTCGGGTAACAGGGCAAAACCAATGTCTGGAAAATCATAGGTATCGCGATGTAAAAAAGTAACCAGCCCGAGTGGCTGGCCCGTTGCCTTGAGCGCAAAAACGTTGTAGAAATAGCCGTCGTGGTCCAGTATCTTCTGGATATACTGTTCGGCATCTTGGATGCTTCGTATATTTCTATCGCCGATAAACTGTAACCAGCCCGGGCTATTTACCAGGGCCAATACAAATTCGGCATCCGCTAAGTTGATGGGCCTAAGGTGTAGGCGCTCGGTGTATAGTTCAAGTTGCATAAAATAGTATCTAGCTTGTGGGCCTGTCGCGTTAGCTGGCCGGAGGGCAGCCGCGCAGCGGCTGGTGCGTAGCACGGAGCAAAGCGAACCCCGTAGGACAGCGACCCCGAAGGGGGAACGCCCAAATCATAAAAAACACAAAGCTACGCTTCCCAATCCGGGAAAAAGTAATCCATGATTTTCTTGTAGTTATCCTGTGCCGACAAGCTATTGTACGCAAGTTTTATCTGGGTCAGGTGATAAATGCCGCCCTTCAAACCACTAGATTGTTCTTCACGCATTACTGCCAATAGGTCCATCACGCTTAACTTTATTTTTCCACCTCCAAAGGTATCAACTTTAATTCAGCTTTCAGCATATCGTAAAGTTCGTTTTCCCAATCCACCGCGTCGATTTGGGGGTACTGGGGGTTCATCCTAAAATCCCTCGGGCAGATGATAATCTTGACTTTACGGTTCAGGGCTTTTTGCGTCAGGAGAAATACCTCTTCGATAGCGGGGTCGCCGATGGGTATGCAACCAACGCTGGCCGCCTTCCCGTGGATAAAAATATCGCCCCCCATTTCAGCAACATTTGAAAACGTTGACTTAGCTCGATCAAATGCGTTAGGATAATTGACCTTGATTGAAAGATGAAAAGCACTATTGGGGTTTAAATACTCAACTTCGTAAATACCCTCGGGTATTTGCCTGTCGCCCGATTGCAGTTTAGGCCCCAACACACCGCTGGAAGCCGTAAATGAATAGGATTTAATCCTGCGCAAAGTACCATCCTTTTTGGCAAAAACCTGTAATACTTTTTCCTCTTTAAAAGCTAGAAGCAACAGTTCATCGGGGTAAGTATCTTTAAATCCAGCGTAGACTAAGTTTGGCCTAAGCCTGTCCGCAACGGCTGGTTCTATCTGGGCGATGACCTCAGCAACAGTACGTCGACCCTTGATTTTATCTAAAATGGGCGCTTTGTACTTGGCTAGGAATTGAACCAACACAAAACCTAGCACAAGTATGGCTAGAAGTAAAAATAGTTTTTTCATTGTAGTGGAAGGTTTTCGAGTCTGATCAGCGCTGCTCACTATATTAAAACGGCAGTAAGGCAGATAGTTGTTGCTGTATAGGCCCTGTTGTCAGGAAAGAATTATCGGCGATTTGCCTCACGGGGCGTAGCCCTTGCACCGCGTTACAAGCCCAAGCAGCTTCAAAATGCGCTAATTCGGCTAACTGCACGGCACGCTCTTGCACCGCGTAGCCCGCACGGGACAGTTGCTCCAGCCAATAATCCCGGAACACACCCGCCACACAACCCGATGATAACGAAGGGGTTACAAACTCATGACCATTATAAAAAAAAAGGTTAGAGGCTGTCAACTCGGCTACATGCCCCGATTCATGCAACAGCAAAACATCGTCAAAACCTTGTTTCTCGGCATACATCGCCGCCATCACATAAGGCAAAGCACTGCAAGTTTTGAGGCTAGAGATTAAAGAATCTTGCAATCGGATAGCATCGTACACCCCTACCCTATTTATGCTGGATAAAGGATTTTCATCCAGTGGTCGTACACTCGTTTGCCAAGCCATCGTGTTGGCCGCCGGGCGATACAAGCCCTCCGCATCTCGGTAAAAAGTAATGCGAACCCGTTGAGGCCGCATTTCTTCGGGCGACAGGGCGCCATGTATAATTGCTTGGAAAGCAGGTTTATCCAAATGGCTTGGCCATTCAAATTTTAGGACTTGTGCTGCAAAACGAGCACGTTTATAATGTTGCTCCAACAAGGGGATGTGGCCATTTGCCTGAACCCGAATCGACTCGAAAAAGCCATCGCCAAACAAAAAAGCCCGGTTCATCTACTTGGGGATAGTTAGGGGCACCTTGCTGATATAAAGCACGGCCATGGACTCCAAGGAGGTCAACTTCAACGAAGCCACCTCTAGGCGCTCGCCTTCGGCTAATTCACTGATAGATAGCTTGTTGGAATTGGGCGACACTTCAAGGTATCCTGTATTTTCCTCACCGAGGAATATATCAATCGTGCCCTCGTCGATGCGGTAACGCTGGGTTACTACTGCGCCTCCGGCTTTATCCACAATGTCAAATGTAGCATTGCCTTTGGCATCCGGCTTGTTTAAACGAACCGTTACCTCGTCGAGCTGAGCCTGCGCAGAAAGCAATCCGAACAAGCAAAAAATCCCAGTGTAAAATATCTTCTTCATATGAGCTCTTAAACTTTTGTATGGGTAAATGAGGTAAATTACAAAAACATCTATGGCAAAACTAGTGCCAATCATGCTTTGAAAAGTATCAAAAATGCCCGAGTTGCCTTAGAGTATGTTTGGACTAGATAGCCATCTCAGGCACATGGTCCGGAACGACCAATTTACCTGCGGTAGCCTTGATAATTTCGGCCACTGTAACCCCCGGGGCACGCTCAAGCAAGTGGAAAGCACCGTCTTTGATCTCGTAAAAGGCCATATCGGTAATAACCCTGCGGATACAAGCCTTGCCCGTAAGTGGCAACGTACACTCAGGCAACAATTTAGATTCTCCTTCTTTGTTCGTTTGCATCATGGCCACGATAATATTGCGTGCCGAGGCTACCAAGTCCATAGCGCCGCCCATACCTTTAACCATCTTACCAGGTATTTTCCAGTTGGCGATATCACCATTTTCAGATACCTCCATGGCGCCGAGCACGGTAAGGTCAACGTGCCCACCACGAATCATTTCAAAGCTCTCAG
Organism: uncultured Saprospiraceae bacterium; assembly: GCA_964508975.1. GTDB lineage: Bacteria > Bacteroidota > Bacteroidia > Chitinophagales > Saprospiraceae > CAZDVQ01. The sequence goes on from CAZDVQ010000042.1 coordinate 30,272, forward strand.
CCGATGAAAACAAAGAAGCGCCTGGCAACATGGTAACGGTTTGTTTACCTGCATTGATGAGGTCAGCATCTACATCTTCCTCTTTCGGGAAAGGCCCCATGCCCAACAAACCGTTTTCAGATTGCAGGAAAACCTCCATTCCGCTTGGGATATAATTGGCCACCAAGGTTGGGATGCCAATACCGAGGTTTACGTAGTAACCGTCTTGTAATTCTTGCGCAATACGCTTTGCGATTCCGTGTTTATCTAGAGCCATGGTTGGGTCATTGTATTTGAATGGCCAAAATTATAGAATTGTATTGATTATATAAGTATCTGGGCCATAAAAAAAGCCGCTCTTTTGGAGCGGCTTTTCAATATCGTTTCAAGTAAGCTTATTTACCCGGTTTGGGGTCGACATAGCCTGGTTTGTTGTCTAGGTATTCCACTTTGACGTCTTTGTTCTCGAACTTCGTGATGCGCACTTCCGTTCTACGGTTGTACTGGTGTTGCTCCTCGTTACAATCCACACCGTCACGGCAATTGTTGCGGGGTTGGTTTTCACCAAAACCACGAGCCACAATACGGCTGGCATCAATGCCACGTGATACAATGTAATCGCGGGCAGCACTAGCACGGTTCTGAGACAAGGTGTTGTTGTAGCTCACCGATGCACGGGCATCCGTGTGGCTCGACAATTCTATTTCCATCGTCGGGAAAGCATTCATCAAACGTACGAGTTTGTCCAACTCTGGTTTAGCATCGTCACGGATATAAAACTCGTTGAAGTCATAGTAAATATTGGTCAACTCCAATACTAAACCTTCACCTAAAATATCGTAAGCACTAGCTACTTCCGACAACTTGGTGGTTTTCAACACCAAGTCTTGGTTAGCCTTGCCTGCTGGGCATTTCTCCGTTGAGATGATCACGATTTTACTATCGGGCGTCATGGTGCCTTTCTCGCCTTTCAACATGTAATCACAGCCGCATTTTAAGCAAAACTCAAAAGCGCCATTCTCGTCCGACATCACCTCGATCAAGTCACCTGTGCAACGATCCTGCAAGGTTACCTTTGCATTCGGGATTGTCTGATTGTTGTAAGTACCGTTCAACACCGAACCGCTTAGCAAGAAACAGTCTTTTGGGCGACTAGTTTCCAGCGGGATACAATATTCAAACTGGCCATCGGCATAGTATGCTTCGGTCTCAAATTGTAGCTTATTGCTTTTGTATGTAGCGGCATTGGCCGTTACTTCATAAGCCGATGAGGTCGTCATATTGTACGACACTTTACCGTCTTTATCGGTTTTTAACTGCTCCACGCTACCGTCAGGCAAACGAAGTGCAATCGTCGCATTAGCGATACGCTTGTTGGTCGACTTATCGTAAACGCACAAACTCGACGCCAAGGTTTGCTGCACTTTCTGCTGCAACACGGGTTCGTCTAATTGGTAACGGTATATATCGTCCATGCCTTTTCCGCCAGGGCGGTTCGAGGTAAAGTAGCCAGTGCTACCATCACCTTCTGGCATGAAGCCAAAGTCGTCGTACGAAGAATTTAAGGGTGTTCCAAGGTTGATTGGTGCTGCAAAATCAATGCTTTCGCCTTCTACCATGCTCGATGCATAGAACATGTCATAACCACCAAGACCACCTAATCCTTTCGATGCATAATACAAAACCCCACGGTTAAATATAGGGAAGTGCTCATCACCGGCAGAGTTAATCTGGTCGCCCAAGTTAGTTGGTTCGCCCCAAACGCCATCTTCTAATTTTGAGTAGTAGATGTCGTATCCACCATATCCGCCTGGGCGGTCAGAAGCAAAGTACAAGCGTTGACCATCCTCTGAAATAGTAGGATGACAGTACGAGTGATCCTGTGTATTGTACGGGAATTGGGTCACATTAATCCACTCGCCAGTCTTCGATTTTTGGGCAAAGTAAATACCCAAGCGAGTCACTTTTTTGCCATCAAATTTACGCTTGCCGTTAAAGTACAAATTACGGGTAAACACGATTTGTTCATCGCCAGGTAAGGTCGATAGCGCCCCTTCGTGGAACTTGCTGTTCAAATCGCCCAACAAAGGACTTGGGCTGCCTAATTTATCGCCTTCACGAGGCGCCAACCAAACATCCATAAAATTGTCTTCCATCCAGATGTCGATGTGGTTCGTCGCGAAAGTAGGGTTTACCCTATTCGATGAAAAATATAGGCCATTGCTCGTGATGTACGGGCTCATGTCTAACTTTTCGGTATTCAAGGCTAAATTTTCAATGGTCAATCCCTCGCGGTTCGCAAAACGATCTAAGCGTCCACAAGCCTCGGCCTGGTATTTACCCTGCGGATCAGTGGCGCCCATCTGTGCATCATAGGCCAGATAGCTAGCTTTTGCTTGCTCATACTGACCTAAAACCTGCAAGCATTGGGCATACTTCAAGATGTACTCAGCCTTGTCCGTCTTCTCAACCAACTGGCCATAATAACTAGCCGCGGCGGCATAATTACCGGTTAATCGGTAGCTTTCAGCCTGGTGAACCAACTGAGTTAAGGGGACTTGATTCGTGCTGTCTGTTTTGAACTTAGTATTCGAATAATTATCCAAAACTACCTGATAACCATTTCGTTCGTACATCTTATCGAGCTTTTTCGCCTTGGCATCTTGCCCCATAAGGTTCAAACTAGTCGCTCCGATAGCCAACGCTACACAAGCCACTTTTATCGTGAATATTCTCATCTGATTCAACTTAATCTAAATACCTTGAATTGATTTATTGGGGCGCCGCGTCGGCTTCGCCGCCGCCGCTGTCCTCCGGGGTTCGCTGTTCGCTCCGTGCTTCGCACCAGCCGCTGACGCGGCTGCCCTCCGGCCAGCTGGCGCAGCAGGCCTGCCTGTTTAGAAGAACCTCGGGTTGATTAACTTATCCTTCTTGAAGCTGAAATCGTAACCCAACAACACCTCGTACGAGCCGTCGTGGTATGTACGCAACTTCGACCAGGTGAAGTCGTAACCCAGGCCCAGCCTCAACTGTGGCGTGATCATCCAGTGCAAGATGGCGTCCATCGAGTCGCCCATGCGGTACGTCGCACCGATGGTAACCTTGTCGAAGAACATGAAGCTCAAGTTCAAGTCCATGTCAAACGGCGAGTTCTCCACGTACTTCAACATCAAGTTGGGGGTAAATTTAACCTTCTGGCTCAACGGGATAACGAAACCCGTCATACCAAACACGTGGCGACGCTTCAAGGAGATTTGGGCATCCAGCGACTGGTCGGTAAACTCCCACTCGTTGCGCAACAACGACGGAACTGATACACCAGCATACCAACGTGGGGTATAGTAGTACACCCCAGCACCAAAGTTGGGCATCCAGCGGTTCGTTGATGCAGCAGGGATTTCAAAGTCGCCAATATCGGTCGCGTTGGCACGGTCCCAGCGCAAGCGCATGTTGTAGGCGGTACCAGACAAACCAAATTGGAGCATGCTATTCTTGCTTACCTTCACGCGGTAAGCATAGCTCATGTTAATCCTGTAGCTCTCCGAGAAACCAATCTCGTCGCGCTCTAGACCAAGCCCAAAGCCTACGCGCTGCTTGAACATTGGGGTGTGGAACATCAAGGTCTGCGTATTGGGGGCACCTTCTAGGCCGTACCACTGTGTACGGTACAAGGCTAAGAGGCTGGCTGCATCTCTACTACCTGCATATGCTGGGTTCAAGGCCAATTTATTGTACATGAAGTTCGTGTAATGGGCATCCTGCTGCGCAAAAACGCTCAGGCTTACCGACATCAACACAACCAAGGTAATAATTCGCTTCATGGATCTAAGGTATAAGGATAATTAAAGTGCTTAATTTAATAAGTTAGGAAAGCGGGGTAAGGATTTAGTCCCCTACCCCGCTAGTCCTATTTTATCTGTGGATAACGACATATCCGCTAATCGGAGTACTGCCGTCGCCCAAGTTCAAGATGTAGAAGTAAGTACCTTCTGGCAACAAGTTATTGTTGAATGTACCACCCCAATCATTGCGGTAAGGTGCTGCGTTGAACACTTGATCACCCCAGCGGTTGAAGATCAACAACTCGTTATCGGGGTATTCATTCAAACAGTGGATGGTGAACACATCGTTCAGTCCATCGTTATTTGGCGTAATGATGTTTGGTACATCACAACCTACTGATTCACCAACTTTAACGATAACCACCGCAGTGTCGCAAAGCGCAGGGCAATGCTCGCTGCAAAGCTGATACACAAACTGGTCGAATCCGAACACGTTTGTTCCTGCTGTATAGCTAATCGTTCCGTCAGCGTTAACGGTAGCTGCACCAGTCAATGGTTGTTCCAGGATAGTTACAACCCATTCGTCAACAGTCGTCACGTCGTCGTTCAACAACACTTCAATCACAGTTCCACTGTTCTGATCAACATACACGCTGTCGTAGTTGGCAATAGGTGCAGTTTCGTACCAGATCAATACCGTATCGCTAGAGTAATCAGTACAAGCACCGTTCGACATGGTCCAATAGAAGTAATTTTCACCTGGCAACAAGTTCGTTACAATCGTGCTTGGGTTTACATCACTTACGATGGCTACACCCGCTTGCGCTTGAGTCAGTGATTGTGACCAAATACCTGTACCCTGTGTTGGGTTAACGGCACCAAGCGTAAAGAAGCTTTGACCGCAAGACCAATCATCTTCACCTGCATAAGCATCGTCAAATGGTATTGCATCAACACGAACTGTAGTAATGTTTGAAGCCGATGAGCTACAGCCAGAAGCACTAGTGGCTATGACATAGTAAGCAAAGTCACCCGCAACCGAAGAGCTTATTGTGAATGCACCGTTGCCTGCTGTGGATGTTCCAACCAATGCATTAGTTACACTATTGTACCAGCTATAAGTTGCACCAGCAGTAGAATCTGCGGAAACAAACAGGGTGTAATCAGAACCAATACAAACCGGACCGTTATTTTGTACAGTAGGCGTTGCAGGGATTGGTTCTACAACAACAGATACTACAGGGAAACTTGTAGCTTGGCAGCCTGTTACTAGGTTCGTCACAACAAGTGTGTAATCGCCTGCATTCGCTAAAGTAGCATTGTTGATGACCGGGTTGCGCAGCGTTGAGAAGAAGCCTGCAGGGCCTGTCCATTGGTAACTCCAGTTAGGGTTAAATGTAGCGTCTAGTTGAATTTGTGCACCAACACATACAGGAGAGTTACTTCCTGCAACAGCTACAGGTGCAGCGTTTACAGTTACTGCAATCGGCGCAGATGGCAATGAACTACATCCATCAACCGTTACCACTACACTGTACTGACCAGTATTGGCAGATGTGGTATTAGATACTACAAACTGTGCAACGTTGGTTGTACCAATTGATTGACCATTGAAGAACCACTCGTAACTTACCGGTGTACCGGTGTATGGGCTAGTAGAAATCGTCAAGGTCTGGCCTTCGCACAATACAGTTGAATTGGCAAAGATTGCTGGAGTTACTGGCTGCGGTACAATATTCACCAAGATTGAGAATGGAGCGCTTTCACAACCAAACTCGTTCGTAACCACTAGCGTGTAGGTACCTGACTGTGCAGGAACAGAGCTAGTGAAGGTTATACTAGGACCTGTCTGGTTTTGGAGAACCAAACCATTCTGGCCGAACCATGTATAGGTCACGTTCGTAGTCGTACTAGGGAATGCAGTGATGGTGACATCGTCACCTGAGCAGTATAAACCGCCTCCTGTGATGCTGTCGATTTCAATACCTGGGTTAACCACTACTGTCACGAAACCTGTATCGCTCACACATCCCAATGCATTTGTAACAACAACAGCATAAGTACCTGACTCGGCTGGCGTCGCATTGACAATGTATGGGTTTTGCTCGGTTGAGGTGTAACCATTAGGTCCAGTCCAATTGTATGTAGCACCAAGTACGTTTCCGGTGGTTAATTGTAAAGTTTCTCCTGCACAAATTGCGCTGTTGCTTAATGGAGCAGGTGTTGGAGGAACAGGATTAACCGTAATGCTGAATAGCACTGCAGGACTTGTACATGTTACACCAGCGTAGGTAAATTCCTCTACCATGTAGTACTCGTACAACACTGGCGTTGTTGAGTTTATCACGTTGCTAAAGCCGGCCGCTGCTGCAAAAGTTGGATCGTTGAAATCAAACATGTTGAATGGACCACCAGGCACTTCAGTTGTAAGGGCATTATCCTGATAGATGCGGAACACACTTCCTAAAATACTTCCAACTGGATGCACCAACGGACCAGGAGTGTTTTCGCAAATCGTGTAATTAGATACCGAAGGATTCAATGCTACTGGAGTTGCCAATAGTACATCAACATTACCAGTTACAGTACAACCTGCATCGTCCGTTACAGTTACTGTGTAAACGCCAACATGGTTAACTTGAATCAAGTTGCCTGACTGGGTGAAGCCATTCGGTCCGACCCACTCGTAGCTTGCGTTTGTCATTCCAGCGCTGCTGCTTGCAACTACCTCTAAGGTACCAGTACCTCCAAAGCAAATTACTGCAGTATCAGGGAGGAAGCTATCAATTACCAAATCACCAGGGCACAATGCCACAACTGTAATTACTACTACCGCTTGGTCACAGTATACAGGTATACCAGTATCGCAAACTTCATAGGTAAACTGGTCTGTTCCGACAAAATTAGGGTTTGGTGTGTAAGTATAAGTACCATCAGGGTTCAAGACCAATGTACCGTTAGTTGGGCCACTAATCAAGATAACGCTAGTCGTATCGAGGTTACCGTCTACGTCCGTGTCGTTTGGCAATACGCTACCTGTCAAGATTTGGTTCTCACCAGTGGTTGCATTATCGTTGAAAGCTACAGGCGGATCGTTAACAGGGTTAACGGTAATGACTACATCTGCAGTATCACAAAGCACTGGTATACCGTTATCACATACAACATAGCTGAAAGTATCTTGACCAGTAAAGTCAGGGTCAGGTGTGTAGGTAATCTGGCCAGTTGTAGGGTTGATATTCACGTTGCCGTTAGCAGGTCCGGTGACAATCTGTACAGATGAAGGATTAAGACCCTCTGTATCACTGTCGTTATTCAACACGTTCACCAGTACTGGAGTATCCTCTGGTGTAGTTGCAAAGTTATCGTTAGCAACAGGTGGATCATTAACTGGGGTAACGTTTATGACTACCGTGGCTACTTCACAAAGTACAGGCAAACCGTTGTCACAAACTTGGTAGCTGAAGCTATCAAGGCCAGTGAAGTTAGGGTTTGGTGTGTAAGTGATCGAACCAGTAACAGTATCCACTGTAACTGTACCGTGGAACGGACCTCCAACTACAACGAGTGTAGATGGATCGATGTTTCCATCAGGATCACTATCGTTACCAATCACCGTGATTGTAATAGGCGTATCTTCAGGAGAAGTACCGAAGTCGTCTACCACCACTGGTGGATCGTTTACAGGGAGCACCGTGATTACCACGTCCGCAGTGTCGCAAAGTACAGGCATACCACCATCGCAAATAACGTAGCTGAAGGTATCTTGGCCATTAAAGCCCGTATTTGGTGTATAAGTAGCCTGACCTGTTCCAGGGTTAATGCTCACCAAGCCGTTTGATGGGCTAGTGACTATTTGTGTAGTACCTGGGTTCAGGTTGTTGTCCGGGTCGCTGTCGTTAGAAAGTAAGTTAATCGTAACAGGTACGTCTTCTGGCGTTACACCGCTGTCATCAACGGCCACAGGGGCATCGTTAACTGGTGTTACGGTGATTGGAACCTGGAAGGTGGTACACAATTGTGGCGTTCCGTCATCGCAAAGGGTGATACATACCTCGTCTTGGCCGTTGAAGCCAGGAGC
>CAZDVQ010000043.1:0-37512 GCA_964508975.1 uncultured Saprospiraceae bacterium
TGCGCATCTGGCGCAACCACTCGTTCATGTATCAAGACAAAAGAACGAAGAAAAAAATTCCACAGGTTTACGTGCTTGAACAACTTAACGAACGGCTACCGTTCCGTGGCGATTCCTGTAACGTACATACTCAAACGGCTTGCCGCCACGGGTTTTCTGTTGTCGCCCTAAACCCCGGGTTGCGCTTCGCTGACCCGGGGCTACCAAAAGGGACTGCCCTACGGGCAGCAGCAAAAAATGTGTCCTAATCGTAGCCATGAAAAGGAGGGGTGGATGCGCAAGTGGCGTTTTACGCCATTTAGCGCAGACGGGGTGGTAAATTATAATGAAAAACAAAAAAATCATCCCCCACCCTCGCACCAGCGATGTGGAACCGTGCCACGCGCAGCGTGGCAGCCCGAAGGGCCGAGCGACAGCGAGCGGTGTAACGTAGCGACGGCCATCAAACTAGCCAGTTTAACTGGCTAGCTTGATGGCCGTGGTGCCCAAATCTATCTAAAAATGGATTAATCGTGTTTTTCTGCCTCGGTGATGTGCTGCGCCAAAAGCTCTTTGGCGCGGAACAATTGTGCCTTTACCGTGCCCAAAGGCAGCTCGAGGTCGTCGGCAATTTCTTGGTACGACAGTTCTTCAAAATAACGCAACTCTAGCATCAAGCGGTACTTGGTGGGTAGTTTGCACATGACCTTGCGCATACGCGCCAAGCGCTGGTCGAGGATGTATGATTCTTCTGGCGACAATGAATCGCTCTTGATGTTCGACGAGAAATCCTTGCCGTTTTCGCCGTCCATCGAGTTGTCAATAGACGAGGTTTGCATTTTTTTCTTGCGCACGAAGTCGATGCAGTTGTTCACCGCGATACGGAACAACCAGGTGCTGAAGGCAAAGTTGGGCGTGTAGGAATCCAAGCGGCGGAAGGCTTTGCCGAATGCCTCCAAGACCAAATCCTCGGCATCCTCGCGGTTGTTGACCATGCGCATCATCAAGGCATTGACAGCGTCGCGATATTTATCCATCAAGATGGCATATGCCCCTTGGTTGCCGGAACGAGCCGACTCAACGAGCGCGAAATCATCTGAAAGTGTTGCAGTAGAAGGTTGTTTCATAGCCATTTCTTTGTCGTGAATAGCAAATATGGAGAAAGTAGAACGTAATAAATACTCAATAAATAATCAAATAGTAACAGCTTAATCAGCGATAACCTAAGGTTTAAACGATGCGCAATTAAAAAGGTTACAAAAACACAAGTAATTGATTTAAAAGCAATTATAGTCAAATTAGCAGCAGAATAGGGTATCAAGAACAAGGACGCAATAAATGCCAATTGTGACAATGATTGCAAGCTGATTCTGACTTTATCGGGCCATTTATAATACGAACCTGCCGAAATATGCCGCTTTTTCTGAGCGATATACACCGATAAACTTTCGGGGGCACTCGAGTTTACCTGCGTTGGGTAGTCAAAACGGATACTGGTGTTGCTCGCTTTGGCTACCTTGTTTACCAGCAAATCATCGTCGCCCGATGCTATGCCTTGACCTGCCAATGTGTTGCAATGTTCTTTATAGACCGAGCTTTTGTATAAAAGGTTGCGTCCAACGCCCATATAAGGATAGCCTACCGCTGCCCAACCCAAATACTGCATGGCCGTGAATAATGCCTCATAGCGGATCCAAGCGTTCAGCAGGCCCGGCTGCTCGGCATAAGGCGAAAAACCTAGTACGAGCTCCGACTTGTTACATAATTGACTATCAACCATTTGCCTTGCCCATTGGCTGGTATTGGGCCAGCAATCAGCATCGGTGAGCAGAACCAGCTCGTGCTGTATGGCAAACAGACCCTCGTGGATGGCGTATTTTTTTCCACGACGTTGTCCATCACTTTCCCCAATATGCAAAACCCTCAAATGTGGGTACAGGGCCTCCAATTCAGCCAAAACTTGGGCAGTTTCGTCGGTCGAAGCATGGTTTACCACCAAAACTTCAAACATCGGGTAGTCTTGTTGCAAGATATGCCCAAGGTTTTTGTGTAAATTCGCGGCTTCGTTCTTGGCGCAAATCAAAATGCTCAAGGGCGGGTATTCCAGCGGCAGGCTTGGACTTGGGGCTTTTTGCCCGAGTATACGCCTGTACACCAGCCAGTAAAGCCCTATTTGGACTAAACTGGCTGCTACGAGTACCAACGATGCTACATTACTTACCATTAAAGGGCTGTTTGCAGCCGCAAAATATGATAAAATTCACGCTAGAAAAAACGGATACCCAAACCAAGGCACGTGCCGGGGTACTTCAAACCGATCACGGCCCTATCCAAACGCCTATTTTCATGCCTGTGGGCACCGTGGGCAGCGTTAAAGCAGTTCAACAACGCGAACTCAAGGAAGATATTAAAGCGCAAATTATTTTGGGCAACACTTACCATTTGTACTTGCGCCCGGGAACCGATTTGATCCAAAAAGCGGGCGGTTTACACCAGTTTATCAACTGGGACAGGCCCATGCTCACCGACTCTGGCGGCTATCAGGTGTATTCGCTCAAGGGCATGCGCAAAATCACCGAGGAAGGCGTAACTTTTGCCTCGCACATTGATGGCAGTCGGCACTTGTTCACCCCCGAGAACGTGATGGATGTACAGCGTAAAATTGGTGCCGATATCATCATGGCTTTTGACGAGTGCCCACCCTACCCTTGCGATTACAAGTACGCCCGCAAGTCGATGGACATGACCCACCGCTGGCTAAATCGTTGTATCACAAGGTTTAACGAGACCGAACCGCTGTACGGCTATCAACAGGCCTTGTTCCCGATTGTGCAAGGCAGTACCTACAAAGATTTACGCATAGCCTCGGCAGAGACCATCGCCGCGAGCGATTGTATCGGCAACGCCATCGGTGGCTTGTCGGTGGGCGAGCCGCATGAAGATATGTACGAGATGACCGAATTGGTTTGCGGTATCTTGCCAACGGAAAAACCACGTTACCTCATGGGCGTGGGCACGCCAGCTAACTTGCTGGAATCCATTGCTTTAGGTATTGATATGTTCGATTGCGTGTTACCTACCCGCAATGCCCGGCACGCCCTCCTGTACACCTCGGAAGGCATCATCAACATCAACAACAACAAGTGGAAGGACGATTTAAGCCCAATCGACCCCAACGCACCCAACGAGAGTAGCCGTATATATACCAAGGCCTACCTGCGCCACCTGTTCAAGGCTAGCGAGTATTTCGCCTTGCAACTGGCCTCGGTGCACAACTTGGCCTTTTTCCTCTGGCTGGTGGGAGAGGCACGGCAACACATCCTCGCCGGCGATTTTGCCAGCTGGAAAACCGAGATGGTGAAGAAAGTTGAAACCCGTTTGTAGTATGCGTGAATTATTTTTTGGTTTATTTGGGCGCCCCGGCGTCATGCTGCAACATAAATGTTGCAGCTTATTCCGCCGTCGCTACGTTACGCGGCTCGCTAACGCTCGGCCCCTGCGGGTCTGGTGCTACGCACCACCGCTTCACATCGCTGGCGCAATGCTCATGGCCTTGCTCCTGTTTGGAGCCTGCAACAAAGCCGTTCCTATCCCAGAGCCCAGTTTACCTGAAGCCAAGATGGTAGCCATACTTACGGACATGCACCTGGTAGAAGCAGCCATACAAAACTGCCCTGCTACGCTTGACCGCGATAGTTTTGCCGTGGCCAATTACGCATACTTGTTGAAGTTGCATCAAATTGACCGTCAAACCCTCGATGATAATATGAAAGCGTACTTATCGGAGCCACAACGGGCCAAAAACCTGTACGCTAAAGTAACCGATACTTTAAGCCAGATGCAGGGCGCAAGGCCATACGAGCCCGGCGTACAGCAAGATTTTGAACGCCAGCGCTAGCCCAATGCCATTAAGCGTTAATTATTTTGATAGTTTTTCAGTATTTCTCGGCCTTTATAACCACCCCGTCTGCCGCGCTCCACGCTTCGCGTTCCGCTTGCATCCACCCCTCCTTGAAAAGGAGGGGAGCTCATGCCTTGCTATAAATATTTGATTTACAGAAATTTAAAAGAACAAGCCAAGTTCCCCTCCTTTTCAAGGAGGGGTGGATGCGCACATGGCGCTTGCGCCGTGTAGCGCAGACGGGGTGGTTATAAAACCCTGAAAAATTAACGCTTAATGGCATTGAGCGCTAGCCCGTGGTTTTGTTTTGCCGGCATTTATCGCTGCAATACTTCACCTCGTCCCAGACCTTTTCCCATTTTTTCCGCCAGGTAAATGGGCGATTGCACACCACACAAACCTTGCTGGGTAAATCTTGCTTTTTAGGCTTTTTCACTTTCGACCAACTGTTTAATAGCATCTAATATAGGTGCCCAACCAATGCCGTTATTGTATGACTCTTGGTAGCGGCGCTCGCCCTCGGCCACGGTGTTGTAGTCGCCTTGGGTAACTTTGAGCTGTACTTCGCCCTCAGTTAGCTCGGAGAGTTCATAGCGAACGTGGAGGTAATTTTCCCAGACATTAGGCATCTCCGTGTGTGGGTCGAAGACCGTGTAGCTGAGGGAGCGGTATGGTTCATACTCGGTCACCCGCCCGATAACGTAGTCGATGGCCTCGCCATCTACCTGGGCCCGCCAAAGAAGGATTTCGCCTTCTTCCCAATCGGTGATGGCCTCGCAGCCAAACATGTACACCTTGGTTTTCTCGGGGTTAACGAGGGCGTCCCACACCTCGTCTAGCTCGGCTTGAATGGTAATTTCGTTGCAAACTTGAAGTGGTGGCAGGGCCTCTGCTACCACGTAAGATTCATCAGATTCATCAACTTCAACCAGTTGTTTAACGGCTTCTTTAGCCGTTGGGATATGGATGTGGTAAACCAATTTTGGTGTTTCCGTTGATTTCTTGCTACCGAGACGCTTAGCCATGAGAGAGAGTATTTAGCTGCAAAGGTAACTTAAATCCTTGAATTGCCGTGCAAAGGGGTTTAGGGGTATGGTAAGTTCATGATTTTTTAACGGTAAGTGCTCTGGTGTAAATACGGATTCGCCAGAGCACTTAGCCTTGCGCCAGGCATGCGAAGCGGGGCCGCGCCAGCGGCCAGCCCGAAGGGCCAAGCGTTAGCGCGCGCGCAGCACGCCGACGGCGCGCAGCGCCGGGGCGCCCAAAAAAGAAAAAAAGAACATCCAATCCGACACCACTCGTCGCTAAAATATATAGGATCGTCTTTTTTTGGCCTTGCTAGAACTTGAACGTTGTAACTTTGTTCTACGATTTGCGATAAGCAAGCCCCTAAACTCATAAACGCAGTATTTTGAAACACTTTACATTTGCGCTGTTCCTCCTACTGGCAGGAAAAAGCCTGTTTGCCCAAGATATGTCTATCAACGGCCGCATTGTTGATAGCCTCAATAACGAACCGCTGATTGGTGCCAACGTGGCCCTATACAACCGCAATGACACGGTGCCCCAGTTTTTCACCAGCACCGATGTGGACGGTATTTTTGAATTCAATAACCTGCCCACCAAGCCTTTCCGCGTCAGGATTAGCTACATTGGTTACAAGCAGAAAGAGCTGCGTTTCATGCCCAATGACCTGGTGAATAAAATGGGCAATATTGGTTTGCAAACCGATGACAAGCTCATCAACGAGGTGACGGTGACGGGTAAAATCCCGCCATCAGTACAACTGGGCGATACCACGCAGTTTAACGCTAACGCCTTTAAAACTAACCCAGATGCCAACGCCGAGGACCTCATACGTAAAATGCCCGGCATGACCATGGAAAACGGTCAGCTCAAAGCCCAAGGCGAACAAGTAAAACAAGTGACGGTTGATGGTAAACCCTATTTTGGCGACGATCCCAACATGGCCCTTAAAAATATACCCGCGTACGCCATTGAGAGCGTTCAGGTGTTTGACCAGCAAAGCGAACAATCGCGTTTTACGGGTTTTGATGATGGCCAAACCACCAAGACAGTAAACATCGTGATTAAACCAGGTATGCAAAAAGGCTTTTTCGGGAAAGCATATGCCGGTTATGGCACCGACAACCGCTATAACGCGGGTGGTGCCTTGCACATCAACAAGAATAAACAGCGCATTTCGCTGTTGGGGATGAGCAATAACGTGAGCATACAAAATTTCTCGGCACAAGACCTTGGCGACTTGACCGCTGGCTCGGCTGGTAGTGGCGGTGGTGGCCGTGGTGGTCGCGGCGGCGGTGGCATGGGCTGGGAACGCAACAACCCTGTAGATAACTTTGTGAGTGGCGAAGCCACCAGCATATCGACCAACCATGCACTTGGTGTGAATTACCTTGGTTTTTATAACCCCAAGCTCACCTTGCAAGCCAGCTACTTCATTAACTACAAGCAGAATATCAGCGAGACGAGCATTGCCCGGACTAACTTCATCTCTGGCGAAACAGCCTCGTACTACGACCAGCTCAGCGAGGGTGATGCCAACTCTTTCAACCAACGCTTCAATGTGCGTTTGGAATGGAAAATAGACTCGTTCAACAGCATAACTTTTACGCCCAAGGGCTCTTTCCAGACCAACAAGTCCATCAGTGACCTCAACAGTTTGTCCAGCTTGAGCCTAAACCGCAGCGATACCTTAAACAGCTCGGTAAACCAGTACGACAACACCATGAACGGTTACAACCTGAGTGGAGAGTTCCTGTACCGCTTGTCGTTCCGCAAGCCCATGCGCACCTTCTCGTTGAGCATTCAGCCAGAATTCAGCAACGCCGTGAACGATGGTTTCCTAGTAGCCCGCAACGCCTTTTTGGAAAGCAACGTGATGATTATCGACTCGCTAGACCAGAATATTTATGCCAGCGCGCCCAACAATAAGCTAGTGGTTAACGCCAGTTGGAGTGAGCCCATCTCTAAAACTAGCATGTTGATGTTCCAAGGCATTAGCACTTACCAGAAAAACTTCAGGGATCAACGCACGGCCAGTTTCAACGATATCAACAATACCTACAGCAGCATAGATACCAGCTTGAGCAACGAGGCCAGCAACATTTGGTTCTATAACCGTTTTAACCTGGCCTACCGCTTGCGCATGGGCGAGAAGTTTAACTTCGGTATCAACGCCGCGGTGCAGCATATGATGCTGGACGTTGAGCAAATATTCCCCGCCGAAACTGGCTATAGCAGGCAGTATTGGTATTTCTTGCCGGGTCTTTTCATGCGCTACGCCCCCAACAAGAATACCAACGTACGCACATACTACCGCGCCTCTGTGACTACGCCTAGTGTGAACCAGTTACAACCTGTAACCAACAACAGTAATCCTTTACAGTTAACGGCTGGTAATCCAATGCTCAAACCAGAATTCAACAACAACGTGACTGTTCGGTATTCGAAAAACAATACCGACAAGAACAGCAACTTCAACGTGTTCTTCAATTTTAGCCAATCGTTCAACTACCTTGGTCAATCGCGCTTAGTAGCCACCGCCGATACCTTGATTGAGAGCTTGAACCTCTTGGTCCGCCAGGGTGCACAGTTTACGCAGCCAGTCAACCTGGATGGTTACTGGGGCATCCGCAGCTCGGTTAGCTATGGCAAGTCGATGTTCAAGAACAAGTTGAATGCCAACCTGAGCCTTGGAGCCAACTTTACCCAAACCCCTGGTTTAATTAATGGCGTGCTGAACCGTACCGATGCATTTTCCATCGTGCCGGGCATTACTTTGAGCAGCAACATTAGCGAGAAGCTTGATATTGCCTTGAGCACCACGGCCAACAGTTGGTTCGTGAATAGCCAGGTACAAAGCAGCGGCAACAGCAATTACTACAACCAAAACAGCAACCTGCGCTTCCAGTATATCTTCTGGAAAGGCTTTTTCATACAGGGCGACCTTAACCACACTTGGTTCTCCGGCTTGGGCGAGGGCTTTAACCAGCAATGGTTCTTGATGAACGGCAGCGTGGGTGCCAAATTGTCCAAAAACCAGTTGTCTGAAATCCGCTTATCGGTATTCGACGTGCTGCGCCAGAACAACAGCGTGAACCGCACCGTGAGCGATACTTACATCGAGGACGTTAAAAACCTGGTGTTGCAGCGCTATTTCATGCTGAGCTTTACCTATGGGTTTAAGAAATTTGGTTAACTAATCTTAACCCGCAGCGATGCTGCGGGTTAAGATTAGTTAAGATTATGGATTATGAATTGTTGATTATGGATGATTGGTTTGGGGCGCAATGAAACATCTTTCTTGCTTATCTGTAAAAAAATTCAGCACGCTGCTCCCTGTTCTAAACCTGTGGCTGCGCCACGGGTTCCCGCGCTAGGTGCGTGAAGCGCCGTGCGTAGCACGGGCCCGAAGGGCCGACCGTTCAGGGAGTGCGGAACGGACCGGCGACGCGTACATAGGGGCGTATGACATACGCCCCGAGCAGCGGCGCAGCGCCCAAAAAACAAAAAAATAGGGGTAGCTCTAAGCGTATGTTTGGACTTTAGCTTCCGGCGAAAAACAGCTCGTTTTTCCCTCGAAACCCAAAATCCAAACATACTCTAAAACTACCCCTACCGGAATATAGTATTTTGGATACTTAATTAGCCGTTCGACTTGCCGTGGTCGGCCAAGAACTGTGCTAAACCGATATCGGTCAATGGATGCTTAAGCAAGCCTGTGATGGCGTTGAGCGGACAAGTAACCACGTCGGCACCGGCCTCAGCACATGAAACGATGTGCAGCGGGTTGCGGATAGATGCCGCCAAAACCTCGGTCATGTAGCCTTGGATACCGTAAATATCAACGATCTGGCGGATAAGGCCCACGCCATCCCAAGTGATGTCGTCTACGCGGCCAATAAATGGCGAAACGTAAGTGGCACCAGCCTTGGCAGCCAAGATAGCCTGGCCAGCCGAAAATACTAGGGTACAGTTGGTTTTGATACCTTTCTCGGTAAAGTAGTTGATGGCTTTGATACCGTCTTTAATCATCGGGATTTTAACCACGATGTTCTCGTGCAAGTCGGCCAAACGCTCGCCTTCACGTACCATGCCGGCAAAATCAGTGGAGATAACCTCTGCGCTCACGTCACCGTCAACGATTTTGCATATGTCAACGTAGTGTTTCATGATGTTCGCCTCGCCCGTGATGCCTTCTTTGGCCATCAACGAAGGGTTGGTGGTCACGCCATCCAAGATACCAAGGTCGGCGGCTTCTTGAATCTGGGCCAAATTTGCGGTGTCGATAAAGAATTTCATAGGTCTAGTAGTAAAGGGTTATTTTGAATGATTGATTTTTACTGGTTGGCCAAAACGGCTTCTTTTAGGGATTCCTTGTAGGCCAATATTTTGGCTTGGAGTGCGCTATCGTGGCAGGCCATGATTTGCGCGGCTAAAATACCGGCGTTTTTAGCGCCGTTTAAGGCTACCGTGGCTACAGGTACACCGCCGGGCATCTGGAGTATCGACAACACGGAATCCCAGCCGTCGATGGAATTGGACGATTTAACTGGCACGCCAATTACAGGCAATGGGCTCAAGGAAGCCACCATGCCCGGCAAATGCGCGGCACCACCTGCCCCGGCGATAATCACCTTGACGCCACGCTCGTGGGCTGTCTTGGCAAATTCTACCATGTACTCCGGCGTACGGTGCGCCGACACGATTTTGACCTCGTGCGCAATGCCAAAGTATTGTACCATCTCAACAGCCTGTTGCATCACTGGCATGTCAGATTTTGAGCCCATTATAATGCTGATCATAGTTAAAAATTTAAAGTTATGAGTTAAGAGTTGTGCGTTTCACTTTAAACTTCTAACTCCTAACTCTTATCTCTTTCTGTGTTTTTCTAGCTATTTCAATCGCTTCATCTGGTGTTTCTGCCGTGATGGTCACGTGGCCCATTTTGCGGAAAGGCTTGGTAATAGCTTTACCGTACAAATGGATATGCACGCCAGGCAAAGCCTGTGCAGCGTCTAAACCTTCGTACACCACGGGGCCTTCAAAACCAGGCTCACCAAGGATGTTGACCATCACCGCGGGACTGTGTAGGCGGGTATCACCCAGCGGGTAACCCATCACCGAGCGGATGTGCTGCTCAAACTGCGAGGTCGTACAACTCTCGATAGTATGGTGCCCGCTGTTGTGCGCACGGGGCGCCACCTCGTTGATGAACAAACGACCTTTTTTGTCGAGGAAGAGCTCTACCGCCAACAAACCGCGGGTGTTGAAAGCCTTGAGGCAATCCTCAGCTAACAACATAGCCTCGCGTTCCAAGTGCGGCTCAATCATAGCAGGACACTGCAAGAGCTCTACCAAGTTGGCCTCGGGGTGGAACACCATGTCTACAAGCGGGAAAGGCACCACCCTACCAAAGGCATCTGCTGCCACGATAACCGAAAGTTCTTTCTCGATGTCGACTAAATCCTCTACCACGCAAGGTACATCGAACAACTTGTGGAGGTCGGCCTCGCTGCGTATAATTTGAACGCCTTTGCCGTCGTAGCCAAACTGGCGCATCTTCTGTACAAATGGAATGCTGATATGCCCAGAAGCCAGTGCTGCTCGCACGGCCTGTGCATGGTCAAACAAGTGGAAATCTGCACTAGGTAAACCGTGCTCCTGGTAAAACTGCTTCTGCAAGCCTTTATCCTGGATGATTTTCAGCGCGGCTGGACTTGGGTACACTTCCTTGCCTTCTTGTTCCAATTGGGCCAAGGCATCGGCATTAACTTGCTCAATCTCAATGGTAATCACATCAACCTTGCGACCAAAGGCCAGCACGGTTTCATAATCGCGAAAATCACCAACTTCAAAGCGTGGACACCAGCTCGATACCGAGCAGTTAGGATCGGGATCCATGAAGTACACCGGGATGTCAAGGTTGATAAGCGTGGGCAACATCATTTGACCAAGCTGACCGCCACCTAATATACCTAATGTTTTCGTCTGACGCATTTCAGTTAACTATGAATGATGAACAATGAACTATGAATGATGAACTATGAAATTAATTAAATATCTCCTCACTCCTATCTCCTCACTCCTATCTCCTCTCTCCTATCTTTCTCACAACATTCCACTTGCGCAATTGCTTGAGCAAAGCCTGGAAATCCTTCGGCGGATCACATTCAAAATGCATGCGTTCGCCCGAGCTCGGGTGGTTCAGGCTTAATTTCCAAGCATGTAAGGTAGTGCGTTCCATAATGGGAAGCTCTTCCTCGTGCTTGGCTAAATTAAAGCCACGGTGTTTAATTTTCGATAGTAAGAATTGAGTATTGCGGCCATACAGCGGGTCAACGGCCAAGGGGTAACCCCTGAAGGCAAAGTGAACCCGAATCTGGTGCATGCGGCCCGTTAAAATTTTAGCTTCAACCAGGGCGTAATCTTTAAATTTCTCAGCTACTTGATATTGCGTCAAGCAATGTTTACCTGCCCGTGAGACTTTCATGGTACCAGGCTTAGCTTTATTAGGCTCCAAGGATAAGGTGATATCGCCCTGTTCTGGCGTTGGGGTGCCTTCTGTAATCGCTAGGTAGGTTTTCTCGGTCTCGCGCTTTTGAAACTGTTGGCTCAAGTTCGAGTGGGCCGTTTCGTTTAATGCAAAGCAAATCAAGCCTGAGGTCTCCCGGTCAAGGCGGTGCACCACGAAAATTTTACCGTACTGCTGGTTTAGCATCCCGTAAAGGTTGGGGGCATCCTCCTTGAAGCGGTCGGGCAAAGTCAATACCCCCGGGGCTTTATTCACGATGACCAAGTCTTGGTCCTCGTACACGATGTCAAGCTTCAGCTTCATCTAGTCGTTTACCCTTTGTATGTTGGCGCCAACGGCGTTCAATCGTTTTTCGATGTGTTGGTAGCCGCGGTCAATTTGGCTAATCTGAAAGATTTTGCTCGTGCCTTCTGCCGACAAGGCTGCAATCAACAGGGCCACACCCGCGCGGATATCGGGCGAGGTCATATGTATGCCACGTAGTTTTGCTTCGCGGTTCATGCCAATTACGGTAGCGCGGTGGGGGTCGCACAAAATGATTTTTGCACCCATGTCAATCAGTTTGTCCACAAAGAACAAACGGCTTTCAAACATTTTTTGGTGAATGAGGATACTGCCCTTGGCCTGCGTGGCCGTTACCAGCAAAATACTCATCAAGTCAGGTGTAAAACCGGGCCAAGGGGCGTCGTAGATGGTCAAAATACCGCCATCCATGAACGAACCGATCTCGTATGAATCTTGCTGCGGGATACGGATATCATCTCCGTTGATTTCCAGTTGCAAACCCAACTTTTGGAAGGTGGGCAAAATAATCCCCAACTGGTCAACCCTACAATCCTTGATGGTTAAATCGCTGTTGGTCATGGCAGCAAGGCCAATAAAACTACCAATTTCTATCATGTCGGGCAACACGCGGTGTGCGGTGCCATGCAGTTTATCTACGCCTTCAATGGTCAACATGTTCGAACCGATGCCACTAATACGGGCACCCATGCTGTTCAACATCTTACAAAGTTGCTGCAAATAAGGCTCACACGCGGCATTGTATATAACGGTTTGGCCTTTTGCCCTAACGGCGGCCATCAACACGTTGGCTGTACCTGTCACCGAAATTTCATCCATCAGGATGTATGTCCCAACTAGGTTCGGCGCTTCAAGCGAGTACATGTAATTCACCTCGTCCAAGCTCAAGGTTGCGCCTAGCTTTCTAAAGCCGCTAAAGTGCGCATCCATGTGCCTGCGGCCTATTTTATCACCGCCTGGTTTAGGCAGGATAGCTTTACCAAAACGAGCCAGCAATGGGCCAATCAAGGTAACTGAACCCCTGATTTTGCCCGCGTGCGTGGCAAAATCTAGCGAGTGCATATAGTCTAGGTCGATGTTCGCTGCCTCGAACGTCCAAGTATCGTCGTTAAGTCGTTCAACAACAACACCAAGCCCCTTCAACAGGTTGATTAACAGCTGAATATCCAGGATATCTGGAATATTCGATATCGTCACCTTTTCCTCGGTGAGCAACACTGCTGCAACAATCTGCAAGGCTTCATTCTTGGCACCTTGTGGGATAAGCTCCCCGTGGAGTTTCCGTCCACCCTCTACGATAAATGCTTCTCCGCCGGCCATATTTAGTAGCGTTTTCCGATGATTAAGTTACTGACTACCTTCTTGCGTTTTTTGTTTTTCTTCTTGCTGTTCGATTCCAAGATAGCTTTTTCAATCAACTTGGTCTCCTTTGAAAAGTGCTGCGGGTTCACCAAACGGTCAATGTTCGAGCCAGGGGTTAGGCTCAATGTTCCTTCCGACAGGGTTTTCATATCCAGGTGGATGGTCTCGTCCATCACATGGTCTTTATGCCAGTTCAAATAGGCCATTTTCATGTAAGCACCAATGGCTTGCACATATTCCTGGCGTTTTTCTGGCTCCATAGTCTTGGCCTTTTCAATCATCACCTTAACGGTTTGACCGTATTGGCGCATTTTATTCGACTTTTTCGGGTAGTCCAAATAACCAGCCCGCACACCAATTTCGTGTATGATAATACCTTCTGGTTTGTCCACGTCAAGCTCGCCGCCAGCCATGTGAATCAGGTGCGACCACATTTTCAAGCGGGCTTCTTCCGGGTTGCTCGATGCAGGCGACAAGGTCTCCATCAGGTCGATAATGCGTTCAACCCAAGCTTGGCGCTCGGTTTTGTCTTCAATGGTCTTGGCCTTGTCAATCAATTCTTGCACGTAGCGGCCATATTCCTTGAATTTCAGCCCCGACTTTGAGGTATTATAATGCATATATATCTGGTAATTAAATCTTTATTTAGGATTAATTTGGGCGCCTCCCCCACCTTCGGCGGGGGCCGCTACGTTTCGCCGCTCGCTGTTCGCTCGGCCCTTCGCCGCCCGTTTTCAGTTAAAGCCATTCTAGAAACGGCTCTAAATGGGGCGGCTCGGTCTGGCGGCTACGCCGCCACGGCTGCACATCGCTGGCGCGAGGTACACTTTATTCTACGGTAACTGACTTCGCCAAGTTGCGGGGCTGGTCAACATTACAGCCACGGAGTACCGCAATGTGGTACGCCAACAACTGCAAAGGTATCACCGACAACAAGGGTGTCAATGGTTCTTCGGTGTCCGGGATTTCAATCGTGAAATCGGCCATTTCCTTGATGATAGAGTCTCCTTCTGTTACGACGGCTAGGATTCTACCTTTACGGGCTTTCACTTCCTGTACGTTACTCACGATTTTCTCGTAGGCACTCTTGTTGGTGGCAATCACCACAACGGGCATGTTCTCGTCGATCAACGCAATCGGACCGTGTTTCATCTCGGCAGCAGGATAACCTTCCGCGTGGATGTACGAGATTTCCTTCAACTTCAAGGCACCTTCCAAAGCAACTGGGAAGTTGTAGCCACGACCTAAGTACAAGGCGTTGTTGGCACTCGTCCAGTGCTCGGCGATATATTTGATTTTCGCCTCGTTTTTCAACACTTCTTCCACTTTTTTCGGGATGTTGTCTAACTCAGCCAACAAGCGGTGGAAATATGATTGCGAAATTGAACCTTTCTTGTAAGCTATTTTCAAGGCCATCAGGGTTAAAATCGCCAACTGCCCCGTAAAGGCCTTCGTCGATGCTACCCCGATTTCTGGACCAGCATGGATATACGAACCAGCATCCGTTACACGGGCAATAGATGAACCCACCACGTTACACACGCCGTAGGTCAATGCACCTTTCTCGTGCGCGAGTTCAAGCGCAGCAAGGGTATCGGCCGTTTCACCGGATTGCGAGATCGCGATAACCACATCGTTCGGCCCGATAATCGGGTTGCGGTAACGGAATTCAGAGGCGTATTCAACCTCGGTTGGTATCCTGGCTAAGTCTTCAAACAAGTACTCACCAATCAAACCGGCAATCCACGAGGTGCCACAAGCGGCAATGATCAAACGGTTGGCGTTCAGGATTCGGTTCTCAAACTCGGCAATACCACCCATTTGAATCCAACCTTCCTTCACGTTCATACGGCCGCGCATGGCGTCGGCAATCGTGCTGGATTGTTGGTGGATTTCCTTAAGCATGTAGTGGTCGTAGCCACCTTTTTCGATCATCTCGATTTCCATTTCCAGGTGCTGGACAAATGGCGTTTTCAGTTCGTTATCAATGGTTTTGATGGTCAATGAGCCATCCAAGTCAACCACGGCGATTTCTTGTTCTTTCAGGTACACCACGTTCTTGGTGTATTCAATAATTGGGCTTGCATCTGAAGCCAAGAAGTATTCTCCATCACCAATACCTACAACCAAGGGACTACCTTTACGTGCAGCTACTAGTTTATTGGGCGATTTCTTGTCAATCACAACGATGGCATAAGCGCCCACAACCTCGTTGAGGGCAACACGCACCGCTTCTTCAATATCTAGGTTATCGCGAAGCTGGATAGCTTCGATCAGGTGCGTCAATACTTCGGTATCTGTATCACTGTGGAATACATGACCTTCTTTCTGCAAGGCCAACTTGATAGGTGCATAGTTCTCAATAATGCCGTTGTGAATCAAGGCAATATCTCCTGATGCTGACAAATGCGGGTGAGCATTCACATCGTTTGGCTCGCCATGGGTTGCCCAGCGGGTATGGCCAATACCAACGCATGCTTTCACATCTTTACCGGCAGCAAACTTGATCAAATCATCAACCTTGCCTTGTTTTTTGTACAAGTGTAAATCGCCGTTCATCAAGGCTACACCAGCACTATCATAACCACGGTATTCTAATCGTTGTAAGCCTTTTATCAAAATTGGATAGGCTTCTCTTTTTCCAATATAAGCTACTATACCACACATAAGCTTGGTAATTTATAGGGTTTGCTTTGTTTCAAGCGGCAATTTATTGAATTTTCGTGTAAGTCAACTGTAATTTGGGGGCAAAAATTTGTGAATTTTCATTCCCAAGTTGTGCTCGGTTAGCAAATTCACTGCCAAAAGACACCCTCAAGAATAAACGCTCATCCTCAATTGCGCCCTTCATTAATTGCTGTACATGCCTTGATACATTCATACTGTACAAAACATACTGCGTTCCATTGATGGTAACTTGCTCTTTTTTACCCCCAAAGAAGGTCGTGAAGTTCGAGAATCGGTCATATGATGTGTTGGCTTCAACCAAATTCACTTCATCACCTGAATTGTTGATGTATGATAGGATAACGCTTTCTGGTTCCGGGAACAAATCAGGATCATCGCTTTTAGCCAAGTAGAACGTAAGCTCAGCATAGTTTACAATCAAGTTGCTGAGGTTTTGCAAATAAGGGAACTCAACAGTTACCCTTGTACCACCAAGACCTTGCAAGTAAGCAATGGTATCCGCAGGGTTATTGTCTAGCACGTCAGTGCCCGTATAGTCATGGGTATATGCACCGAATGCCGTACACAATAACTGAGCATCAATCTTATAGGTGTAGGTCTTAGGCTTACCATCTTGATGGTAATACAAGGTAATTTTCGATTGGCTATTGTTCAACAACATGCGGAGCAAGGCTGAATTCGTTGTACCACTTGGTTTTATCAAAACGCCTTTGAAGAACTCCTTGAAGTTATCGTTATTATCATAAACAGTGGTATCGCTTGGATTTAGCAATGCTGCGCCAAAAGCTAGGCTCAACGGAATCCTAATTTGCGGCGCGATGGTATCCACATACGAAGTATCCTCGGTAACCACTTGTACACGAACGTCGGTAGTTGGTGCTGGCCTGAAACTGTAGCCAGCATTCAATACATCACTCGTGGCGAGGGTATTGTTTGAATAATATACTTCCGTGTAATCTAATTCTTCGCTCAAACGATGTACCTCCCAGGTTTGCACTTGGCTTAAATCACCGTAATGACCAATAGAGTCATAAGCAATACTCAAAATGACCGAATCGACCGATGAGCCAGTGAAGTCAAGGTTTACCGTTGGAATGCCGAATGTAACGTAAACAGCTGCGTTGGTCTGGCCAAAAACAGGATCATTATTGGTACCAATGAAGAAGTTACGACCTAATCCAGAGGTTAGCAAGGAATCAATCCGCTCTGTTTGGGTACGGATGGTCACGGAGTCAATCCTTTCCCCAAATAGTGCATCGTCGGATAATACAGATAGGCCGAAGTCAAATGGTTTGCTGCATGCGCTGGCAAAAAACAACCCTGCTACCAAAAGGAGTAACAGGGGGCTGAAATTATTTTTCATAAATTAGCTGTCAACTGTTTTCGTTTTAAATGAGGCTGTTTGACATTATACCAAGCGCAAAACTACAGGTAAAAATCTCAAACAGCCTCTATATCAGTACGTGAACGATATATAAAAGTAAGTCGTTGGTTTATGGTGTGCTTGTTTCCACCAACGATTCGTAAAACTCTAGGTAGTTAGCCACCGAAACGGGGTCAGTCACCTCGTGCTGCATAGTAGGTTTACCTTGGAAGTCGGTATCGTCGTTACCGGAAACGTTTATAATCGCATCAGAGAAAGCGATTGCACCTTTTTCCAAATTTACACCCGTACCGTTTTGGTATGCCGCCAACACAGATTCTTCCATGTTGTTGATCGATGCTTTCAAGAAGAAGTTATCTCCAGCTTTAAATTCTTCGGCATTTGAACCGTAATGCGAGTAGATGATTTTCGAGTTTTGGAAAATCGGGTCAGTTTGGTAAGCCGTTTTCAAGTATGCAGGTACCAAGCTGGTCATCCAGCCGTGGCAGTGGATAATATCCGGCGCCCAACCAAATTTCTTAACGGTTTCCAGTACGCCTTTACAGAAGAATACCATGCGGTCGGTATTGTCTTCATATGGTGCGCCGTCATCATCTGTGAAAAAGGTCTTACGCTTGAAAAACTCGTCGTTATCCAAGAAATATACCTGCAAACGTGCATTGGGCAATGAAGCCACCTTGATGATAAGTGGGTAATCATCCTCGTCCACGATAATATTCATACCAGATAAGCGTACCACCTCGTGCAAACGGTGGCGACGTTCGTTGATAGGGCCAAAGCGGGGCATCAAAACCCTAACTTCCAATCCTTTTTCATGGGCATCTACGGGGAGTAGATTGGCTATAGTCGATATTAACGTACCTTCTGTATAAGGCTCCATTTCTTGAGTGACTATAAGAACTCGTTTTTTATCCTCCATATCGGTGGTGTTGGTTACGGCCATGCCTCTTTTGGCTTAGCAAGGTGAATGATTAACTTTCGGGCTGCAAAGATACTAAAAAAAAAACGGTATCTAATTACATATATGTACACAATTATTTTTTGGGGGCTTTTTGAGGCATGGTAATGGCTATGTTCGCTTTAACTTCCAAGCGTTTTTACAAATATTCGTACTTTTGGCATGGCTGTCTTGCGCCAGCGATGTGAAGCGGTGGCCCGCAGGGCCAGACCAAGCCCGTAGGGCGCAGGGCCGAGCGAATAGCGAGCCGCGTAACGTAGCGACGGCGCGATAGCGCCGAGGCGCCCAAACCATCAACACCAAAATCTTCCTTAAAAAAGCTCCATGGAACATAAAATAGTTAGCCGCAGCGATGCACAAGTTACTGTAAACCAATGGAAAAGCCATGGACTCGACGTGGTTTTTACCAACGGCTGCTTCGATATTCTACACCTCGGGCACCTCAAATATCTACAACAAGCCCGCGCCCTCGGCCAAAAATTAGTCATTGGCCTCAACGATGATGCCTCTGTTACTCGTTTAAAAGGTGTCATGCGCCCAATCAACGACCAACTCAGCAGGGCCATGATGCTGGCCGCATTCGAATTCGTCGACCTCGTCGTGCTGTTCCAAGAGGACACGCCCGCTGAGCTTATCGACGAACTTATTCCCGATTTTTTGGTTAAAGGTGGTGATTATCCCGTAACCGACATTGTCGGGGGCAAAACGGTGCTCGAACACGGCGGCCAAGTGCTTAGCCTTCCCTTCGAAGCTGGCTTCAGCAGTACCAATATTATCAACCGCATCAAACAGTTTTAAACCATGAAAAGATTTTGGTGGTACATCGTTGGTGTTTCTGGCTCTGTTGCCGTCACATTCGGTGCCCTTGGTGCCCATACCCTCGAACGGGTGGTGAGCGAAAAACAGCTCGAAGTATGGAAAACCGCCACGCAATACCAAGTTATCCATACCTTGCTTTTGTTGGCCATGCTGGTATTCAGCACTTTACGCAGCGATGTAAAGTTTAAAGTATCTTCTGTAGTCATATTGTTGGGTATTTTATTTTTTTCAGGCTCACTCTACCTGCTATCTTGTAGAGATTTATTATTTTTACCCAAGGCATTCGTAAAAGTGCTTGGCCCCATTACCCCTGTTGGCGGGCTTTTGCTGTTATCCGGGTGGTTGATCATGGCCTTCGAAGCCAACAAAGTACTCAAACAATAAACACAAATAACTATGAAAATCAAGCTTTTAGCCCTAATTTCTATCCTTGCATTAAGCGCTATGACCGCATTTACCCTCAAACCTGAAGCCGAGCAGGCCGACGCCAAAACCGTGGTAAACGGTATGCTCGCCGCCATCGATAAAGTGAATACCCTTACCTTCGAGTTGTACGGTAAAGAACGCTTCGGGACCAAGTACGTCGAGAAACGCAACTTCTTCAAGGTGTCGCACAACCCCGTGAAAGTGTACATCAAAGACCTTGAAGAGGGCATCGAAGTGCTTTATGCTAAAGGCTGGAACGGCGATAAATGCTATATCAACACCAACGGTTTCCCCTACGTGAACGTGAGCATGGGCCCTCTGAGCGCCCGCGTGCGCGAAGGACAACACCACTCGCTGTTCGAAGCTGGTTTCAAATACGTTGCCATCGGCATGCGCTCGACCATCAAGATGGTTGAAACCGAAAAACGCAAGTTCGATGATCATTTTAAAGTGCTCGGCGAGGTTACTTTCGACGGCAAAGCCTGCTACAACCTCAACATGATCAATACGGAATGGGCTTATTCCGACTATAAAGTGACCAAGGATGAAACGCCCCGCTCTATCGCCATGCGCCTGAACCTCAACGAGCAAATCGTGATGGATAAAAACAACCTCGGCATCGGCGTTATCAAGGCTGGAAAAGTGATTAAAATCCCCAACTCCTACGCGCAAAAAGTAGTTTTCTACGTGGATAAAAAGACCATGTTGCCTATCTGCCAATTCGTGTACGACGAGAACGGCCTGTACGAGAAATATGAATATACCAAGCTTGTTTTAAACCCTAAATTCGCTGAAAACGAATTCACCGACGAGTTTAAGGGTTACGGGTTCTAAGCGATGGTCAACAAACATGTGCTAACTGTTTCAAGTTTTGAAGCACTCGTTTCCACGCCCTTTCGCGGGGATATCAACGCGATGGCCTGGATGCGGCAGCTTGCCGGCGATTTCGCTGAAATCGTGGGCAAGCTGCCCGCACCCGAGCATTTGGAACTGCTTGAAACCGATGCCCTCTGTGCCCTAGAGCTTAGTCCTCAAGGCCAACTGGCCCGTGAAACGCTATTGCACGACATGCAGTTGCTCAGCCAACATGGGGCCTCGCCTATTCTCAACTTGATCACATGCTATGAACGGGACAATGCCTTCCCGTTTTTTCCAACCGATGTGTATGGCTACCACGTAGACCGTGCGCCCATTCCCGCCGATACTTTCCTGTGTACCTACCACGGTGCGCCCAGCGATATACTGCCTAACACTCAAGCCGAGCAAAAAATACAGGTGCCCGAAATACGCGCGGCACTCCAAAACCTGTACGGCGGCAGCAGCGAGGACGGTTTTGAAGCTTTCCTGGAAGAGCATTTTTTCGATTTGCATTACCAGCCCAAACTCGGGGCCGTGGCTACAAGTCTGGGCATCGGAAACCTTTGGCGTTTGGCTACCGACTATCCGGGTAGCCCGGTACTGCCTTGTGTACACCGTGCTCCAGTTGAACAAGCAGGTCAAACCCGTTTGCTGTTGATTTGCTGAGGCTTGGAGATTGCATGTACCCTGCGTTAATCCGTGATGATATTGATTTGGGCGCCCCGGCGCTGGCGCGCCGTCGGCGTGCTACGCGCTCGCTGTCCGCTCGGTGCCTACGGCACTGGCCGCTACGCGGCCACGCTTCGCATGCCTGGCGCAGGGCTAGGCATAGCTGCTTACTTTGTCCATTTTGTGGGACTTGTGCGACATGAAGAACGTACAAGTGTCGCGTGTCATAGAGTTGTGAATATGCCAAAGACAGATAGTTTTGTGAAACCTAAAAATGCCGCGAAGCGGCACCATATCTTAGCGATGGGTGAGGTCGTAGAGACGCAATATTTTGCGTCTGCTGAGGGCACGACCGGAACCCATCGAGGGATGCGGTTAGAAATTGAGTCCTGAAAGGACGAAACATATTCAAGGCTAATCTCACATGGTGCCGGGGTTGTGTAAAAAGGGTCTTGATTGATTTCGTCTAGCATTATTGTATTTACAGACCTACTGCTGTGGCATAAGACATCAGAATGTCTTATAGTCCCAATGATACGTATTTAAAGTTAACGTAAATGTATTTCAGCTGAAAAAGAAGGTTTAACCCTTCTTATTCTGCTTGGCTGCCTTTTTTGCTGACCGCTGGGCATAGTACTCCCTCCACGTGCCATTTTCCTCGCAGTGTAGTTTTCGCAGGTTGTGCGCCATGGAAAGCAAGCCGTATTCGACCCCGACCTTTACCTTCCCCCTCAGCAAGAACCTGTTGTAGCCCATGTTAAACTTGATATCCCCGAATACGCTCTCCACCTCTGTAGCCCTGCGCGACCGTACTTCCTTACCTTTCTCGCTCCCGAGCAAGGCCTTGACTTTGACCTTGTAACCTTCCCAGGCATCGCTCCTGGAGATTGTCCTCCTGTCGTTGTCCCCCTTGCAAGCGGCGGCCAGCGGGCAGCCCTCGCAGCCAAGGGATTTGTACACCTTCAATTCCTTGGTGTAACCGCTGGGCGTGGCATGCTTCTCCAGCCGCAGGAACGGGAGGGACTGGCCATTCGGGCACTTGTAGGAGTCCGAGTGCTCGTCGTGGTCCCAGTTGTCCTTGTGGAAAAGCTTCTTGGCATGTTCCCCGGTTTCCTCCTGGAACCAGGAGGTATACTTGACGTAAGGGGTGATGCCGTTGGCCTCGAGGTACGCGTAGTTTTCCTCGCTGCCGTAGCCGGCGTCGGCGCCGAGGTTGATACCGTCCCGGGGCAGGATTTCCCCGAGGAGTTCGCGGAGTTTGTCCACGTGTGCCGGCAAGGTCGTGCTGTCGGCAGCGTTCTGCGCGATGGTATAGTTGACCACGTACTGGTTTGACGTGGTATGCTGGACGTTGTACGCCGGCAACAGTTGCCCGTCCTTCATCTTGAGTATCGTGGCGTCCTTGTCCGTGGTGGACATCGAGTTCCGGCCCGCCAGGTCCTGCCGTTGCCGCCCGTACTTTTCCAGTTTCGCTTGTTCCTTGCCCAGCTTGCCCGCCAGTCTGGCCAGCGCCTTGGCCTTCTCCTTGTCCGCCTCCGCGCTGACCAGCTCCTGGAGCCTGGAGAGGTGCTCCCCGACGGACTTGGCATCTAGCGTCACCTGTAACGACTTACCGCCACCCAGTTCCGGGAGGTCACCGGGCCCGTGCTCCTTGTCCTCCGCGTCCTGTAGAGCCCTTGCCCCCGCCAGCAACTCTTCCACCCGGGCAAGCACCCCGGCGCTGTACCTTTCCAGGTTTTTAAGCCACACCCTCTTATGCTCGTTGGCGTTGGCCTCCAGCTTCGTGCCGTCGAGGTAGATGTCATCCAGCGACAGGTGACCCGATGACAGCAGCACGAGGATTACCTGCTTGAACACGATGTCGACCATCGCCTGCATCCGTGCACCACGGAAATTGCTCAGCGTCTTGAACGACGGGTGCTGGTTCCCCGACAGCCAGATGAAGTTAACGTTCTCCCGCATAGCCTTGGCTAGCCGGCGGCTCGTGTAAACCCGCTCGCAATAACCGTAGATCCAAACCTTTATCAACATCTTGGGGTGGTATGAACTGCTACCTCCACCCTTGTAGAAGCATTCCAGTTTAGCCATGTCAATTTCCTCGACCACTCTGTCGACAACACGAACCAGGTGGGTATCGGGTATCAACTTCGATATGTCCACGGGAATTTGTAAAACCTGTAACTGGTCATATTTTTTGAAGTGTACCTTGTTTTCTTTTTCTATCTTTACACTCATAACGTAGGTCAAGTTTTTGGGTCTGTAGTAACCCCAAAGATAGCTTGTACCTACGTTTTTTTGTTTTTAGGAGCTTTTTACACAACCCCGGGATGTTTCTCTGCGCTCGCACGATGGGTTAAGGGCGTTCCGCCCTCACCCATCGCTAAGATGTTTTGCCGCGGTGCGGCATTTTCAAGTTGTACAAAACTATTTGACTTTTATTCGTTCACAACGCTAACGACACTCGACACCAGCAGCGCCTATACGAACGTCGCAGCGGGTCGCCCATGTCCCACAAGGGTAATTATAGGTTATGTCAAAAAAAGCGGGGGCAGCTTGCTCGCATACTTCGCCAGAGCACGATTCTGCGTTAGCGATGCGAAGCGGTGGCGCGCAGCGCCAGACCCGCAGGGGCCGAGCGTCAGCGAGCCGCGAAGCGTAGCGACGGCGCGCCAGCGCCGGAACGCCCAAAAAGAACAAATGATTACATGAACAAATGATTAAATGACTTGGCTACGCCCTACCCCTAATCCTATATCCAAATTTTAGTAACTTTGTGACGGTGTTCAACGTCTAAAGGTTTGAATACGTTTTAGCATGGTGTTTGCTTGTTTACAACACACCCCACAAGTTACAAAACCAGTACACATAAACTATACTATGGCTTTCTCTCCTAAAAAATTCTTTAAACGACTGTTTATCGGCCTGGGTATTTTCCTAGTGCTGCTCATTGGAACAGCTTTCGCCATCCCTTACTTTTTCAAAGACCGCCTGGTAGCCTTGGCCAAGGAAACCATCAACAAGGAAATTAACGCCAAGGTGGATTTCAAAGACGTAAGTATCGGTATTTTCAGGACTTTCCCCGACCTTAACTTCACCCTCGAAGGCCTAACCGTAGACGGTGTGGGTACTTTTAAAGATATCCGCCTAGCCGAGGTGCCCGAGTTTGAATTCCGCCTCGATATCATGTCGGTAATTAAGAAAGACCGCCCCGTTTCTATTAAGGAAATTACCGTACGTAATCCCAAAATCCACGTTTTGGTGCTACAAGATGGCCAAGCCAACTACGATATTGCAAAACAATCGAGCGATACCAGCACGACCCCAAGCAGCAGCGGTGGCTATAAAATCAAGCTAAACCGCTACGGTATTTACAACGCTGAGATTATATACGACGACCGTGCCGGTGGCACTTACGCTAAACTCGTCGACTTTACACATTACGGCAGCGGTAAATTTACCGATACCGTTTACGACCTGGAAACCACCACCAAAGGCAAACAAGTTACCGTAAGCCAAGGTGCAATACCATACCTCAGCAAAGCCCAAGTTGACGCCGAAGTTACCCTGAACGCCGACATGGATAAAATGAAGTTTACCTTCAAGGATAACGACATTAAAATCAATGACTTAGGTTTAAAATTCGATGGCTGGCTGGCTATGCCTAAGGATGATATCGACATGGACCTAAAATTCAGCGCACCCGATGCCAAGTTCTCTAGCTTCTTGTCGATGATTCCAGCAGCTTACACCGCCGACTTTAAAGATGTGCAAACCGAAGGCGTGTTCAACTTTAGCGGCTGGGCCAAAGGTACCTACAACGATAAGTCCATGCCTGCCTTCAAGTTGGATTTGAATGTTGACAAAGCACGCTTTAAATACCCTGACCTGCCACTGCCTGTAGAGCAAATCTCGGCTAAACTGGTGGTTAATAGCCCCAGCGCCGATTTTGACCGCATGGTGGTTGACCTGTCAAAATTCAATTTCAAGTTAGGTGCTAATCCATTCAGTGCCAGCCTATTGTTGAAAACCCCGATGAGCGACCCCGACATCAAAGCCCGTGTGGATGGTAAATTGAACTTGGCTGAGTTGTCGAAAGCCTTCCCCATGGAAGGTGTGAAAGAACTCACCGGGCTATTGGATGCCAAACTCAATATCAACACGAGGATGTCGTACGTGAACAATGAACAATACGACAAGGTAGGTCTCGACGGGCATTTCAAGTTAACCGGCTCGAAATACAAATCAGATGACTACCCGCTGGTGACCATCAACGATATCAATACGCAGTTTACGCCCAACAACGTGAAACTGTACAACATGGATATTAAAATCGGTAAATCTGATATCAAGGCTAACGGCACCTTGGATAACTTGCTCACTTATTTCTCGAACGACAAAATCATGCTGGGCGATATTACCGTGCGCTCGAACATCCTCGACTTGAACGAAATCATGGGTAGCGACGATACTGAAACAAGCACCACGACCACCCCTACCCCAGCGAGCAGCAGCTCGGCAGAATCAGAAATGTTCGACAAGTGGGATTTTAACGCCGACGTGCAGTTTAATACCATCATGTACGATAAGCATATCATTTCTGGAACTAAGGCCACTGGGCATTTCTCGCCAAGTGCAGCCGTGCTCCAAAATTTTGAAGCCCGGATTGGGAAAAACGACATTAAAGCCAGCGGTAAAGTACGCAACTGGTGGGGCTACCTCTTCGGTAACGAAATCATCGTGGGTATCCTCGATGTGCAGTCGAACAACATGAACTTGAACGACTTCATGGAAGAAAGCTCAAGCACCAGCACAACGAGCACAACCAGCACAAGTACTACAAGCAGCAGCGAGTCTAGCATTGTACTCGTACCTGGTAATATTGACTTCCAACTCAACGGTACTTTTGCCAACTTGACCTACGACAAATACGAACTGAAAGACGCTTACGGCGCCTTGGTGATCCGCAACAAGAAGATTGACTTCAACGACATGAAGGCTAAAATCTTTGGTGGTTCGTTTATCGTAAACGGTAGCTACAACACTCAAAATGAAGCAAAACCAGACTTTGCGCTCGACTTCAACATCGACAAGTTCCGTTTTGATGAGGTGGCCAAAAACGTGATTACCATCAAAAAAATTGCACCTATCATCGAACACCTGACTGGTGCCTTCAATACCAAGTTCAAAATGGCTGGCAGCCTTGACAAGGACATGATGCCCGACTTGAACACCTTGTTCATGGATGGCCTGATTGAAACCTTTGATGCCATGGTTAAAAACTACAAACCTGTAAACGACCTCAACGCCAAGTTGGGCATCAAAGAGTTGTCGAACTTCAAACTCGACAACACCGTGAACTTCTTTACCGTTAAAGACGGCAAGTTTAACCTACAACCCGTTACCTATAACGTGCAAGATATGGCTATCACGGCTGGTGGCAGCCACTCGTTGACCAACGAGATGAACTACAACTTCAACTTTCAGGTGCCTAAAACCAAGTTGCAGCAAGGTCAAGCGGGGGCAGCAGCTAGCAGCCTCATCAACGACTTGAACGGGCAAGCCTCTAAAGTGGGGGTTAACCTCAACAGTGGCGACTATGTGCGCTTCAACGTGATCATGGGTGGTACAGCATTGAAGCCTACCTTCAAAATCAAATTCTTGGATGCGCCGGTCAAATCGGTGGTGAACCAATTAAAAGACCAAGCCAAAGCCGAGCTCGACAAGAAGAAGCAAGAATTTGAAGACAAGGCCAAGGCCGAGCTCGACAAGAAAAAAGCAGAAGCCGAGGCCAAGGCTCGTGCCGAATACGACAAATTCAAAGCTGATGCGGAGGCCCGTGCCAAAGCAGAAGCCGATAAAGCTGCACAGCAAATCAAAGATAAAGTTGGTCAAGAAGTCAAAGACAAAACAGGCCAAGCCGTTGACCAGATTAAAGACAAGGCCAAGGATGCCCTCAAAAACCCATTTGGCAAGAAAAACTAATGACTGCAATCAGCTACCACAAAGCCCCTTCGCCTGAAGGGGCTTTGTTTTCTATCATCATCCCGAGTTGGAACAACCTGCCCTTCTTGCAGTTGTGTATTGAGAGCCTGCAACAGCACTCCACGCACCCGCAGCAAATCATTGTACATGTGAACGAGGGCAACGACGGCACCATTGAATACTTGCAACAAGCCGGTATAGCCTATACGCACAGCATCGAGAACGTGGGGATTTGTCATGGAGTAAATGCCGCTGCCGAGCTGGCCGACACCGACTATATCATGTATTTCAACGATGATATGTATGCTTTACAAGGCTGGGATGATGCTGTATATCAACACATTAAGGCCATTGGCCACGAGCAATTTTACCTATCAGCCACCTTGATCGAACCCGAGTACAGCGGTAATGATTGCGTTATCGCACCGCATGATTTTGGCCGTAAGCCAGACAATTTCCAGTCGGAGGCCTTATTGGCCAGCTATGGCACCTTACATAAGGATGATTGGAGCGGAGCTACTTGGCCGCCATCAGTTATGCACCGCAAACTATGGGAAAAAGTAGGTGGTTTCAGCATCGAATTCTCGCCGGGTATGTATTCCGACCCTGATTTATCTATGAAATTGTGGCAAGCGGGCGTGCGGGTATTTATGGGTGTTGGCGCGGCCAAGGTGTATCATTTCATGAAATCGAGCACCGGGCGGCACAAAAAACTCAACGATGGCAAGCGGCAGTTCCTGCTCAAATGGGGCATGTCGGCTAGTACATTCCACCGTTTTTACCTGCGGCGTGGACAGGCTTACACGGGCGCATTGACAGAGCCAGACAATAGCATAGGCTTCTTTTTGGCCCGGCTCAAAGATTTTGTGAAGCGCCTCTACACCGCCCGCTTAAACTGAGTTTGCAGCGATTTAATCTCGCTGACATAGTTGCGTTTCGAGCGGCGTTCTACGCTATCCATGTGCTCCATTTCGGTGAGCATGGTGTCCAATTTAGCGCTGGCATCGGTTTTTCGGCCTAGGTTAAAGAGGAATTTGGCATATTCAATCCGTTGGATATAATTCGTAAATTGGCTGTCCATGGCCTTGAACTCCTGCTCGGCGGCTTCATTTTGGCCGTTGTAATGGTAGGCCCAAGCCAGTGCTGCCCGTTCCTCCGATTTCTTGAAAAACTTATCGTGCTCCAGTTGTTTACCATAAACAATGGCCTGGGCATAGTCCTTGTTTGCAAATGCGGCCATGAGCGTTTTCTTCAGGATATCCACATCGTTTTTGTGGATACCGTTGAGGCAAGACTGATACAACTGGTATGCTGCCTCAAACTGATTTTGCTGCATGTAGGCATCGGCCAGGCGCATTTTATTCTCGACAGTATCGGAGAAGTTGAGTTCTTTTTCGAGTTTTTTCACCTTGTAGCCGCTATCCACCGTTTCTTTCAAGGTTTCGCCTAGTTGGTTAATATTGATTGGGGTATAGAAATGCTTGTACAGGTAAAACAGCGGCCCGATTGGCGGGAAGAATATAATGAGCCAATACCAAAACTGCTCTACCCGCCTGTTGTAGGCATGGTACATGCAAAAGGCTTGTAGGGCTAAAATTGGCGTATAGTAGTATCCAAACATAGTATTATAGTAAACAATGCAAATATCTGTATATTAACTAATTTAACCTAGTTTTTTTGTTTAAAGTGTATTATTTTCGTTATATATTTCAATAGAACTACTTTTTAAAATCTTCAACCAAGGCCATGTTTCATGCTTACATTTCAAGACCACACCTACGAGCCCTATAAACTGGTAAGGTTACAACCTTTGGGCCCGGGTGAAGATAACGGAACGGCACATCGGCACAAATGCCTTGAATTATTTTTTTTCAAGGAGCATGCACTCCAACACATTATCGACTTTAAATCGTACCCAGTTGAGCCTAAAGAGGTACATTTGATTCGGCCCAATGGTTTGCACCACTTACAAAGGAACCAGCAAACCTATGGATATGTATTGTTGATTTCACAGGCTTTTTTTCTCCAATACGCACACCACAAAGAGCGTTGGGAGCGGCTTAACCAACAGATTGTTCGTTTTGGGCCTATCCTGAAATTCGAAGAGCCTGTTTTTCAACTATTACAACAGCAAGTAGAGTTGCTGTTCAGCTTACGCGATAGCCCGGCTAGCCCATACAAAGACGAGCAGATATGCCTTCACGCGGAGGGGATATTGTTGAGCTTGTTGGCAGCATACCATAAAACCGCTGCTTCGGACAACAACTTTGACAGTACCGAAAAATTATCCTGTGATTTTATGGCTTTGGTAGAAGACCATTTTCACGAGTGGCACGACCTAAGCCAATATACCAAGGCCCTCAACACAGGTGGCACCAAATTATTCCAAGCTTGTAGAACTACCCTCAACCAAGCCCCCATCCAACTGGTTCATGATAGAATCATACTAGAGGCAAAGCGATTACTGGCCCATTCAGATGCTTCTGTAAAAGAAATATCCTGGAGTCTTGGCTACTCAGACGATGCTTATTTCAACCGTTTTTTCAAGAAAAAAACAGGCACGACAGCTATGTTCTTCCGCAAGAACAATGCATTCTCCAAAACTTAGCATATCATAAGAATAGCTTTGGCAAGGCATTAAGCATATCGCGTTAGCCGGCTGGAAGGCCGGGGCGTAGCCCCGGGCCGCAAACGCAGTGCAGCGGCTAAGCGAACAGCGCACCTGGAAGACGGCGACCCCGTGCAACGGGGGAACGCCCAAATCATCTAAATTATCTTAGTTCGATGCCAGAATGTACCGTAAAAACCAATAATTGTCCTGTACTAAAGCCCTGGAAACAGCGATTTTTGTACAAGATTAATTAACCATAAAATATCAGCGACATGAAAAGAGTGATGATTTTCCTAGCTTTAATTTTACCAAGTAGTTTTTGGGCGCAAGTAAGTTGGCTTACCATCAACAGCAATACCTCCAACGATTTAACCTGTGTACATTTTGTTCGGGGTACTGATATCGTGCTTGCGGGTGGTGATAATGCTACTTTGCTTAAATCTCTAGATGCTGGCCTTACTTGGCAAACGGTCAACTTGCCCAACAACAATATGCTTGTGCTATCCATTGCTGCAACACATCCCGACACCATCGTTATTGTAACGAGCAGCAGTGCGTCTCCTTTTTCGAATAATGCGGTGTGGGAGTCAACGGATGCCGGGCAGTCCTGGCATGATATCAGCAATGTGGCCAGCCAATGTTTCCCAGTTGAAGTGACAACCCGTGGGCATGAATTTGTAATCACCGACGCCGGGTGCTTCGCTTCCCCTTATTTTATTCGGTACAGGGATGGTCAATTGCTCAACAACACCTTTACCAACGGCTTTTTCATGGGTATGGTGCCAGCCAAAACGGTATTCCCTAGCTCAGACACAGGCTATGCCGTTAGTCGTTCAAGCGGGTTGATCAGCAAGAGTACTGACGGAGGAAATACTTGGTTACCAATATTTTATGGTGATTCAACCGCTGAATTTTACGATGTATATTTTGAAGATAACCTGCATGGCTTCGTCGTAGGCAAGGATACATCACAGCTCGCTTGGGCACCAAATATAATTTTTGAAACGCTAGATGGTGGTCTTACTTGGACCGTGGCCTATGGTTCGTTGTTTGTCACCCCATCGTTGAGGGCGATTGATGGGCTTGGAGGCAACCAAACTATCGCTATTGGCAGTTTTGACCAAAACCAGCCTGCAAGCAATGCCTATATCATGACCTACGCACCTGCCTTTAACACTTGGGTAAGTGATAGTGATATTCCTTTTACCAATAATTATTATTTCCATGACATCGACCACGACGACAATGGCTGCTTTATCATTGTTGGCAACGATGGGCTGATACTACGCCGATGCGATGTTTTTTCGGCTACAAACTCAGCCGCTGCAATCAGACCTTCTAAAATCTTCCCGAATCCATCTATTGGCCAACTACAGCTCGAGCAGTATGAACAAAAGCTATACCCTATTACCGTACAAGTAATTAACATACAAGGCATTATACTAAAAGAGTACAGCTATGAGGAAGCTACTACCCATAGCATTCACTTGGATAAAAGCGGCGTATACTGTTTAAATGTATACAGCGCTGGCAGACTGGTTCAACAACACAAGTGCATTGTCCAGGAATAGTTCCAGTATCCAAGGGGCTAACTGAAAATAAATATATAAACTTGTTTGGGCACCCCGGTGCAGCGCTTCGCAATGCGAAGCGCTGCACCGTCGCTACGTTGCGCAGCTCGCTATCCGCTCGGCCCTTCGCCGCGTTGCGGCTCGGTCTGGCCTCCCTCCGGTCGGCCACTGCTCCACATCGCTGGTGCGACGTACATGCTTAATAGCGTTCAAAAACACCACAGCTTTGTGTAATGAAATACAAAACAGTATAGGCTAGTATTGTAAAAGGAATTTACCCTATATTTGTGGCAAACATAAATTTTATGCAAGGTTCTTATTTCAACACCCTTAGGATTATACATTTGGCCATGCTCATGGGGCAAGTAACGCTAGTTGCGCTGTCGTACCTTTTGTTTTTGAAAGATGCTGAGTTTGCCTTGAATACGGACAATATGATTTTTTTCATAGTCCCCATTTTGGTAATTAGCCTGATAAGCGCTAGCTCCATGGTGTACAAAAGATTGATCAGCAAGCTGAATATGGAACCTGATTTCAACTTGCGCTTAAATCAATATCGCGTGGCCAATCTTGTACGCTGGGCCATGATTGAAGGTGGAACCTTGGCCAGCGTTATCCTGAGCATCGCATATAAAAATATGCTTTTCATGCCTTTTGCAGGGCTTTTGATTGTAGTATTCGTGCTATTAGGCACCTCTAAAGCTAAGATGGCCCGGGAGGTTGAGTTCACACAAGAAGAGTTGAACCAACTTGAATTTGTGTAAACCTGATGGAGCTAATCAAACTACATTTTGGCTGGGAATTCGACGAGCAGGTTTACCCAGGGCCTGCCGCTGCCGATGCACAAACCCGCTTTGTTGGCCCGGAAAAATGCCTCGGCCTGCTGGAGCAATACATGGGTCTGTTTTTTAGCCAGCGTAATGCATTTTTGCGGGTTGAAGCTTACCGGCAAAACTTGCGGAAGCACCTAGCCCTAGAGCCCGATGCTTTTTTTGCGCGCTCCTTTGAGGCTGACCCTTTGGCCAGTGCCAAGTTGTTGCTGGCCTATCGCGACGAGTTGGCGCTCTCTACCTGGAACTTTGAGCCAGAGGGCGATATGCCTCCACGCTTGTTGAGCCTTGCCGCCGTGGAACAGATTAGCCGCGACGATGTGAGCTTGAGTCTACCAGACGGTTTTGCCGACCGATTCGTACGCGTTGAACAAGAACTC
This sequence comes from uncultured Saprospiraceae bacterium, assembly GCA_964508975.1. Taxonomy (GTDB): domain Bacteria; phylum Bacteroidota; class Bacteroidia; order Chitinophagales; family Saprospiraceae; genus CAZDVQ01. The sequence goes on from CAZDVQ010000043.1 coordinate 32,280, forward strand.
AGTTTGCACGAGTTGCCTATAGAAGCTATTGTACTCAATGAAGCCATAGACTTTTACCCGCCACACTGGCAACGAATGTTCCAAAAACTAGCTGCCAAGGGTATTCAACTATCCATCATGGCTGATGAAATACCTAACCCCACTAGCGACTTAGATTACTTCAAGGCCTATGTAAATAAAGCCTTACCCAAGGATTTTAAACCCAGTGTAAAGGGGGATGAAAGTATTGTCGTACTGCGGGCAGCCCGAGAATCGGCAGCCGCGGGATGGCTGGCTAAAGCCCTACTCGACAGCCCTGATTTTAACCCCTTATTGCTGGTTCCTGATAAAGACCGGGCTGTTGACGTGGCCCTTTATCAAGAAAGTTTACCCAGCCTAGGCATACAATCCGCCTCGTTGGCGCGGCCTACACAACAGCTCTTGAAGTTGATACCCACCTTCCTGTGGAACCCCGTTGACCCACATAAGATGCTGGAATTTGTGTCGTTACCCCAAAAGCCACTCGACAACAACCTAGCCTACGCTATTGCTACTGCCATAGCCGACAAACCCGGCATGAACAGCGATGTGTGGATTGCGCGTGTGTATGGGTTCCTGCGCAACCTGGAAGATGAAGCCAAAGAAGATGCCGCCAAGGTTAAAGCGTTCAAAGCCATTGAAGCCCAATATAATTTCTGGTTTAGGCGACGTCGGCATGCGGCCAAATCGGCCATCCCTGTAACGGAGGTGGCCGAGGTTTACCAGTACTTGCGCAGTTGGGCTCTTGAACAAGCCAACAGCTTGGAGCTGGACAAAAAGCGTACGGAATCAGAGCGCCGGAAAGTTATCATCAAGAAGCAGCAGCAAGCCATGCAGGTGCTGGCCGATCAATCGGACCGCGTGGTAAAACTACTCTTGAGCCTCCCCGATGATGAGACGAGAATCAGCAACTTGCAATTAGAACGGATTATCCGGATGGTGTACGAGCCCTCATCGGTAAAATTCAGGGAAGAAGAACTGGACCACCTCCCCGTGATACATCGCACGGGCGCATTGAGCGGCAAAACCAACAACCTAGTTTGGTGGAACTTCGTAGATAAAGGCAGTCAAGTGAGTGCTAGCAAATGGTATAGCGATGAGCTGAGTTGGCTCCAAGCCAGGGGCTGTACCTTTGAGAACAGCCAAACACAAGCCGATCGTATGCTTTGGCTGCGCATTATGCCCATTAACCGTTGTAGCCAACGCATGGTGTTGGTGATACCTGAAAGCATAGTAGGGCAAGCCGTAAACCCGCATCCACTACTCGGCGATTTGTACGCCTGCTTTGGTGAAGATGCGGTAAACCATCAACTTAGTTTTACCATTGACGAGCATGGCGCCAAGCAACCTACTTTTTTGCAATCCCCTAAGCATGAACAACTAGCACTTCAACTCCTGAGTCCTCCCGAACCATGGTTGCAGATACCCGACACTACCTTGTTTAAACCCAGAGAAGAAGAATCGTACTCGAGTTTAAGCCAGATATTTTACTACCCTTACCAATGGGTATTCCGGCATCAGGCCAACATCAAGGCCATTTCGACTTTGCAAATCACCAAAGAATCAACCTTGCTGGGTAACTTAGCGCACAAGCTATTCGAGATGATGTTCAAGGAACGGCTTGACTGGGACAAGGATAGCCTACTGGCCTGGATTGACGCCAACATCGACGGCTTACTAGAGCGTGAAGGGTCTATCCTTTTGCTGTATGGCCGTGAGCCAGAGCGTGCCTCCTTTGTACAACGCATGAAACGCTCGGCCTGGACCTTAATTTATGCCCTTCAAAGCGATGGCTGGACCGTAAAGGCTACCGAGCAAGAATTGTCCGGGCATTTTGCTGATACAAAGATCAAGGGCTATGCCGACTTAGTGCTGGTGAATGCCAAAGGCGAGTTGGCCATCCTCGACCTCAAATGGTCTGGTAAAACATACCGCAGCAAGGAAATCAAGCAAAAGGAAGATTTACAACTCTGTATTTATTCCAGGTTGGTCCAGGGCGGCATGGGCTGGGCACACACCGCCTATTTCTTAATTGAAAGCGGAACTATCCTGGCACGAAATAACCTGGCGTTTTCAAGTGCGGTAGCTGTCAGCCCCGAAGATGACCCCGTGTTGGTATACCAAGAGCTATGGCAAAAAATGGAACGTACCTACCGCTGGCGGATGGCACAAATCAAAGCCGGTAAAATAGAAATACGCACCGAACACACTATCAAACGCTTAGATGAAGCGGGCGATTTGGCCATTGAAGAAATGCTCCAATTGCTGGATATGAAGCGAGAATCATCCAAATACGATGATTACAGCGTGCTGGTGCAATAGCCTGGACACAACTGCTTACCAGCGATGATTGGGATTTGGGCGCCCCGGCCTACGGCCGTCGGGCTGTGCGCGGGGTCGCGTTGCTCCGTGCTTCTGAGCCGCGAAGCATCGCGGCTCTACGGCGCACCCGCGCTGCGCGCGGCCGCTCCCATCCCTGGCGCGGCCCTAGTTACCCTTAAACTCCGGCTTGCGTTTTTCCAAGAAAGCAGCAGCGCCTTCTTTGAAGTCCTCCGTTGCAACACAGTTGGCAAATTCAGTTACTTCCTGTTGGAAACCATTGCCTTCAGTGTTAAAATAGGCATTTACACATTCAATCACCTTAGCTACAGCAACGGGGCCTTTGGTGGCGATTTTTTCAATGATTTCTTTAGCTTTGGCTACTTCTTCGCCCACGGGAACAACATGGTTGGCCAAACCTAAACGGTAGGCTTCATTAGCGTCAATCATGTCGCAGGTAAGCATCAATTCAAGGGCCTTTGACTTGCCGATGTATTGGATAAGGCGTTGTGTGCCACCATAGCCTGGGATAATACCCAAGTTAACTTCTGGCTGACCAAATCTAGCTTTTTCGCCGGCGATGCGCATATGGCAGGCCATGGCCAACTCGCAGCCACCACCTAGTGCGAAACCGTTTACAGCCGCAATAACTGGTTTGGGAAAGCGTTCGATGAGGAAAAAAATATCATGGCCACGCTGCGCCATTTCTTGTCCGCTCAGTTTATCCTTGATTCCGGTAAATTCTGATATATCAGCTCCGGCAACAAAGGCCTTTTCGCCTGCACCGGTTAAAATGATGCCTTTGAGCTCGGTCATTTCAGCTGCATGGCTGCCAAATAGATGGGCCAGCTCTCGCATGGTTTGCTGGTTAAGCGCATTGAGGGCTTGTGGGCGATTCAGGGTAACGACTAAAATGCCGTTATCGTTTTGCAAAAGTAAATTTTGGTATTCCATGTACTTGGTTTTGGGCGTTACAAGATGCCGCAAAGGTAGTTATATTGTAGATTTTCTGCATCTTTGCCTTGCTTTAAACTATAAAAACTATGCTCCGCAGAACCTTCATCAAAGATGCCCTCACCGGCTTACCCATCCTCGTTTTAGCCCCTTCTGTACTCGCTAGTGGCTGTCGGCCCAGTGCAAACCCTGCCGATAGAACCGTTGTGGTGATAGGTGCGGGAATAGCTGGCTTAGCCGCCGCTAAAAAATTACACGATATGGGCTTCAAGGTCAGTGTGTTGGAGTCGCAAGACAAAGTGGGTGGCCGGCTTCGATCCAACCGGAGCCTAGGCATTGCATTCGATGAAGGTGCTAGCTGGATTCATGGCGTTGACGGTAACCCCATCACTAGCCTCGCCCAACAAGCCGGCATGAACACTTTCCATACCGATGACGCAAGTATTCTATCCTATGACCAAGGCGGTGCATTACGCAATGCCAACGTGTATCAAACAGCAGAAGACGAACTATACGACATCCTGGAAAGCATGATGAGCCAGGGCAGCGCAACACAAAGCTTTCAAACCGTATTCAACAATCTCTACCCTGCCAGGGTTAACGACAGGCTCTGGAAGTTTTTACTTTCCACCTACGTAACCTTTGACACGGGCGACCTAGATAACCTGTCTTCGCTACTCTACAACGAGGGCGAAGAATACGGAGGTCTAGAAAAAATAGCCACCAACGGCTATGATACCATTCCAAACTATTTGGCCAACGGCCTCAATGTTCAGTTAAACCAACGCGTTTCGGCTATCAATTACAGTGGCGAAAAAGTTATCGTTACCCATAACGGCCTAAATACTGAGGCCGATCACGTTATCGTGACTGTACCCTTGGGCGTACTAAAAAACAACAGCATCAGCTTCTCCCCTAGCCTACCTGCATATAAACAAACGGCCATCCAAAAGCTTGGCATGAGCTGCGTAAACAAGTTCTTACTGCAGTGGAACAACACCTTCTGGGATGATGTGCAGTACATCTCCTACACGCCTGACACCCCCGATAAGTTCAATTACTTTGTCAATGTCAATAAGTTCCATCCTGGCTCAAACGCCCTGATGACCTTTGCCTACGCCGACTACGCCCGTCAAACCGAAACGATGAGCGATGCCCAAATTATCGCCGAAATCATGGTTCACCTGCGCGATGCTTACGGTAGCAGCATTCCCGATCCTAGCCACTTGTTGCGCACCAGATGGGCCAGCAACGAAAATGCATTTGGGGCCTACTCTTATACCGCCGTGGGCAGCGAAATGTATCATTTCGAAGATCTCGCCGAGGCCATTGACGACAAGGTCTTCTTCGCTGGCGAACATACCGAGGTTGACTATTTCTCTACCGCACACGGGGCTTACCTCAGCGGTATACGCGAAGCAGATAAAATTATTGACTTGTTGTAATTCAAACATGGTGTAGGTGTTTCAAAAACAACGTCGCGAAAAGCTGTTTTGCGGCTTAAACCCGAATGCCTATAACTTCACAAAGGCAAGCACTTGACCATCAAGGCGGACAAAATACCGGCCAGCAGGCAAACCCTCGGTTGAAACGGCTTGCTTTTCAGCCTGGATGCTGCCACTCAACACCTTTTGACCGTATAAATCTACCACGTCATATGTCTTGCCAAGCTGGGTTGTCGAGCTTTTTATATACAGCATGGATTGCGTTGGATTAGGGTACAACAGTGCCGCTTGTCCTATAGCACTTTCCTCAACAGCTGTTACGTTGATACAATTGGCCCCATTGCACCAAATCTGTTTGAGGTTGGTCATTTCGTACATATTGTTGCGGTTGGAAACCTGCTGCCATTTGGCCAAAATATCCGCGTACGAATCGGTTACAATATTCACCCGCACATTGTTGGGGTACACTGAAATCAAGCCCCAGCCCCACATGTTGA
>CAZDVQ010000044.1:0-36881 GCA_964508975.1 uncultured Saprospiraceae bacterium
AGCGCAGACGGGGTGGTTATAAATTCGAGAAAAATTAACGCTTAATGGCATTGACGTAGCGCAGACGGGGTGGTAAATTACAATGAAAAAACAGAACCAATCATTCCTGCGCCCCCGCATAGCGCCGACGCGCCCAAATCATCTTTAAAATCACAATTTTGATTAATTTTGCGGCCGACTTTTACACACCTCTACACCACATGAATCGATCTATCGAATTAATGTCGCCGGCCGGCTCTTACGAGTCGTTGATGGCGGCGATTAAAGCTGGCTGCAATTCCGTTTATTTTGGCGTTGAACAGCTTAACATGCGTGCCCGATCGTCGAATAATTTCACGCTTGATGACCTACGCAATATTGCCCAAATTGGCCAAGAAAACCAGGTTAAAACCTACCTGACGCTTAATACTATCTTGTACGACCACGACATTACGCTCATGAAGTCGATCGTGGCAACGGCCAAGGAAAGCGGCATTACGGCCATTATTGCATCTGACCACGCCGTGATGCACTATGCCCAAAAAATTGGGATGGAAATCCATATTTCGACGCAAAGTAACGTGTCGAACATTGATACCGTGGAGTTTTACGCCAGCTATGCCGATGTCATCGTGTTGGCCCGCGAGCTGAGCCTGAAACAAGTGGCCGATATTGCCCGCGAAATCAAACGCCGCAACATTACTGGACCATCGGGCCGATTGGTAGAACTTGAGATTTTTGCCCACGGGGCGCTCTGCATGGCCGTTTCGGGTAAATGTTACCTGAGTTTACACTCGCATTTTGCCTCCGCCAACCGTGGGGCTTGTATCCAAAACTGCCGCCGCAGCTATATCGTGACCGATAAAGAAGAAGGCATTGAGTTTGAGGTGGACAATGAATATATAATGTCGGCTAAGGACCTTTGTACCATTGATTTTATCGACAAAATCCTTGACGCTGGCGTGCGTGTGCTGAAAATTGAAGGCCGTGGCCGCTCGGCTGACTATGTCTACACCGCCACTAAATGCTATAACGAGGCCATCAACGCATACTTGGACGGGACTTACAGCCCCGAAAAAATTGAAGCTTGGAAAACCGAGTTGGCCACCGTGTTTAACCGTGGTTTCTGGGACGGTTATTACCTGGGCCGTAAAATGGGCGAATGGAACGACGAGGCAGGCTCCAAATCGTCGAAACGCAAGGTGTACTTGGCCAAGGGCGTGAAATATTTTGACAGGGCCAAAGTGGCCGAGTTCGTGTGCGAATCGCAGAGCCTCAATACCGGCGACGAGGTGATTATTACAGGACCAACTACAGGCTATGTTCAATTGATTGTGAACGAGTTACGCGTAGACGATAAACCCGTGGAGCAGGTTAAAAAAGGCGATGTTTTCAGCATGGCCATCGATGAAAAAATACGGCCCTCGGATAAATTGTACAAACTAGTGCCAACTAAATCATGATCCGTATTGTTCAGCAAAGGGCAAAATGCATTGGCTGTAATGCTTGTGTGGAGGCCGCCGATTACCGTTGGCGTATTTCAACCCGTGATGGCAAATGCACGCTCGTTGGGGGCAAAGACAAGAGCGGCTTCTACTCGGTTTTAGTGCCCGACCACGAGTTAGACGACAACCTGCTGGCCGCTAAGAATTGCCCCGTAAACATCATTAAGATTATTCCGCTTAATAGTTAACTCCATGAAACAAGCCGACTTTATCCAGTTGAAATCAAGCATCGAGGCCCAAGGCGCCGAGCTGGTAGTGGTATCAAAGCTGCAACAACTGGACAAGGTGCTGGAGATTTATCATTACGGCCAAAGGGCATTTGCCGAAAACCGCGTGCAAGATTTGCTTGAAAAACAAGCTGCCATGCCCGCTGATGTAGCCTGGCACTTGATCGGTCATTTGCAAAGCAACAAGGTGAAGTACATCGCGCCGTTTATTGCTTTGATACACTCGGTGGATAGCCTGGAACTCTTGCTAGAAATCAACAAGCAAGCCGCGAAGCAAGATCGAGTAATACCTTGTTTGTTACAATTCCATGTGGCTCAGGAGGATAGTAAATTCGGGATGGACTTGGCTACAGCACAGGCTTTGATTCAATCGACTGAGTTTAGCCAATGCCAAAATATCCGGCTAGAAGGCATTATGGGTATGGCTAGTTTTACCGATGATACCGCGCAAATCAGGGCAGAATTCAAGCAACTGAAAAGCATATTCGAGCAATTGAAGCAACAGTTTTTTGCCCAAGCGGAATCGTTTAGAACAATTTCGATGGGCATGTCGGGCGATTACCAGTTGGCGCTGGAAGAAGGCTCAACGATGTTGCGGATTGGGTCATTATTGTTTAAGGATTAGCGCCTCACCCCGTCACGCACTAGCGTGCGTGCCACCCCTCTCCACAGGCACACGCTACGCGTGTTGTAGAGAGGGGACTTACACTCCTGGCACGGCTTCTTTACCCTCTCCGCACGCGAGTTTACGAGCGTTCTAGGGGAGAGGGTCGCCGCAGAGCGGCGGGGTGAGGCACTATTTAGGGTCGTTTCAATTAATAAAATTCATACAGCACATGTCGTTAAATAGATGGATTGGAGCCGGTATCGGCTGGGTAATTGGTGTTGGCCCGATTGGAGCCGTGATTGGAGCAGCTTTGGGCTATGGCGCTGGCAGTTTGCTAGACGAGTTTCGCAAACGTGGCCTCTTGAACCTCGATACAAAGCCCATAAGCGAGGAAGACGATTTTATCCTCAGCATGATTGTGTTGGCCTCGGCGGTGATCAAGGCTGATGGCAAGGTGGACAAGCACGAGCTGGCCTATGTACGTACCTACCTAGCCGATTATTTTGGCAATGCCTACATCTCGGACTATATCTATATTTTTGAACAGGTGCTGCCACAGCAGTTCAATATCGACCAGGTGTGCAAGCAGATTAGCAGCAACAGCAGCTATGAATCGAGGGTGGTGATGCTGGAATTCCTGTTTGGCATCGCCGCCGCCGACTACGACATTGCCGATTCAGAAGTGGAGCTTATCCAGCAAATATCCAATAAACTGGGCATTGATAGCCGTGATTTCCAATCGGTTGCAGCTATGCATCTACCTACCGTAGATGGACCATACAAAATCCTTGAACTCAAACCATCCGCCTCCGACGCCGAGGTAAAAGCGGCTTACCGCGCCATGTTGCAGAAATTCCATCCTGATAAGGTGGCGCACATCGGTGAAGGGGCCATGCGTGCTGCCCGTGAGCAGTTTGACAAAATCCAAAAAGCCTACGAGCAAATTAAGAAAGAGAGAGGATTTTAGTAGAGCAGAGGGCAGAGGGCAGAGTGCTGAGTGGCGTAGAATCTAAAACTTTGGACCGGTCAAGCGTAGCTCGGCCTACCCCCCGCTACCAACGGACGCGCAGCGTCCTGTGCAGTGGAGGGGGTCGACGCAAAGCGGCGGGGGGAGGCGCAAATTAGAGCAGAGTTAAGAGGGCAGAGTACTTTCTACTTTCCTATACAAAACTTGCTAAAAATATATTCTAACAAATCATCTACGTCTACGTGCCCTGTTATCTCACCCAGTGCATTTAGGCCATACCTTATGTCCATGGCCAGTAAATCGCCGCTAGTGCCGATGTCAAGACCTTGCAGAACTTGAAGCAATGAAGTGTTGGCCTTGAGCAAAGCTTCATAGTGCCGAACATTACTCACCGTAACGTTGCTCGTGCCTGGTTTGAGCAGTTTCAGTAAGTCGAGCAGTTGTTTTTTGACAAATTGCACATCATCGGGGCGTTTAGCCGATAGAAAGTGCAGGTTGCTGTACACTTGGTATATCCCGCCAATACTTTGCCAGCCTTCAAGGATGAGGTCCGACTTGTTGGCGATGATTAATATTGGTGCGCTGGGATTGCTGTTGCTAATTTCCTCGATGTCCTTTTCGAGTTCGGTAAAACTAAGTGCGGTGATGTCAAATACATAGATAATAGCTTGAGCCTTAGCAATTTGTTCACGGGCACGGCTTACCCCGATTTGCTCAATCTGGTCATCGCTTTCGCGGATACCAGCGGTATCGATGAGGCGGAAATGCACGCCTTCAATATTGAGGGTGTTTTCAACTTTATCGCGGGTAGTCCCGGCAATTTCCGACACGATAGAAACCTCATCGTTGGAGAGGGCGTTAATCCAGCTTGATTTCCCGGCATTGGGGCGGCCCACGATAGCGGTGGCCACGCCATTTTTTAGCACGTTCCCCATCATGAACGATTGCAGTAAGCTTTCAATACGGGCGTTAATATGCTTCACCAGGTCTTTCAGGTCGTTGCGGTTAGCAAACTCCACGTCTTCCTCGCCGAAATCGAGTTCCAGTTCAATGAGTGCGGCAAACTCAATCAAACGTTCGCGTAGGATGCCAATTTCTTTCGAGATACCGCCCCGCATTTGCTGCATGGCCATCTGGTGTGCCGATTCAGACTCGGCGGCGATAAGGTCGCCAACGGCCTCGGCTTGGCTGAGGTCCAGTTTGCCGTTGAGGAAGGCGCGCATGGTAAACTCGCCTGGTTTCGCCAGGCGGGCACCGGCACGGATAAAGCGCTCCAGCAGGCGTTGTTGAATATACATAGAGCCGTGGCAGGACACTTCCACGGTATTTTCGCCGGTGTAGGAATGTGGTCCAACAAATAGGCTGACCAGCACCTCATCTATAATGTCCTGCTCCTCCGACAAAATTTTCCCCAAGTGCATCGTATGTGATGCCTGTTGTTCCAGGTTTTTGCCTTTAAAGGTTTGGTTACAGATGCGTATAGCATCGGTTCCAGACAAACGGATAACTGCGATAGCCCCGACGCCTGGGGCAGTGGCAATAGCAGCGATGGTATCTTGCACGGGGTGGGGATTTAGGCTTAATTCGAGTGCAAAAATAGGTTATTCCGTTGAACTATGAACAATGAATGGGGGGCACTGGGCTATTATCTGCCTTGCCAGTCCAAGGGTGGGGGCAAGCCCCGCCCTACATAGAAATTTAAATGTTGTACCATTATGAACCCAAAATCAAAAAAGTCATTTCGCCATTTATTCATTTCATCCATAATCATTTCCTCATTTGTTCATTTTGGGCGTTGCGGCCTACGGCCGCCGCTGTCCTTCGGGGTTCGCTATTCGCTCCGTGCTGCGCACCGCGGCTTGCAGCCGCGCCCTCCGGCCAGCTAACGCGAACACGGCAGCAAAGCTGCCGTGTTTTAATGGTTAATAATAAATGGTTAATTGTTAATGAATTATATGCTTAATGCCATACCACAACAGCAGTAGAGCCGACCAACCTGGGCGGCTCAGCGCCTTTTAGTTGTTCTGCCCCCCTGTCACTACGCTGCGCTTGTGACATCCCCCCACTCGCATGCGCTCGCGTGGGGAACTCGTTTTTTGGGCTGCACAGGCAGGATATTTCAAGCCTTATAACCTTTAAACATTGGAAAACTAGCAGATAAAATCTGCCCGTAAAAATATCGAGTTCCCCACGCGAGCGTATGCGAGTGGGGGGATGTCTGAACGAAGTGAAGACAGGGGGGCAGACGCCAGCAAACTCCGGCACTAACTGCGCTAATAGCCCTTACTTAATTACCTGGCCCAAGAACAATACGCCTTTGGAGGTATAGTCAGCTTCATGCTTAACACCAAAATGTACGTTGTGGATGCCTTTTTCCTGCCATGCATAGCTCATAGTTGTTTTTTCTGAAAATGCTGTGGTATCAATTGGTTCCAACGATTTTTCTACTTCTTTGCCCCAGAACATAACCATTACAAAACTAAGCTTATTCATTTTTTTAAAAGTTAATAAATCATCTCCATCTGATTTTTCAATACAACTAAGTTGTTGACCAGCTTGATCTAATGCAGCTTTGGCCGCTTTGTGCCAAGTCTTTTTACTAGGGCTAGATTCAACGAAAACCTGTTTAACCTCGATGAAATAGACTGCATCATTATATACAGCCCAATAATCAACCCTACCATATTTGCGCTCTAATTCAGCCGTTGGCTCTTTTTGGATTCTATTTACAGGGATTCCTGCATCAGCGCCTGGCATATATCTCCCAAGGCCATGGTAATGGCTGTTTTTGTTTGTTGCTCCCCAAACAGGTACTTGGGGTATTTAACTACATTTTGGTAGTTTGTAAAGTGTTGGATGGTCTTCAGTACCAGGCTTTTGAAAAATGCGGAGTCTTGGGCGGTTGGGTCGAAGGTGGTCATGGGTTAATTTAGGCTTTCTAAAAATTATTGGGGTAAAGGTATATTTTTTACTCAAAGCTTATATATAACAGTAAATATTTACATATATTTGTGCTGTAAAATGGTTATACTTTATGGGTTGCATAAAGTTAGGTTTTACAGAGTTCCGGGGGGAGAATTTAATAATTGTATTTACATAAAAGTCGTACTCTCAGGATGGGAAAAGATTGCACATGTGACTTATTCTAAATTAATTTAGCACTAATATTTAAACGTTTATCAATGAATACTTTTGAGAATTCAGACACTACTTTGCAGAAGATTATCTCAAACTATAAAAAAGCTCTTTTGGAGCGGAGTAAACGTGGATTTAATTTATTGACTGTCTCGACCAGCACTTCCCATTTAGAAAACTTCCACAGTGATATTATAGCCGAACTTTTAAACCCAAACGGATTGCATGGGGAGAATAACTTGTTTTTTGAAGTATTCCTTGATTTCCTTACTAAGTTTACGAAAATAAACATAGATAAAAATGATTTTAGTAGACCAGTAATTTCTAGGGAAAAAGGTAGGATTGACATATGGGTGAGAGACGAAATCAGTAAAAAAAGTATTATTATTGAAAATAAAATTAATAATGCGCCTGACCAAGATGAACAGATAAAAAGATATTTCGAATTCTCTAAAGACTCGTCATATGAAGTAGTATGTATCGCTTATTTAAGCCTGGATGGCTTGAAATTGGCCCCGGAAACTGGTATTTCAGTGATAGATGATTTGATTATTAACATACCAGCGTTTAATAAATCAACTTTAGATTTATATAGTGGCTGGTTGATGGAATCCTTGAAAATTAAAATGGATGATCATGCTTATACTTTCGTGTTTCAATATGCCCAATCAATCACTCATTTAGCAAATCAAGTTTTACTCATGGATACTAAAGAAGAATTCTATAACTATATTTCCAATAAGCCTAATTTTGAAAATATTTCAACGCTTGTTGATTTAAAAAATAGCCTTCATGTCTATAGAGCAGATCGCTTTATTAAGCAAATTGATAGTTATCATCCTTTTAAAGTAAAGAAACGATATGATGCAAACTACTGGTTATTTCAAAATCTCAGTATAGACGGAAATGATTATAAAGTTGATATATTTTTTAGGGAAAATGGTGAGGCTGAAATTCATTTTTGGAATCCAAACCAAAGCGAGCATAATGTTCAAGAAAAGAATACGAAGTATTTACTTGAACAGATTGGTATTTATTCAGAATTCCTGCCCAATGGCTATGGAGGGGGACACTTTAAAACCTTTAGTATGGAGGACTATGAATACAACATCGCTAAAATTGATAAATCACTATTAGATTTATTCGTGAGACTATTAGCTGGACTAAAAAAAATTGTACAAATTTAAAATACCACCAATGAAAACCTACACCAATGGGGTCCCGGTATTCTTCAATTACCGAGAAGAAGGAACAGATAACGGCTATGAAAGCATCCAAGATTTTTTCTTGAGCTGGACTTTGCGTTGTGGTATTGAGCAAGTCAAAAATGACAATGAACTACTGCACAAATATTCGAAACAAATTTTGCTAAACTTGCTTTTCGCTAAAGATGAACCCGTGAGTGATGTGGGTAATTATTTGATAAAATCAGTTCGTACCAGACGTCAATACCACGGTACCATTGATTTGTTCGTAATGGTTGAGTTAGAATACAAAAACGTACCAAAGGTTTATTACTTGAACATTGAAAACAAATGGTACACATCAACTAGCCCCAATCAATTGAAAAGTAACTGGACAAAGGCTTGCCAAGGAATAGATGATGTAGAAAGTATTATACACCTAATCATCTTTGCAGACGACACGGAAAAGAATAAAATATCACCCGCCTTACATGCTCAATTCCCCGCTTTAAAAATGCTGAGTATTGACAAAATATTTAGCATGGCTATACCAGACAAAAAACAACTAACGGGCAACTGTCTTTTTGACGAATATTGGTTCAAGCTCAGTTTTCAAAACCCATAAATAATTAACTTATGTCAACCTTTACTCAGTTTAAATACGAGGGTTTAAATCACCTTCAAGTTGGTAGGATAGGGGAGTATTGGGCTAAAATTTGGCTTACCCTACATAACTACGATGTCTATACAACAGAGGTAGATAATAAGGGCATTGATTTTATTGTTCGCAAAGATGACGAACGCCACATTGATATTCAAGTGAAGACAATGCGGGGAGAAACCAGCTATATTTTTGTAACTAAAGAAACATGGAAATCTGGCCTCCGGGATAATTTATACTTGATGCTGATTCAGCTTAAGGACAAAGAGTTGCCTACTATTTTTTTGATTCCTTCTACCGTTTGGCTAAGCCCAAATGCACTTTTCAAAGAAGGAAATTACCAAGAAAAAGGCTTGAAAAGTAAAGATGAGTGGGGTATTAATATCTCGAAAAAGAATATGGACTTGCTCAATGCTTACGAAATTTCAAGGTACTTAAATGGGCCAGATAGTGGACTTTTTAAGCGATAGTTAAAAGATATTCCATTGGATTTAAGGCTATTTGGGATAGCTTTTTGGAGCTTTTTCCCATTCATTCCGTCTTGGCTGACTTTGCCCGCAAGGGTTGAATACAGCTAAGCTTAGAATCCCCCTCAAAACAACCTATCCGGTATTTGACCAGCCTTGAGCATGTTGTATAATGGGCTGATGAGCTGCATGGTTTCATAGTCTTTTCCTTTGCAAATACTTAAAGTTTCACCTAGTCTTCCACATGCCATTTTATAGTCCCCCATTTTGAAAAAATAAGCAGCTGATACCATTTGCCAGTACATGGGGATGCCAAAGTATAAAATTGTAAAATTGTTTTCCCCCCAATTGCTTTCATGAAAAATATCATGAAGTATCGCATGAATTTTTCGATCTTTTTCCTCGACTTCCTTCTCTCCACATTCGATTCTTTTGTCAAGATCAAGAAAAGCCTTACTTATAATACAAACTGAATCGTGAACTGATATTTCAATATTGGTATTGTGTAAAATCTCTGCAAATTCAAGTAATTCATCAGCATAACACCAGTATTTTGGCGGATTGCATCATCGTACAACTTTAAAAAAAATTGATCCTTATCCCTATAATACATTAATTTTCTAAGCCTAAATTTTATACTATTATCAGTTTCACCTGTTTCCTTTTCTGGTAACTTAGCGTTTCTATAAATATCCGTTATTTTATCTCTAATGTCTTGGGAGAGGTACTTCCTGCAACGGTCTTTTTGGATTTGGACCTGCACCTTCTTGTTCTCCGCTACCTCTACTTGGTGTTGATTTTCAAATATACCAGCTACGCTATATTGTGCTTTTACGCTTTCAAAGGTAAAATCAATTGTAGGCGTAAATGAGGTTACAGTTTTAAGCGTTTCAAATGTTTGAATGAAAGCATTAAGCAACTCCGGTTCATCAGATACTTTAAGGATATTTTCATAGTTGGCCCTAGCCGCGGCATTTGTCCAGTTGTAAGTTCCAGTGAGTAAGGTTTTCTGGTCAATGATACAAAATTTATGATGCATCAGGTTTGTAGGCGTGGCCAAGTATAGTTTTAGTCCCTTGTCGATGAGCTTATTGAAATCAAGGCAGCCTTCACAAAAATTATTATCATCCTTGCTGATTATCAAGGTGATGGCAATTTTTGGCTTTTTGTCTAGCAGTTGCTCTAATGTATTAAACAGCAGTAAGTCTTTAAACCAGGACACGGCTATGTCCACACGCTGTTCCGCCGTTTGTAAACTGCTGATGATTTCTTGCCGGATATTTTGAAAATGAGGCGTTAGCATGGGTTTGAGTTTTTCAATTAGTGTCATTCACTAAATAGTACAATAGCTGTAGGAGGACATTCAGGCCCATAGACATAAGTTTGCCACCCACTACAAGATAGGCTTCCTCATAGATGTTTTGCCGTGTGAAGGCTTACCCGTTTTGTGGCAATACTGCTCCGGGAAATCCATGTTGCCATATTGATTCCATACTTTCCATGCTTCAACGCTCATGGGCTGTTTGGGGTTAAAGCGTATTTTTACACCTGTTCTGATGCAATACCCCATTGCTGGCTCTACCTTGGGTGCGATAGACTCTCGGGTGGGCATCTCCGATTTTGATGTACCCAGTTCAAGTTCTGTTGCAAAATCCCCTAATTTTTGGGTTGTTTTCTTTACACCAATCCGACCTGTGTAATAGTACTCCGTTGAATCGTGTAAAACATCGGATTTGACATAATGCTTGCTCGAAAAGGGAATGTATATTTTTGCGGGTTGGAACACAGGCCTTTTGATAAAAACCACATCGTTTGTTCGGGCAATGTCTTCACAAGCTTGCCAAGCGGCGTTGTCTACAGAACTTGTGAACTTGTCCAAAAAACTTAATTCCTGGTAAACGCCAAATTCTATGTTGTTTTTGAATGAGTGGTCGTATAAATTTATCGAGGTGATTACGCCGCATCGCTCATTGCCATAATATTTGGCATGCAAGTTCGGTGCATGGATAATGCTGATATTCATGAATTTTTTAAAAAATTCAAAATCATCCTTGTTCATGCTTTTCCTTACTTCCCCTTCATTTTTCCCAAACACAATGATAATGTGCAATTCAGGGTTGGAAGCATGATGGTCAAATAATTTCCTAAAATAAGTATCCAACTTGATGTATGGAGATACTATTAAAAGCGTTTTTTCTGCTTTCCAGATGATACTGGATACGGTCTCCTCTAGTTCCTTCCCGGTTATAAACTTACTCATGATTTAAAATTCAATTAACTAATATGCGATTCTCGTGATTCAACAAAAATAAGTCATTATTTTACGTTATAGTATTTTTATTTGCCGTATATTTTGAAATTGTAGCGCTAGTATGCTCATCTAGTGCTCAACTGTCAACTAAACCCCAAAATTTAACAATAAACCCACCTTGAGTTTGGATTTTGCAATACCGTTCTCTACTTTTGTGGGTAGGACTGCCTGGCGCTGCTATGCTAGTCTTTACAAGGACGGGGATGCGCAAGGGTAAACGCAATGACCAGCTTGGCTAACGTTCCGACCATAATTCGTATCGTGGACTAATTTACAGGATAAATGATAGACAAAAAGACACTTTCCGAACGTGATATATGCACCAAGTTTATTACGCCTGCGGTAGAAAAATCCGGATGGAATAAACTTACTCAACTGTTAGAGGAAGTTTCTTTCACTGACGGTAGAATCTACGTTAGGGGTAAAATGACCAAAAGGGGAATTCAAAAACGGGCCGACTACATTTTGTATTACAAGCCTAATATCCCCATTGCCATTATTGAAGCTAAAGATAATAAACATTCTCTCAGAGCTGGTATTCAACAAGCCTTGGACTACGCTGAAATTTTAGACATTCCCTGTGTTTTCAGTAGCAACGGCGACGGTTTCCTTTTTCATGATCGTTCTGCAACAGATGGAAATATTGAAACTGAAATCAGCTTAGATGACTTTCCTACCCCACAACAACTCTGGGAGAAATACAAAAAATACAAAGGTATCGTTACGGATGAAGCAGCAAAAATTGCTTCACAAGACTATTTCTTCGACGGTACAAGCCGAAAACCTAGGTACTACCAACAAATTGCCGTGAACAGAACTGTTGAAGCCATTGCTAATGGTCAAAACAGGATTTTATTGGTGATGGCAACAGGTACAGGTAAAACCTATACAGCCTTTCAAATTATTCACCGCCTATGGAAAAGCGGTGCAAAAAAACGTATTCTGTTTTTGGCTGACCGCAACGCTTTAATTGATCAAACTCGAAGAGGCGACTTCAAGCACTTTAAAGATAAAATGACGGTCGTAAAGCACCGCCAAATTGATAAAAGCTATGAAATCTATCTAGCGCTATACCAAGGTTTATCAGGCTCAGACGAGGATGCAAATGTGTATAAACAGTTTTCTCCTGATTTTTTTGACTTGATTGTAATTGACGAATGCCACAGAGGTAGTGCCAAAGAAGACAGCAGCTGGAGAGAAATTCTTTCCTACTTCAAAAATGCTACGCATATTGGTTTAACGGCTACTCCTAAGGAAACCAAAGAAACAAGCAATACGGAATATTTTGGCGACCCTGTTTACACTTATTCGCTGAAACAAGGTATTGACGATGGTTTCCTCGCTCCTTATCGTGTCGTTAGAATAGGCTTGAACGTTGATGCCGAAGGTTGGCGACCTGACCAAGGCAAAACCGATAAAGATGGGAATCCTGTTGAAGATAGGATTTACAACAGAAAAGACTTTGACCGCAGTTTAGTCATAGATGAACGCACCACATTGGTGGCCAAAAAACTGACCGAGTTTCTAAAAGGCTATGACCGCTATGCGAAGACAATTGTGTTCTGTGTGGACATTGACCACGCTGAACGTATGAGAACTGCCCTAGCCAAAGAAAATGCTGATTTGGTGGCAGAGAATTATAAATACGTCATGCAAATTACTGGCGATAATGACGAGGGTAAAAGGGAACTAGACAACTTCATCCTTCCCGAAGAAAAATACCCGGTTATTGCCACTACTTCTGAATTAATGACCACTGGCGTTGATGCACAAACCTGTAAAGTAATTGTGCTTGATGCCAATATTAATTCAATGACCAAGTTCAAGCAAATAATTGGCAGAGGAACCCGAATCAATGAAGAATACGGGAAACTCTATTTTACAATCCTTGATTTTAGAAACGCAACTGACTTATTTGCCGATAAAGATTTTGATGGCGACCCCATTCGGGTGAAACCTGTTTCGCAAGATGATGACTTGTCTTTTGTAGTTATTGAAGAGGAAGAAAACAAACTTACAGTGCTTGACACCGTAACCGGAGAAGAAATCCAGTTTGAAAAGGTAAATGTAAGTTATCCCGATGGTTCAAAAGTTAGGGGCCCATGGGTCAGCAAAGAACCCAACCCTAACCGAGAAAAGGTTTACGTTAACGGTGTGGATGTTTCTGTTTTGATTAGCCGTGAAATGTATTTTGACCAGCACGGCAAACCGATTACAACCAGCCTTAAAGCGCATACCAAGGAAATAATCAAAGAAAAGTTTGCTTCGTTAGACGATTTCCTAACCAAATGGAACAATACGGAACGGAAAGAAGCTATCATTGCCGAACTACAAGAACAAGGCGTTATGGTTGAAGCCTTATATGATG
This sequence comes from uncultured Saprospiraceae bacterium, assembly GCA_964508975.1. Classification (GTDB taxonomy): domain Bacteria; phylum Bacteroidota; class Bacteroidia; order Chitinophagales; family Saprospiraceae; genus CAZDVQ01. The sequence goes on from CAZDVQ010000044.1 coordinate 13,412, forward strand.
CCGTAAACAAAGAAGTTGATTTGTTCGACTTGATTTGCCACGTTGCCTTCGATCAACCTCCTTTGACAAGGAAAGAAAGGGCCAACAACGTGAAAAAGAGAAACTACTTTACAAAATATGGCGACCAAGCCCAAAAGGTACTGGAAGCTTTGCTTGATAAATATGCCGATGAAGGCATTGCCAATATTGAAAGCATTGAAGTATTGCGGGTAAACCCCTTTGATACCTTTGGTTCTCCCTTAGAAATTATCAAGGAGTTTGGCAGCAAGGAAAAGTATTTACAAGCCCTTAAGGAATTAGAAATTGAACTTTACAAAACTGCATAAATACAATGAGCAACATATCTGGTATAGTAAAAAGCATTCAAAACATCATGTGGCAGGACACCGGCCTCAATGGCGATGCGCAACGCATTGAACAACTGGGCTGGATGCTGTTTTTGAAGATTTTTTCAGACAAGGACAAAGAATTAGAATTACTAGATGAAAACTACAGTTCTCCCATTCCCGACAAATTTCATTGGGTCAAAGAGAAAGGCAACTGGGCAGGAGATGACGAAGGGATGACTGGCGACGAATTACTTAACTTTGTTGATAGAGAGTTGTTCCCTGCACTCCGCAATTTAGATTTAAGCACCGGCAACCAACGTGCAGTTATTGTACGTGAAGTTTTTGAGGGCAACAACAACTACATGAAAAGCGGTATCAACATCCGTAAGGTGTTGAACAAACTCAACGAGATAGATTTCAACATAGCCAAAGACCGCCATGCTTTTGGGGAGTTGTACGAAACCATTTTAAAAGAATTACAAAGTGCTGGCAAGAGTGGGGAGTTTTACACGCCAAGGGCTATCACGCAGTTCATTACAGAAATGGTTAATCCACAATTGGGCGAAAAAGTACTGGACCCTGCCTGCGGCACTGGTGGTTATTTAACCTTCGCCATTGAGCATTTGAAGAAACAAGCCAAAAACGTTCAGGAACGCAAAAGCATTGAGGCAAACATTGCTGGCTGGGAATACAAACCCTTACCTTATTTGCTGGCAACAACCAACCTGATTTTACACGATATTGAAATACCCAACATCAAATTTGGCGACGCTTTAGACCAGCCCTTGAGCAACTTCACCGAAAAACACCGGGTAAACGTAATATTGGCCAACCCGCCTTTTGGAGGTATTGTGGCCAACAACAACGAAACTAATTTCCCGCAAACCTACCGCACCAAGGAAAGCGCCGACTTGTTCTTAATCTTGATGATTCATTTGCTCAAACAAGATGGCCGGGCAGGTATTGTATTACCTGATGGCAGCCTTACGGGCGACGGCGTAAAACAACGCGTGCGCCAAAAACTATTGGAGGATTGTAACTTACACACCATTATCCGTTTGCCTAACTCTGTGTTTCAGCCTTATGCCACGGTGGCCACCAACTTGTTGTTTTTTGACAAGGGCACACCAACTAAAGACGTTTGGTATTACGAACACCGTATGCCAGAAGGTTACAAGGCTTACAGCAAAACCAGGCCTATTCAAGCAAAGGAATTTGACCCCATAAAAACATGGTGGAACAAACGCGAAGAAAGTGAGGTTTGCTGGAAAGTAAACATTAAAACCATCGTGGAACGAGGGTATGATTTGGATATTAAAAACCCAACCAAGCCTATTGAAGAAGCAGAATTCAGCAGTGCAGAATTGATGGATATGCTACACGCATCGTTTGAGAAAAGTCACCAATTGTTGAATCAACTTAAACAGGCTGTGAAATGAGTTTTAGATTAGTTAAGCTCGGTGAGATTTGTACAATTGAAAAAGGTGCAATTGGAATTCAAAAGGCAATTCCTGGAGCTTACCCTTTAGTAGTAACAGGAGAGGATAGAAAATCACACAATGAATTTCAATTTGATTGTGAGGCTGTGATTGTCCCCCTAGTATCTGGTACAGGACATGGGCATGCTAGTATAAAAAGAATCCATTACCAAACAGGTAAATTTGCCTTAGGAAATATCCTTTGTGCTATTATCCCTAAAGATACAAAGCAATTAATAGCCGAGTATCTTTTTCGTTTTCTTGAATTGAATAAGGAAAATGAATTAGTATCGAGAATGAAGGGAATGGCAAATGTAACATTGCCAATTAAACAAATCGCTCAAATAGAAATTCCTTTACCATCAATTGATGAACAAGTGAATTTTATAGAAATGTATAAGGCATTAGAAACCAAAAGTGATTTACTCTCCACCGAACTCAACCACCAACTCAGCCTGGTCAAAAAACTCCGTCAGCAATTATTACAAGATGCCGTACAAGGTAAACTGGTAGCGCAAAATCCAACCGACGAACCCGCTAGTGCGCTGCTCCAAAGGATAAAAGCCGAAAAAGAGCAACTAATAGCTGAAAAGAAACTCAAAAAGGAAAAAGCACTGCCCCCCATTAAACCCGAGGAAATGCCTTTTGACATTCCGGCCAATTGGGTGTGGTGTAGGCTGGGGGAGATTTGTACAAAAATAGGCTCTGGGAGCACCCCAAAAGGAAGTAATTATTCAAAGAAAGGGAAACCATTTTTTCGTTCCCAGAATATTTACGATAGCGGCTTAGTCTACGATGACATTAAATATGTTTCCGATGAGGTACATAAACAAATGAATGGTACTACTGTATTCGCAAAGGATATTTTATTGAATATTACTGGAGGTTCAATGGGTAGGTGTTCTTTAGTACCGGAAGATTTTGAAGAAGGCAATGTTAGTCAGCATGTTTGCATTATTAGGCCAGTTTTGGTCAACAATAACCTCATTCATGCTACGACTTTATCTCCTTTTTTCCAAAAACTAATTTTTTCTTCGACAACTGGAGCAGGTCGAGAAGGCTTGCCAAAATACAATCTTGAACAATTTATTATACCAGTCCCACCACTACTCGAACAAACCCGCATCGTTCAAAAACTAGACGAACTCATGCAGTATTGCGATGCTTTGGAAGCCAGCATAAAGGAAAGTGCTGTTCAAAATGAAAAGCTACTACAACAAGTTTTGAGAGAAGCGTTGAGCAGGTAAGTGATACGATAAAATAATACATTTTTCAACAATTAAACGAATATAAAACATGTCTGTAAAAACACCAATAATTACAGAGGCTTTTAAAAAGGCATATGATTATGCTGTGGATAATAAATTGTATTTAGGCCTTGGGTACCCCGATTCAAAAATCCTTTTAATCGGAAAAGAATCATCTGATGATAGTACAACTTTTGACCAAGCGAGTCAAAAGAACCTAAACAGCTGGGGAAAAATCATGGCAGACAAAACAGGATTGCTCGATTTTAATTTTTTTTCGGAGAACAGCTTGTACCCATGGAAAGGCCAACAATTTACCATTAGAAGCCCAAATAAGGATGGTTCATTCAAAGGAGAAAAAGGAACATCTAGCACTTGGTATAATTATCAATACTTTACCGACCTTTACTTGCAAAAACCCATTAAAACCAAGGAAGATTTAATTGATTTCCACGAGCATTGCTTTCAATCTGAACTGAATCAATTGAACGCCAAATATAGCCACCTCATACCAAAAGATGATAGCACTAGGATTGAGAGTATACAGAACCGCCAAAAACTGTTCTCCTTAGATTTTTTCCAGCAGTTCGAGATTATTATATTAGCAACTGGCCATTACACCAGAGATTTTAATTTTGATATTGAAAGTACTTTCCAGGTAAAATGGACTGGCAAAACCCATGTATTATCCAGTGGTAACTGGTACAATGTACATTATGATGACCCGAAAAATCCAAATCGTATAGTAATTCATACCAGACAATTTAGCTCAGGGATTAGTAAAGCACTTATTCAAGCCATTGCTACGCTATGCAGAAATTTTAAAAATAACCAACACAATCCAACAAGTTAGTTGATTTTTTGCAGGATTAGACCTTTTGTGGCGTAAAAACTAAAAATCAAAAAGTCATCTCTTCATTTATTCATTCCCTCATTTGTTCTTTTTGGGCGTTGCGGCCTACGGCCGCCGCTACGTTGCGCGGCTCGCTATAGCTCGGCCCCTACGGGTCTGGCCCTTGCGGGCCACCGCTCCACATCGCTAACGCGACGGTGGCACAATTGCTTTGTTTGTCATTCAACTACGTATTGGGGGACTTGTGCGACATTAAGGACATACACCAGCCATATACCTGTGGTTTGGTTATTATCGCAGTAATGTCGCACTGGAGTCGCCAAAGTCCCACAAGGTTATGATTAAGGGCACATTTTTTGCCTAACCTGCCCAAAGGGCAGGCCATATTGGTAGCCGCGGGTAAGCGCAGCGTAACCCGGGGAATCAAGCGCAACCCGGGGACATAAACGCAACGTTTCCCCGCCAGTGGCGCGGCGGTAATACAAATAATTAGGGTACGGGATTGAATCGCCGTGCAAGGGGCAATGCCATTAAGCGTTAATTTTTCCAGGGTATTGTAACCACCCCGTCTGCGCTACATGGCGTTAAACGCCACGTGCGCATCCACCCCTCCTTGAAAAGGAGGGGAACTGGGTTATTCATTTAATTATCTGTAAATCAAATATTTATAGCAAGACATGGCTCCCCTCCTTTTCAAGGAGGGGTGGATGCAAGCGGAACGCAAAGCGTGTAGCGCAGCAGACGGGGTGGTTAAACCAAGGGAGGTAAAATACCCCAAACTCCTAAATCCTTGCCCTTGTTGGCGTCCCCGCCAACAAGCGTAAAGCAGCGCAGATTATGGGCAAACTTGTACGGCCGTTAAAGGGGGCTCCAACAGCGGCAATGTGAAAATCATCCACAATCCATAATCCAGAATCAAAACCCGCAGCTTCGCTGCGGGTTCCCGCGTTAGCGATGTGGAGCGGTGGCCCGCAGGGCCAGACCGAGCCGCCGCATTGTAGGGGCAGGGCTTGCCCCTGCCCACGGCGGCGAAGGGCCGAGCGACAGCGAGCCGCGTAACGTAGCGGCGACGCGTATGCGGCGCAACGCCCAAAAAATCAAAACACTTTTCCACATTATTTTAGTATCATTGCGCTAGTTTTTACCAAACGGATGAGACATGAACATTTTTAAGTCGGAGCTTTTTAAAGACCAGGTGGTTTTTGTATCGGGCGGTGGTACCGGGATTGGTTTTGCTTGCGCACAACTTTTCCTCGAACTGGGTGCCAAGGTGATCATCGCCTCGCGCAAGCAGGATAAACTCGATGCGGCCCTGCTCAAACTGCAACAATTTGATAAGGTGATGGCTTTTGCCCTCGATATTCGCGATCGCGAGGCCGTGAACCGCTGCTTTGAAACCGTGAAAGCGATGTATGGCCGACTGGATATCCTGGTGAATAACGCCGGCGGGCAATTTCCTTCCGCTGCCGAAAATATCAGCGATAAAGGCTGGGACGCCGTGGTTAATACGAATCTCACGGGTACATGGAACATGACCAACCGCGCTTTTAAACAGTTTTTTGAACCGCAAGGCTCGGGCATTATCGTGAATATCATCGCCAATGTTTTCAGGGGTTTCCCGGGCATGGCCCATACTGGCGCCGCTCGTGCCGCCGTGGATAACCTGACCAAAACCCTGGCCGTGGAATGGGCCCGAAAAGGTATCCGAATCAATTCTATTGCGCCGGGTATCATCAACTCTTCAGGCTTGGAAAACTACCCACCTGAGCTCGTGAAAGGCATCAGCGATAAGATTCCTGTACAACGCCTGGGCACCGTGGAAGAAATTGCAGCACTGGTTGGGTACATGTCGTCGCCCATCGCGGGTTTTATGACCGGCGAAACGGTTTATATTGATGGCGGCCAACGCTTGTGGGGCGATATTTGGGAAATGTAATGTACCTTTGCTTTTGAGTCGTTCTACGAATCGTGTTTTGTCCATAACCCTGGGCCAAACTTTCGCCTACCACAAAAATGAATACTGCATGTTTTTACGCTTTCTCTTGCTGGGTGTATTATTGTTAAATGCTTATAGTCAAGCATTTGCACAAATTCCAGCCCGTTATGTAGAGCCACCACTTGAAAAGAAAATGAAGTCGATCAAGGATAAGGCCAAGCTCTTGTTTGAAACTGGCAAGTTTGAAGAGGCTTATGTTTACTACGTGAAGCTCAACGCATTAAAGCCCCGCAACAAAAAATATCAATTGCGATTGGCCGATTTAGCCATGAAAGCCCGTAACTATAACCTCACGGTGCAATTGATGAAGCCCTTCATGGAGAAAAAATCAACTACCCCGGAGCTGCGTTACCTGTATGCCGATGCCCTTAAACACTCGGAAAACTATACGGAGGCCCTGATACAGTTCGAGAAAATTGCCAAACAACGCAACCACAAGGACGATGATTTTGGCAAGCGTATCACCCGCCAACTCATAGCTGTATCGGATGCCTTGATGAAAATGGAGGCCCGCGAAATTTTGTCGGCCAGTAAATCTAACTTGAAGTTTAACAGCGCCGCCGATGAACGTTCGCAAGTGGTTATCGGCAAAGATTCTTTGCTCTACATGGTGGAAGATAAAGAAGGTAGCCGCTTGACCAAATTTTTGGGCAATGTGCCCACCAACCTAACCGGCATGCACGGCAATCCTGCCTTGTTTACGGGTAACCCCGTGTTGGGCCTTGATAAAAAAACGGTGTACTACACCCGCATGGAAGGCGACCCAGACGGGATACGCCGCAGCAGGATTTACATGGCCGAATTGACCCCCGAAGGCAATCTGGCCAATCCTAAAAAACTAGGTAAAAACGTGAATGTAGCTGGAACCAACAACACAACGCCTTGTGTGGCGGTGTCGGCCAACGGACAGGAAATATTGTACTTTGCGTCTGACCGGCCGGGTGGGGCAGGGGGCTACGACCTCTGGTTCTCGGTGCGCATGGTGAACGGCGAGTATACCAACGCTTGGCACATGGGTTACCAAATCAACTCGGACTACGACGAGTTTGCGCCTTATTTCCTGGAATCGAACAAAACCTTGTATTACGCTTCTAACCGGATTGACGGTTTTGGCGGTTATGATGTGTATCGGACCACGGGCGAGAAAAAATACTGGAACAGACCTATTTTACTCGGTTTCCCAATCAACTCTGGGGCCGATGACTACTTCCTGCGCATGGAATCACCGCAGAAAGGCTATATCTCCTCTAACCGTCGGGGTAGCTTGTACGATGCCTACGAATTTTGCTGCGACGATATTTTCGTGATTGGTATAAACCGAGGGGGGAACTAGGTATATTTGGGTGGCACTTAATTTGCTTTTATTTTACCACCCCGTCTGCGCTACATGGCGTAAAACGCCACGTACGCATCCACCCCTCCTTTGCAAGGAGGGGTGCTTTGGGTGAGTCTAATTTTATTGATAATCAGTTCATTATAAGATAAGTTAAACTCCCCTCCATGCAAAGGCTACGATTAGGACACATTTTTGGCTAGAGGTACTTGAAAAGAATTTTTACAAAACTGGCAGGTAAAAAAGGATTGGCCTTGACGGACGAGCCGCCCGGAAAATCAGGCCATAAAACCGTATAAAAGCCCAAACTGTTTGAGCGTTTGCAGGCCAGCACGGGGCTTGTTAGCCAGTAAACGTATCGAGAAGTTATAGGAAAGGCACTCGCGAGTTTTTGGGATTTAGGTTTTATGGCCTGGTTTTCAGGCTCGGGCGTCACAGCCTTGATTTTTTGGTTCTTTTGTATCAAGACAAAAGAACGAAGAAAAAAATTCCACAGGTTTACGTGCTTGAACAACTTAACGAACGGCTACCGTTCCGTGGCGATTCCTGTAACGTACATACTCAAACGGCTTGCCGCCACGGGTTTTCTGTTGTCGCCCTAAACCCCGGGTTGCGCTTCGCTGACCCGGGGCTACCAAAAGGGACTGCCCTACGGGCAGCAGCAAAAAATGTGTCCTAATCGTAGCCATGCAAAGGAGGGGTGGATGCAAGCGGAATGCGAAGCGTGTAGCGCAGCAGACGGGGTGGTAAAAAACTAAGGAAGGAGGTATAGTACTAATCAATCCCATGCGGCGGGGTGAGGCACCTTGCCTAAGTTATTCCCTCGAAACCCAAAATCCAAACATACTCTATACTTCCCACAAAAATGCTTACCTTTGCGCTTCTTTTCGAGATACCATTACTTTCATTATAAATAAGCGATTTCAACATGGCCTTAAAATGTGGCATCGTAGGTTTACCCAACGTAGGCAAATCTACGCTTTTCAATGCGTTATCATCTGCAAAAGCACAATCGGCAAACTTCCCATTCTGTACCATCGAGCCTAACCTGGGCACGATTACCGTACCAGACCCTCGTTTGACCGAGTTGGAGCGCATCGTTCAGCCACAACGCGTTTTGCCAACCACCATCGAAATCGTCGATATCGCAGGTTTGGTGAAAGGTGCATCGAAAGGAGAGGGCCTCGGTAACCAATTCTTGGGTAATATCCGTGAAGTAAACGCCATCATCCACGTGGTGCGTTGTTTTGAAGACGGTAACGTTATCCACGTCGACGGTTCAGTTGACCCCGTTCGCGATAAAGAAGTAATTGATACCGAGTTGCAGTTGAAAGACTTGGAAACCATTGATAAACGCCTCGACAAGTACCAGAAGAAAGCTAAATCAGGTGATAAAGAAGCCTTACGCGAGGTGGAGTTTATCCAAAACTTGATTAAACATATCGATACCGGTAAATCGGCCCGTACCTTCCCTTACGAGCATACCGAAGCCTATATCATGGAAGATTTGCAGCTTTTGACTGCTAAACCAGTTATTTACGTGTGTAACGTGGAAGAAAGTTCGGTTATCACGGGCAACCAATACACCGAACGCTTGAAAGCTGCCGTGGCCGACGAGAAAGCAGAAGTACTATATGTTTCTGCTGCCATCGAAGCCGAGATTGCAGAATTGCCTAGCTACGAGGAACGCATGGAGTTTATCAAGGACATGGGCCTTGACGAACCCGGCGTGAACAAACTCATTCGTTCTTGCTACAGCCTCTTGAACTTGATTACCTACTTTACCGCTGGTGTAAAAGAAGTTCGTGCCTGGACAATTGAGAAAGGCACCTTGGCTCCACAAGCCGCTGCGGTGATCCACTCCGACTTTGAGAAAGGCTTCATCCGCGCTGAGGTTATCAAATACGATGACTACCTGCGTCTAGGCTCTGAACAAGCCGTGAAAGAAGCGGGCAAAATGGGTGTGGAAGGCAAGGAATACGTGGTGAAGGATGGCGACATCATGCACTTCCGCGTAAATTCATAATACACCATGAAGTTTAGCCTCACGATTGTATTGCTGGTCATATTGGTGCTGGTAGATATGGTTGTGGGCACTACTGGCCTGACCTTAAGTCAAATTGCACAGGCACTTGCCGAAGGCCCTCAAGCCTCCTCGGTGAGCAACCTGATTGTGTGGGATATCCGCTTACCCAGGGTTGCAGCGGCTATATTGGCTGGCATGGGCTTGTCGATATCCGGCTTGTTGATGCAAACCTTGTTCCGTAACCCCATTGCTGGGCCTTACGTGTTGGGCGTTAGCTCGGGCGCGGGTCTTGGGGCTGCATTGCTCATCTTTGGTTTTGGTATATTTGGCTTGCAAACTAATTCTAGTTTGGCCATGGTTTTTGCGGCATGTCTAGGCGCTGCCATGGTTTTGTTGGCGGTGCTGCTCATCAGTCGCTGGGTCAAAGACTTTAATACCATCCTTATCCTCGGGATGCTTTTCGGGGCATCAACCTCGGGCATCATTGCGATATTGGAGCAGTTTGGTTCGCCCGAGGCGCTGCGCCGCTATACCTTGTGGACATTCGGTAGCTTATCGGGCATTACCCGCCAGGATTTACCTTTGCTGATTATACCTGTTGTCCTGGCCGTATTCTTGGCTTTACGCTTAGCGCGGCAATTGGATGTGCTTTTACTCGGCGAGCAGAAAGCTTATGCGCTGGGCTTATCCATCAAATCGGTGCAGCAACAAATCATATTGATTACAGGATTGGCTACGGGCGTAGTTACGGCATTTTGTGGTCCATTGGCCTTTGTGGGCATTGCGGTGCCGCATCTAGCCCGTTGGGTGTTTAAAACGGCCAATCACCGAGTGTTGCTCGTACAGTCCGCTATCATTGGGGCCATCGTGCTACTGTTGAGTGATATCATCACACAGGTAGCCCCTGGCGATGGCCAGTTACCCTTGAATGCCGTAGCAGCCTTGTTGGGTGTGCCAGTGGTGATTTGGGTCGTGCTTAGAGGCAGTCGGGGTTAATGCCCAACACATAATTACCGATAGCATCTATGCTTTTGGCGGCGCTTGAACCTTCAAAACCGTTAATGTCCTCATTTTGAATGAGTTGCTTGTACACGGCCGTGAAATTACGGGCTAGAGGCATGTACGACCAGTGCCATTTCTCCTCCTCGTAACCAGTTTTCCGGGTACTTGGTTTGGGCGAGTATACCTGACAAAATCCATAAGTTGGGGCATTTTTAACCAACCAATCGTACTCTTTTTTGCCAGTACCTGATGCAAAGTAACTGTTTTCTAGCTTGTTGATATCGATATCGGTGCCCCAGTGGTGGCGGGATGTGCCAGGCATGGAGCTCCAGCGCATGATAAGCAAAGCGCGTTGAGCGGGGTCTTTTGCAGGTTCCGTTAAATATTTACCATCAACGGCGCGTTTACCGGTCCATTTTTCTTCCCAGATGCGTTTCTGATGGTTAAAAGGACGTGTGGCCGATATGATTCTTAGGTTTACACCATCTTTCTTGGCGGCGTTAAACATCTCGATAAAACTATTGTAGGCTTCCTTGCGCATGAACATGGCCGAGCCGTCGCTGTATTGTTTGGCAATGGCCACAAAGCGTTCATCCTTGGCAGGGTCAATTTTACCCATGAGGTAATCTTTGGTCACGGTGGTATCCATATTCGACGTGCTGGGGCTTTGGGTTGGGCTTTGTTCCTGTTTTTGGCTTGGGCTAGCCGAGGTGTTTTCGGGTACTTTGGAAGAGCAGCTCTGCACGAGAACGTAAACACCGCATACCAGTGCCGAAATCGTGCTGAAGTATTGAAAAGGACCTTTCATGTTGTTTGTTTTTATCTGTTGTGACGCACAAAAGTATACATTTTATTGAAGTGGCCTAGAGATTTGCAGCTATGTAAGTGCGAAGTATTATCTTCGCGAGCGTCAAACTCTCGTTTTTACACTTTCAACACTTGTGCTCCCATGGCTTTTATCCAAACGGAATTTCCTGGTTTATTGATTTACGAACCTACTGTTTTTGAAGATGCCCGGGGGTACTTTTACGAGAGTTTCAGCCAGAAAATTTTTGCCGAGGCCGGTATTACTCGGCCTTTCGTGCAAGATAACCAGTCAAAATCGCAGTACGGGACAATCCGTGGCCTACACTACCAAATGGGCGATATGGCCCAGTCGAAATTGGTACGGGTACTCCACGGCGAGGTGCTTGACGTGGTAGTAGACCTAAGGGTTGACTCCCCTACTTACGGCAAGTGGTTCAGCATTGTGTTGAGTGCCGAGAACAAACGCCAGTTTTTTGTACCCCGTGGTTTTGCGCACGGGTACTCTACCTTGAGTCCAGAGGCGGTTTTCTTCTACAAATGCGACAATTACTACGCCAAGGCAGCCGAGGGCGGTGTTTTTTACAACGATCCAAACTTGGCTATCGACTGGCAAGTAAACGCCGATGCAGCCTTGCTGTCAGAAAAAGATATGGTCCTCCCACATTTTGGTCAGCACCAGGGTACGTTTACGTTGGCCGATAGTTAAAACCTACAGCGAGCAAATTTTACGGAAATCGCCCAGGAAGGCGCTCACGCTATCCAGCATGGGGTAGCGGGTCCAATCCTGTACCAGGTGGAAATCAGACTTGGGGAAATCTCGGCGCCAGCGTTCCATCTGTTTGTTGATGCCGCTATGATCTTGACCAGACCACACGATATCAAACTGTTGGTGCCAAGCCATGCTTTGCACGCGACGGTACCAGATATCGTCCATCATATCCAAGATAACCTTGTACGATGGGCAGTTTTTAATATCGCGGAAAAACTTTTGGCGTACCTCAGGGTCAATCTCCTCGGGGTTAACAAACAGTTTTTTCTCCCAATGTTTTTGCAAAAACTTGACGGTTTTAAACTTGCGTTTAAACATCTTGATACCATCGGGGTCGATGATGCGGCTCATCAGCGATATTTCGTAAGAGGGCACATCAGGGGCATGCAGCACCACGTGGCGTGGTTTCAGGATATAACCGTTGGGGAAAGTCCATTTGCGGGCAGCCAGCTCCAGCAGGAAGCCAACACCAGAGCCATAGGCATAAAATACCCAAGGTTCGAGGGTTTTACCTTCCACGGCGGCATATATATCGTTCAGGAAAGTATCCCAGTAATCATCTGATTCGGGCAGCGCCTTCTGGTCGAAACCCGAGAGGGCAGGCACATGCCAAACCATGCGGTTATTCAACAGCTTGCTTTTCTCTATAACGGGCACAAACCAGTTATCCGAACCTCCATTACCATAGATGGCTAAAATATTCATCCTACTTTGCTAAATTTTGGGCAAAGGTCGTAATTATTATTCATAGTTGATAGTTGATTGTTTATAGTTGATAGTATTTTAGTTCATTGTTCATAGTTCATTGTTTGGGCGTTGCGCCGCTTTGCGGGGCGTATGTCATACGCCCCTGTTGGTGCGTCGCCGCTACGTTGCGCAGCTCGCTGTTCGCTCGGCCCTGCGCCCTACGGGCTTGGTCTGGCCCTGCGGGCCACTGCTCCACATCGCTAACGCGGGAAACTGCGGCATTACTGGCATGTATAAAGAACTAATACACACATTGCCGCTGTTGGCGTCCCCGCCAACGGCCGTACAAGCTTGCGAATCACCTGCCCTGTTTTACTGCTTGTTGGCGGGGACGCCAACAAGGGCAATGTAAACAGGTACGTCTACCGTTCCGTGGCGATTCCTGTATCGTACATGCTGGAATGGCTTGCCGCCACGGGTTTTCTGTTGTTGCGCTATTTCCCCGGGTTGCGCTTCGCTGACCCGCGGCTAAGATCATATCACTCCTTCGGAGTGAGGCATGTACTAATTTGACACACATAACCATTTATCGAGTAACGGTGACCAAAGATACCATTTTGCTCAAACCGCTCCAAAGGAGCGGCATGATGCTAGCCGCGGGTAAGCGCAGCGCAACCCGGGGTTCAGGGCGACAACAGAAAACCCGTGGCGGCAAGCCTTTGAATAGGCACGATACAGAAATCGCCACGGAACGATAGCCGTACCGAAATCCGGTCGAGCGAAGCTCGGCCCAACCCCCGCTACCAACGGACGCGTAGCGTCTGTGCAGTGGAGGGGGTCGACGCGCAGCGGCGGGGGGAGGCGCAAATTAGCTCAGACACAATAATCCATAATCATAACCCGCAGTTTTACTGCGGGTTCTCAGCGGTAGCGATGTGCAGCGGTGGCCCGTAGGGCCAGACCGAGCCGCCTGTAGAGACGTTCCGTGGAACGTCTCCGCATACAAGGGCGGCGAAGGGCCGAGCGACAGCGAGCCGCGGAACGTAGCGACCCGAGGCCAAAGGCCAAGGGGACCGCCCACAAAAAAGAAAATATGTAACTTTTTAGCCAAAATATTTGTTGATGACGCGGAAACTTGTATCTTGTTTCGGCAAAACCCAGCATAAACATATGTTTGAAGACGAATTTGGCGACGGATACGGCGAGGCACTCGAATCGCTGTTGAAACGCTACGACGAAATGACCCAGACCGGGTCGGGATATTTTGAGGAGACGGAGTATGAACTACTGCTGGATTACTACGAGCAACGCCTCATGGTGAAAGAAGCTTTAGAAGTGGTAGAGCATGCCCTTACCCAGCACCAGTTTTCTTCTATCTTGCTGATTCGCAAGGCTTTAATCTTGATGGATAATCGCCAGTTCGAACAGGCGCACCAGCTCCTGGATGAAGCTGAACTGCTCGATAACGCCGAGCTCGACCTCTATGCCGCACGCGCGAATGCCTACGTGCTAGAACATAAACACGCCGAAGCCATCCAAGAATTGGATAAAGCCCAAAAAGTGGTAGCCGAGGAGGATTATCCCGCTATTTACCTCGCCAAAGCTGATGTGTACGAGGATTGGCAAAAAGATGACCAAGCCATTGATGCACTGTACCAAGCCGCACTCCTCGACCCACAACATACCGACGTGCTGACCCGCCTCTGGATGTTTACCGAGCTGCACGAGCTTTACGACAAGAGTATCGTGATGTACAATGCCATCTTGGATAAAGACCCATACTCGTATCAAGCTTGGTACAACATGGGCTTTAGCCTCTCCATGCTAGGCCGCTACGAGGAAGCCGTAGAAGCCTACGAGTATGCCGTTGCCATTAATGATCACTTTGACATTGCCTACGCCGAATGTGCCGATAATCTCTACATCCTGGGCGAATACCGCCGGGCCATTGACTGTTACTTTGAGGCCCTGAACATCATGGACGGCGACGCAAACTTTTTCATGAAGCTGGGCCGCTGCTTTGAAGCCCTCGACGACCTGGTGAAAGCCCGTGAATACTACCGCCAAGCCATACAACTCGACCCGCAGGAAGCCTTGGCCTACTACCGCATGGGTGAAACCTACACGCAGGAGGAACAATTGCAAAATGCCCTAGCCTCGTACACGAAAGCCTATAAACTAGAGCAAAACGCCGAGTTTGCCTCGGCCATGGCGTATTGTCTCGCTGAATTGGGCGAGACTATACAAGCTACCCACTACTACGAGATTTCAATAGAGTTGGAAAAGCTGGACTTAAATATCTGGGTGTCGTACATCTCGTTTTTGTTCCAAGAGGAAAAATACGAAGATGCCTTGCTACTCATTGAAAAAGCCCGTCATTACCTTTACGACGTAGAGCTGGACTATTTCTGGGCCGTGGCCTTGTTTGAAAACGGCAATCGCAAAGAAGGTCTCAACGTGTTTGCTGGTGCGCTGGAAGCCGATTGGACTGGCCGTACGGCTTTCTTTACCTGGTTACCCCACTTGGAACAAGACAAAGAGATTCTGGACATGGTTTCCCTGTATAAACCATCTGACAACGAAAAATCTTAAGGCATGTACCGATGGCTTAGCTTGTTGCTTTGTTGTGGTGTTTGGGCCTGCCAAAACCAGCCTAAAACACCGGAACCCAACAAGTTGCCAAAATCAAACGTGCAGGCCACCAAGCCTAAGCCCGATACACGCCTACAAGTAATCAACGCCTCCTTTCTGGGCGGTCCTACCCGCGACTATTACGGAGAGGATGCCCCTGACTCCTTACAGGTTATTTGGCAATTACACCTCGGCAAAGGTAAAACACAAATCAAGAAGGATAGCGTGGTGACCTGGGTTGGGGCTGGCTGGACCGGGCAACCCTTGATGACCCTGGAGGAAGGTAAATTGTATATTTATCAAGGTGCTTACGACCATCACCTGAAAAAGATTGATGCTGAAACGGGCAAAATCGTTTGGCAGTACAACTTTGGTGATGTCATCAAAGGCTCCGGTAGCATTTGGGTGCCACCCAACGCCAGCAACCCGCTGGAAGAAGCTTTGTTGATTCAAGGTAGTCGGCAAGGACATCTTTATTGGAAGAAAGAAGCCTATTCTGTGCGGGCTATCCGTTTATTCACCGGACAAGAGATTTGGCGCTTCAATGTACCCCGCACCAAAAGCTATAGCCGCGACTGTGATGCCTCGGCCATGATTCTGGACGATTACTTTTACTTGGCCACCGAGAATGCCTTGCTGTACAAGTTTTTCCCCGGCACAGAACACCGAATACTGCAAGATAGCTTTTACATACCCAAATCCACTTTACTGGATATCCTGTATGAACGGGGCGACAGCAAGCTACACGGTGGCAATATGGTCACAGAATCCTCGCCTTTGCTGCTGGGCGATAGATTCTACATATCGGCAGGAGCTGGGCATGTATACGGCTACGACGTACATACAGGCAAACGGGTATGGCGTTTTGACATCGGCTCCGACCTGGATGGAACCATCGGGGCGAGTGTTGATCAGCAACTGTTTGTACCCGTTGAAAAGCAATACATCAAGGGTGAGGGTGGTCTGCTGAAACTTAACCCCGAAAAAGAAGGTAAAAAGGCTGTTAGTTGGTATTTTACTTGCGACAAAAAAGGCTTTGAATCTTGGAAGGGTGGGGTAGTAGGCTCTGCCACGGTGAACAATAATTTACTGCAACACTATGACGGACAAGCACTTGTGGCATTCACCTCAGTTGATGGCCATGTGTATGTGCTGGACCAAAACGAGCTGGATGGTACATCGGTTTTATTTGATGGTAAAACCAAGGTCTCCCGACCTAAACAAGTGTTCAAATACAATATTGGCCCAAGCATCTGCACGCCCATGTTCGTGGATGATAAACTCTTGGTCAGCTCGTACAAGGGCTTATACTTATTCAAATGGAACCAGGACGCTAAGTCCTTCGATAAACAAGCTTATTTCAAAGGCCGATTTGAGGCTAGTCCATTCGTGTATGGCGGTAGGGTTTACCTCGCAGCCAAGAATGGCTTGCTCTATTGCCTTGGAAAAAAATAAGTTGTGTTCATAGTTCATAATTCATTGTTCATAGTTCATTGTTTAATTTATGCTTAGTTTTGCGCCATGAACGAGAAAACCAAACAAGTAGCCGAGTCTCGGACCATCATGACCGAGATCATCATGCCCAACGATACCAACCCTTTGGATAACCTCATGGGTGGAAACCTAATGCGTTGGATGGATATATGTGCAGCCGTATGTGCGGGCCGCCACTGTGAGCGTCATGTAGTTACCGCATCGGTGGATTATGTGTCCTTCAAACGACCCATCCCCATGGGCGATGTGGTGACCCTAACCGCTTGTGTAACCAGGGCATTCAATACTTCTTTAGAGATTTTCGTGGAGGTTTTTGCCGCCAACATGAAAGGTGGCGATCAACGCAAATGTAACGATGCGTATTTTACCTTCGTGGCATTGGATGAGGAAACCAAAAAGCCCGTTCATGTACCCGGTGTAAACCCATTGACCGACTCAGAAGAGCAGCGCTATGAATCGGCCTTGCAACGCCGTGAGCTACGCCTTATCCTCAGTGGCCGGATGAAACCCGAAGAAGCTACCAACATCAGGGCTATGTTTATGCCTTAAAACCTAGTTGCCAAGGCTTTAACCAAGGTTTGACCAAACAAACAGACTGTTTATGTTGTATGGATGGATGCATGAAAAGCAGGCCCATTTGGCCAAGGTCTACACTCATCCGAACACTATCATGCTGGCTCAGGCTTTTCCATGCAGCCAACATATCATCAGACCAACGGATATCGTCCACCACAACTATGGCTGCTGGACTCAATTTGGGTAGTATGGCCTCGAAATAAGCCAACAAGGGCTCTGATCGATGGTTGCCGTCTAAAAACACTAGGTCAATATCCTTGAGTTGAGCTACAACACCAGGCAAGGTTTGCTCAAAAGGCCCTACATGCAATACTGGCGAGCTAGGAGCCATGCGCTTGAACAAGGTTTGCGCGTATTGCGCATAAGCCTCACAGCCTTCCATCGTGTGCAAATCAGCCGATAAAGCCCCATGCCTCAAGTACAAGGTCGAGAAACCTAGGCAGGTGCCCATCTCCAAGATGCGTTTGGGCCGATGCCAAGCTACAAGACGGAATAAGAATTCGGCTTTGCGGGGTGGACTCAAACTCGTAGCAGCAATAGCTGATACCTTGCGCTGTTGGCCTTGTAGTAGCTTGGAGCCTGCACCAAAGTCTTGCACCTCCAATAAAGTATCATCTTGCCGCAACTGCCGATATAGGTTCGACAGCCAGTCGAAAGCATAATAGTGGCGTTTATCCTGGAATACCGACACTATAAAATCGTACAGCAATGGCGAATGTACCCGGTACACGCTCACGGCTTGTCGGTAAAATGGAATAAAACGTTTGAAATTGGCCAAAAAACGGAGCATCACTATTTGTGTATAAAACTACGGGTGGTAAAACGTGCACCATCGTCGAGCATAAAGAAATACATACCTGCTGGCAAGTCGCTCAGGTCGATTTCAAGCTGTTGTTGGCCTGCCTGTACTTGTATGTCGTGCTGCTGTAATCTACGGCCATCCATGGTAAATAATGCCCAAGTCATGTTGGCGTCTTGTTTAGCTTCAATTGCTACGCGCAATAATGCTTCCGCAGGGTTTGGTCCGATGTTAAATTCTATACCAGGTAGCTCCGTTACGCGTTCAACACCAACCGTATTGGTACAGGGGTTAATGTTATTGGCCCAACACCAACGCGCTTCAAATTCTTGCACAAACTGGTTGGTAATACTAGCATCATGTATAATGACGGTATTTTCATCGTTCACGGTTTCAGCCCTTGTCGACCAGTTGTGGGAGCCCGTGATTACACGTGGTTCCGAGTTGGGTGCGTAGCCATCAATAATGCCGTATTTATGGTGTAGCTGTTTACCACTTTGGGTAAAGTCAAGTACAACAATGCTATTGGATACTAGCGTAGGGAACTCCGAGCCGCTATCGTTCACGTTGTCAATCATTCCTCTTACCGTAACCCCGTTTTGGTGCGCCAATACGATGGCATCGGCTTGTTCATCGCGGGTAAAGGTCAGCAGGGCAAAGCTAATATCAACGTTGGCGGTATTGATGGCGTTAACCATAGCGGCGGTCACATTGTCGCTCGGTGAGAAATATTGCTCCACCGTAATGCCACCCACGTTAAAAAGGTGTGGTGTATTGTCGGTTTTCATACTGCCAACCTTGCTGTTCAAGGGGTCGGGGCTGGCGGTGTTGCTGCCCCACATTTCTTCAAACTCAATCACGTAGGCTTTGGCCAAGGCTTGATCTTGGAAACAAATCACGTTGTTGTGGTCATCGGCTATTTGGCCGCTGGTCCAGTTGGTCGAGCCGGTAATAACCCATGAACCGCTCGCGCTGCCGGCATCAATGGCCATAAACTTGTTGTGCATGATACCCACTGTATTTACTCGGATAAAAGGAAATGTGGGCGTTACATTGCTCAGGCAATAATTGTCCGTATCAAAATTGGCCACCAGCCTTACCCGCACACCACGGCTTACGGCATTGTTCAGCGCCGTTGCAAAGGCATTTACGCTACAATTGTATATGGCCACGTCGATGGTGCTCTGGGCATTATCAATATAGCTGATGATGGCGGCTTGCAGCTGCGGGCCAGTTAAATAAATGGCGTTGGTCCCGCTAGAAAAAGATGTTTCGACCGTGTTGTTGAAGTACAGGCGAATATCCCCGCTCGACAAAGAAGCCGTGGAGTATAACTTACTCGTGCCCCAAATGGTATCGGTACCGATGTTGGCGAAAGGACGTACGTAGTAAAATGTGGCTGGCTGCAAACCGGTCAAACTCACGCTGTGGCTGGTGGCTTGTGTACCTGAACCACTAATTTGGCCGAGTTCAAGGGCTGGGCTTAGGCCGTATTTTACATGTCCAAACCGACTGCTACTTGAAGTGAAGTTAAGCACGAAGCCCGTTTGGTTAATATTGCTTTGACGGATGTTGCTGATGGTTTGAGCCTGTATAAACACTGGGCTAAGGAGCAAAAAAAGCAAGCCCCAAATCAATTTGAGGTTTATTTGGGCGCCCCGGCTCGCTGCGCTCGCCGTCGCTATGTTCCGCGGCTCGCTGTTCGCTCGGCCCCTTCGGGTCTGGCCCTGCGGGCCACCGCTACACAGCGCTGGCGCATGGCTATTCAAATGCTTTACGCTCAAAATCATGTTGTATACTTGTATGGGTGAAGTGTTGGGTATCGGGATTTTAACCCAAAGCCCAAAAGTAAGTAATTTGGGCTTATATCAGTGTCCTGTAAGGCCTGTAATTATAATACTTCGGCCTTGCATCAATCATGATATCTAGTACCAGCACAACCAACCACCATGTGCCTAAACATTTTAAACTCGGTGCCAATTGTATCCGTATTGTTTTGGAAAGCCACCAATTTAAGGTCATCATTATCGTTTTGGTACACACCGTATGCAAAAAAATCGTCCCGACTATTATCAAGTTTACAATGTTCAAAGTAAACAGTATCGGCAAGCATTGGGTAAGTACCGGTAACCATTGGTCTAGTTCTAAACAATTTACGATAGCTAAAACTCCCATCCATATTTAACAATAGAACTTCCATGTTTTCAACTTTTAAATCCCAAGGGGCTATAAAGTGCATAGACAATACGCTTGTATCTGGCTTGTAACTCAGTTTAGGTACAATAAAGCTCGACAATAAAGCGCACAACATAAAACCAATGAGGTACAGCCGTTGGGTAGACCTGAATTTATCCCTCCAATAATGTAAAACCTGTGCCAGCATGAGCACTAGTAGCATGTGGAAGAAAAAGATCATGAAAAAAATAAACAAAATAGATAATGCGCCTAGCCAATGTTCTATAAGCCTAAACCCGGTGATACATAACAGGTACACTGCCGTAAAGGCATACATTAAACCACGGTATGATTTTTTTTGAGGCATGTATGGATTTGGTTTAAACAACAAATATACATCTATTTGTGGTAGCGGGGGGAGAGCGTTGCTCTACCGGATTTCGGTACGGCTACCGTTCCGTGGCGATTCCTGTACCGTCAATATCACAAACGGCTTGCCGCCACGGGTTTTCTGTTGTCGCCCTGAACCCCGGGTTGCGCTGCGCTGACCCGGGGCTACCAAAAGGGGCTGCCCTCCGGGCAGCAGCAAAAGGTGTGTCCTAATCGTAGGTTCAATATTAGGGGCGTTAGCCCTGATATCTTAAACTCCTGGTGTCGCTTCTAGCGGAGCTCCCAACCCTATAAATCCCTGTTTCTATTAACATGCCGCTCCTAGCGGAGCGGGGCAATCCTGTGCCCGTCATCTTTCATCGTTTATTATTCATAGTTCATCGTTTACCATTACCCTTAGGCCGCTCTGCGGCCTAAGGAGCGCTAGGCATGCGTAGCGTGGCTGCGCAGCAGCCAGCCCGAAGGGCCGAGCGAACAGCGAGCGCGGAGCACGCCGGCGACGCAACGCGGCGCAGCGCCCAAAATAAAAACAAATAAAAAGCCCCGCATCTGGCATGAAGTACCAAATACGGGGCTAATGTTCGTTTTATACTACATTAGTCTTTAATTAACTTGAACACTTTTTCTTGATTGGCTTGACGCACCCGTACGACGTACATACCGGGCGTGTAATTGGCGGTGTTCAAACTGATTTGACCCTGCATAATGCTTAAACTTTGGCTATGTAGCTGCTGACCTAGCGCATCCATGATGATGATATCAAGTTGCTCGGTCTGGTTGAAGTCAAAACTCAAGTTCACATGATTCGTCGCTGGGTTCGGGAACATTTTGATGTTGTGTAAGTTCGCAAAATGCTCCACGCCAATGCCATTTTCTACCAGTATCTGTAAGGTATCAGTACTGACACAACCGTTAGCGTTAATACCGGTCAATACAATCGTGTAGTTGCCTGGCGTGTTGTATATTACGGTATCCAAGAGCACGTTCGAGCTATTGCCATTGCCAAATTGCCATGTGTAGCTCAGTGCGTTTGAAAGGTTGTTGACCGAGACAATCAGGCTATCTCCAGCTGGAATGGTTAAGGTATTGCTGTTGGCGATAACCACGAGGGTATCTACGCTAAGGTTAAGCGTTATGATGGAATCACAGCCGAGGCTATTAGCCAAAGTATCAAGGTAAATACCGCTGCTGCTTAAGGTTTGACCCGCAAAGCTGTATGTTGCTCCCTGACAAATAGTAGCGTTGATACTGCTGGCACTGGTCGGATTAACCGTAAGGTTGAGTGTAATCACCGAGTCACAACCCACGCTGTTTACCAGCGTGCGAGTGTAAGTGCCAGCAGTTGTGATCGTTTGCGTACCGAAGGTATAGCTAGCACCTTGGCAAATAGCCGCAGTTACGCTTGAAGCCGTGTTCGGCTTGATGCTCAAGTTGAGGGTAATCACCGAGTCACAGCCCACGCTGTTAACCAACGTGCGGGTGTAAGTACCAGCAGTAGTAATCGTCTGCGTACCGAAAGTATAGCTTGTGCCTTGGCAGATGGCTGCTGTTACGCTTGAAGCTGTATTTGGTTTGATACTCAAGTTCAGGGTAATCACCGAGTCGCAACCCACGCTGTTTACCAGCGTGCGAGTGTAAGTGCCAGCAGTTGTGATCGTTTGCGTACCGAAGGTATAGCTAGCACCTTGGCAAATAGCCGCAGTTACGCTTGAAGCCGTGTTCGGCTTGATGCTCAAGTTGAGGGTAATCACCGAGTCACAACCCACGCTGTTTACCAGTGTACGGGTGTAGGTACCGGCTGTGGTTATCGTCTGTGTACCGAAGGTATAGCTAGCACCCTGGCAGATAGCTGCCGTTACGCTTGAAGCCGTATTTGGCTTAATACTCAAGTTCAAGGTAATCACAGAGTCACAGCCCACGCTGTTAACCAACGTGCGGGTGAAAGTACCAGCTGTTGTGATCGTCTGCGTACCGAAAGTATAGCTTGCGCCTTGGCAAATTGAAGTAGTGATACTAGATGCAGTATTCGGCTTGATGCTCAGGTTCAGGGTTATCACCGAGTCACAGCCCACGCTGTTTACCAGTGTACGGGTGTAGGTACCGGCTGTGGTTATCGTCTGTGTACCGAAGGTATAGCTAGCACCCTGGCAGATAGCTGCCGTTACGCTTGAAGCCGTATTTGGCTTAATACTCAAGTTCAGGGTAATCACCGAGTCACAGCCCACGCTGTTGACCAGCGTGCGAATGTAAGTACCAGCAGTTGTGATCGTCTGCGTACCGAAGGTATAGCTAGTGCCTTGACAGATAGCTGCCGTTACGCTTGAAGCCGTGTTCGGCTTGATGCTCAAGTTCAAGGTAATTACCGAGTCACAGCCCACGTTGTTAACCAAGGTGCGGGTATAAGTACCGGCAGTTGTAAGTGTTTGCGTACCGAAGGTATAGCTAGTGCCTTGGCAAATGGCCGCAGTTACGCTTGAAGCTGTATTCGGCTTAATGCTCAAGTTCAAGGTAATCACCGAATCACAACCCACGCTGTTGGTGAGTGTGCGGGTGTAGGTACCGGCTGTGGTAATCGTCTGCGTACCGAAAGTATAGCTAGTGCCTTGACAAATTGCCTCCGTTACGCTTGAAGCTGTATTCGGCTTAATGCTCAAGTTCAAGGTAATCACCGAATCACAACCCACGCTGTTGGTGAGTGTGCGGGTGTAGGTACCGGCTGTGGTAATCGTCTGTGTACCGAAGGTATAGCTAGCACCCTGGCAGATAGCTGCCGTTACGCTTGAAGCCGTATTTGGCTTAATGCTCAAGTTCAAGGTAATCACCGAATCACAGCCCACGCTGTTGGTGAGTGTGCGGGTGTAGGTACCGGCTGTGGTAA
>CAZDVQ010000045.1:0-36786 GCA_964508975.1 uncultured Saprospiraceae bacterium
CTTACGATGATTATGATTATTTTTTATAAAAAAATAATCGTGTAAAGCTAAAGGCCAGGGATGGTAGCGGGCGCCGAAGGCGCTCCCGCAGCGCGTAGCGCAAGGGACAAGCTCGCGCAGCCGCGCACAGCCCGACGGCGCAACGCGCCGGGGCGCCCAAAATATCTTAATGACCATGAAGGCTGGCTATGATAGGCCCATAAAAAAACGGTATGCAAGCCAAGCCTGCATACCGTTTTATCTAATAAGCCGAAGGGATTAAATATCCAACAACAACTTGGTGGGGTCTTCTAGTAATTCTTTTACTTTAACCAAGAAGGTTACCGAGGTAGAACCATCGATTACCCGGTGATCGTAGCTTAAGGCCAGGTACATCATGGGGCGGATTTTAATCTCGCCGTTCACCACGATGGGACGTTCCTTGATGGCGTGCATGCCCAAGATTGCCGACTGTGGTTCGTTCAAAATTGGTGTACTCATCAAGGACCCAAAAACACCACCGTTGGTGATGGTAAAGGTACCGCCTTGCATTTCTTCCATGGTTAAGCTACCCGTGCGGGCCTTGTCGGCCAAGGCTTTGATTTTGAGCTCAACTTCTGCAAAATTTAGCGATTCAACGTTGTGTACAGGTGGTACAACCAAACCGGTTGGCGTTGAAATAGCTACCGAAATATCGGCGTAGTCATGGTATACAATGTGGTCGTCGTCGATGAAAGCATTTACATCGGGCATTTCCATCAATACTTTAGCACAAGCTTTGGCGAAGATCGACATGAAGCCGAGCTTGATACCATATTTTTTCACGAATGCATCTTGGTATTTTTCGCGCATTTCCATGATGCCCGTCATGTCGGCCTCGTTAAAGGTAGTCAACATGGCCGTTGTATTCTTAGCACTGACCAAGCGATTGGCAATGGTACGGCGCATACGGCTCATCTTCACGCGGTTTTCGCCACGCGAGAAGTTATGGCTGGTTACAGGTGCTGTAGTCTTTTTAACTTCCGCAGCTTTTTCAACCGCAGGAGTGCTTTTTTGCTCGACGGCTTTTACGGCATCGTCCTTGGTAATTCGGCCATCTTTGCCAGTGCCTTTGAGGTCTTTTGCATCGATGTTTTTCTCGTCCAATATTTTTTTGGCAGCTGGCGATGGATGTCCACCAGCATAGCTGTTTTTATCAGCTGTATTGTCTTCTTGTACAACGGCTTTTTCTTCAACTTTAACCGTTTCTTGAACCGCAGGGGCATCGCCAGATGCGCTGGTATCAATCGTGGCCAGTACGGCACCAATGGCCAAGTCATCACCTTCTTTGGCAATGTGTGTAATAATCCCGGAGTATTCAGATGGCATTTCTAGGGTTGCCTTGTCCGATTCGAACTCGCAAATCGATTCGTCGCGGTTAACGAAACTACCGTTTGGCTTAAGCCACTGTGCTAAGGTTACCTCTGATATACTCTCACCTACAGCTGGCACTTTGATTTCAATGACACTCATTGTATATATTGGTTGATGATTGAATTGGTTATGCCCCGAAAAGCCTTGCAAAGATAAATTTATTTTACCTTATACGTACTTGACTACGATTACAATGCTTAAAATTAGTGTAAAAATATGTTGACCCGACTTTAAGCGTGGGGTGCTTAGCCGTTTAGCTTAAAAACGTGGCTCATCAACTCGTCTACATCCTTTGGGGCAGTGTACGTCCGTCCGCTGTACGCCGTGGTACTAAATTTCATGTCGATTAACTTCCCATTCCTGGCAACCATGCATATCATCACGTTGCCATACTGCTGAATAAACTGCTGCGACTCATTCTGGGCTAGGGGTGGTTTTAAATAATGCCGGTGCAAAGTTTCAACAACACTACCTCGGTTGGTATCTTTTTGGTCCGACATGTATTTTACATAGCCCAGTTCTGCCACGCGATCGCGTAGTAAATCAAACAAGTTTATAAATTCTTGCTCGCTCCAACGTTGTGCATCATAACTCAACACAAAGCCTTTCATGGTGCCACAGTTCACAAAGGTAATGGCCTCGTCATTCTCGCTTAATTTATGCTTGAACTGGTGGTATTCTTCGGCTAAAAAGTTAATCATCTGGGCACGGCTGTGTGTACCTTTCCAGTTCTCAAATTGCGTTAACTGGTTATTGGTCCTGATGATACTTTCGTGATATAGCGGATTGGCAGGGCTGCTTTGTAGCGCACCTTTGAAGATGTTAACTAGGTTTTTCCACAAATCCATGTAGTGAAGGATATCATTTATATTACGTTCGTCCTTATGGAACGCACAAGCCCGTTAAAAGTTGAAATAAACGGTTTCTTGTTGGTCTAATGTATATCCGCCAAGGTTTAAGCCTAGCATAAAACCGCCGCCTCCTGCGCCACAAATTTTGTATAATGGCCCTTTGCCTTCAAGGCCTTTTTGCCAATTTTCCTTTAATTGCTCGGGTATCAGCACTTCAAGCCAGGTGTATTGTAAACTCGAAATATGCTGGAAGGCTGTTTTAAAAGCCAATGCATCGCCGCTTAAAAAAGCATCTATACCTTTTTCGGTCCAGGGCGTTAAGTGTTCATGCATGGCCGCGTTAAAGTCAGGGTCTTCTACTAAACGCTTTTTGAACTGCTGTACCAGCACCGAGGTTTGACGCCCCATGCCTGTGTCGTGCAAAAACAGCTGCTGGGTCACAGGCCCAGGCTCGGGTAACGATACAATCTTAGGGCCACCGGCTTCCAATAGCACCGCTGCATCGAGATACGACACCAAGGGGTCGAGCCCGGAGCTGCTGCCGTGAAAGTAGCCTTCTAACTCCTGGAGGGCCTGCAATAACTCAGGCTGGCTACTAGCTTTTTGTAAGGCATAACGTTCGTAGAAGGCCGCACACAAGGACCCCGAGCTTCCCATGCCATAACCTGTTGGTATATTGGATTCCAGGCACAAACCTGCTTGTATATCTTGCTTGAATTGGGCTACGGCATAGTTCGTGTTGCCAAGCGCTGCCACATAATCCGCAAATGGTTCTAGGCGTTCATCAGGCCCGGTACCCCAGGCCCATCGCGCACAACGGCCATGAAAAGGCAAGGCTAAACCACGCGACCCCATCAAGACGGTATACTCGCCTAGCAACATGACTTTCGATGGGTAAATTTTATGCATATAAAAGGGTTGAAGGGTAAAGATAGGTGAAATGGTAAAGATGGGTTATGGGGTAAAGATAGTTGAAAATGGGTTAAGGCTCAATGTGTCTAGAGTTAGGGTAATGAACATTTTTTCCTTCTGTTATTTTCACCCATTCACACACCTTTACCCTTCACCAATTTTTTACCTTTCACCAATTTTCACCAATCTTTACCTCAAAGCCATGCTGGTGGCGTAGCGCGCCACCAGCATGGCTTTGATTGCCGCGATTCCACGAAATTAGTTAATTTTACGGCTTAATAACCAGCGTTCTACACGCATGTTCACCAAACGGCTCTACTTTTTTATTTTTTTTAACCTGCTCGTGGCTCAATGGCTTACGGCACAAGCCTTGCGTGTCGAAAGTTCCCACGCTGCCGGGTTTTACGATGCAGCCATCCAGCTTAAATTGACGTGTAGCGATAATAAGGCCCTTATTTTTTATACGCTCGATGGTTCTACCCCCGGTAAACAGTCGGCCAAGATTAAAAGCGGCGCCACGATATCCATTGATAAGCACACCGTGCTACGGTTCAGGGCTAAATCGGGCAAGCAATCCTCCGATGTCGAAACGTACACTTTTTTTATCGGCCAACAACATGCTATGGCGGTTGTCTCTATCGCCATCGAGCCACACGTGCTGTTTCACCCCGAGAAAGGTCTGTTTGTAAAAGGACCTAACTCTAAGCCCAATTATCCTTTCCGTGGGGCCAATTTCTGGTCGCGGCGCGAATACCCCAGCCATATTGAACTTTTCGATGAAAAAGGCCAACTGGTGTTTTCCGATGGCAAGGGTTTCCGGCTTTTCGGAGGCATGAGTAGGGTGTTCCCCCAAAAGTCAATCTCTATCGTCGGGCGCAAGAATTACGGTAAAAAGTATATCAAGAAACGCCTTTTTCCTAGCCGCGAAAACGATAAGTACAAACACTTTGTCCTCCGGAATTCTGGTAGCGATTTTTGCATTACCCAGTTCCGCGACGTGGCCATCGCCATTTTTGGTGAGCGCATGGGCCTACTTAGCCAAGCCGCCCGGCCTTGCGTGGTGTATATCAACGGGCAATACTGGGGCATCTACAACATGCGCGAAAAAATTAACCGCTATTTTGTCGAATACCGCACGGGCTTCAACAAGGATAGCCTCGATTTAATTGAACACCGCCAAGATGTAAAACGAGGCAGTATTAAACACTATAACGAGATGCGCGCTTTCATGCGCGCACCCAGCACCAATCTGGCCAATCCCGCCCATTTTACCAAGGTGGCCGCCATGATGGATGTCGATAATTTCCTCAACTACCAGGTCCTCCAAATATACGTCGATAACCAAGACGCTGGCGGCAACGTCAAGTTTTTCCGCCCCCAAACACCCGGCGGTAAATGGCAATGGGTGCTTTTCGATACCGACTTCGGCATGGGCATGTACGAGACAGAGGCTTTTAAGAACAACAGCTTGGCCTTCCACACCAAGGCCGATGGCCCCGTTTGGCCTAACCCGCCTTGGAGCACCCTCAACCTGCGGGTTTTGTTGCAAAACCCCGACTTCAAAAATCGCTTTATCAATCGCTTTGCCGATGTGATGAACTCCGTTTTCAAACCGCAAAACTGTATCGCTACCATCGATAGCCTCGAACGGCTGTACCAACCCGAGATGCAGCAACACCTCGACCGCTGGAAACGAGGCGATATCAAAGATTGGCACCAGCGTGTTGACATCATGCGTCAATACGCCCTACAACGCCCTGCCTTCATGAAACAGTTCCTGCAAGAACGCTTCCAGGTAGGCGAGGACGTTCAACTTATGGTTAAAGTAGAAAGCCCAGGCGGTCAAGTGCGGCTCAATGGCTTTCTATCGTGCCGAGATAGCCTAGCAGGTTCATACTTTAAAAATATACCCATTGAAATCGAGGCCATACCTGATTTTGGCTACCAGTTTTCGCACCTCAGCGTAGATGGCAAGCGGGTAGGGGAGGCCAGTTTGAAGCATAGCTTTAAAAATAAAGCCTGTACCGTGGTGGCACACTTCAAACAGTATACAAGTCCCCTAGCTAAAAGAATTATCGTCAACGAGTTATATTGCCACGACGAGGCAGCCAAAGATTGGCTCGAACTATACAACCGCAACAGTACTACCGTTGATTTAAACCAATGGGTACTGCGCGTCAACGATGCGGCTATCCCTTTGCCCAAATGCAAGATTGAACCCAACACATACCTAATATTAGCACAGGACACCATTAAGTTTAAAAAACAGTTTCCTGCATGTAAGGCTCCGCTGCTGCAAGTACCCAAGTTGGACATGGCTTGTCAACCACTCAAACTCGAGTTGTTGACCCCGATCGGTGCCCCCATCTGCAAGGTTCATTTTACCAACGCACCAGGCAAGCGCATATATACCCGCAGCTTGAAACATACCAAGCTGGATACAGAAAATTTGTCGAACTGGGAAAGTCTGGAAGAGGGTGCCACGCCAGGTGCCATGAACCAAGCCATGCGCCACACCAAGCGCAAACAACGCAACGCTGTATGGATAGCCCTCTTGCTGGCCGCTGTATTGGCCGGGCTTTACACGTTCAAATAATGCATTAAATTTTGGTAACGCTCCTCCACGATGTCCATCAAGTTGCCATCGTTGAAGTGGGCTTTGATGGTGTAGTTAAAGCGTTCCAGGGTAGCAATCACGTGTTGCAGGTCGGGTTTGTTGGTCTTGAGGGTTAGCTCTAACTTGGTTG
This sequence comes from uncultured Saprospiraceae bacterium, assembly GCA_964508975.1. Classification (GTDB taxonomy): domain Bacteria; phylum Bacteroidota; class Bacteroidia; order Chitinophagales; family Saprospiraceae; genus CAZDVQ01. The sequence continues at coordinate 5,903 of CAZDVQ010000045.1, forward strand.
TGCCATGTGGCGAAGATACGAAAGCGCAGAGCACGGCAGTTTTTTCGCCTTCAATCAGGCGGCTAATTTCGGCCAGCGAGTAATCGCGATAATCCATCTCAATAACCAGCACACCACCAGGATGAGCCGAAAAACCCATTTCCGAGAAATATTTGAGTAAGCTTTCGGCAGTGATGATTCCGCTGTATTGCTGTTGTTCGTTGAGCACGGGCAATATGCTGAGGTTGGCATCTACAAACGCCTTGAGCACGTCGAAGAAGTGCTGTTTTTCCTGCACAGAGGTGAGGTGGTTATTGTATAGGTAGCTACCGATAGCCTCCGCGGGGTCGTTAAAGTCCCAGATGTGGTCCTCGCTGATGATACCGATAAGCTCGCCTTGCTCTACCACGGGCAAGTGCCGCAGGTGGAAATCGGCCATCCAGGCCAGGGCCTTCTCGCCAGAGTCTTGTGGGCTCAGGGCGGGGATGATGTCAACAATGAGGTTTTTCGCGTTCATGGGGCATTTTTTTTCTCTTACTATGGAATACTCCGACATGATATTATTTAATTAATACAGTCTTATATCCAGAATGTTCCATAAAGACGTGTGAAAGTATAAAAAGGCTTGGAATTTAATTGATTTAGTTGTTTTATTTTTTTGGGCGCTGCGCCGCGTTGCGTCGCCGGTCCCCTACAGGCGCGCTAATCGCTTGGCGCTACGCGCTGCCGCCTACGGCGGCCCCTTCCGGGCACCTAGCGCTGATACGGCAGACAAGTCGCCGTTTTTTGTCTGAACTATGATTTATGTGATTAATATGATAATCATGAAAGGGAAACAACGAACATCGTAGGGGCGCACCTGTGTGTTGCGTGACATAAAGTTGTGAACAATTTCAAGATCGATAGTTTTGTACAACCTAAATATGCCGCGAAGCGGCACCATATTTTAGCGATGGGTGAGGGAGTGCTGCAGGCACGACCGGAACCCATCGAATGAGATGGATAGAAATTAAGTCCTGAAAGGACGATATGATATATAAAATCCCTTTTGTAATATCGCCCTTTCAGGGCTCGATCTTTTCTTTGCCTTTTTCGATGGGTTCCGGTCGTGCCTGCAGCACTCCCTCACCCATCGCTGACAGCTTTTGCCGCGGTGCGGCACTTGCTAATCTTGAATAAACAACTTTATGTCACAAATGTATTTCATAACTCTATGTCACGCGATCCTTATGGTCGCCCTCGTCAAGCACGCCAGAAAACTACTCGGCCTAGCGATGTATGAACGTAGCGGTTTTGCGAAGCAAAAACAAATGTACTCAATGTACATTTGTAGCAAGTGAACCATTTGCTCCTGCAAATGGCTCGGTGGCGCGTAGCGCCAGGCCGAAGGGCCGAGCGTCAGCGAGCTGCGAAACGTAGCGCTGCCGCAGCGCGGCGGAGGCCCCAAATGATTAAAATGATAAAGCGATGAAATGACTGCTACGGTGGTCGAAGCCTGCGTGATAAAAAACACAGTTTGCCTTGCTCAAAATACCGTAAGTTTGGGCCCGAGAACTTAAAAATGAACAGCTTGCCCAGTTGTGCATTTATATAAAGGTAAATTTATCAAGATATGAACCGTTTAGCGCAAGAGAGTAGCCCGTATTTATTACAACATGCCCATAATCCAGTTGATTGGTATCCCTGGGGCGATGAGGCTTTTGCCAAGGCCAAGGCTGAGAACAAGCTGGTTTTGGTTAGTATCGGCTATTCTACTTGTCATTGGTGCCACGTGATGGAACGCGAATCGTTCGAAGACCTTGAAACGGCCCGCTTCATGAACGAGCATTTCGTGAACATCAAGGTGGATCGCGAAGAACGCCCCGATGTGGATCATATTTACATGGAAGCCGTGCAAATTATTAACCGCGGCGGCGGCGGTTGGCCCCTCAACTGTTTCCTGCTGCCCGATGCCCGGCCATTTTACGGCGGTACGTACTACCCGCCCGAGCCCGCACACGGCAGGCCATCTTGGCGACAAGTACTCCAAAGTATCATGGATACTTATACCCGCCAACCCGAGGTGATTCAAGAACAAGCCACCAAACTGCTGGGTTACATGCACAACTCGGAGCAGCAATTCGTGAGCAATTTGATTCCTGATAATACCCAGGACGACCTGTTTAACCGCGAGTACATCGACCAGATGTACTACCGCTTGCGCGAGGGCTACGACCGCGTGGAAGGTGGTTTTGGCAACGCACCCAAGTTCCCGGGCACCATGTCGATACGCTTTTTGTTCAGTTGGTACCATTACACCCACGAGCAAGATGCCCTCGACCACGCTTTGTTCTCCATTGACCGCATGATTCAAGGCGGTATTTACGACCAAATTGGTGGGGGCTTTTCGCGCTACACCGTTGACCGTGCTTGGCTGGTACCCCACTTTGAAAAAATGTTGTACGATAACGCCCTGCTCATCTGGGTCATGGCCGAAGCCTACCAAATTACCCGTAAGGAAATTTACGCCACCACCATCCGCGAGACGATTGTATGGCTGAACCGCGAGATGAAAAGTCCGGAAGGGGCCTATTACAGCGCCCTCGATGCCGACTCGGAAGGCGTTGAAGGTAAGTTTTACGTTTGGGATAAATCCGAAATTGATGCCGTGCTTGGTCCCGAGGCAGCCCTTTTTAATGCCTATTACGGCGTAACCGAACAGGGCAACTGGGAACATAAAAATATCTTGAACCGCCATAATTTTATAGATGCTTTTGCCGCTGAACAGGGCCTAGCACTAGATGAATGTACCCAACGTATTGAGGCTGCCAAGCAAAAAATGCTGGAAGCCAGGGCTTTGCGTATCCGACCGGGCTTGGATGATAAAATTCTGCTCGACTGGAACGCACTCATGGTGTCGGCCTTGGTCAAAGCGGGTTTGGCCCTCAACGACCAAGCCCTGCTCGATGATGCCGAAACAACCATGCGCTTTTTAATGCGGGCCTTCAAGGACGAAGAAAGTACCTACGGCTTGTTCCACAGTTATAAAGCCGGGCAGGCGAAGAACCCTGCCAACTTGAACGATTATGCCTATTGCATTGAGGCCATGTTGGATGTGTACAAGGTACGCTTTGACGAGGCCTGGCTGGAGCTGGCCCAAGAATATATGTTGCACACCCGCGAGCAGTTTTTGGACGAGCGCGACGGGCTGTTTTTCTTCTCACCTGCCTCGGCCACTGACCTCGTGATGCGCCGCAAGGAACTGTTCGATGGGGCCATGCCATCCAGCAATGCCATCATGTTGTACAACCTGGCCCGCATGGCGGTCATCAACGGCAACCGTTTCAAGGAGCGCGAATTAGCGCAGGTCATGTTGTACCGCGTGCACGAAACCATGCTCAAATACCCCGGCTCGTTCAGCCATTGGGCGTTCACGGTGTTGGGTTTCCATTTCGGGCAATACGAAATCGCCATCACTGGTGCGGAGAGCTTCAAATTGGCCAAAGAACTGATGCTGCATTATCAGCCATGTCATTGCGTCATGGCCAGCAAAAGCAGCTCGAAATATCCAATTTTCACCGATCGGTTCTCGGCCAGCGGCGAAAGTCGAATATTCGTGTGCCAGAATTTTAGTTGCCAGTTACCCGTCAGCCAGGTGTCAGATGCCTTGAAATTAATGGGAGTTAAGGAGGGTTGGTAGTTGGTGGTTGGTAGTTTTTTTGGGCGCCCCGGCCTTCGGCCGTCGCTACGCTACGGGGCTCGCTGTTCGCTCGGCCCGCTACGCGGTCTGGCGCGTTGCGCCACCCCTCCGCATCGCTGGCGCAGCGCAGAACGGCTTGCTTACCAAAATACCAAAAATCAAATGAACAATCCTTATGCAGGTATTCATTATCTTTGTGCCACAAAACCACCTGCTTTTGATGCTCAAGAACCATCCCCTTCGTGCCTACAACACTTTCGGACTAGCCGTTAAGGCCAAGCTGTTTGCTGAGGCTACCGATATTGCCAGCCTGAAAAAACTATGTCAGCACGATGGACCAAAATATATACTGGGTGGTGGTAGTAACGTGTTGTTCAAGGGCGATTACCCGGGATTAATCCTGCGGGTTGCCAATAAGGGCATACAGGTTATTCGCGAAGATGCCGAGCAAGTATGGGTTGAGGTTCAAGCGGGAGAGGCTTGGCACCAATTTGTGCTTTGGGCCGTAGAGCACGAGCTGGGTGGCGTTGAGAATTTATCCTTGATCCCCGGGACGGTAGGCGCAGCACCCATGCAGAACATTGGCGCTTACGGGGTAGAAATAGAGTCGGTATTCGAATCCTTGGAGGCTATTGAAATTGCTACAGGGCAGCAGGTTACTTTTTTTAAAGAGCAGTGTAAGTTTGGTTACCGCGAAAGTATTTTCAAGCAAGCACTGAAGAACCAGTTTATTATAGCCTCGGTTACCTTCCGCTTGCAGAAAAATCCGCAGTTGAATATCAGTTACGGCGACATCAGCAAGACGCTGGAAGAGATGGGCGTTCAACAGGCCAGTTTGCGCCAAGTAAGCGATGCGGTGATTCAAATTCGCCGCAGCAAGTTACCCGACCCTGCCGAATTAGGCAACGCGGGTAGTTTTTTCAAGAATCCGGTCATCTCGCAGGACTTGTTTGCCCAGCTGCAGGCCGAGTACCCCACTATCCCGAATTATCCAGCCGTGAACGGCGTGAAAATACCAGCTGGTTGGCTAATCGAGCAAGATGGCTGGAAAGGCAAGCAGGTAGGCAACACGGGTTGTCATGCTCGCCAAGCACTGGTATTAGTTAATTACGGCAATGCTACTGGCCAAGAAATCCTCGACTTCTCGACGCGCGTCATCGAGTCGGTACACGCGCACTATGGTGTACGTTTAGACCGGGAGGTTAATGTGGTGTAGGAGGGCGAACAGCCGCTAGTATGACCTCATGGGTTATCCGGCCCTGCCGCCGATGCGTTAGCGATGTGGAGGCGTGGCGCAACGCGCCAGACCGAGCCGCCCTGTAAAAACGTTTCTAGAAACGTCTCCCGCTGTGGGCGGACAGGGTGGCGAAGGGCCGAGCGAATAGCGAGCGCCGTAACGTAGCGGCGGCCAAAGGCCGCAACGCCCCCCAAAAATCATGAATAAAGAATTTTTAACTCCACCATCGGCCTAGGGCAGCCCCGAGCTCCATCATCCAGGCGATGCCTAGGTGCACGATGATACCACCAAATATGCTCCGGCTGTAAAATGCCACGATACCTAAAATCATACCGCCGAAAAATGAGCTGATGGTTTCGAACATGGGCTTACCGAAATGTATCGTCAAGTAAAATGCGGCCAGCGGTAATATGACGCTGGGCCCGATAAGCCGGGCTAAAGCCAATACCATGAAGCCCCGGATGAAAAACTCGACCGCTACAAAATCGAGGCCGTAAACCAGCTCGTATATGAACACCTCCACGCCGCTGGCGCCTTGGTGTAGAATGGCCGCGCCCTTGGGGTAACTTTTTAAAAAATCGGCTTGGGTAGACGCGAAAGCGATTAAGGGCACCATTAAAATGAGCAGCGTGAGGTATGGTTTTAGGTCAACATCTTTGAGTTTCCAACCGTAGAGGGGCTGCTTTTTGCGATCGAACCAGAACCAATATAGCAGTACCGGAATGATAATGATGCTTATACGGAAAATGGTATGCGCAGAGTAAGACCAATGATATGCAAGCCCTTGCGCCTGTAGCCATGGCCAAATATCGACCATGAACAGCTTTGAACCGGTCCGGGTAGCGTAAACCAACATGGCCGCGATGCTCCAAAACCAAAAAGTAGGGCTGCGGAAAGCCTTCCAATCACGTGTAAAGATACTCTGGATGAGGTATGTGCCCCAAAATGCAGTGCCGTATATCGCAAAATAGTAAACGATATACCAATAGGAGTGTATCAGCGAATTGGAGGTTTGGCGCAGTACAGGCTCTATGTAGTAAAAAAATACCCCAACCCCTAATAACAGTATCACCAGAGCAAAGGCACCAGCATGAAATGCTTCGCGTTGGTACTGGCGCAGGTATTGTATCAGGGTTTTCATGGTCAAATTTTACCCAAAAATAGAAAAAAATTAGGGATTAGCTAGTAGGTATATAAACCTGATAACTAATCCCTAAAACTTAATTTATAGCATTACTGGGTCAAGGAGAATCGCAAGGTAACCCCACCGCGAACAGTGGTAATCGGGAACGATTGCGAGGTAGCCGGTATCGTACGGTTATGATCCAAGAACACCCTGATGGTCATACGGTTGTTCACGATGTAATCAACCGATGGCGAGATACGAATTGTTTTGGTACCGCGTGTTGGTACGCGTACATTCTGGTCGAGTACGTGGTTAAATGTAATATCATCGCGTAATGAGAAATCAAACTTGATGTTGATATCGTGAACCGGTTTAACCGTGCCCAAGCCTAAGTTGATGATACCCGCTGAAAGGTTGCCATCTTCATCGCCCAGTTGTTTTTTCTTCTTTTTCTTCTTCTTGCTCAACAACTCGAAGAGGTTCTTATTCTTGATACGATAGCCCAAACCAAGTGTGATTTCAGAAGTTTTGGTCTCGCTCAACTGGTAGTCGATGAAGCCCATCGACAAGTTACGGCTCTTCTTGTAATCGAAACGGGCACTTACTTCATTTTTCAAGCGCATGTCAATACCAATCAATGGGGCAAACTGCTCCGTGATGATGATGTTTGGTATTTCAAAGGTTGAGTAGAAGCTGCGGGTGTTCGGGTCAACGGTTGTTGGGCTCTCTTGGAAGTCAAGGTCAGTGGCAAAGCTATTCACGGTCAAGGTCGACTTGTAAGCGTGGGTCAAACTAAAGCTCGATACAAATTTGCTGAAGAATTTCAACTTGGCCAATCCGTTGTACGTCAAGCGCCAGTTTGGCATCGGGAACAGCTTACGCATATCGCCCAAGAACACTTTGTTGGCATCTTGACCGGTATAGGCTGCAATGAATGCTCCGACCAGTACGTCTTGTTGGTAACGGCCAAAACCACGAGTGTAACCCTCTGTAGCATCTTCAGGTAGTTGGTGCGAGCCGGTACCCAAGCGCTGTGAAATAATCTGGCGGTTACCTTCAAAGGTTTTGAATAGCTGCGACAAACTATCGGAGGTAAAGCGGTTGTCGAACAAGGTTTTTACAGGCAAGTACGACATGGTGAGCGTACCCATTTCCATACGGTTCAAGTGTGCAAACTGGTCGCGTGGTGCCAATGAATCTACTTTGAAATACTCTGAGTAGTTCCTGCTGGTTTGACGCTTAAAGTCAACATCAATCTTGAAATCTTGCCAAGGTTCCAACTGCGCTTGAACATCAATATTCTGGGTGTGCGTTTGCTGGAACTGTTGGTTTTGATAAATGCTGGTGGTAATCCAGCCCTTTTGAGCCGCTGCATCTAACCATGCTTGGTCGGGTTGGCGACCAAAAGTAAAGTCAAATCCAGGGGCATTAAAGTCTTGGTTTTGACCAAGATATTTGTGCTTCGGTACAAAACCAGGGAGCACGGTGTTGAAGTTCTCCGTGTACGTAATACGCATCCGGCGCAAAGACATCAAGGGGCGAATCAAAGCACGTTCAAACACAGAAGGTTCACGTTCTTTTTTCTTCTTGTCTTTTTTGTCTTTAGCATCTTTACCACCTTTTTCATCTTTGGTATCGTCAGACTTCTCGGCATCTTTATCCTCGCCAGGTTTCGGAGGGGTTGGGCGGTTGCCCGTTTTACCTTTTGCCTTGGCCGGTGAATTTAACTTTTTGAAGTACTCAATCTTGTTGTACAAGTTGACGAAATTCAAATCGCCGTTGATGGTACGCACTTGACCGTTTTGGATAATGTTGCCCAGCGAGTCGGTGTTCAAGCTGGCTACACCCCAAGAGTAATTGGTTTGGTATTGAGCACTCACCGTGGTCCAGTCCAACAACGGGAAGTTTTTGGTTGGTACCTGGTACGAGGCGGTTAAGCTATGCTGATATTGCCTGTTTCGGCCAAATTCACCCAGGTTCTGCCAAACGGTATCGCGTTTTTCTTTGGTATCAATTTTTCCAAAAGGCTCATCTACAAAAGCGTTATTCGTGGCGGTGAAGTTCATGCGTAGAGACTTGGTCAAGTCCCAGTTTAAGCCGTATGAACGCGTCCAAGTAAATTGCTTTTCATACCAAGTATTGTTGGTAGGCCCTGCAAAACGGTAAACCGTTTCCCCAAAACGGCGGGTTGCTTCATTGCGGAAGGTCAAACCGTTGGGGATTGGATTAAAGTTAAACTCCTTGATAAATAATAACCATTTACCTTTTTTAATCAGGTTTTTGAATGGCGAAATGTACAAGGGCTGCGTGCTGTAGTTATAGTCGATTATACCGCGGTGAATGGTCATATTATCGCTGGCGATAATAGGCGTACGACGGTAATTTTTGGTATAGCCATAGGTGAAGCTCCAGTTGGCGAAATCCCAAGGCATTGGTTTCTTCTGCTTGTTGGTGCGCTCTTTCCTTACGTTCGTGAAGTTCAATGCACGGATAGAGTTAACGGAAACCGCTTGCTGGCGAATCGAGTCCCTTTCGGTGCGGTCCGTTGCACGGCGTAGGTATTCTTTCAACTCCACGTCAAGTTGGTAAGGGTCGAATTGTGGTGTACGGATTTCATTGGAAACCTGGGCGTACATTGGTAACTTGATACCCCATTTTTTGGGCAAGAATTTATCCAACTGCACGGTGGTAGAGAAATCGTACTGTAGTATTTCTTCGCGGCTACGTTGGGTTACCCTTTGGTCTAGTGCACCCCAACCAATAGAGTTGTATTTGGCGGAGAGGGTCACGTTGGCCAAGTCGGCAAGTTGCAAGTCTAAACGACCAGTTGCAGCCCAGGCGGCATCTTGGTTCATACCGGTAACCCGAAGCTCGTTCACCCAGATTTGAGCACAAATCGGGGGGCCTTGGTTAGCCCTGTTCCGGATACCAATCATTACACTTTCAACCATACCTAAGTCTGGCGTACCAACGATGGTCACAAAGTTTGCTGGAGCATCCGGGTCGTTAATAGAGAATGGATCAGTTACCGAGGCCTGTACATCGTTGCGTTGTAATTTCAACTGACGTAGTATTTCAAGCGGGAAGTCAAAGTTATTGATTGATGGCCAGATATCCTCAGCAGTTGTTGAACCCATTTGCGAGAAAGTCACGGGTATTTCGTACTCGTAATAGTTGCTGATAAAGTCACTACCTAAACGTACGAATACCGTCAAGTCACCTGGGGCATAGTCCGTTGTGATTGGCGTGGCTTCAGCGTGTACAAACATCTTTAAGCGGTCGTAAACCCTTAAGTCAAGGTTCAAGTTTTTGAAAATACCACGTGCATCACCGTCTTGAAGGTTACATACCGTCATAGACAATGCTTGTTCATTTTGCAAAGCATTGAAGTTAGGTCCAATGGCTTGTTCACGGCTAATCCCCGGAGGCAATACATAAGGTATCGGTTGACGCGAACCGTTTTCTTCGATGTTGATAGCGTTGACATCGAATACAGTACCTTCTGGATTTTCAGATGGTGGTATTAATTCTTGCTGCTCAGCTAAGTTACGGCGATACCTGCGCCATTGGTTACGAACCAATTCAAAACGAGCAAAACGTAAGATTACTTTATCATCCCAGCCGTGCATGTAGGTACGGATGAAACGGATAGAACGGAAGTCTTGGATACTACCCACTTTAGCGGTGTACTGCTGCAGCGGAACCTTGAACTGGTACCAATAAACAGAGTCTTCATTACCGCTAGGATTGGTATACCTACCCACCACTGAGCTGGTAATGTAATTGTTCAACTCGACCTGTTCTTGATTAAGCGGATCGCGCTTAATCGGAATTTTGTAGTGGAAGTACGACTCGTCCTCGTTCAAGGTGTTGTCGCGGTTAATATCCTCGGTATCTGGTATGTTGGTGTTGGCCGATACGAAGTTGTTGCCTGGGTCAGAGGCAGGAGAGTTGCCTTGTGGGTTGTTGAATCGTTTGTATCGACCAATGATAGCTTCTTGCGGCGGGCTGTTGTCGTAGAACTCGTCCCGGTAAAAACGGAAGTCGTCACTCGAGGGGTCTTCCTCTAAGGCTTGCAATACGCTTACGGCAATCGGGGTCAAGTGCGCACGTAACGGAATCAAGAAAGCAGAATCTAAACGGCTACGTTCTAGTTCGTTGTTCATCCCGTCAAGACCAATATCCTGCGCTAATCGTGAGTCTGGGTCATTGTCAAAGGCATTGGTGATGGCTTGGATCCTTGGTACACGACCCCATGAGGTATTGTCGGTTTGTACGGGTGTGCCCACGCCAGGCATACCGTTCTCAAAGAAGCGACGCGAGTCGCGCAAGATATCCTCCGAAATATTACCTAAATCAATGTAAAACTCACCACCGGTACCACCGTAGCCTTCTTTGAAGGGGCTCATGAGCCAGAACTCCAAGAATTCCATGTTGGCCGCCTCAAAGTCGTTCGTTTCAATCGAGCGCATGATACCGGCCCAACGTGTTTTAGGGTTAAGCAACTCGCCTGTATTGGGGTCAATACCATCTGAATACGCTCCTGCCGTTACATCGTAGTTATACGGACCACGCTCTTCAGGGTAATAGGCCATGTCGAATGTCCTCAAAATTGGGAATTGATTCTGCCCAATCGTCACGTTAGGGAATACCTCGCGTTGGTCAATGTTCCGCACGTAGGTACTCAACTTCTCCGAATCCGGGATGTTGTCGGGCGCTTGGTTGCCAATCAAAATAGGGTCGAGGTTATACCACGACATCCGAGCTCGGTTTTTACCATAATTCACATCGCCAATCAAGGCCGATTCCGGGAACAATGGGTTATTGCCGTCTGGGTCGTTCTGCGGTACACTCGCTAATACCCATGAGTTGGCAGGCAAGCCCAATGGATAACGGGCCGCAGAGCCTTCAAAGTCGTCGAGGTAAACACCACCACCATCGTCAATGCCTTGGTTAATCACCTTGGCGTGGCCGGGTAAAAGGTATGCGGCCTCACCGTTAAACGCGATGTTCGACGGCGCTTTGGTACTGATTAAAGGTATTTTATCTACCAACTTAGTCAACCAAGGGGCATCTTTACTATATTGCACATCAACCCCAAAAATGTTGTTCGCAATCGGGTCGTCGCCGATATTTACCTTTTGGGTAAAGGGGCGTTCCGATAGGCGCAGGAAGGTACCACCTATATTGAAGTTGTCATTGATGTATAAGTCAAACCTGGTACCCACCAAGGTTCGGTTTTGGAATCCAAACAGAGCGTTGTCCTCAAACGAAACCCGAATAGGGGCACCCGAAGCCATCACAGCATCGTTCAAAATTTTGATACGACCAATGTTATAATCCACTTGGAAGTCACGGCCTTCAACCAATTGCTGGCCCCCGGCAGTTACACGCACGGAGCCTCGTGGGATATTAAATGCTCCCAGCGAGATTTCAGAGGAGAAGGCTGATTTGTAGGTACCCTTGATAATGTATCGGTTCAACTCGGCCCGTTCCCGTGCAGCAGTTACGGTCGAGTCATACAAGGGCTGGTAAATATATTTCTCGGCCGAAGGGTCAACGTTTCCGTTGGCATCTACGAAGAATTTGCTCAAGCTAGAGCCAAAGGGTTCCAGTACCGGGAAAATTATCCTACCCGTGGCGGGTAATATGGTCAAGCCGGGCACAAAGTCAAACTGGCCATCTGGTATGGGGTCGTTTACCCGGTTCAGGTTGTCCAAGTTCATCAATTGCATCAAAGGCTGGTTGGCGATTGGGCCGTCTGGCAAGAAACGTTTTTCGCCACCACCTGGATCTTGGTAAAAGATGTCCAAACGGAAATCTTCCTGGTTTACCTGGTAGGCACTCAGCGAGTACACGTTTTTCATCATCAAATCCCACAACGGCACGTCAATACGAGGCTGTACACTCTTCAACATTTTCACGTAGAGTACGTTGAGCGAGTCGGCATCAATCGGTAAGTCTTGGGCAAATTCACCCACTTGGTAGGTACGGCCGTTGTAGGTGTACTGGAAGGCTACACCCAACACGTGGTCGGGTTGCACGTTGATGTTCAATGATACGAAGCCCAGCTCTGGGTGGAAGGTATATTCAGATGGGGCCAATTTACGGGCACGCATACTCACGAAGTCGCGTGATTGCTGTAAACCTACCACGTTTTGCAGCGAGTTTACCGCGTTGTCCAAACGGCGGGCACCTGGTATGTTGCGAATATTCTGGAACAAGTTGTTGGCATCGTTGTCGGGCAGTTTGCTGCCGCGTAAGTCGCGTGCTTGTACAGCTGAACTTTGTACCAAACCTGGGTTGGCAAATACTTCTGGCTCGCCCAAGTCGGTTACGGCCACGATGTCGCGCACGCCACCCTCGGTCACGTTACGGTCGTTGGTAACCCAAACTTCCATCTTGGTGATGCGGAACAAGGTGTTGATCTGCGGCAAGTTGGTCAAGGCAGGTTCGTAGCTGTTTCGGTTGTAATGGCTCAGGAAGAAGTGACGGTTCTCGTCGTATTTATCAGCTTCAACGCGGAAGGGCTGTATTTGCGAGCCACCTTGTAAGGTAATTTCTTGGCGACGTGATTGCTGCTGCGAGGCCACGATGGTAGTAGTCAAGCGACCAAATTGTAGGGCGGTTTTAAAGCCGAACAAGCTTTGAGAGCCTTGTATCAAGGTTGAACGCAAGGGTAAACTCACGTTACCCGCTTCAATTTTCTTGATGATGGCATCCTCTGTAAACACATCGTCCGAGAGGAATTCAAGCTTAAGTTGCTGGTCTACATTGAGTTGTGCGCCAGTATTGTAGTTGGTTGATAGCTTCAAACGTTTACCAATCTGCCCCGTCACGTTCATCTGGATGTTCATGTCGAAGTCGAAACCACCTTGGCGTTGTTGTTGGATGGTCAAGATAGGGTTCTGGATACGCTGGTAATCGCCGCCCAAGGTCAAGTCGATATTACCTTGTGGACGAATATCAATGTCGCAACCGCCGAACAAACGGCACAACAAGTCATCTTTTACCGAGCTTTGGTAAGGGGTTATGGGGTCTTCGCCAGCGGTGCGGGTAGAGCGTTTAATCAGCTCTTTGTAGTAGTCTTTTTCCTCTTTTTGGGCGCTGTATTCCAAGTATTCCTCAAAGGTCATGTAGGTTGGAGCACGGTAGTATGCGTCACCAACCTTCTCGGTGATGAGGTACAAGCCAGTCTCGGGGTCGTACTCTACGGTTTGGGTAATGGCCTGTGGGTCTTTGAGAGCAAATGGGCTATTGGGTTGGTCCGTCAGGAAGTCGCCATCGCGTTCTTCCGGTGGGGGTACCGTATCGGTAGGGGAGGCCGTGATAGAATCAGGCGGCATATGTTCAGCGGCTCCGCGGAAAGGGAGGCTGAATAGTAACTTTTCGCTCAACTGGGTAGAGCCAAGGTATCCGATAATACCAGTGGTCACCAATAAACTCAGTAAAATTCGTTTCGTAGTCATTTCTTAGAATAAAAATTTCAGCAGCTGGTGAGCCGAAGGCCCCCAGTCCAATTATCTTAGAACGGCATTTTTAGATCGATGTAAATTTTTATTCTATAGAAAACGAGTTTGAGTAACTATGAATGATGAATGATGAACAATGAACTATGAACAATGAACTATGAATGATGAACAATGAACAATGAACAAATTTAGCTTTTAGCCATCTTAAGCTAATTTTAGCTAATTTTTTGGGCGCTCCGGCGCGATGAGAATGTGAGGATGTGGGAATGTGTGGATTTTTGAGGATTGCAAAAATTTACATAATCCTCTAATTCCCTAATCCTCTAATTCCCTAATTCTCAGCACCAGCGATGCAAAGCAGTGGCGGCGTAGCCGCCAGACCGAGCCGCCTTTTGAAGAGCCGTTTCGTGAAACGGCTGCCGCCGATAGGCGGCCAAGGCGGCGAAGGGCCGAGCGAATAGCGAGCTGCGACGCGTAGCGGCGAACGGGCGAAAGCCCGGGCGCGGTGCCCCAAAAAATCAAGATAACTGGCGCAAGGCCAATCGGATGAGTTGATCAACTTGCGATAACTCGGGTTGCTCGCGCAAGATTTGGTTGAGCACCTTCTGGATAGCTGGCTTGTTAAAACCTAACGCAATAAGTGCTGCTAACGCTTCTTCGCGTGCTTTATTTTCGGCCATGGGCAGTGCAGAAATCTCGTTGGGTGCTAGACCCTCCTTAAGCATCTTGTCCTTTAGCTCGAGTATGATGCGCTTGGCGGTTTTCTCACCGATACCTTTCACGCTCTTGAGGAGGAGCTCGTTTGCTCCAACGATGGCCACCTGCACTTCAGCGGGTGTGAGCTTGGAAAGCATGATGATGGCCGAAGAAGGGCCAACGCCTGAAACGGAGAGCAAATGGATGAACATTTGGCGCTCGGCTTCTTCTGAAAATCCGTAAAGCCGGAAAGTATCTTGAGCTGTGTTGACGTACAAATACGCGATGAGTCTCGCTTCCTCGAGCGCCGATATCTTAGTGTAGGTGTTCAAGGTGATGAACATTTGATACCCGATGCCGTTGTTCTCGATAACGATTTCCGTTGGCGATTTGTAAATGAGCTTGCCCGAAATGGATGCAATCATGACACTTTCGTTATGATGTTGTTGATGGTTTGAACCAACAAAGGTAAGATAAACATATCAAAAGTGCGCAATTATGCCTTTTCGGTTGGTTGAACGCCTAATTTTAGCAACGTAGTATACAGCTCGGCGGTTGGTAGCCCAACGATATTGGTGTACGAACCCTTAATCTGGTGTATAAAATTTAAGCCAATCCACTCCTGGATAGCATAGGCACCCGCTTTGTCAAAGGGTTGGTAATGCGCTACGTAATGCTGTATAGCCGCTGGCGGGATTGGGCTGAAATGCACCTCGGTACGCACCGAGAACGACTCGAAACAGTTCAGCCCAGCTACGCAAACCCCTGTAACTACCTCGTGTACTCCACCTGATAATATCCCGATAATCCGCTCGGCATCAGCAGCATCAAAGGGCTTGTTGAAGATGTTGCCATCTTTAATCACGGTGGTATCGGCCGCGATGAATATGTCGTGCTCGGTAGCCTCTGGCAACATGGCCCTGGCTTTTTGCCGGGCTAGGTACTCGGCTACTTCATGGGCAGGCATATCCTCCGGGAATGTCTCGTCAATATCTGAAGCCTTCACCTGGAATTTAAAGCCCATCTGGGCCAGTAATTCTCGGCGGCGTGGCGAGTTTGATGCAAGCGTAATCATTCAGTTATTAATTATTATTTATTAGTTATTAGGGCTAGGGCTTTTCAGTTTTTTAAGAATACTCGTAAGTAGTTTAATAATTTCAGTAGCATCGTTATTTATACTAATGTAATAGGCTTCGCTCAAGTAATCTGTCTGGTTTAGTAATTTTAACCAATAAATGGTCTCTGCAATTTCTTTTTGCGCAATCGATAATTTATGAATGAAATCGGCTTTACTTTCTGCATAAACCGCTTCGCTTACCTGGGCTCCCACTGATGTACCTGCCTTCAGCAACTGTTTTGTCATGACAAATTCTTTGTGCTCCTCTTTCAGAAGATTACATAGTTTCACAATCCTTACTGCAAATAAATAGCTTTTTTCTGTCAACACTCCAGGATGCATAATAACTAATAATTAACACCTAATAATTAATAACTATCTCGCTTCCTTTTTCCTCGCTATTCGTTACCTTCAAGTATACATCAATTTCTTTGTGTAACGCGCCCACGTGCGAGATGAGCCCTACCGCGCGGTGCTCGTTGCGCAAGGCTTTTAGGGTATCGAACACAATTTGCAGGGCATCTTCATCCAGCGAGCCGAGGCCCTCGTCCAAGAAAAAGAACGATTGCTGTGCACCGGCCTGTTGGCGGATCGACTCGGCCAAGGCCAAGGCCAAGCATAAGGCCGCCTGGAATGTTTGTCCACCCGATAATGTTTTTACACTGCGGCGCCTGCCCTCGTTGAAGGCATCAACCACTTCAAAGTCGTTGTTTTCATTCAGGCTTAAGCTTAAAGTGCCCCGACTGAGCTTCATGAAACGCTCGTTAGCATTGTGGCACAGGTTTTCTAGGTACACCGTCGAAATAAATTTCACGAAACCGTTGGCTCGGAACATACTTTCTAGCGTGCCCAGGTTTTTATGCCGGATGTCGAGCTCGGCAAGCTGGGCTTGCAGGGCTAATTTTTTTTGTAAATCCGCTTGATAACGGCTCAAATCGGCTTGCAGCAAAACCACACGCTCTGATAAACGGCTCACCTCTGCCGATACCGTTTGTAAATGAGCTTGTACCGTTTCTAGTGCGCCAGCCTCGTAGGGCATATCTTTTTGTTGTGCTTTCAAGCTGCTGAGCTGGGTTTGTACCCTGGTCCAATCTTGTTGCCAGCGTTGTATGTATTGCCGCTCCGACACCGGGTCGATGGCCCAGGCCAAACAGGCAATGACCTCCGCCTCGCCGATGCCTTCTTGTGCCAGGGCTTGACTGATTTTGGCTTCCAACTCGGTCAATTTCAGCTCGATGCTTTGGGCTTGCTGCTGTAAACTCTCCTGCTGGCCTTGTGCGGTATCCAATTGTTGCTTTAGCTGTGCTTGCCGTTGCTGCAAGTCGGTCCAGTTTTGCTGTATCTGGCTGATCTCGGCTTCCAGGTTAGGGATGCGCTGCTTTTGAATTTCATTGCCAAGTACATTGGCGTAATCAGCGCTTTGGAGTTGTACAATGCCATCGGCCTTGGTGCTGTAACTGGCTTCCAAGCCTGCAATGGCTTGTTGTGTTTGAGCCAGTTCTTGCTGGGCCTTGTCTTGTCCTTGCCGTGCTGTTTTTTCGTTATCCTCGGCTTGGACTAGTTGCTGCTGCGCCGTTTTTAACTGGTTTTGGTGCTGGTTCAAGGTTTCGCCAATGCGTTCTAGCAACTGTGGGTCTTGTGCATCAAACCCCTTGAAGTTAAACGCTGCACGATGCTGCGCTTGCATTTGTGTCTGTTGTTGCAAGTTTTCTTGCTTTGCTTGTATGCTTAGTTGCCAGCTATCGGCTTGTGGCATAAATGCCTCTATTTTGACTTGTAGAGCTGTAATTTGCTTGAGTTTGGCTTCGGTAGCTTGCAGGGCTTGTTGCAGGTCCGACACTTCGCCGGGGGCTTGCATCTTTTGGGGGTGTTCGGTTGAGCCGCACACAGGGCAGTTATCGCCCGCTTGCAGGCTATTGGATAAATTGGCTAATGCTTGGTGCATGTTCCAGTGTTGCAACTTATCGCTCAAGGTTTTTTGTGCGGCTTGACTTTCCGCAGCCAGTTGGTTTACTGATTTTAACCAGCTGTGGTAGTCCTCGCTTACGGATAACTCCAACTGTGTGGTGAGCAGGTTTTGCAGGCTTTGCGTGCTTTGTTCCAGTTGTTTACGTTCGGTAGCAATGCCTTCTTCCAGTTGTTTAATTTGGCTTTGTAAGGTGCTATCCGTATTTTTCCAAGCTTGTATTTGCAGCAGCAGTTGGCTGTCGGGGGCATTATCCTGAATGTTTTGTACTTGCTGTTTAAGCGCTTGTACGCTTTGCTCGGCCTCGGTTAATTTGCTTTGCTGGGCTTGGTATTCTTGCTGAACTTGCTCTAGTTTCAGCTTGGCTTGTTCTAGCTCGTAGGCAGCTTTCTTCATCTCGAAAACCGTTTGCCAGTCTTTCAAAACTTGTTTCTTGGTATCAAGGTTTTCATAAGCTTTTTGGGCGAGTTCAAAGGGTGCCTGTAGGTTTTGTAAACCTGATTGCGCTGCTTGAATTTTGGTCGATACCTGTTCTAGTTGCTGTGTGTTTTGTTGTTTATCGTTCAGGGCGACTTCCCTCAACTTAAAGTCTGCGTCGAAGCGTGCCTTGTAGGCTTCAAAACGCTGGAGTTTTGCCTCGCGGTCCTGCACCTCGGCGGCTTCTTGGCCAAGGGTGTTGGATTCTTGCTCCAGGGCGTTTATGGCTTGGTATAATTTAGCGGCTTCGGTCAGTTGCGATACTTGTTTTTCTAGGCCTTGCTGACTATCTTTTTGTTGGGCCAGTTGGCTGCTGGCTGCTTGCAATTGGCCTTCGAGTAAGGCAAGTGCGGCTTCGTCAACTTGTTCATAAGGGTTCAGGTTGCCTACTAGGGCCGACATATTTTTTTCATTCTGCCATTTCAACTGTTTCACCTCATCGGTCAGGTCAAAACGATTCAGGTTAAACAATTCCTTCATCATTTCCGAGCGGTCGCTGCTGCCCAGCTTCAAAAACTCCTCGAATTTACCTTGCGGGATGATGATGGTACGCCTAAAATTTTCC
This sequence comes from uncultured Saprospiraceae bacterium, assembly GCA_964508975.1. Lineage (GTDB taxonomy): Bacteria > Bacteroidota > Bacteroidia > Chitinophagales > Saprospiraceae > CAZDVQ01. The sequence continues at coordinate 24,217 of CAZDVQ010000045.1, forward strand.
AGCGATAAACCCAGCACGTCCTTGGCCTTGAAATCTTCCATCGGCACCCATTCCTGGTTTTGCTCCACGAAGCAACGGCGTTTGAAAGAATCAACCTTGTCAAATTTTTTAGGGTGCCTTTTGCCTTCCACCACGATGCGGTACTTCTGCTCGGGTATGCCCGCCATGAACTCAAAGTCAACCAGCAGCTCATCCGATTGCAAGTTGAGCATGTTGTAGGCCCGGTTATCGTTTTTTTGCAGGCGTTCCACGTTCTCGTACAAGGCAAAAGTCATCGCCTCCAAGATGGTCGATTTTCCCGCGCCAACCGCCCCAAATATACCAAAGAGTTTGGCCTCCAGCAGTCGGTCAAATTCAATCACTTGTAAGCTTCGGTACGAATAAATGCCTTTCAGGCTTAGTTTTAGGGGCAGCATAAATACAGTTTGAAAGATGCACGAAGGTACATAATTTTTCCCCAGCATCGAGGCCTGCACGGTATACATCTCCTTTCGGCCCGGGCAGGAATTTACCTTGGCCGGCAAGTATATTTTTTTTATTTGGGCGTTGCGGCCTGCGGCCGCCGCTGTCCTCCGGGGTTCGCTATTCGCTCCGTGCTACGCACCGCGGCTTACGCCGCGCCCTCCGGCCAGCTAACGCGACGGCGGCATCCCATAATGATACGCCAAATTTGAGCATATTTATAAGGTTCGTAAACTGAAAACGGGGTTTCGTAAACTGAAAACGGGGTTTTGTAAACTGAAATGCACTTTTTGCAAAATTTTAATCTGTTTTATTAAATATTCCCTATACATTCGCAACAGTTAAAAGAGGATTTTATTTAACCTACAGTTTATGAGCCAAAAAAGTCTTGTGATTTTGTCCATTGGGTCGGCACGTCCCGTGGCAAGCAAAATATTAACCGAGAGTTTACAGGTTTCGGAAGAGATTATCCTGAGTGCTATATACAAAGCGCCCGCAATACTCTTTCACGATTTAGAAGAAGGCCTACTTCAAAAAGCTGCTGAGTTACTTAACCAGATGGGGCTTGAAACCTTGATTATAGATAGCGCAGATGCAGTGCAGTATATACAACCTAAGGCCGTCTACGATGTATGTATATACCTCGATGATCCTATGCATATTGCAACGGTAAACGACCAGCTTTGCGATTTCTTGGGCTGTACCGTACAAGAAGGCTTACACCTCTTACTTCAACACCCGCCGGTGGTTATCGGCGGGGTTTCGTTGGCTACCGTACAAGCCATGCAAAAGCGCATAGATGCCAAAATTATCGCCGCGGATGCACAGTTATCTACTTTTACGATTGTGGTAGAAACGGAAGACGATTTGACCTTGCGGCAGGTACAAGAACTACTGGGTAGCCATGCACGTGTGGTAGACGGTTTTAGTTACGAACGTGCACAAGAAATATGGCGACGCTTCTCGGCGCCAGGCGTTTTGAAACTGGTGAACGAAACCTTTAATCAATACAATGTAGTATTGGAGGCTTGCCCCAACAACACCGCATCTGCGGCATTGTTGGAAAATTTGGCGGGCATTCCTCAGGCAGAGTTTGAGCTAGTACTCGAAAACTTACCACTAGAATTATTTGAGGCATTAAGCACACAAGAGTTGAAGCAAATACAGCCTCAACTGGAGGCCGCAGGCATTCAGTGTAGCTACACACGCATTCCACAGGAAGCTGCATACTTACAATTGCATCAATTGTCAGATAACGCCCAAGCCGCTAAGATATTGGCCGAAGTACTACCAGCAGCCGAAGTCCAAGGCGTATTCGAGGGCTGGGTTAGCCCCCAAGCCCAACCGCTGTTGCTGGCTCGATACCTGAAAGTGCGGCTCGACTCGATTGACTGCGAGTCGGAAATTATATTCCAATCACAGCTCTCGAGCATACAAGCTTAAAATCGATGAAGTATCCTTTACATGTATGTATTGCCGAGCAAGGCAAGATTTTATTTGTGGAAAAGAATTACCCGGCAGCCTTGAAACACTTCAGGGAAGCTTTGAAATTATCGCAGGGCCAAGCCAGCAGCGATATTTTTTTCCAGCATTACAGCCAGTGTATCATGGAAACCCTGGAAATGATGGGTGCCCATGCGGAGGTGATAGATTTTTGCGAGAAAATCATCGAGTTCTTGGAAGATAAGGGAGATGACCAGTTGGTAGCGCTTTACCGAGCGAGTTTACACGAGCGGCTGGCGGTTCAGGCTTTGTTTTTACAAGAAAAAGACGAGGCCAAAGCTTATTTGCTAGATGCCCAAAAGATAGCGGGCAAAGGTCGTTTAAAATTGACCGAAGAATTACTGTCGTGGATGTTGCGTGGCTACGCTATCCAGGACAAGCAAATTAAAGAAATACAACGTAAGCATAAGTATTTTATCATAACGCCAGATAGTATTCAACGTGGTATTGCTCAAGCGATACCATCTATGGTTTAAACATTAAATTCCCAAAAATGAGTAACATTAAGCAATTTCAGGAGGCCACAGAGGTCTTGCAAAACGTTGACGTCAGTGAGATTTTTACCTCCTTGGCGCTGGGCATTGCAAAAGCCCAGGAAAAACTCGACAGCAACTCGATCAAGCAGTTAATTGCCTTGTCGGAACAAGAAGTAGCTGGCAAGTCATTGCTAGAGTTAGGTTTTTACCCAGCTTTCTACTCCTTTGCCTACGCCGACGTGAGCGCTAGCATCGAGTTGAAAATGCGCCTGAATACCAAAACCAGCCTTAAGGTAAACGCTTATTTGGACTATGCCAAGGCCAAGGGTTACACCAAGGAATCGGTAGAGCGTTTGGAAGTAAGCAAGAAGGATACAATAAGGAAAGAATATAAAAGTAGCCGCTCTTATATCAAGAAAATTGACTCTAGCGAGGAAGTGGTTATTCAGAATAAGACCATCAAATTTGACCAAACAGAGTCAATTTTGAAAAGGATTAACAGCTACTACGACAGGGCACTTGAGGCTGAAAGTGTAGTGCGTTTTGACCATGAAATCACGGAAGCCGGTGAGTTGACCAATATCAGCGCTACAGGTGTTGGTATAATTTGGAACAATGGTTTCATCGTGGTGAATGTACCTTCTACGAAAAAATTTGGTATAGTAAAGATGGGCGACCCAGCAAATGTTACTCCCATTTCAATAAAGACGACGAGTACAGCAGTATCATTTACGCCAGTTGCGAACGATTTTGCTGCTACTGTAGCTGCCGCGAATGCTGTATGGAGCGCTGCACAGCAAAAGGTAATCGGTTTCAAAAAAGCTAGCATTAGCGGAGGTGTATATAATGACCCTTGCGTGAATGTATATTTTGCTTCAAGCCGGCACTTGATTGACCCTGCATACTCGAATACTACGGGTGGTAGTACGTGGAATAACGTAGATGTGTTCGCAAAACTAGATGCACTTGCCGAGATATTGAAAGCAGACTCTACGCTTAGCATAGAAGTAATTGGCCATACAGATACTGAGGGTGGTTGGAAGTTCAACAAAAACCTTAGCAACAACCGAAGCGGCGAGGTAAAAAAATACTTGGAATTAAAAGGGGTGAGCAGCACCCAAATCAAGACCGATGGCAAATCAGAGTGGGAACAGTTGACCGGAGGTACAAGCCCCGTTGATGAAACACGTGGTATCTCATTGGATAGCTCAGCTGCGGCTCCAAACAATACAAAATCGCCAGCGCACCGGGCTGCTAAGATTTACCTTAAATCAAACCATGATTTGATCTATATTGAAGGTCCAAGCAATCCTGTTGCTGCTAGTTCAACGCTTTATATTGACACTCCTTCAATCGTAAATGGTTTTTACAAATATGGTGAAATTGCAACGGGCACCCGAACCTTGAATTTTTCGCACAAGGGTACTAATTTTGTATTTGCTGGTATAACCAATATCGACTCGTTTATTACAGCGTTTACGGCCCATGCAAGTGGGTCGAAGTACCAGTATGAGAAAGTACATGAAACGGTACACCTTATCCATGAGGAATCATCAATCAAGTTCACGGCATATAACCTAGACTCAGAAGAAATTACTATCACTACGAAGGATTCGAGCTCGGAAACCACCAGTAACTCGGCTAGCAAGGTGTTGATTGACGAAACGGTAAACAGCAAGTACTACCTCAAACAAGACACCGAGAAATTAGAAGACCCATCGGCTTTAGCGGTAGGTGGCTCGGTTGATTTCAGGACTTGCAGGCAGTTTGAAATGTCATTAACGGGCAATGCGCAAATGTCGGCACGCTTGATCTCGGTACCGGCACCCGATGGCTTCAAGGCCCATATCCGCAACCTGTTTGGTTTGCCAGCACCTACAACTACTACCACACCTGCTAACACAGGTGGCGGTCAGTAAGGACTGTACAAGGCAGCGCCAATAACCGCGTGAGGTGGCTGGCGGGCGGCCCGCCAGGGCCGGTGCGCAACGCGCACTAAGCGAACAGCGCACCCAAAAGACACCGACCCCCGCCTGTTTTACAACTGGTTTTACCAGGGTAAACAGGCGGGGGCACGCCCCAAAAAAGAACCGTTAAAAAACACCTAGCATGTCAGCCATCAGTACCATAACGAACACCATAACCAACTCGCCACTGCCTATGCTGCTGGAGAAGATGGGTATGGCAATAGCCCAGGCACAGGCCGCGCTGGACGACAACTCGCTGAAGATGATTATTGGTCTATCAGAACGCGAAATCAGCATTGGCGGTAAGCCTTACAACCTCTTGACACTGGGTTTTGCACCTACGTTTTACGCCTTTACCGAGGCGAACATAGAGATGAAGCTGGAGTTCTCGATGGCCGAATCGACTGATTTTGCGGTGGGGGTTAACGTGGGCACGAACCAAGGAAACTCGTCTGGCAGTAACTCGACCACAACGAGCCCAGAAGCGAGTACCCAGGAAAGCAAGAAAAAAACGGGGATGGTGGCCGCATCGGTGAATGCGCATTATGCCCGGAAATTCGAGCAATCAGCACAGGGTTCTTCCTCTTTGAGCGCCAGGCTGGTATCCTTGCCAGCCCCTGAAGGCTTGATGACCGCGCTGAAAAATGCCATGAGCGAGGAAAGTAGCACGCCCCCAGTACCTCCAGTGCCCCCAGTACCTCCAGTGCCTCCAGTACCTCCAGTGCCTCCTCGAGGAGGAAATTAATTTTTTTACAATTCCTTTAAAACCAATTAAATAGCTATGATACCAAGAATGAACAAACCAAGTATTGGCCGCGAGTTGCTCGACGTGCCGATGGGCGAAATGATCCGCGACATGGCCTTTGCCATTGCCGAGGCCCAAATGCGCCTGGACGAGAACTCGATTGACGTGGCCGAGATGATGGGCGGTTTAAAAACCATTACCGATACAGATGCACAAGGCAACGAAACGGTGCGTTTTGAAGACAGCCGCGTGTTTTTCGGTACCGAGAAAATTCCGACGCTTGATGCGATTGAGATACACAATTCGAGTAGGGATGCAGCGCTTAGAAGCCAGATCAGGACGCAGTTGGGGAGCAATATATTAATTACGACAGCCGGACGTACTGCAATTACTGATTATGTGCATCCGACTGCTCCTAATACTCCTAGAAAGCCTGTAGCAAGTGCTTTTGGAACTGACCTTGCAGCACAAAAGCTAAAAACAATTTATCACGATTCAGAACTTTGGATTGTTGTAGAAAGACCTGCTAATACAGGCTTTGTAGAAGAATCTCCAGAATCTACATGGGTTATCAGCCTTAAGGCAAACGTAACGCCCCCTTCCACCCTCTCCCTTCCACGTCGCCTCTCAATGTTGGAGTTGGGTTTTACCCCAACGTTCTACCAGTTTGTTGACACTATTATCGAGGTTAAAATTGCGATTAAATATACCATGGAAGCCGAGAGTTCTTTTGGTATATCGACCAATACCCAAAGTACGGTGCGCGAGCGCAACCAAAGCTTAAAACTGGGTGGCCGCGTGGCCAATTACAGCCGCAGCAATGGCAAAACGGTGAGCACCACGCAGGTCAACGCGCAATACTCGCAGAAGTTCAGCTATTCAGCAGAAGGTTCAAGTTTGATTCGGACCAAGTTGGTACCCATTCCACCTCCAGCCATCTTAGAAGAGCGTATTCGCTTGTTGATGGAACAAGAAATGGGATCATAATAGCCTAGTAAACCATTATGGCTAAAAAGAACAACCAAATGCAAGCCCCTGCGGTACCCCAGGCCAACATCGGGAAGGAACTGTTAAACGTTCCTTTCCCGGAGATGGTTAAAACCCTTGGCCTGGGGATCGCGGAGGCCCAACATGCGCTCGACAAGATGTCGGTGCGCATGGCCCAGTACATGTCGGGCTTCAAGTATAACGACAAGGGCGAGTTGGTGCGCGACGAATCATCGCTCATTGTGCTCAAGGAAGGGCAAAAAGGCTACAGCTTGATGGCCTTGGGTTTTACGCCTACCTTTTACCAGTTCGTTGACACGATTATCGAGATGAAGATGGCCATATCCATGAAGATGGAACGGGAGTTTAGCGTAGGTGCCGAGGTTTCGGCCTCGTACATGTGCGTGTCGGCCTCGGTGAACGCCAGCTACTCGCAAAAATTCCAGTATGCAGCCGAGGGTAGCTCTTTGATGCGCACCAAGTTGGTTACCGTACCCGCCCCGGCTATTTTTGAGTCAAGGATTAAAGCCTTGGTCGATGAAGAGGAAGAAGCCCGCAGCACTCCTATAGTTGACCCTAACGCACCTCAAGGTACCAACAACTAGTTTACCCCTAGAGCAACATGGCCAAAAGCTGGAAAAAAATAGTCAAAACGCCTTCGACGGAAAACCCTGACCAGGGTATTCCGCCGAATGGAGATGTCGACGACAAAGCCGAGGCCCTGGCCTCGTTGTCGCAGCTATTAAAGCAAGATGCCGATTACAGTAAGCTGATGGCCGAGCGCCAGCAACTTGAACAAAATTTTGCTAAAATTAGTGGACAAGCGGGTAGCGACGCCCCGGACCCACGGTTTGTGTCGCCGCCAGACCCCATCAGCACCAAGAAAAAGCAAGATGCCCTCTGGGCTAAAAAAAGGGAAGCACAACGCTTAAAACGCGATAAGCCCAAACCTGAGCAAGCTGAAAAGCCAAGGTTCAGCAGCCCCAAGCCCGAAGCCCCAAAAGCGAAGGAAAAACCCAAGCCCGAAGCTAAAAGCACGTTTAAGACCCGAACAAATAAACCTACTGAAAGCAAAAAGGCCATTCCGCCTAAACCCAGTTCAAATACGCTTGATTCCAGTCCCGAAAAAGGCAAGGTAAAGCTACGCGAGCAGCTTAAATTGCCTAAGCTGGATACCAAGGTAGCCTTGAAAACACCTTCCAAACCTAACCCAAAAAAGAAGGTAGTTGCAGCGGATAAACCTGCGGTTGAGCTAAAGGGCCTGGGTAAACTCAGTTTTACCGAGCGGCCTCTTGTTAAACGGGCCGCCAAGGTCGTCGAAAAAGTAAACAAGCATGCTCCAAAGCTAAAAAACAGCTTGCTCACCGACGATGTCAAGACCAAGCTCGACAAGGTTGAAAAACTGAAGGACAAAGCTGAAAAGCTAGGTTCAAAGTTTAAAAAAGGCTTCGACGACCTCAGTACGCGAGCAGAAAAATTAAAGGCAAAAGCCAAAGAAGGTTTATCTTTGGCCAAGAAGTTTAAGGATAAGTCAGCGCAGTTGTTTGACCAGTCCCTGAACTTCGATAAAATGCTTGGAGGCCTACCCGGTGGCGATGACATGGGCGGTATGGATGTAGGGGAACTAAAAGCTGAAATTAAGGAAGAATTGAGCAGCGCTACTAAAGGCGCTACCGAGCAGGTAGAAAAAGCCGCCTCGAAAGTAGACTCCTTCCAGAAGAAACTAGAAGCCCTTACCACCAAGAAGCTGGAAGAACGCAAGCAAAAGCGCCAGGAACAAAAACGCCAAGAAAGGAAGGAAGCTCAAGCCTGGGAGGAAAAACGCGACCGCAAGAAAAATAAGTATTGATTAACCTGTTGGTTTATTAAACGCACCACATACCATGAGTCAAGCTCAAAACAATGCACTCGCATTGCAAGATATTCTTACCAGTATAGCTGAAAGCCTCGATTTTGCACAACAAAAATTGAGGAACATGCCGCCTTACGACAAGTTTGGCCGGCCCAATACCATGTACCAGTTGCCATACCTCGATTTTAGCCTACAGGTAACGACCGAGGTTGAAGCCAGCTCGACCATCGAGACGCAGGAAGGTGTGATGCCCGCCAAACGCCTCATGTTCAAGACTGCTCCCGTACAGGTGGCCACTTCTGGCTCTAACTCGTCGAGGAGTGAAATTATCAGCACCATATCAGGCCGCTTCGTTGCAGTGATACCCAATGATGGTATTCCGCAGGTGATACTCACTGCAAAACATAGTGAGCCTGTATTGAATACAACTACAGGAAAGTATATGCTGGACATAGACGCCTTGTTCCACAATGTAATCGGCGAAGTAATGCCCAATTCCAAAATAGAGTTCAATTTTGATTTGACGACCTCCCAGCAGATGTCGGCCCCCAAAACCTTCGCCCCATCAGACTTTCCTCAGCTATCGCATAACGAAGTGTTTACCGATGCCGAAGGCAAAGCCCTTATCGGGGTTCAAATACCTAAGCAAGCATTCGAGAATGGCTTGGTTTACATTTTTACGGTAAACTGTAGTACCATTGTAACCAGCATAGCCATATCAAAATAAGCCCGAGCCCAAGCCATGAAAAATATACGCAACATCGTCGTCACCGCCAAGCTACTCGATGCAGAGAATAAAACCATCGACGGTTTACCAGTGAGCCTTATGTTCCTAGATGTGACCTTGAACCGCTGGCTTCTGGTTGCCCGCTTGGAAAAAATTGCCCAAGGTATAGTTAACTTTCAACTGAACCTATCCAAAGCGGTCTTGTCAAATACGGAGCTGAAAATCGTTGAATCCCTTGATCGTGCTGCTTTGCCTATATTTCGGCTAAACAACACCTTCGGTAAAGCGGAAGAATTAGAGGTGTTTACAACTAATTTTAGCCAAAGCATAAACAATACCCTTGGACGGCTAACCATTGATTTTGGAAACAACTGGATTTACCCCAAAACGGCCTTGGGCACATCGGAAGCAGGGAGTTCTCCTTTAACGGGTTTGCCCTTTTTCGCTGCAAGACTAAATACTGCGCAAACGACTAGCGCCACCATAGATACCGAAAAATTCGTGAGCAAAGAGACCTTCCAAGCTGAACTTGGTAAGGCAACTACCGAACTGCAAGGTAAAGTAGCCATACTTAACGAAACCCAAAAAGAACTCCAAAATACCCGCGTGCAAGTACAAGAACGCGAGGCTACAATTGCGGCGTACCAGACACAAATCGCAGCGCTGGAAAAAGAACTGGAGGGCAAAACGGTAAACCCTGACGATCCAACCGATAAAACAGCCGTGCCTTTGTCACAACAAACGGTACCTATTGCCAACATCGTCAATAACTTGATGACCGATGCGGCCGCCATCAATACCCAGAACATCAGCAATGGTTACAAAATCAGTAATCTTTCCTTGAATATCAAAGGCTTGTACACCAACAACGATGGTAAAGAAGCCCTTACTTTCTTGACCCCTGAAGAAACCAAGGAGCTAACGGGTAATCCTTACAGCGAGATGCAACTCAACTTGGTAGAAACACCTGCTACAACCCCAGGCAGTATCGTGGTGCCGCGGCTACTTGGTCTCTCTGAGACCGCCGTCATCATGCTCCTCGAGAAACAAAATCTTAAACTCAATCCGGTTTACCAACAAACTAGCGCGTACCCACGTGGACAAGCCTTTAAACAAGTACCTGGCCCCGGCGATATGTTTGAAACCCTGGATAGTGTTACCGTCATCTTCGCAAAATAAAGCTAATACAAGCTCATGGCAAATAATCCACTAGACTTCATGAAGGAGGCCCTCTCGGCTCCCCTGGGCGAGCTCATCGCCTCCATAGGCCAAGGTGTTGGCGAGGCCCAAGCTGCCCTCGATCAAGGCTCCCTCGCACAGTACATGACCATTTACGATGCCGAGAACACCGACGAACTGGTTAAACTCATGCGCGATATTGGCTACCAACCTACCTTCTATACCATCCCCGAGACCGAGGTGGAAGCTCAAGTATCGCTATCCTTGAGCATGGAAGAAAAAACAAGCTCCAACACAAGTACTGCCAACCCTTTCGAGCGCAGCAAGATGAAGGTGTACGCCATGCCCTCTAACGCGAGCACCAACAACCAGTACAATATTAACGTGAATGCGTTTGCCAAGCTCAAGTTCAAAATAGTGCCCATCCCCACGCCCGAGGCCATCGCCAACCTCCGGGTTGTTCCTAATGTTGTAGGACAATCACCCGAGCAAGCAGCAAATATCCTCGCGAGTATTGGACTAGCCTCCGTCGTTGTAAGCAGTATCGCCGTGGGTACTATCAGTAGCCAAAACCCCGCAGCTGGCACTCGCGTTGATATCGGTAGTATCGTTGAGTTGACGATCCAGCCTTTGACCATTACTCGGGGTGGCAAAAAAATGTTGGAAACCTAGAACATCTGGGCTAAAAATGGATGCAGTTAGCTAAAAGCTAAACTAGCGAAAACGTAAATTATCAAATGGATTTGGGCGTTGCGGCCTGCGGCCGCCGCTGTCCTCCGGGGTTCGCTATTCGCTCCGTGCTACGCACCGCGGCTTGTGCCGCGCCCTCTGGCCAGCTAACGCGACGGCTGCATTTAGCCTCTGGTTATAATGGTTAATGATAAATGGTTAAGGGTTAATGCAATGTAGGTGCGCACCTGCGTGTGCGCCCGATGAAAATTTCTAGCCAATATACAGGCATACCATATATATACACCACCTAACTAACCCCTACCATTCTATAACCTAACCCCTAAATAAAAAATTAACATAAAATAAATTGGCAAAAACTTGCATTTTCAAAATATATACACTATGTTTGTGGTATATCCCAAAATATATAACCTGCTGGGTTCAGGGAAAACCTAGCCGAAAGCTTGTCCTCCCAAATAAACAGGCTTTATTTTTTTATTGTTAAATGATTTAAATTATTGGATTATGAGAAATGCTTTTTTTAAACTAATCATCTTGTTCCCCCCTGTTTGTTATTGGGGGGGGTAAATGCACAGGGCTGTAATTGCCCAACCTGGGGTAATTTCGTGTCGATAAACGCTGACCCTGTCAACGGGACGCCCATATCGACGCTTTACGGCCAGCTGGCTACGCCGGCTCAAAGCCAGGTGACTCCCCAGAACTTGTGCATCAATGGTATCTTGATAATTGACGTTAACTACGATTTTTACAATTCAACTTTGTTCATGGGACCTCAATCGGAGATAAGGGTATCTGGGGGTAATGTCACGCTTAGTGTCAGGCAATCCAGCTTGATATCAAACCCCAACGCCAACAATACCACTTGCAAGGACATGTGGCGGGGCATCACGGTCCGCGGAAACGCCAACGTTAGGTTTGGAAACACACAGGTCAAGAGCGTAATCAAGGACGCGGTTGTAGGCATTGACTTCAGGAGCACCGGGATCGCCTCCATGAGCTCCACGGTTTTCGAGAAGTGCTTGTTTGGTTTTTACGCCAACGGTATCAACCTGTCAAACTTGGCAGCACCGTTCTTCGAGCGCTGCGAGTTCAACGGGGGCTACATGAAGAACAACAACCTGAATCCCTACCCGGTACCCCTTACCAACTATAATATCCAACTGGATGGTACACAACAGCAACAAAGCTTAAGCGATCGGTCCTGCGCGGGTATTTACCTCTATAATTGTTCCGGCACGGGTTTCATCGGCGTTGGGCCACAGGTTACACATTTCAGGAACTTGAACACCGGTATCCAGGCCAGGATGTTCGATGGTACGTTAAATGTCAGGCAGTGCAAGTTCGAGACGATTGTCAACAACTTCAACGTGAACCACAACGACCCTGCCACTGGTAAGCCATATGGCTTGAGTTTCCCCTTGAGTATGTTTGAAACGAGGGGAGCTGCGATATATGTCTCGGGCAGGCCTGGTACTAATTTCCAGCCCGCCAGGCTGAATGTCGTTGGCTTGATCGACAACTCGCCCACGGTGAACGAGGCGTTTACCGGGATAGGGAGCGAGAGGGCATCGGTTACTTGCCGGAACACCATCATGGAAAACGTGATCAGGGGTGTAAGGTTAGGCTGGGCCAACAGCCAGCCCGTTGTGCACAATATTGAGAACAACATTATCAACACCACGTCCCTGTTCCAGTACTTTAACCCTGCTTCCATGGTGAACCACTTGTTAAACACGTGGCCTAGCAATGCCATCGAACTCAGGAATACCAGGTCTGGGTCAACGGTGAACATCAAGGGTAACACCATAAACATGGGCTATGGCGCGTTGCAGGTGTCGAGAGGGATTGCCGTAACTAATGGTGACGCTGGTGCCAACATAAATTTGAAGGTTGGGGACAACACCATCGTGATGAACAACAACACCCAATTGCCCAACGTGGTCCAACGCTCGGAGGCCATATACCATACTGCTTACACG